>CAZOHJ010000066.1:0-1982 GCA_964579875.1 uncultured Lachnospiraceae bacterium | reverse complement strand
ATCCATCGGTCATAATAATTTATCTGTAAGTTAAAATTTAATAAAACAATTCAGAACAATCGAAATGAACCGACCCCCACCCCAAAAAAGTTAGACCAAAAAATCTAACGATAGGGAGGTCGGTTTTTTATGGCAAAATACAGTTATGAGTTTAAGAAAAAAGTTGTTCAAGCATATTTAAACGGAGAGAGTGGATATAAATACATAGCACATCACCCATATATATTATATCACAGATTACAACAGAGCATAATACCTAAATGAAAATTTGACATAAAAAAATAGCCAAAATTGGCTCGGTTGCTTTGTTTATTGTGACGAATGATTTTCTACAACTGTCAAACTTCCGATTTTCTACAACTGTCAAACTTCCGACTTGGAATTATACATCAATTCTCCCAAAAACGCAATACAAAAATTCGTTAAAATAACCATTGTAATATATTAATAAATGTTGTATAATAGATAATGTTGCTTATAATACTTATTTTTGGAAAATTATTTTTGAAAGGGGATCTATATTTAATGGAACAGCAGGACAGTTCAAGACTTAAGCAGATACTTAAGAACCGCAGAGACAAGCTCGCGGAATATGTTGACGCGGGCAATGACCCGTTTCAGATCACGAAATTCGAGCGTGACAACAACGCTGAAAATATAAAGGAAAACTATGCGGAGTTCGAGGGCAAAGAGGTCACTATCGCAGGCCGGCTTATGTCAAAGCGCAATATGGGTAAGGTAAGCTTCGGCCACCTTGCCGACCGTGACGGTCAGATTCAGGTTTTCGCTAAGCGCGACATTCTCGGCGATGATGATTACAAGAGCTTTAAAAAGCTTGATATAGGCGATATTATCGGTGTTACGGGCACCGTTTTCACAACGGAGTCCGGTGAGATTTCGATAAGAGTTATAAAGTCAACGCTTTTGTCAAAATCGCTCCGTCCCTTGCCGGAGAAGTTCCATGGTCTGAGCGATACCGACACAAGATACCGTCAGAGATACGTTGACCTTATCATGAACAGTGAGGTTAAAAAGACATTCATCAACCGTTCAAGGATCATAGCCGCAATCAGAAGCTATCTTAATGAACGTGATTTCTTAGAGGTGGAAACGCCTATGCTCGTTTCAAATGCCGGAGGAGCGTCCGCGAGACCTTTTGAAACGCACTTCAACGCTCTTGACGAGGATTTCAAGCTCCGCATATCCCTTGAGCTGTATCTTAAGAGACTTATTGTAGGCGGCTTTGAGCGCGTTTATGAAATAGGACGGGTATTCAGAAACGAGGGTCTTGACACGCGTCACAATCCTGAATTTACTCTTATGGAGCTGTATCAGGCATACACAGATTATCACGGCATGATGGATCTTACGGAAGAGCTTTACCGTCATGTGGCGCAGGAGGTCCTTGGCACAACAACTATCACCTATAACGGCATAGAAATGGATCTAAGCAAGCCGTTTGAGCGTATAACAATGGTTGATGCCGTAAAGAAGTATTCGGGCGTAGACTTTAACGAGATTCATACACTTGAAGAGGCCCGTGCAGCGGCAAAGGAGCGCCACATTGAGTATGAGGAAAGGCACAAGAAGGGTGATATTCTTAACCTGTTCTTTGAGGAATATGCGGAGGAGCATCTTATACAGCCCACCTTTGTAATGGATCATCCTATTGAAATTTCCCCGCTTACAAAGAAGAAGCCGGAAAATCCTGAATATGTTGAGCGCTTCGAGTTTTTCATGAACGGATGGGAAATGGCAAACGCATATTCGGAGCTTAACGACCCGATTGACCAGAGAGAGCGTTTTAAAGCGCAGGAGGAAGCGCTTGCGCAGGGCGACGAGGAAGCCAATACAACAGACGAGGACTTCATGAATGCCCTTGAAATAGGTATGCCTCCGACAGGCGGTATCGGCTTCGGTATCGACCGTATGTGCATGCTCCTTACAGACTCGCCCGCGATCCGCGATGTTTTATTGTTCCC
>CAZOHJ010000065.1:0-4101 GCA_964579875.1 uncultured Lachnospiraceae bacterium | reverse complement strand
CGGTCATTTTCATCGGATGACTTTATTGAAGCAATAAGCTGTTTTTTTGTTTCAATAAAGAGGTTATCGACTTTTTCATCCGCCTTTGCGACAGCATAAGCAAGCTCAAGATCCTTTCTGATAAAAGCGTCCTTTCCGGGCTCTCCGATGGCTGTAAGCGATAAATACAGCCATAAAATTAACCAAATCTTCCGGTGATATATTCTTCTGTACGCTTATCGGACGGAATACTGAACAGCTTTTCCGTATCATCGTATTCTATAACCTCACCGAGGAGGAAGAATGCGGTTCTGTCTGAAACTCTCGCCGCCTGCTGCATATTATGTGTTACCATGATGATCGTGAATTTTTCCTTCAGCTCCGTTACAAGATCCTCTATCTTTGAGGTGGATATAGGGTCAAGCGCCGAGGTAGGCTCATCCATAAGCAGAACCTCCGGTTCGACTGCCATTGCTCTCGCAATGCACAGTCTCTGCTGCTGACCGCCGGACATCGCGAGGGCGCTCTTTTTTAGGTTATCCTTGACCTCATCCCATATAGCGGCGCCGCGTAGTGAGGCTTCCACAATTTCGTCAAGCCTTGACTTTGAATGAATGCCGTGAGTACGCGGCCCGTAGGCAATGTTGTCATATATGCTCATAGGGAAAGGGTTAGGCTTCTGGAATACCATGCCTACTCGCCTGCGCAGAAGGTTTACGTCGATCTGACAGTAGACGTCCGTTCCGTCAAGCCTTATATCGCCTGTTATTTTACAGCCCTCAATAAGGTCATTCATTCTGTTGAGCGACTTCAGAAAGGTCGATTTACCGCAGCCGGAAGGCCCGATAAAAGCGGTGATTTTATTGGCGGGAATATCCATGTTAATATCCTTTAAGGCTTGGAAATTGCCGTAATATAGATTCATGTCCTTAACCGTGAATTTAGGGACGTTAGTTAATATAGCCATTTATTTGATCCTTTCAAAAATTATGATTTGGTAAGCTTTCGCGCAATAAATGAGGACAATGTATTGATCATCAGTACGAGAACGAGCAGCACGACCGCAGTAGCATAGGCCTGATTTTCGTAAAGTCCCTCACTTGACAGCGCATACATATGAAGCGCAAGCGTGCGTCCCGAGGACATAAGACCGGAAGGAATGTTCGCGACGGTGCCGGATGTGTACATAAGAGCCGCCGTTTCCCCTACTATTCTTCCTATCGCAAGGATTATGCCGGACGAAATACCGGGCATTGCGGCGGGCAGCACGATTCTGAATATTGTCCGGAGCTTTCCCGCGCCCAGCCCGAAGCTGGCCTCTCTGAACGAGTTCGAAACCGCAAGGAGCGCCTCTTCGGCTGTTCTCATGATAAGGGGCAGAACCATGATCGACATGGTGAGAGCGCCCGCGAGTATTGAATAACCCCATTTAAGGTAGGTTACAAAGAACAGCATACCGAACAAACCATATATAATTGAAGGAATACCGGAAAGTGTTTCTGTTGTAATCCTTATAATCTGGACAATTTTTGAATTGCTTTTCCCTGAGTATTCAACAAGGTAGATCGCCGTAAACAATCCGAGCGGGATCGCTATGATAAGCGAGATAACCGTCATTATTACCGTATTGATAATTGAAGGGAGCATAGACACGCTTTCGGTATTGTAGCTCCATGCGAACAGTGACGGAGTGAGGTGGGGAACACCTCTTATCAGTATATAGCATATGATAAATATAAGCGCGGCAAAGGTGAAAGCCGCCGCAAGCATTACAAGCAGCATAGCTGACATTGAGCCGGGTTTTCTTAAGTATGAGTGCATTTTATCGGCAAGAGTAACAGTGTTTATTCCTGTTATTCCTCCTGCGTCGGTCATACGGTTTTCCTTTTCGTCCGCCATCATTCTTTCCCCTTTCTTCTGATAAGTATTGAGGTGACGTTTATAATGAGTATGAACACGAACAGGACAACACCTGTTGCGATAAGCGCCTCCCGGTGCAGCTCCGCGGCATAGCCCATCTCGATAACAATGTTTGCCGTGAGAGTTCTTATACCCTTTAATAATCCTGCCGGCATTCTTGCCTGGTTCCCGGCAACCATGATAACCGCCATGGTTTCACCGATCGCGCGGCCTATTCCGAGAACGATGCCCGCCATTATACCTGACCTTGCGGCGGGCAGGATAACTCTGAAAATTGTTCTTTCATGTGTTGCGCCAAGCGCGAGAGAACCCTCATAGTAGCTCCGGGGAACACTTCTTATCGCCGATTCGCTGACGCCTATGATGGTGGGGAGGATCATAATTCCCAGCAGGATCGAAGCGACGAGGATGCTGTTTCCTGTGCCGCCGAAAACCGAACGGATTATCGGAACGATTACAACAAGCCCAAAGAAACCGTATACGACTGACGGAATACCTGCAAGCAGCTCGGTTGCGGGCTTTAATACCTTATATATCCCCTTAGGGCAGTATTCAGCCATAAATACCGATGTGAGAATACCTATCGGCACGCCTGTAATGACAGCTCCGGCAGTAACATATATACTGCCTAAAATCATCGGGAATATACCGAATGAGGCGGGCACATTCGCAGGCGACCACTTTGTGCCGAGAAGAAAGCTGAATACACCTATTTTTCCGATCGCCGGGACGCCGTTTGCAAAAAGAAACAGGCATATAAGGAATACTGCAATGATGGACGCGATCGCCGCGGTAAAGAAGATTATGCGCATTCCTTTTTCGAGTATATTTTTCATCGTTATTCTATTTCACTCCATGCTGTGATTGTGCCTGTGAATATATCCTTAACGTTTTCTGATGTAAGCTCATCTATCGGATTTTCACTGTTCACGATAACCGCGATACCGTCAAGGCAGATCGGGATGCTTGTAAGCGTTTCAGCTTCTGAAGCATTAAGGTCGCGCGACGCCATACCGATGTCACAGGTGCCCTCAATTGCTCCGTTCATTCCTGATGTTGAGTCGTTTGTCTGGATCTCTATTTCGGCATTCGGGTTGACAGCGATATATGCCTCCTTGAGCTTTTCCATAAGCGGTGAAACCGATGATGACCCCGCCGCGACAACCTTGCCTGCCGGCTTTTCTCCCGCGTACGGCTCCGCGCTGTCGTCAATGGCAATATAGCCGTCTGCGGCAGTCTCCTGACCCTCCGCGCTGAGAATGAAGTCAATGAAGTCCTGAGCAACGTCTGAAACCTCTCCCTTAATTGCGATATTGAACGGTCTTGAAACCTTATATGCACCGTTTTTTACGTTGTCCGCGTTAGCCTCCGCGCCGTCAATTTTAAGAGCCTTTACCTTGTCGTTGAGTGAGCCGAGTGAAACGTAACCGACAGCATATTCATCACCGGATACATTAGTAAGCATTACATCTGTCTTGTTTGCGATGATCGCTTCTTCCGTTGTTGTGTCAATTTTGTTTCCCGCATCATCCTTCTGTTCAATTTTGAAAAGCTCAATGAACGCGCCCCTTGTGCCTGAACCGTCCTCGCGTGATACAACTGTGATCTCGCGGCTTGAATCGAAGCCCGACGCTGAATTGATCTCCGAGCCGGTTTCTGTGCCTGTGCAGCCTGATAAAGCCGCGATTGCGAGAACTGCCGATAATGATAAAGCTATGTTTTTTGTTGTCATTTTGATTTCCTCTTTTCTTTTATTCTGTTATGTGAATACAGATATTTCAGCCGGACTTATTGGCTGCTGTAATGTATTATACAATAAAGTATTTCAAAAAGTATTCATGGGAATGTAAAAGTTTAGAATCTCATGTAAAGTTTTGATATGAAATGTAATAAACAAGTAAAAAATGAAAGACACGAGTTGCTATTCAGGTATCAATGTCATTTAGTTAGCATATAATCAATCACGGTTAGATTGTCATTTATGAAGGTCTTGCCAAATTTTTTTCAGAAAAAGCCTTGACAAATCGTTTTATATATGGTATACTAATCGAGTCGTTTGGATAAGGGAGTTTAGCTCAGCTGGGAGAGCATCTGCCCTACAAGCAGAGGGTCACAGGTTCGAGCCCTGTAACTCCCACCATAATTCGACTTAATATTCATGCTGGTGTAGCTCAATTGGTAGAGCAGCTGATTTGTAATCAG
>CAZOHJ010000064.1:0-4436 GCA_964579875.1 uncultured Lachnospiraceae bacterium | reverse complement strand
TTTCCGGCTCGCTGCCGTTTACCTTAATCTGAGCGTAGCGCTCTACAAGGTCAATGTTATACGGATGTACATATGTTTCTCCGCTGCTCTTGAGCATTACAGGCGCAGGCTCGTCGTTTGCGTAGCTGATTGCGATATTGTACACACCCGCGTCCTCTGCGTTTACGTTAAGCTCTATATAATTATCCTCGCCCTTGTCGTTCTCATCGGCGTTCTGACCTATTCCAAGCTCGGTTATAACCTTACCGCTTGCGGAATATGCGTTTTCCTTATAATACGCGTTTGTACCGTGTATTGCGATATCGCCGGCGTTTATCGCTGCGCTGCTCTGTTTTGTCTTATCCGCATCATAATCGAAATTAAGCATCGACGCGCTTCCCGTTACACCGATTGTGTTCGCGCCCTGCGAAAGATAAACTGTTTTTGAAACAGGTACATCATATGTGCAAACAAGCGAATACGACTCCGCGTCTGCCGCATAGTCCACGCTCTGACGCGTCAGCGTAAAGTTATCATTGTCGCCCGTTACGTTGTAATATCCCGCCGCAGGCGCGACTGCCGTAACCTCATATGTATCGCCGTTTTTGAATGACTTCATTTCCGTTAAGTCTATTTCAAAATCATAACGTGTGTCAGCATCAACTAAATCGAGATCAATCTTGTCAACCGTTGCGGAAAGCTCTAAATTACCTTTGTTGCTCTCGTCGCCGTTTATATGCGTAAAGGTTATGGTATGCTCGCCTGCTGTCAGATAAACGTCCTTATTATAATGTCTGCGATAGCTCCATGTAATCGTGGAATCAAGATAGATCGTTTCAACATCGCCGCCGTCCACCTGCATACCGAACGGCAGAACCTGACCTATGCCGCGGTTTTGTCCGTTCGCGTCGGGCTCCAAGGTCTGCGGATTTACATACGGAGCCTGCAGTGAATAAAACAGCGCCAAATCATACGTTCCGTCCTCGGGGACATTAACCGTAAACTCTACTCCGGCGCCGTCCTTCTTGATGCTGCCCACATCGCCTCTGCCGGACGCTGCCCATGTAGACCAGCCCGACTGTGTGTAAGCCGTTGCGCCGTTAAGCAGCTTAGCATCCTCCGCTTCATAGGAAAGCGTTGAAATCTTCACATCCTGCATAGCTGCGCCTACATCATCTGTCGGAGTAACTATCGCAAAGAACGCGTCCATTTCATCTGTATCGGTTGTCTGTAGCTTTAACGTGTTATCCGTCACGTTAACCACGCCGTCAAACACAACCTCCGGCTTGTAATTCGAGCCGTGCTGTCCCGAAAAGCTTACGCCGTAAACCTTTGCGCTGACCGCGCCGTTCTTGCCGACAAGCGCGGTTTTATCCATATTATCAAGATAAACCGTTTCCTTTCCGTGTTTTTCCTCGCTGCCGCCGAAAAGAACATATGCCATCTGAATATCTTCATCATATGCGGTCAGACCGTAGAAACGCGTGTTCGCAAACGCCGGAGAAGTAAGAGGTATCTGCTTACCGGTCATCTGTGCGTACCAGTGATATACCCACCATGTGGACGAAGGACTATTTTGGTCTGCCGCCACTTCGTTAAGCGAATTTGCCATACCCCAGTATGCCAGACAGCCGTCCATATCTTTATCCTCGAACATCGCGAGCCACTTAACAAGCCCGCCGGATGTGGCTATGTCGCGATGACGCGCGTACTCGTTTACCAAAAGCTCCGGCTGCTCGTCGGCAGGGTAATATGCTTCCGCCATCGCCTTGATCTCATCGTAATTACCGAAAAACGAAGTCATGGAGCTGTCGCCGAGCTCATGCCATGAAATCAGCTCCGGCAGACAATCGTTGTTTTTACAGTACGATAAAAAGTTATTGTAGCTTGTTTTATTATATCCGGCAAAGTTCGGGCCGGCGCACCTCGCATTCGGATCAATCGCGTGTACCGCCTCGTACACCTGCTTCCACGCAGCCTCAAGAGCCGTCAGATTGCTGCCGCTGCTTCCGAACCAAATGTTGTCCGGCTCGTTGAACAGAACATAGCTGTATTTAGCGGCTTCTTCTTCATTTAATACATAATAATTTCCGTCACTGCCTAAAAACGCGCCTGTGCCGTCCGCGTCTGCTTTGTCGCAAATCATGCCGTAAAGGATTTTCTCACAGGTTTTTGTATAGGCGTCAACATCAAGCGAGCCGTCCGATGCGTACGGAGCGTCATACGGCCATTCAAGGTAAATATCCTGCAAATATACCTGTATTGACTTTGCGCCCGCCGCATCAAGCGCCGACCGTACTCTTACCGCGTCGCCCGTCGGATGCTGCAGTCCGCCGAAAGCCTTCTGCACCATTGTCGCCGGCTGTAATCCCTGCAATAAGTCAATCGTCGGAACGTTCGGCTCCGCAACCCCGTATAAAAATCCCGTTGAGCCTTTGTACAGCAATTCACGCTGATTCATATCAAAATGCAGCTCGGCTCCGTTATCGTTTTGGATAACGAGCTTGCCATTGTCATTCTCGACATAGTAGCCGCCGCTGCCGCTTACGGTAATACCCGAAACGTCCGCGCCGCTGCCTACTGTGCCAAGCTCCGCCGAAGCGGGAGAATCCATTGTGATTTCAAATTCACCTGTCCAGTTGTCACCGATATTCAGCTTGCACGTATTCGACTGCAGACGCAGCTTTTCAAGCTCCGTTCCCTCGTTGATATTCACCGTCGCCGCATCGGCTACAGTTATATCAAACTCCGAATTATTGACAAGTTTTACATTGTTAAGCGTCAGATTACCCTGTTTTCCGGAGCCGGACGAACCGGAGCTTATCGCTGCGCGCCGTCCGGAGGCTGTAACGCTGTAGTTTTGAATTGTCGAATCGGATATGGTCATGCTTCCCGCGCCTTCCCATATTCCGACGTCAGTCTTTGAGCTGCCGTTGATTGTCAGATTTTTCAATATCGAATTTACATTCTCGTTTTGGAAAATCGTGGAATCCGCGTTTGTCTGTGTGCTTGTAAGCGTATGGCTGCCGCCGTCAATAGTTACGCTTGCGGTGATACCGCTGTTTGTGACGCTGAAATCACTGTCAATCGTATAAGTACCCGCTGCCGCAAATGCCGTTTTCAGTTCGGCAAGCGAGGTTATTGTGCCGTCGGCATATACAACGAATGAACATGACGCAGCTGTCACAGCCGCCAAGACCGCGCTTATAAAGCGTTTTACTTTCATATTCCTACCTCCTCGAATATGTATAATGTAATATTATTATAACATATAATTTCTGATTTTGTACATGCTTCTGTGTTGACAATATGTGTTTATATGTGATATTATAAAAACAAAAGTTTATATTGAGGTGTTCTGTAATGGATTATTTTTTCAAGAACTACTATCTTTCCACAACCTACGTCCCAACCGACATATACCCTATTCTGTACGGTGAGGAACAGTGCAAACCCGGTTACGGGTTCGGGCCATGTGTACGCAGCAACTATATTCTGCACTATGTTTACTCCGGCTGCGGAATCTTGCGCATAGGTGACATTGAATATACAATACGTCCCGGGGAAATATTTCTTATAAAGCCTAATTTTCTTGCGTATTATGAGTCTGACTCGGAAAATCCGTGGCTCTATTGCTGGATCGAATTTAACGGAAGTATGTCCGAGCGTATTCTTTCCGCATTTTCGAAGCCTGTGATTTCGGATTATGATGACGCAGTAATAGGGAAAAAGTTTAAGGAGTTTATAGATTGCGGAAATATCCCGTTTGAAGCCGCGATGGAAAAATTTTGGGCAGTTATTGCCGCGCTTAATCAAAACTCAGCCGATAACTCGCAAATCCGGTCACAGGACTATGTGCAAATGGCAGAACGGTATATAAAAAACAATATTCACAAAAAAATTACTGTAAACGATATATCCGAATATGTAGGAATTAACCGCAGCTATCTGAGCCGGTTATTTAAAGAATATAAAAACATAAGTCCGCAGCAATATATTACTTCAATGAAAGTAACCGCCGCCGCGCAATATTTGAAAAATACGAACATATCTATCGGCGAGGCGGCACAAAGCGTAGGCTACTCCGATTATCATATATTTAATAAGGTATTCCACAGATATTTCAACGCCTCGCCGTCCGAGTGGCGTAAAAAATACTATTGGCAAAAGTCTATTGTATATGAAAAACAACAGAAGAATTGATATGAATATCATTATAAAAACTTATTGCAAATAGGAAAAAGCAGCCCCCGCAGGTGGAATGCGGGGACCGTTAAAGAAAGTAGGAGAATATTACTCCCTGTGACCGCCGGTTATTGAGAATGCGACCCATTCTGCAATATTGTTGGCGTGGTCACCAATCTTTTCTAAGTACTTAGCGATCATTAATATGTCAATTGCGCGGTCATTTTCATCGGATGACTTTATTGAAGCAATAAGCTGTTTTTTTGTTTCAA
>CAZOHJ010000063.1:0-4526 GCA_964579875.1 uncultured Lachnospiraceae bacterium | reverse complement strand
TGAACAACCTGTAATTTTAATTCAAATGGATATTTTGATTTCCTGCCCATAGAAAAACCCCCTTAAAGTAGTCTTGAAATACTTTTGTTATTTCATGTGTCTACTCTAAGGGGATTATATCAATATTTGCTGATTTTATCTGTATTTTACGTATTTCTATTGACAAATTACTTCATATATCGTTATAATATATATGTTTTTATATATAACAAAGGAGTGCTTTGAACTATGACGCTAAAGGAGCTTGATATAGGAAAAAGCGCGGTGATCGCCTCGGTAGGCGGCGACGGCGCGTTACGGCAGCATTTTCTCGATATGGGCGTTATTCCCGGAACTACGGTAACACTTATGAAATACGCGCCCATGGGCGATCCTATGGAGCTGAGAATACATAGCTATGAGCTTACGTTAAGGCTTGATGACGCCGCAAGGATAGAAATTGACGAATCCACAATTACAGACGGATTGCCCTCAGGAAATTTCCGCGAACCGCCGGGGACGGATAAGCACAGTCATCCCGGGCTTGGAGAAGACGGGATTTATCACGTTAAGGCAACCGAAAATCCCCTGCCTAAGGGATCACAGCTCACCTTTGCCCTCGCGGGCAATCAGAACTGCGGAAAGACAACGCTTTTCAACCAGCTTACCGGAGCCAATCAGCACGTCGGCAATTTTCCCGGCGTTACCGTTGACCGCAAGGTAGGAACGATAAAGGGGCGTCCCGGAACCCTCGTAACGGATCTTCCGGGGATCTACTCGTTATCTCCCTACAGCAGTGAAGAAATCGTGTCAAGGCGGTTCATAATAAACGACAAGCCCACCGGCATAATAAACATAGCTGACGCCACAAACATAGAGCGTAATCTCTACCTCACAATGCAGCTTATGGAGCTTGACACGCCTATGGTGCTTGCGCTTAATATGATGGATGAGGTGCGCGGCAACGGCGGTTCGATACATATAAACGAGATGGAGGAAATGCTCGGCATTCCCGTCATTCCGATTTCCGCCGCAAAAAATGAGGGCGTTGACGAGCTTGTCCGCCACGCCCTCCACGTTGCACAGTACCGGGAATGTCCGGGAAGAACCGATTTCTGCGATAAAAATGACCACAACGGCGCGGTTCACCGCTGTCTGCACGGAATAATGCATCTTATAGAGGATCACGCAAAGGCGGCGCGTATTCCCGTGCGCTTTGCCGCCTCCAAGCTTGTTGAGGGCGATAAGCTTACGGCAGACGCATTAAAGCTCACGGATGACGAGCTTGAAATGATCGAGCGTATCATATGCCTTATGGAGAAGGAGCGGGGACTCGACAGAGCCGCGGCTATCGCGGATATGCGTTTCTCATTTATCCGGAAGGTGTGTGATAAAACAGTCGTACGTCCGCGCGAAAGCAAAGAGCATGAGCGCAGCCGCAGGATAGACAAGATACTTACGGGAAAGTATACGGCAATTCCGGTATTTATACTTATTATGGCAGCGGTATTTATGCTGACCTTTAATGTGATAGGCGCATGGCTTCAGAGTCTGCTTGAGGCAGGTATAGACCGCCTTACGGTTCTGGCGGATGAGGAGCTTTCCGCGATAAACATAAACGCGGTTCTTCATTCGCTAATAATTGACGGAATATTCAACGGAGTAGGAAGCGTGCTGAGCTTTGTGCCGATCATCGTTACGCTGTTCTTCTTCCTCTCCCTTTTGGAGGACAGCGGCTATATGGCGCGTATCGCGTTTGTCATGGATAAGCTGCTGCGTAAGATAGGGCTTTCGGGGCGCAGCATTGTTCCGATGCTTATAGGCTTCGGCTGCACCGTTCCCGGAGTTATGGCAAGCCGTACTCTCCCGTCAGACCGCGACAGAAAAATGACAATACTGCTCACACCGTTCATGAGCTGTACGGCAAAGCTGCCCATATACGCATTTTTCACGGCGGCATTTTTTCCGCGGCACGGCGGTCTTGTTATGGTCTCGCTGTATCTTATCGGGATACTAACGGGGATCCTTGCGGCGCTTATAGCGAAAAACACGGGATTTAAGGGCGAGGCTGTCCCGTTCGTTATGGAGCTGCCCAACTACCGTATGCCCGGAGCAAAGAACGTGTTTCAGCTACTGTGGGATAAAGCAAAGGACTTTATGCAAAGAGCTTTTACGGTAATATTCCTTGCGGCTATTGTCGTCTGGTTTTTGCAGACCTTCGACTTTCATCTCAACGTGGTCGAGGACACGCAGTCAAGCATTCTTGCCTCGATCGCCGGAATGATCTCCCCTGTATTCAGACCGCTCGGCTTCGGAGACTGGAGGATCTCAACCTCGCTTATCGCGGGCTTTATTGCCAAGGAAAGCGTTGTTTCCACTCTCTCCGTCCTCTTCGGCAGCACGGAGTCTCTGCTTACGGCAATATCTCCGGTATCGGCGGCGGCGCTTCTGGTATTCTGTCTGCTTTACACGCCCTGTGTCGCGGCAATTGCCGCTATCAGACGTGAAATAGGCTCTAAGGGCGCAGCTTGTGTTGTGATAGGTCAGTGCGCTATAGCATGGGTATGCGCGTTTATTGTAAGAGCCGTCTGTATTTTAATAAAAATTCTATAAAAAAATCTGATTTATCGGTTGAATTTCAGGCAAAAATGTTATATAATGTATATAACAAATTTTATTTACGGAGGTTGATTTTCATGGGTTATATGGAAAGCTACGAAAAATGGCTTGACGCTGATATTCTCAGCGCGGCTGAAAAAGACGAGCTTAAGGAGGTCGCAAAGGATGTAAAGGAGCTTGAGGATCGTTTTTACCGCGGTCTTGAATTCGGCACTGCCGGAATGAGAGGCGTTCTCGGCATGGGTACAAACAGAATAAATATTTATAATGTACGACAGGCAAGCTACGGCGTTGCGGCTTACGTTAAAAAGGAAGGCGCCGATGCAATGAAGAAGGGCGTTCTCATAAGCTATGACACGCGTATCATGTCAAGAGAATTTGCGGAGGAAACGGCTAAGGTACTTGCCAAGGAAGGAATTAAGGTTTATCTTTTTGATACCGTGCATTCGGTACCGGAATGCTCGTTCGGGATCAGAGAGCTGGGCTGCGCGGCAGGCGTTATGATCACGGCTTCACATAACCCGAAGGAATATAACGGCTATAAGGTATACGGTCCGGACGGCGGTCAGCTTCCTCCGGAGGCTGTTCAGACAGTTATCGACGCTATGGACTCGATCGACATATTCGCTGTTGAGTATGCTGATCTTGACGAGGAAATCAAGTCCGGCATGGTTGAAATTGTCGGGCCGGAGCTTAATGAGAAGTTCCTGCAGGTCGTTCAGACACAGCAGTGCAACCCCGAGGCTGTAAAGGCTGTCGCGGATACCTTCAAGCTTATCTACACGCCGTTCCATGGTACAGGCTCGCGTCCTGTTAAGGAGATCTTAAAGAGAATAGGATTTAAGAACGTGCTTGTTGTTAAGGAGCAGGACACTCCCGACGGCAGCTTCCCGACAGTCAAGTCGCCGAACCCGGAGAATAAGGAAGGCTTCGCGATCGCGATCAAGATGGCTAAGGAAAACGACGTTGACGTTATCTTCGGCACGGATCCGGACTGCGACCGCGTGGGTATCGTTGTGCGCGACGCCGAGGGCGAATACAGAACGCTTACGGGCAACCAGACAGGCGCGCTGCTCGTTGACTACATTCTCCGCTCAAAGCAGGAGCAGGGTACTCTCCCTTCAAACGGTATAGTTATAAAGACCATCGTTACAACGGAGCTTGCGGCTGCGATCGCCAGATCCTACGGCGCAGAATGCATGAGCGTTCTCACAGGCTTCAAGTACATCGGTGAAAAGATGACGGACTTTAGCATAAAGAAGAACTATACATACCTTATCGGTTTCGAGGAAAGCTACGGCTACCTTGTGGGCAACCATGCGCGCGATAAGGATGGTGTTGTTGCTTCAATGCTTATCGCTGAAATGGCGGCATACTACAAGACAAAGGGCAAGTCGCTCTATGAGGCGCTCCAGGATATCTACGCAAAGCACGGCACATATGTTGAAAAGACTATGTCGTATACAATGCCGGGTAAGGACGGTATGGAGAAGATGGCGGGAATACTCTCCGGTCTCCGTGAAAATCCGCCGACCGTTGTTAACGGCATGAAGGTCGTAAAGACCACAGACTATAAGGAGTCAACAGTTATCCTTCCCGATAACACAGAGCTTCCGAAGGCTAACGTGCTCCGTTATGACCTTGAGGACGGCAAGACCTACTTTATAGTACGTCCGTCAGGCACAGAGCCGAAGATCAAGCTTTATCTCGGAACAAACGCTGACACGGTTGATGAGGCAAACAAGCTTATCGAAGAAATCACAGCTGACTGTGAGAAGCAGTTCAATCTTGTTTAATTCATAATTAAAAAAGATCCCGCCCCGGTTATTTCCGGGACGGGATTTTTCTTAATCATACGCTTTATAAATATCACCAGCTCCGGCAGTAACATCTGTTACATAAAACACACGGTTTTCATAGGTCTCCGT
>CAZOHJ010000062.1:0-5037 GCA_964579875.1 uncultured Lachnospiraceae bacterium | reverse complement strand
GATTCGAACCCCCGACCTACTGGTTCGTAGCCAGTCACTCTATCCAGCTGAGCTAAGGACGCATCAGGTGTTCTCCTGAACACAACAAATATAATACCATAATCTTTAAGATTTGTCAACAATAATTTTAGATTTTCAGCAAAAAATTTGCGTTAAGTTTTATTCAAAGAATTGCAATTATTATGAAAGTATGCTAAAATACCAATATAACTTGACAAACCGGAAAAGGAGGTTCATATGGAATTAACACTGACGTCGCAAAATGAATACAACCGCATTGCCGACATATATATGACGTCGGATGAGGCGTTCGAGTATATGAGTAACGCTTTGCCTTGGCGCAGCTTTGGCGAAACGCTTAGGCAGTTTGCGGATACCCCAAATATAAAAAAGACGCTGACGGATGCGTTATGCGAATATTCACCGCGAATGAGCCGTGACAGCATTTCAAGAAAGGTGCGCGGCTGGATTTCCGGTCAATATGAGCCGTCCGACAGAGAAACATATTTTCAGCTTTGCTTTGCGCTGAGACTCAGCGAGGAAAAAGCACAGGAGTTCCTGAGCTATTGCACAAACGGCGGTTTCCACTTGCGCGATCCCCGTGAGCTTACATATGCCTTTGCGCTCAGAACGGGAATGAGCTATCCCGATGCGGTGAGCTTATACGACTCGCTGCCAAAACTGCCGGAGCATCCAAGCGAGGCTCAGGTGTTTACGAGTGAACTGCTTACCGAATTTAACGGTATTACATCTGTTGATGAATTTCGGCAGTTTTACACGGATAATATCGACAAGCTCGGCTCGCTTCGCAACACGGCATACAAATATTTCACAACCTTTATAAAATGCCTGAAAAGCCCCGATGATGACAGCGATCCGAACGGGTCGTCGGAAATTTCGTATGATCGGCTGCTGCGGGAATATATACGCATGGATGTCCCGTCAAATTCTGCAACGGGTAGCTATACATATATACAGAAAATGATAAAGAAATATTGGCCCTCGGCGACCAATATCAAAAATATGATGAACAGAAAAGAGGATGTAAGCCGCAAGACGCTGATTCTTTTGTATCTGATCACGGAGGGGATAGCGCCCGATGTGAAATATGATTTTGTATACAATGACAAGCTGTCACCGGCGGAGCGGTTCGGCGAGCATTACGAAAGGCTGTGCATTATGCTTACAGACTGTGGAATGTCACCGCCGGATCCTCGGAATGTATTTGACTGGGCGGCGCTGTATGCAGTAAAAATGAACAACAGCGATGAGATACACGGCGAAATGAAAGCGTTGACAGAACGTATATTTGAGGAAAACCGTGAATAAGCTCGTGATGAAGCTGTAAGGAGAAGGGCTATGCGTGATCAAAGACAGCCGCTCAAAAACGGCAGTGTGATCGTTCACAACGGAATACGGCTTCGCATTGCGGAGCTGCTTGGGCGCGGAGGCAATGCGTTGGTATACAAAGCGGAATATAACGATTCCGCCGTTCCGGGCGGTGTGCACCGGTGTATAGTAAAGGAGCTTTTTCCCTATCACCCGACAAATAAAATTTACCGCGATCCCAATGGCCGCGTTTGCTGCGACAAATCGGCGGCGGAATTTTTCACGCGTCAGCGTCAAAGCTTTCTGCGCGGGAATGAGCTTCATCTTAAAATCCTCGAAAAAAGCCCTGATAGTATCGGAATGAATTTCAATTCCTTTGAAAGCGGCAATACGATATATTCTATACTGGGATTAAATTCCGTTTCCACGCTCAGGCAGAGAAGCGCAGAACTGCGGAGTCTGCCGGACATTGTGCAAATCATTGTGAAGCTTTTGTATGCGGTTCAAACCTTTCATGAAAACAGGCTGCTGCATCTGGACGTCAGTCCCGATAATATCATTCTGTCGCCGTCAAACGGCGAGGAAAGGGTCTTGCTGATCGATTACAACAGCAGCAACGATTTCAAAAATATCGGACGCATAGGCGTGAACCCGACATATTCCGCACCGGAGCTTAAGCTTGGCAGATACGATGAAATATCGGAATCCGCAGATATTTTTTCAATATGCGCGGTGTTTGCGTATCTCATAAGCGGCGAGGAATTTGTATATGCTGTGACAAGCCCTGATCGGCTCGCGGGCTCAAAGACGCTTGAAGGAATTAATCAGCCTGCGGTAAGCTGTCTTTTGGGAATACTGGAAAAGGGGCTGAGAGCAAAGCCGTCTTTGCGCTTTCATTCGGCAGCGGAAATGCTTGAAGCCTGCTTTGAATTACAGGACAGGATCAATAATATCGGAATTACGCGCGCAAGTCTGTGGGAGATAAGCCACAGGTTATGCGGCGATTGTAATAAGGAAATTTTGGAGAATGACCTTCTTGTAAAAGAAGAAAAAATCTCCTCCGTTCGACTGTTTCGATTCGGAAATACCGTCATGACGGGTGAGGGCGGCATCGGAAAAACAACGCTGTATAAGCAGCTTTGGCATGAGCATACGCGAGTGTACAAGCCGAACGAGCCGGTATATTTCTATATCCCGCTTTATCAATATGACGGGCGCACGGATTTTATCAAGAGGTATATCGTGTCAAAGTCAAAATTCGGCGGCGGCATATCGACTGTGTCGGACGCTGTGCAGAGACTGACGGAGCTGATGAATAATGACGCTCCGTTTTTATGCCTTATGCTTGACGGGTTTAATGAAATACCGACGGATAAGGGAAATATCATTCGCGAGATAGACGGGCTTGGAAAAATGCCCGGCGTTAAGGTTTCCGTTTCGGCGCGGACGGATACGCTGACGGAATATCTCAAAGATTTCACACGGGCTTCGCTGCTGCCGCTTGACAGGGAACAGATAAGGACGTATCTCGCTCGTCATTCGGTCGCGTATCCTGAGGATGAGGATTTGGCGCGGTTGCTGACAAATCCGCTCATGCTGACGCTGTATGAGAAAACGGAAACGGTATTTCAGGCAAGCGGAGAGCATTATTCGCCGGGAACAACAAGCGCAGAGGTCATGAGCGGCTATCTTGAAAGCATCCTTGAAGCCCATAAGCAGTCGGCGCCGGAGGATACACAGGGGCGGCTAAGACTGGCATATATACTGGAGCATCTGTTTCCCGCATTGTGCGCCGCCGCGAAAAAACATACAGCTCTTGATTTTAAAGCTGTGCGAGAGGTATGCCGGAAGGATTTCAAGCGTATGAGATCCTATCCGTTTTCGCGTGAATTTACAGCGTATTCGGGGCGGGTAAAGGATATTCTCGGCGGTGCGAAGAATGCGGACGAATGGATGAACACCGCTTTTTATGAAGCGCTTGTACGTGATACGGCGCTGATGACGGAGGATAATAACACATATTATCCGCTGCATATGAATTTCGCGGAATACCTTGAAAAAGTGCATCGCCGAAATATGAAGCGGTACAGAAAAGCCGCGCTGGGAATACGCGTTCCGGTCACGGCGGCAGCGGTGTCGGCAAGCATAACCGCAGCGGGGCTCGGTTATTATTATGCGCCCGGAACACATCCGATAGGAAAAAAGGAACATAAAAATAATTATGAGATTATGACAGTGACGGCGTATTCGCTCAATAATGTAACTCAGATGACGGTGAATGAGGAAAATCTGATAGAGCGGATTGAAGCAAACAGTGCGGAGGAAAGCACGGAGACTTTGAAAGAAATTGCGCAAAAGCTGGACAAGCTCGGCGCTGCGGAGGTAGGGTTTAAAGATCTTCACGAAAAGGCTTACAGAGGACTGGATATAGAAAGAGTTGAAAAAATCCTTGCAATGTCCGCCGAACACAGGAGCTTCCAGAGAGATATGTTCGCAAGGTTAGAATACGCGCTGTCACCGGAGTCGATATATACCGAATCGGATATTGAAAAGGAATTGGAATATTACAAAGCGTATCTGGCGGATTATGAGAAGCTGATGGGATATAATTTGTGTCTGCTGACGCGAACGATCAGCGGCAGAGGCGGAGATGTTATAAAGGAAGCTATGAAGGGCAGAGGGAACATTGTTTTAAGCTTCAATAACGCGTTGGAGATAAAGACGAAGGACTTGGAAAACTCGATAAACAGCCTTGAATTGAATTTAAGGTCGCTGGAGGTTAAATTAGGACTTATACAAGGAGGGAACCCATGAAAAAATCAATAGCGGTATGCTTGTCCGCGCTGATGCTGACAGGCTGCGCGTCCGATAGAAGCGCGGTGTTTCGGGATAAGATCGTTCCGGATTTTGAGCAGGTGTTCAAAGCGGACGGCGAGGTGTTCACGGCATATGAAAACGCGGCGGAGGCGGCGGAAAAATGTGTCGGAGATCCGAACGAGGAAAATACGGAAGCCTTTTTAAATGCGGCCGCCGAAAGCGACAAAGCGGCAACGGCGGGCGCGGAAGTAAAATCACAGCTCGGTGATCGGGAATACGAGGTCATGGATGAGCTGGATCTGCCGCGGACGGATTATGATTATCTGTTCAGCGCACAGGCGTCAAGCATGGCGGAGCTTGCGGGCTGGACGGGTATTGCGGAGCAGTTTGCGGAAAGCGGGGATACCGATGCATTGACGCATTCTATCGCTGCGCAGTCGAATAAGCTGGAGCTGGAGAAGGTATTTCTGGTTTACGGAGCAATGGATTGGGCGGTGAATATGGATAAAGACAACGCAGAGTATTTTAAGGAACGATTGTACAGCTATCCCAATGTATTTCCGGACGGCTGTGAATGGCTCACGGAGCATGAGGAAATTGAGGCGGAATATAACGCGCGGCTCGATGTTATAGAGGAGCATATCAACGCGGAGCAGGAGTATCTGAATAAGCAGACTCGGGAGCTTAGGCAGGAACAAAATAAATAATTTAAAAACTCGCAGGACGGTTTGACTCGTTTTGCGGGTCTTTTTTTGTGAAAGCGGAAACAAATCGGACAATTAAAAAATAATGCGTGATAAAATATAAACCGACATAGCGGACAGGCGCCGCTATATCGGATATCAGCCGTTTGTTGAGTCTGTTCTCGCAAAACTATAAACTTTTGCGAAA
>CAZOHJ010000061.1:0-5214 GCA_964579875.1 uncultured Lachnospiraceae bacterium | reverse complement strand
TTTTAAATTTTCCAAAAAAATTTTCAAAATTTTTACTGACTTGTAAACCGGAATTGACTTTGGCAATTGAGAGCAATTCAAGAAAAATAAATTTATTCGCAAAAGCTATTGACAACCAAATAAAACTGTAATATAATATTTGCAAAATCAAATTAAAAGCGCAGACGAAGACAGTAAGCGGATAGGAAAGCGCAAAGCGAGCCGGTGACGGTGTAAGACCGGACGCAAGTAAAATCCGCTGAAAATCACTTCCGAGCTGCAAGGCTGAAAGCGTTATGTGATTAAGCCGCGCCGGGATTTCCGCCGTTACGGGAGCGCGTATGACAGTACGCAGATTAAACAAGTGGTATAACAAAGCATTTTAAGGCCTTGTCTTGGTTAATCAGGACAAGGCTTATTTTTTTACAGGAGGGAAAGACCAATGAGCACTTATCAGAAGGTTGACGCCAATCTTAATTTCGTTGAGCGCGAAAAGAGGATAGAGCAGTTCTGGAAGGATCACAGCATATTCAGGAAAAGTATTGACACAAGAGCGAAGGGACCCGTTTACACATTCTATGACGGTCCTCCGACCGCAAACGGCAAGCCGCATATCGGTCATGTTTTAACAAGAGTTATCAAGGATATGATCCCACGCTACCATACAATGAAAGGCGCTAAGATCATAAGAAAGGCCGGCTGGGATACGCACGGGCTGCCGGTTGAGCTTGAGGTTGAAAAGAAGCTCGGCATCAACGGCAAGGAGCAGATCGAGGAATACGGTCTTGAGCCGTTCATTCATGAGTGTAAGGAAAGCGTATGGAAGTACAAGGGAATGTGGGAGGACTTCTCGTCAACAGTCGGCTTCTGGGCCGATATGGACGACCCGTACATCACCTACGACAATAACTTTATAGAATCGGAATGGTGGGCATTAAAGCAGATTTGGGAAAAGGGACTCCTTTATAAGGGGCACAAGATCGTGCCTTACTGCCCGCGCTGCGGAACTCCGCTTTCGTCACACGAGGTTGCGCAGGGCTATAAGGACGTTAAGGAGCGCTCAGCGACAGCCAAGTTCGCTGCAGCCGGAGAGGAAAATACCTACTTCCTCGCATGGACAACAACTCCGTGGACACTTCCGTCAAATGTTGCGCTCTGCGTAAATCCGAACGAAGCCTATGTAAAAATCAAGGTTAATGACGAATACTTCATTCTCGCGGAGGCGCTTGTTGAGTCAAACTTCAAGGATGCCGAGGCTGAGGTTATAGAAAAATATGTCGGCACAGATCTTGAAGGGATGAAATACACCGGGCTTTATGAGCAGGAGAGCATCAGGGACAAGGCTTACTATGTGACCTGCGACAATTATGTAACACTTACCGACGGCACAGGTATCGTTCATATCGCGCCCGCCTTCGGTGAGGATGACTCAAAGGTCGGAAAAAAATATGACCTTCCGTTCTTACAGCTTGTTGACGGCAAGGGCTGCCTGACAGCTGAAACAAAGTGGCCGGGGACCTTCTGCAAGGATGCGGATAAGCTCGTATTACAGGATCTTGACGAAAGAGGGCTTCTCTTCAATGCTCCGAAGTTTGAGCACAGCTATCCGTTCTGCTGGCGCTGTGACACACCGCTTATCTACTATGCGCGCGACACATGGTTCATCAAGATGACAGCGGTTAAGGATGACATGATCAAAAACAACAAGACCATAAACTGGATACCAAAGACTATCGGCGAGGGACGTTTCGGTTCGTGGCTTGAAAACATTCAGGACTGGGGCATCAGCCGCAACCGTTACTGGGGTACTCCGTTAAACGTATGGGAATGCTCCTGCGGCAAGCGCCATGTTGTCGGCTCAATTGCCGAGCTTAAGGAAATGTCGGACAACTGCCCGGACAATATCGAGCTGCACCGTCCGTTTGTTGACTCGGTTACGATCAAGTGCCCGGACTGCGGCGGCGAGATGCGCAGAGTTCCGGAGGTTATAGACTGCTGGTTCGACTCGGGAGCAATGCCGTTCGCCCAGTGGCACTATCCGTTTGAAAATGAGGATATATTCAAGGAGAACTTCCCCGCCGACTTCATAAGCGAAGCCGTTGACCAGACAAGAGGCTGGTTCTATTCTCTGCTTGCCGAATCGACAATACTCTTTAATCAGGCTCCGTACAAGAACGTAATTGTTCTCGGTCTAGTTCAGGACGAAAACGGACAGAAGATGTCAAAGTCAAAGGGCAACGCTGTTGACCCGTTCGATGCCCTCGAAAAGCACGGCGCGGACGCGGTTCGCTGGTACTTCTATTCAAACTCGGCTCCTTGGCTGCCGAACCGTTTCTATGACAAGGCGGTTACAGAGGGGCAGAGAAAGTTTATGGGCACGCTCTGGAACACCTATGCGTTCTTCGTGCTTTATGCCAACATAGACAGCTTTGACGCGACAAAATATGAGCTTGAATATGACAAGCTTTCGGTAATGGACAAGTGGATGCTCTCACGCGTCAACTCTGCCGTTAAGGAGGTTGACAGCAATCTTTCCGCCTACAGGATTACGGAAACGGCAAAGGCGCTCGACAAACTTGTTGACGATATGTCAAACTGGTATGTGCGTCTTTCGCGCCAGCGTTTCTGGACAAAGGGAATGCCGCAGGATAAGATCAACGCGTACATGACGCTTTACACATCACTCGTAACACTGTGTAAGGCTGCCGCTCCGATGATCCCGTTCATGACAGAGGATATTTATCTTAACCTTGTTAAGTCCATAGATGCAGCTGCTCCGGAAAGCATTCACCTTTGTGATTTCCCTGAGGCTGATGAAAAGCTCATCGACAAGGAGCTTGAGGACAGCATGGCGGAGGTTCTTGATATAGTTGTGCTCGGTCGTGCATGCAGAAACGCATCAGGGCTTAAGAGCCGTCAGCCGCTTAACGCAATTTATGTAAAGGCTGACACGGAGCTTAAGGAGTTCTATAAGGACATTATAAAGACAGAGCTTAACATCAAGAATGTTGAATTTGTCGATGATGTTTCACAGTTCGCATCATACAGCTTCAAGCCGCAGCTGAGAACTCTCGGCCGCCGTTTCGGCAAGAATATTAACGAGGTTCGTGAAATTCTTGCAGGCATTGACGGCGCAAAGGCTATGTCCGAGATCAATGAAAAGGGTGCTCTTACGATCGAGGTCGCAGGAAACGCGGAAGATCTTTCACGGGAGGATCTTCTTATCGAAACTGTTAAGTCCGATGACTATGTAACCGACCAAGACGGTGCAATCACCGTTGTGCTTGAAATAAAGCTTAACGATGAGCTTATCGAGGAGGGCTTTGTAAGAGAGCTTGTTTCAAAGCTCCAGAACATGAGAAAGGACAGCGGCTTTGAGGTTATGGACCACATTCGGGTATACCTCTCAGGCAATGCGAAGATCAGCGGCATATTCACACGCAACGGCGAATATATCAGAAGCCAGGTTCTCGCAGATGAGCTTGTATATGACACCGACTGCGATAATTCAAAGGAATGGAACATAAACGGCGAAAAAGTAAAGCTCGGCGTTGAGAAGGTTTGATAATTCAGTCAAAAAGGAAGGAGCGCCGGTCTTATCCGGTTCCTTCCTTTTTAAGCTTTATACCTTTAAATATTTTTTCGCACAGTATATTGATTTTTTCTCAGATAGCGTATAATACGAACAGAAAGGAGATGGGCTTATGGCAGCTTCAACAACAAATATCAGTATTCGTATGGATTCTGAAATAAAAACAAAAGCGGACGAATCACTATGATTTGAAACAATGCTGCTCATTTATCTGATAAAAAAGATGTTCTTGTTTTATCACTTGCAAGAACCGGTTCGCATTCTGATTTGTTTGGAAAATAGCTCATGAGGTTTTGATTAAATAATCAAGGAAGATACGTCGCTTTGCGATAACAATTTCTTCCTTTTTAATTGCAATTAAATATTGCTTTTAATAAATTAATATGTTACAATAACGGTATCAGAACATAGATAGCGGTGATACAATGAGTGAAATAATTTTATACCTCGGAAGCAAGGAAATAGTCGAATTCCCTGAGATACGGATTGCAAAATATAATAAGGACTTTTATTTTGGTTTTTATTGTACGATTATGCCTGAGCAAGCAAAAAGATGGGCTGTAAGATTTACGGGATCGGGCAAAATGAATGAATATGTTTATACACCCGATAACAGCCTGAGCGTTAAAAGATTTACCGGAATGACCGAGGAATGGCTTGATTTTATTGTTTCATGCAGAAGCGGTAAACCACATGCTTATGATATAGTTGAAGGACCCATGGCAAATGACACGATATTCAACTATATCCAGGACTTCGTTGATGGAAGAATAAGCCGCGCTGCCTTCTGGGAGCTTGCAAGGTTTAAAAAACCTACGCATCAGATAAGCTTTCATACGGTGAGGGCGCTTACGACCCTTAAATTTCTGAAAGGATATGAGATAACCGATGAAGAATGATAATGATTTATTTTTTACATGCAGCTTAATAGAATATATAGGCAGACAGCAGAAGCAGAAACGGGGCGATGTTGTCAGAATGATGGGAGAAAAAACCATAAGGCGTATTTATAAATATGCCGATGTTCTTCACTGTGAGCCTATAGCAAGGGTCGCTGACGAATTTATCAGCTTGTGCAATATACCCGAGGGGAATTATGACAATGTTTCAAAATGCAGATATGAGGTCCCCGACTACTGGTCTATAGGCAAGGTATATGAGCGTCTTATTGAAGATGTAATGGATAATGATACTGTTGCGGCGCTTATCGAGGTCTATTGCTCATGGATAAGCGATAGTATTTCCAATTATAACTCTGACTTTTTTTATCAGTCAAGGGATTATATCCGCGAATGTTATATTTCGGGATGCGTGCTGTAATTACCGCACCTCAGCATAACATCCGCGTAATTCATCATGAACCTGCGTAATCTCGGTCATCATTTTCACCTCGGAGATATAAGATAATATAACAAATGAGCCGTAAATGACCCGGTATGACGGCCTTACAGCCGGATAATTTTTATATTGCATTAAAATCTTCAATATTGTCCATAATTTAACAAGCCTTTTTGTGCAAATATCAGAATTTTTCCAAAAGGACTTGTATTTTTTTCAGAAATGTTGTAAAATATAGTATAAGATGTATTACATCAAAAAAATATATATTTTTTTAGGAGGAAATTAAAATGGCAGTTAAAGTT
>CAZOHJ010000060.1:0-5264 GCA_964579875.1 uncultured Lachnospiraceae bacterium | reverse complement strand
TAGCGATACAGTTGCCGTTGTTTACCTGTGTGAACTGGTAAGCGTCTGTCGGGTCTACAACATGACCGCAGAGTACTCCCGGGAACGCGTTGCAGGCAAGACACGCACCCTCGCCTGTGCCGCAGCCTGTGATCACGAGATCGGCAGCGCCTGAGTTAAGAAGGATAGACGCGAGAATACCGATCTGAACATATGTAAGCTGAGCTTCATCCTCCGCTGTGTACATACCGTAGTTGAATACCTCGTGACCGAGCGGCTCAACGACCTTTCTGAGTGTAGCCTCGATAACGCTGTTCTTTGCAGCCTGGCTGTTTTCGTTAATTAAAGCAATTTTCATTGTATAAAATCTCCTTTCAGAATATGTAGGGATTTGTCCCATACTTGCCTATTATTATACTCTATTTTTTCAGTTTAGTCAACCGGTTTTTTATCTTTCGGTTATATATTTTCTTAAAAAATTTTCAAAAAATAAAAAAAACACTTGACAAATCACGCTTACCGGTGTAAACTATATATAGATTACAAAAATAAACCAAAGGAGGCAAATATGGAAGGAACAAATAACATTTCCGAGGCTGAATGGAAGGTGATGGAGGCGTTGTGGGCATCGCCCGGACTGCTGCTCGGAGAGATAAGGGATGCGCTTGAGGGCTGCGGCTGGAGCTATTCAACGATCAAGACGCTTGTTCTGAGACTGATAAAAAAAGGCGTTATCAGAACCGAAGGCCCCGACAAGGGGAGAAGGTATTATGCGGCTGTTGACGAGGAGGATACAAGACGCAATGAAACACGCGGACTTATTGACCGTATATATAACGGTTCGGTAAGGATGATGTTTTCAAATCTTGTAAAGGACTCAAAGCTGTCAGAAAGTGAGACTAAGGATCTTATGGAGCTTATAAACAAGATGGATGAATGATTGACCGGGAGGTAGATTATGAACGGTGTTATATATTCTTTGTTTATATCGCTTGCGATGAGAATGACGGTTATAACCGCGTTCGTTATGCTGGTCAAGGCGATATTCCGCCGGAAGCTTCCGGCCGCTGCGCACTGCGCGATATGGATCATTCCGTTTGTACAGACGGTGTTCTGCATAGGCGGCGTAAGCATACCGTCTAAGGCAAGTATCTATAATGCCGTGCGGGATATTACGGTCGTAAATCAGGCTGTGGCGGTACAGGGGAGCGGTCATGACGTCAGAAACGCGGTCGCGCTGATCTATATTATCGGTGTTCTGACGGCGGTCATGTGGTATTTCAGCATCTTCCTGATACACATGATGCGGGTTTCGCGTTCAGATACTATAGAGGACGCCGCCCTAAAGAAAATTCTTGCGGCGGTAAAGTGTGATCTTGACATTTCCGACAGCATTATATTAAAGCGCGGCAGCTACGCGCACACGCTTATGAAAACGATCGTTCTGCCGGAGGGCTATGATCATGACGAGTACAGACAGATACTCATACATGAGATGTGTCATTATAAGCACAGGGATAATCTGAAGCTGTGGGGAGCCGTGTTCGTTATAAGCGTTAACTGGTTCAATCCGCTGATATGGCTGGCTTTCCGTCAGCTCAGAACGGATATTGAAATGTATTGCGATGACAGCGTGCTTAAGCTTACCGACAGCCGCAAGGCATATGCAAGGGTGCTTGTGAAGACCGCATCGGAGCATATCCTGTTCATACCGGGCGCGTCGGGCGTCTCAAACGGTAAGCATGAGGTTGCAAAAAGGGTAGAGCGCATTGCGGAGCGGAAAAAGAAAAAGCCCGTATGGCTTGCCGCGGCGATGATAGCGAGCGTATGCGTGTCATGTCTGTGCCTTACGGACGCGGTGACTGCTGTTGTTCAGAATACGGTTGAAATTACGGCAACGCCGGAGCCTGTCACCGCCGCCGCGGCAATTGCGAATGCGGTGACGGCAACGGCAGAGCCTGAAAACATTGAAGCTCCGGCAAACGCGGCGGCGCCGGACAGCGCACCGGAAGCTGCGCAGACGTCCCCGGTAGGAGGCGCTGCGGTAAATGCGCAGAATAATGCGGAGCAAACGGCGGTCGCGGCGATTGGGAGCAATTCGTCTGTGCCGGAGCGGGAACCGGCGCAGGAACCGGTCAATGCCGCGGGGGAGCAGACAGGGGAAGAGTATACTGCTCCGGAACCGGCGGAGGAGGAACCGGCGCAGACCTATGAAGACGCTGACGCTGACGCTGACAGCGCGGGCGCCAACGGCAGCAAGGAATCGTATACCATGGACGACGGCAGGACAGCGGTTCTCCATTATGACGACGGCAGCCTTGAAACAGGTTACATAATAAGCGGTGAGGAATAACAGGATCTGCTTTTTCGGGGATAAAGGGTAAACAGGTAATTGAAAACGGCACTCCGCTTACGGGTGCGGGGTGTCTTTTCTTTACCCAAATTTTAAGGATAAAAATGTAAATTATGTTATTAAAAGTTAAAAAATTAAGGAGGTAACGGATATGGGTTTAAAAGCAAAATTAACAGCGGCGGTTATCGCCGCGGCTATGCATGCGCCGTATACGGCGCAGGCGGAGGAATGGATCGAGCTTTCTTCGTGGAGCTATAACAGCGTAAGCGGCTTTGTATCCGACGGGCTGCTGCCGGAATCGTTTAAAGGGATTTCGGACTATAAGGCCGATATTACGCGGATACAGTTTACGGATCTTGTTGAGTCGGTAATAAAAAAGACGAAGGCGGCGTTTGTAAACGATACATATAATTACTTTGAGGATACGGCGTCGGGAGCCAGCGCCGACTTTCTTGCGGCGTTTAATGTTGTAAACGGCACGGGCACGACCGAGGAAACCCGCGTATATGAGGGAGGCAGTTATAAGGAAACGAATAAATATTTCTCGCCTGAAGAAAAAATTTCGCGGGAGGACGCGGCGGTCATAATATACCGCGCGGGCAAGAAGTTCGGCTCCGATGAATGGATGGCGGCAAAGGCTGCGGACGATTTGTTTGATGACAAGGCTGATTTTGCCGATTATTCCTATGAGCCGGTATGCGAGCTGAAGCTTATGGGTATAGTGACAGCCGTTGAAAACAACAATTTCATGCCTGAGTCAGACCTTACTATTGAGCAGGCAATAACGATGCTTTACCGTATGTACGGCACATTTATAAAGATGATCAAGGCGGACTATGAGGGCATAGATGAGACTGCCGGTGAGACGATTTTAAAGAGCTTCGGCGGCATAAACGAGGTATATGCGGACCATACGCTTTATATAAAGGATAACAACAAGGTATATCTGACGCTTGACGCGGACATATACTCGATAATAAACTTCGCGGAGTACAATGGAAAGCGCCTTGCATACGCCGTTAATTTTAATGATAAAACCGATGTTTACAATATAGACGCGGGAGAGTTTATATACACGATTCCGTATATAACGGAGAGCGTTGATGCGCAGAGCGGTCTTGTTTATATCGTGTCGTCGCGTTTTTCACCGACGCTTTACGGCGTATACGATATGGAGGGCAATTTAAAGCTTGCGCCGGAATACAGTAAAACGGAGCTTGAGACTCTTGTCTCAAACGGCTTTAAGATCCCGGAGCAGACTGTGCGCGGGGCGGACGGCCAAATATATTTCAGCAACTGGAATGACGGAGGGGCGCTTTACAAGGTGGACTCAAACGGCGACAATATGCAGAAGCTGAACAGTAATGACTGTTATGAAATAAAGTATTACAACGGGTTTATATTCTATAGATCGAGGAACGATGATTTCCTTCACTGCGTGGCCGCGGACGGAAAAAACGACCGCGTAATCGGCGACGTCCCGCTGACGCTGCCGGAGAGAATAACAATGTGGTTCGATCCGGACGAGGATAACGGCAAATCATTCGGTATTAACGTATATTCGGTTTCGTTGTGGAATAATTTCAGGCATATGGCGGTATGCGCGGATAACGGACTTATCCTGCTTGATGAGCAAAACCGCCCGTATTCGGCAGATCTGAGCAGCGAGGAAATTACGGTAACACAGCTTTCGGAGAATTATACGGATGTGTTTACCGACGGAAGAAGCTTTTATATGTTTGACCGGGGAAATCATGCCCTGTATGTAACGGACGGCGGAGCATGGAAGCGTATACTGGAGGATTACGATATAGAACATATCGGATTTGAAGCCTACAAATCGGAAAATAACGGCGAGATGCTGTTCTCGACAACGGGAGAGCGCGATAAATACTACATATACAATACGGAAACAGGGGAAATAACCGAGAATGTCTATAGTCCTGAGGATAAGGAAGAGGAATACGGCGGAATAACGGAAGAAACGGAAGAGGAATTCCATGAGAGTATCCGTGATGAGCTGTCCGATGATGAATATACCATTATCGGCAGGTATTATTCCGATGTGACAAACGGAGGAACGGACACATCGTTTTTTATAGAGCGTAACGGTGAGCGATCCGGGGAAATATACGGCAGAGCGGCCGCGCGTTTCGGAGACATTCTGCTGTATGAGGTAACGATACTTGCGGATCGGGAGATCTCATACGGTTACCGAGATTTTTACGAGTATAACATAAAAACGGGAGAAAAAAAGCTGCTTACGGATAATTATCGGGGCGAAGCATGGCTTAATTTCCGCAATATCACGCTTAACGGGAATTATATTTACAGTGACTGGAATAATATTATCTACCGCTACACTCCGGAAAAGGGCGCGGAAAGCGTTTATCCGTGCAAGGGACTGTACAAATACGGAGAGCCGGTATATATAGTAAAGCCGGATGAGGTGAGCTGCCGTCTGTACAAAATAGACAAGGACGCCAATTTCTACCGGCTTACGGATGTTCATACCCGATATGAGATCTATGTGAAAAACGGAGAAGAATATGCCGAAACCACCGATCGGTAATAACGGGCCGCGGCAAAGGATAAAAGAAAATTATATGAGGGTTCGGAAAGGAGATCAAAGCAATGAAGGGTTTACCGGCAGTTACGGCGGCAGCGGCGCTTATAGCCGTTTCCGCGGCAGTGTCCGCGGCAGGCGAGGCGGACGTGACGGCGATCAGAACAGGAGCATCGAGAGAAGAGGTGCATTCCGCGCTGGGAACTGAGGGGAAGTCAGGCTTAAAGGAAGCCTACACGCTCGATAACGGAAAAACGGCTGTTGCGCATTATGATAATGAAACGCTTGTAAGAGGCTTTATAGTGGGGAAGTCCTTCCGAATATTTTATATCTCTACAAAAGCCGTTATATCGCGATTTTTAGCCA
>CAZOHJ010000059.1:0-6584 GCA_964579875.1 uncultured Lachnospiraceae bacterium | reverse complement strand
ACCAGATGACTCTTGACGGTCCTCAGAGAAAGGGCGACCTCAGACGTTCAAGAGCCGCCGCTGTTAACATCGTTCCTAACTCAACAGGCGCTGCAAAGGCTATCGGTCTTGTTATTCCGGAGCTTAACGGCAAGCTCATCGGTTCAGCTCAGAGAGTTCCGACACCGACAGGCTCAACAACTATCCTTACAGCTGTTGTTAAGGGTGATGTTACCAAGGAAGGCATCAACGCTGCAATGAAGGCTGCTGCAAACGAGTCATTCGGCTACAACGAGGACGAGATCGTTTCATCAGACATCGTTGGTATGAGATATGGTTCATTGTTCGACGCTACACAGACAATGGTAGCTCCGATTGCTGATGATCTCTATGAGGTTCAGGTTGTTTCATGGTATGACAACGAGAACTCATACACATCACAGATGGTCAGAACAATCAAGTATTTCTCAGAGCTTGGCTAATTCAGAACAAAATCTACGGAAGACCGCGCTGCGCGGTCTTCTTTTTGCGCAAAAAAATACCCGCCGGTATCATAACCGGCAGGCAGTTTTTATATTAGTCTGCCAATGTCCACAAAAGAATTATATATTTACAGCAGATTAATATTCTCAGATATCCATTTCCAGGCAGCCGTAATCAAACACAGGCTCACCTTCATCACTTGTGAAATCACGATACAGGCGCAGTTTTTCCCGTATATTATTTATATCGGTAAGCGCTTCATAGCTTATCGAATACTCCCGGGACAATTCCAAAAGCAAATCTACGCTTATCTGCCGCGTTCCGCTCTCATATGAGGTAAGCGTCCTCGGTGGAATGCCGAGCCGCATTGCCGCCTCTTTAACGGTATAACCGCGCTTTTTCCTGTACCTCTTTATTCTCTTTCCAATGTATCTGTAAAGCACCTCTGTATTCTTTCTTTTCATTTTAACTGTTCCTGGTTTTCAAAATGCCCTTAGTTTTTTCTTTTTAAAACAATCCGATTAACCTTTTATGTGCCTTTGGTTCTTGCAAACCGCATCAGAATATTTCATCCTCGTGTGTGTCGAAATGCTCTGTAGTACCCAAATGGCTGACATAATGGGTTACATAGGTGGAGAAAAAGTCTCCGGATTTAGCAGGAATATCAATGGGAGTAACAAGGCTTGTATCATTGCTGCCGCTTAATCTGTCATCGAAAACAAGAGTGCCATTCTTATATATTACAACATCATGATAAAGAGAGCTTACATCTCTATTTGCCGCTGTTGTAACCAATACACGCATTGTACTTGAATTCAGTCTCTGATATGTAATTTCACCGTATGACAAATATAAACTATACGGCGCAATCTCTGAAAAGCTGACCTTGTTTACGCTTAGCGTTTTCGCCTCATCGGCATGAACCGGCAGTATTGTCATATTCAATGCTGCGCATATCATAGACGTAAACGAAATTACCTTTCTTAATGTTTCCTTTTGCATAACAATACCTCCTAAGTTATTTATATATATAAACAACTTAAGAGGTGAAAATTCTCACTTTTTCATCAGTTTTTTTGAAAATACTTTAATTTTTCCAGTACAAACAGCAATTTAGTTTCCGATAATGTGCTGTTAATAACAAATTTTGTTGTATCTGAGCAAAATACAGCCGTGCGTTTTTCCAATCCATCCTCATATTTCACCGAGGCAATCTCCCCATTCATTCCCAACACATTAATATCCTCTGTCTTATATATGTTGCCGCTCATAAAAACAGAAGTGTTATTCTGAGCAAATCCAATACTGATCTCATGTATTTCCAGATAATCCTCATCTATCAAATATTTTAATCTTACATTCTTATATTCATCCTGCACCTTAACCAGTTCTGCCCCGTCAGGCAGCCAGCCGGGCACAATCAACTCCTCCTTATTATCAAAATTTGTAATTTCGGCATACTTTGCATCAAATCCGGCATAGTCCGCTGACATATTCAGTACATCGCCTTCAACCGAAGTGAGGGACTTAAACAGAAATGCCTTAAAAGCCGTAGCGTTGATTGCCGTAACGCAGCCTGCCACTGCCAGAACCGCCACAAGCAGCCACAGCTTTTTCCATGATCTCGGACGGCTCCTGCGCTGACGCTTTTTTACGAGCTTCATGACGTTCCCGTAGACCCGCTGTCGGTTTTTATCAAATTCAGCCTCGGTCTTTTCGTCCAAAGGAGACAGCGGCTCGTTTATTATATCGTCGGCATATCTCTCGAATGCCTCCTTAGCTAAAGCTTCAAACAGCTTATCCCTTGAATTATCTGCCATTATCATTCACCTCGCCTTTTTTACATAATGCAGCCTTAAGCCTTTTCGTTCCCTTCTCTATTCTTCCGTATACTGTTTTCTCCGGTACGTTAAGCAACTCCGCGATTTCCCGGGCGCTCATCCCATTCTTATAGGACAGCATCATCGTGTCCGCCAGTTTTTTACTCAAATTCTGTATCTCATTATAGATTTCGTCCACAGCCTCCGAAACTATCAGATTACTGAGAGGATCACCCGATAAATCATATTTGCTCCGCATAGCATCCTCATACGGTTCGATATTTAACCGTTGCTCAGCCGCCTTGCTTTTCAAATAATTCTTCGAATCATTCCTCACAATCGTCGCGATCCATATCTTCGCCTCACGCTCCGACGTCATATCCTTCAATTTATCATAAGCTTTAAAGAATGATATTGTTATAATATCCTCGACCACGTCCGGGGCATGCACAATGTTAAGACATACTCTGCAGGCATATTTATAATATTTATTAAAATAGTGTTCAAACCTTTTCTCCCCGCTGCTTATCACTGTGAACAAAAACATCCTCATTCCCCCTGTATGTACTTTCAGTACGCTTTATCATTTGTTATCGTACGCCGTCCGCAACGCCTGTTTTACCTGCCTTAACGCTTCCTCTATAACGATCATCTCAGAAGAAGTGCAGTCCGAAAGCTCCCTCGATATATTTTCCGTCAGAAAGTTTCTTTGCATAGGCAGACCCGGCTCATAGCATAAAAGCTTATCCATAGATAAGTCAAGATTCTTTGCAATTCTTACCAACGTTTCAAGTCCGGCGGATTTCTTGCCGCCCTCTATATTGCTAAGGTGCGTGGCAGAGATCTCAACCATCTCAGCCAGAGCTTCCTGAGTAATATCCTTTTGTATTCGTGCAATCTTAATTTGCTTTCCTATAGCTTTATAATCCAGCATAATTAACACCTCTTTCATTTATATTTATTATACTATTTTCTTTAGTAAATTTTAATAATCTACAAGAAAAGTCTTTTATTATAGATTATTTTATACAATATTATCAAGAAGATGCTTGCATAAATACGAAATATAGTGTATAATATACTTGGTTATTTAAACAAAGAAAGGTGATCCTTTATATATGAAAAAATTTATTACGGCGCTTTCGGCATTGGCTGTTTTTCTATGCTCATTCACCGCCGGCGCGAAAGATATAAAAAATGTCTATCTTAACGATACGCAAATTGAATACGCAAAGGGCGCCGCGGGGCGGGTTCTGATACCCGCAAGATCGCTATTTGAGGAAGCGGGCTTTACGGTGCAGTGGTTTGATGATGAACGGCGCATGACCGCATACACGTCTGAGCTTAATATTTCAATATTTGATAACACAGACTATTTGTTTATAAATAAATCCATATACAATATACGGGAATCCGCCGGCATTATGAATAACAGCTTTGTTATACCGGTTTCGGCGGCCATAATCTCTCTTGACGCGTCGGCCGAATATGAAGGGGATTCACTGTACCTTACAAGCGACAAGGTTGTAAGCTGCGACGGCTGGCAATACGAGGTCTTTAATCTTGTAAACGACATACGCTCACAGCATGGATTGCAGCAGCTGACATGGAACAGCGATCTTGCGAGAGCCGCAAGGCTGCACTGTGAGGATATGCTCGTTCGCGATTATTTTTCGCATAACACTCCTGATGGCTGCACCCCGTTCGACCGCATGAGGGAGCTTGGTATCAGATACAGCCTGGCAGCGGAAAACATCGCGGCAGGACAGCCTGACCCGCAGTCAGTTGTTGACTCTTGGATGACCAGCGACGGGCACAAAGAAAATATATTAAACCCTGACTTAAAAGAAATAGGCATTGCCTTCACGCGCGGCGGCACCTACGGAATATACTGGGCGCAGGAATTTGCGACCACAAGATAAAAAAGAAAAGGCGCTTTTGCGGAAATTTAAGCTCCGCAGAAACGCCTTTTTGCGATAAGCAGGTTTATTTGCTCATCTTGTTCTCATATTCCTGAACCATCTTCTTAACCATCTGTCCGCCTACCGATCCGGCCTGCTTTGATGTGAGATCACCGTTATAGTTCTGGCTGAGGTCAACACCCATCTCGCGGGCTGCCTCCATCTTGAACTGCTCCATTTCCTGCTTATTAGACTTTTTAGCCATTTTAATTCTCCTCCTTTATTCATTTTAAAGCGGGATTTTCAATTCCCGATTATAGCTTGCTCATTCGGAGAATTTATATTACAGGTAATTTATAGAGTGTCAGTTCATTATAATTTCATTTGAAAGCAGCTCGTCACAGCGTTTTTTTAAAAGCGGATATTTGTCAAGCCCGTCCTCGATAAGGCTTTTCGCTGCCCGCTGTGAAATACGCAGAATATCCCTGTCCTCAAAGAGATTTGCGATTTTCATTTCAGGCAGTCCGTGCTGACGCGTTCCGAAGAAATCTCCCGGGCCGCGGAGCTTCAGATCCTGTTCGCTTATATAGAAGCCGTCATTTGACGCGCACATTGTTTCCATTCGTTTTTTTGTAACCTCGTTTTCCGCGTCAGTTATAAGTATACAATGCGCCTGATCGCCGCCTCTGCCCACTCTGCCCCGCAGCTGGTGCAGCTGCGACAAGCCGAAACGCTCGGCGTTTTCAATAGCCATAATATTTGCATTCGGAACATTTACGCCCACCTCGATCACCGTGGTCGCGACAAGCAGCTGCAGCTCTCCCGATGCAAAGCCCTTCATCACCTCATCCTTGTCCCTTGCTTTCATTTTTCCGTGCATGAGTCCGACATTTATATCCGGATAGTCCTGCGCAAGCTTCCGCGCAAGCTCCTCGGCGTTTTTCAGATCGCTCGTTTCCGACTCCGCCACCAAAGGACAGACCACATATGCCTGCATTCCTTCCTTTATATTTTTATATATATAATTATAGGCGCGGCTGCGCATACCTCCCGGCACGGAATACGTTTTAACGGGCTTTCTGCCCGGCGGCAGCTCGTCTATTATTGAAATGTCAAGATCGCCGTAAAGGATCAGCGCGAGCGTCCTCGGGATCGGCGTTGCCGACATGATAAGCATATGCGGAGCGTTTCCCTTCGCAAGCAGCTTTGCCCGCTGCTCTACGCCGAAACGGTGCTGCTCGTCAGCCACAACAAAGCCTAGATCATTAAATTCCACCGTTTCCTGTATAAGCGCGTGAGTGCCAATAACTACCTGCGCTTCTCCCGAAGCGATTTTCGAAAGCGCCTCCCGTTTCTGCTTTGCCCTCATACTGCCCGTAAGCAGCACAGTGTGTATTCCGTGCTTTTCAAACAGCTCTGAAAGCGATTCCATGTGCTGGGCGGCAAGTATCTCGGTAGGCGCCATCATCGCCGTCTGAAAGCCGTTTCTGACCGCCATATATATCGCTGCTGCCGCGACTGCGGTTTTACCGGAGCCGACGTCGCCCTGCACAAGCCTGTTCATCTGTCTGCCCGACTTGCAGTCACGGCATATTTCATTTATCGTCCTCTTCTGCGCGCCCGTCAGTTCAAACGGCAGCGTATCGGTAAACTCCCTTACACACTTCACATCTCCGAAAACCTGTCCGGGATTTTCTGAATTTTTATCCCTTCTCCCGCTTAAAGCAAGCTGCAATATTAACAGCTCCTCAAAAACAAAGCGTTCACGGGCAATATTATAGTTTTTAAAATCCCTCGGAAAATGGATATTATGCATCGCAAAATTTATTTCCGCGATTTTGTACTGCTCCCTTATATGCTCCGGAAGATATTCCTCAAGCTGTCCCGCCTCCTTGATCGCCGCCTCCATCGTTGATTGCACGGTCTTCTGGGACAGCTTTGCGGTAAGCGGATATATCGGGATTATTTTGCCCGTATAATGCTCATTGCCGAATTTTTCGTATACGGGCGCGACCATCTGCAAACGCCCCTGTCTGCTTTTGCTCACCTTTCCGAAAAATACATATTTGCCGTTTTCCGTAAAATTCTTTTTCACATATTTATTATTGTACCACACAAGGCTTATCATTCCCGAATCGTCATATACATTCATTGAGGTGATAAGCATATTCCGGCGCACATACCGTTCAAGCGGCAGCTGATATACCGACGCCGCAATACACACGGTTTCACCCTCGATGCATTCCGCAATCGGCTTTATTTTTGAGCGGTCCTCATGTGACCTCGGGAAAAAATACAGCATATCCCTGACCGTCTTTATCCCCTTTTTTTCAAAAAGGGCTGCGCGTTTTTCGCCCACCCCTTTAAGATACCGTATCGGTTGTTCCAAGCCCATTATTAT
>CAZOHJ010000058.1:0-6661 GCA_964579875.1 uncultured Lachnospiraceae bacterium | reverse complement strand
ACCAATCTGTTTACGTGCTGAACCTCGTTTACAATTCTGTTGGAGACTTTTTCGATAACATCATACGGGATCCTTGCCCAGTCCGCGGTCATGAAGTCGGTGGTAGTGACGGCACGGAGAGCCAGGGTGTAATCATAGGTTCTGTAGTCACCCATTACACCAACGCTCCTCATATCTGTGATTACTGCGAAATATTGGTTTATGCTTCTGTCCAGACCTGCGTTGGCTATCTCCTCACGGAAGATTGCATCGGCATCTCTTAATATTTCAAGCTTGTCTTTTGTTATTTCACCTATTACTCTTACCGCAAGACCGGGCCCGGGGAAAGGCTGGCGCCATACGAACTTTTCAGGCAAGCCTAACTCTATTCCAAGCTGACGTACCTCGTCCTTAAACAAATCGCGGAGCGGCTCTATGATTTCTTTGAAATCAACGTGCTCCGGCAGACCGCCCACATTGTGATGGCTTTTTATCGTTGCGGCATCTCCTGCGCCTGACTCGATAACATCAGGATAAATCGTACCCTGAACAAGGAAGTCCACCTTGCCTATCTTCTTTGCCTCTGTCTCGAATACTCGGATAAATTCCTCACCAATGATTTTCCTCTTCTTCTCCGGCTCTGTAACTCCGGCAAGCTTGCCTAAAAATCTGTCTTGAGCGTTTGCTCTTATGAGGTTGATGTCGAACTGCTTTCTGAACACATTCTCAACCTCGTCACCTTCGTTTTTGCGGAGCAGACCATTGTCAACAAATACACATGTAAGCTGATCACCTACTGCCTTGTGTATCATGAGTGCCGCGACCGAACTGTCCACACCGCCGGAAAGGGCGCAAAGCACCTTCTTGTCACCGATTTTTTTCTTAAGCTGCGCAACGGCTTTCTTCGCATAATCTCTCATAACCCAATCGCCCTTACAGCTGCAGATCTTGTAAAGAAAGTTGCGGAGCATCTGCTGACCCTGTACGGTGTGATTCACCTCAGGGTGGAACTGAACCGCATAGAGCTTTTTTTCCGTGTTCTCGTATGCCGCGCAGGGACACGAATCTGAATAGGCTGTTATCTTAAAGCCCTCCGGAAGCTTTTCAATATAATCTGTATGGCTCATCCAGCATACGGTATTTTTGTCAATGCCGTCAAAGAGAAGCGAATCTTCAACATTAACTTCCGTTTTACCGTACTCACGCTTTGACGCTTTTGAGATTTTTCCGCCGAGAGAATATGACATAAGCTGGCTCCCGTAGCATATTCCGAGAATCGGAACACCAAGCTCATATATTTCGTTTGAATATTTCGGGGCGTTTTCTTCATAAACGCTGCTTGGTCCTCCGGTGAATATAATTCCAACCGGATCCTTTTCTTTTATCTTTGAAATGTCTGATTTATACGGCAAAACTTCGCAATATACGTTACATTCGCGCACTCGTCTTGCAATCAGCTGATTGTATTGTCCGCCGAAATCAAGCACTATGACCGTTTCATTATTCATTGGTATTTTCCTCCTGCCTGAGTTTATAGGCTTATTATATCACGCTATTGTATGGTTGTCAATTTTTTATTTTGAGATTATTTAGCGAAATACAATTCAATATATAAGCGTAAAATTCATAATCGTTCCATTTTTATTCTGAAGGATATTGACCGTGGCGTATCCATATTGTCAAACTTTATAATATATGCCGATTTTGATTCATCTATTCCTGTAATTATTCCGTCGCCGAAAATCCTGTGACGTATTTTATCGCCCTCACTGTATTCGGTATCAAGCTTATCAACGGTCAGATAACGCGTGCTGACGCTTATAAATCTCTGCGCGTCTGATATGAGACTTTCATCAGGCTTCCGGGTAAAGCATAAAAGCTCCGGGTTTATGTCAAATATAAATCTTGACGGATAACGCGCGGAACCGTCAAAGTTACGACCCTCCGCCTCGGAAATATACAATGCCTTTTCCGCCCTTGTTATTGCAACGAACGCAAGACGGCGCTCCTCCTCCATTCCCGGCATCGTATTTGTTTTCTTCGACGGAAATATGCCTTCATTCATACCGCACAGGAACACATACGGAAATTCAAGCCCCTTCGCTGTGTGCACAGTCATGAGCCTGACCTTGTCCGATACCTCAATCGCGTCACTGTTTGTAAAAAGCGCAACATGGTTCAGATAATGCTCCAGGGTGCTTTCCTCGCCGCAGGAGGTCTCATATTCGTAAACAGACTGCTTCAATTCCGCAAGGTTATCAAGCCTTTCCTGGCTCCCCTCAGTCCTGAGCATTTCCTCATAGCCGCTTGCATCAAGCATCGCGGAGAGCAGCTCCGAGACGGGGCGCCCCTGACATTCTGCCGCAAAATCCTCTATAAGCCTGACAAACCTTGCTCCCTTTGTTCCTCTGAAAAGCTCTGTTTCAAGGTTTCTTGTGAGCGCCTCATATAACGAGCAGCCGTTCTGCTCCGCATAGTCCTGCAAAAATTTGATTCTTGTTTTGCCTATATAACGCTTCGGAGTATTTACAATTCTTAAAAATGACAAATCGTCCTTGTATGCCGCCATTCTCAGATATGACAGCGCATCCTTTATCTCCCTGCGCTCAAAGAACTGGATCCCGCTGTATATCGTATACGGAATTTTCTCCTGTAAAAATATCTCCTCGATTGTTCTTGTAATATAATGCGCCCTGTAGAGTATCGTCATTTCACGGTACGGTATTCCGCTCCTGTGCAGCTCCTCTATTCGCTCCGCGATCCATGCAGCCTCGGCCTCAGAGGTTTCCCCGTGATGGCACACCACCTCCATGCCGCCGCAAAGCACAGGTATCAGATCCTTTTTTATACGGCGCCGGTTTTTGTCTATCAGCGAATTTGCCACCGATAATATCTGCGGCGTCGAGCGGTAATTTTTCATCATCATAATGGTTTTAACATCCTGAAATGCCTTGTCAAAATCCAGAAGATATTTCACATTTGCTCCGCGCCAGGTGTATATTGTCTGATCGGGATCGCCTACTATAAAAAGGTTTTTATGATAGCCGCACAGAACCTCCATAAGCTTGTATTGCAGCTCGTCTATATCCTGAAACTCATCGATCATTATGTATTCCAGACGCTTCTGCCATTTAAGCTTTATATCCTCATTCTGCTCAAATATGAACAGTGAAAACTTTATCAGGTCATTATAATCAAGCCCGAAGCATTTCTTTTCCTGATAGAGATAGCCGTAGAATATTATATCAGACGGAGTCACCGCCTCATCATATTTCCGTTTCAGTGCGTCAAGAGGCATTGTGATCATATCCTTATAATATTCCGGCTCCTTAAACAGCTTTCGTATCTCGATCATATCCCGCGCCTTGCCGAAGGTCATGTTCCGCAAGGTTAATCCGCGTTCCTCATATATGATACCAAGCATTGAATCAATATCGGCATTGTCAAGCACAAGGAAGCTTTTGGGGTACTGCACCGCATAGCTGTCCTCCTGCAGAATGGAAACGCAGAAGCTGTGAAACGTGCTTATATAGCCCGTGTCATTATCGCCGGTCAGACTGTGTATTCTCTGCCGCATTTCGTTTGCCGATTTGTTTGTGAAGGTAACACATAGAATGTTGCCCGGCAGAATACCGACCTCATTGACAAGAAAAGCAAAACGGCGGGATAATGCCCTTGTTTTGCCCGAGCCTGCTCCTGCTATGACCCTTATAAATCCTTCTGTTGATGTTACAGCGTCAAGCTGCTCATCATTCAATCCGCTTAATAAATCTTCCATAACTATTAAATATTTATTCTCATAATACTGCCTATATCCTGCAATTCACCGTTTGCGAGCGAAACAACCTCAACACCGCAGGATTTACAGAAATCAAGTATGCTGTCACGATCCGGATGCGTCTTAATATCTCCGTTGAACGCAAGAACATTTTCCTCCAACAAGCCTGACGCGCCGCCTATAAAGCCCTGCATATCATAGAGCCTTATATATCCTTCGCGTATTTTCAGGACATTGAGTCCGTTCTTTTTAAGAAGTCTGTAAATACCCTCATCCGCTGTTATCGCCGAGCCGCTGTTTACAACGCATATGCTGCATTTGGCATAGCCCTGCTTTGTGTCAAGAATTTTTCCGCCCGCCGCCTCATATCCCGCAATAATTGCGGGATCGGTGAATTTTCTTCTGCATACGGCATAGCCGCCTATGCCGCATGTATTATATGCTATATCGTTCGGATATTCAAAGCCGGGCTTCGAGACGCCGCATACAACATCAACCCCTTTCAGGGCGGCTTTATAATAGCTGTAGGTCTCCGGTGCGCATAATGCCCTGCCGTTAAAGACATGAAGCTGTATGTCGGCATGACCCTGTATTTCACGATAAAGCTTTTTCAGCGGTTTTGTAAAAACCACATCATAGCCCAGCCGTTCAAGCTCCGATACCGTTTCCTGTGATGTTCTGTAATCTGTAACTACCTGTTTTGTCATAATTTCACTTATTGGTTTACATAATATTTTTATGTAAACTATTTTATCATTTCTTCAAATTCAGTCTCGGAAATCACGGTAATTCCGAGAGACTGTGCCTTTGTCAGCTTACTTCCGGCCTCTGCTCCGGCAAGGACATAGCTTGTCTTTTTTGAAACGCTTGATGAGGTTTTGCCGCCGAGATCCTCAATTATCTTTGCAGCCTCCGAACGCTTGTATTTTTCAAGAGTTCCGGTGAGAACAAAGGTCTTGCCCTCAAAGCGCCTGTCTTCCGTTTCCGTTTCTTCGTCAATGCAATCCACACCCGCCATCTTTAAGCGGTATATAAAATCAATATTCTGCGGCTGACGAAAAAACTCCGCAACCGATTCCGCCATTACAGGGCCTATATCGCTGATCTCCGCCATTTCCTCTGCGGGCGCGTCCATGAGCGCGTCTATATTTTTGTATTTCGCGGCAAGAATTTTTGCCGCTTTCTCCCCTATGTGCCTTATCCCCAGACCGAACACCAGCCTGTAAAGCGGATTTGTCTTTGACTTCTCCGTCGATGCTTTGAGATTTGCCGCCCACTTTGCGCCAAAGCCGCGCAGCTCCGCCGCCTTTTCATAATCAAGATAGTAGACGTCCGCCGCGTCGGTTATAAATCCGTTATCCGCAAGCTTTTCAATATTTGAAGGCCCCAGTCCGTCAATATCCATCGCGTCACGGGACACAAAATGTATTATATTTCTCAGCCGCTGTGCCGGACAGCTTATTCCCGTGCAGCGGTATGCCGCTTCGCCCTCCTCACGGACGACCTCCGCGCCGCATTCAGGGCATTTATCAGGCATATGAAATTCGGTTTCGTCTCCGCTTCTGTCCTCTTTCAAAACCTCGACCACCGCCGGAATAATATCTCCCGCCTTTTCGACAACGACTGTATCGCCTATCCTTATATCCTTTTCCCTGATATAGTCGCTGTTATGAAGGGTCGCCCGGGAAACATTGGAGCCTGCTATCCTGACGGTATCAAGAATTGCAAGCGGCGTAAGAACTCCGGTTCTCCCAACCTGTATTTTTATGTCCCTCAATACCGTTGTCTGCTTTTCCGCCGGATATTTATACGCGATCGCCCATTTCGGAAACTTTGCCGTTACTCCCAGCATTGTTCTGGACGCAAAATCATTTACCTTTATAACCGCGCCGTCAATACCAAAGCTCAGAGAATCACGCTCATTGCCTATACGCTGTATTTCGGAATAAGCCTCCTCAATGGTTTTAAAAATTCTGTCGTTTAAGATGGTCTTGAAGCCCTGCGCCTTTAAGAACCGCAATCCATCTATGTGGCTCGTTATTTCAACGCCCTCGATCCGCTGAATGTTGAATACAAATATATCAAGTCTGCGCTTTGCGGCAATTTTCGGATCCTGCTGTCTTAAAGAGCCTGCCGCCGCGTTTCTCGGATTTGCAAAAAGAGGCTGTTCCGTTTCTTCAAGCAGCGCATTGAGTTTTTTAAAGCTTTCCGCGGGCATAAAAACCTCGCCGCGCACTTCGAGGAACGGTATCGGATCCTTTAATTTTAACGGTATCGAACGTATTGTTTTGATATTTTCCGTTACGTCCTCACCCGTTATTCCGTCGCCGCGCGTGGAGCCTCTTATAAGCTCCCCGTTTACATATTCAATTGAAACGGATAATCCGTCGATCTTATGCTCAACCACATACTCCGGATTCGGGATCACCTCTTTAACCCTTCTGTCAAAATCATAGATTTCCTCCATTGAGAACGCCTTCTGTAAGCTTTGCATAGGAATCGTATGCCGTACCTCGGCAAAGGTGGACGCCGCTTCGCCGCCCACACGCATAGTCGGTGAATTAGCCTTTTTCAGCTCCGGATGCTGCTCCTCAAGCTGCTCCAGCTCTCTCAGCAGCGCGTCAAATTCAAAATCCGTTATCTCCGGCGAATCCTCCACATAGTATTTGTAATTGTGGTGATTTATAAGCTTAGTAAGCTCTTCAACTCTTTCTTTCGGCTCAGCCATGCTGTTTTGCCTCCTTGATCCTTGATTTTGCAGGTTTATACATTTTAAATAATATGTCCGATTTCATAATGGTATTATACCATTTGATATTGCCTTATGTCAATACCTTATTGCAGACACAACACGGTTTTTGAATGAGTAAACAAATTGTAAACAAAATTTAAAAACATTACGAG
>CAZOHJ010000057.1:0-8895 GCA_964579875.1 uncultured Lachnospiraceae bacterium | reverse complement strand
GCACTTTCAAGAACTCACACTGTTCATTTTTCAATGTTCAAAGCTTAGCTGTCTCAACGACAGCTATTAAATAATACCACAAACTATTGCGTTTGTCAAGCATTTTTTTATTTTTTATTTCTTTTGTTACATTTAATTTTTATATACTATATCTTGTGCTTATTTTTTTCATTTTATACATTTCTTCGTCAAATTTTACAATTTATTATAATAATCATCGCAAAACAGGACGCATTTCAATGCATCCTGCTGCCGTTATTTAATCCATAACCTTAAATATCTCATATACACCTTCATTTGAGGTTTCCTGAAGCATTATATAGGTATCCGCCGCCGCTTCACCCATATCCACATTATCACTCATTTTAATCAAAGTAACAATTCCGATCGTTCCGTCAGTCGTCTCCGAAGATATTTCATCTTCGCCGTATGCAACATACGAAAACTGCCGGTTCTCAGGTGATACCGCTACCTTATCCGCTATCATGTATACAATGCAATTCTGCTCTGCCGGTTCTCCGTCAGATATATACTTTATTGTAAGCGAATCATTGGTAAATTTAGTTTCAATGTCGTTTGCATAAACATTTGTCATCTGATGATCCTGTATTGTTGCCACAGCTCTGAGCTGCTTTCCTACAAAGAAATCCGGAGAATCAATAGGCTGAATTGTAAACGATTTATAATCATTGGCAGCCGTATCCACAAGCTTACCCATATCCTCCTCCGAAAGCGCAAGAGTTACAGCGGGTGTTTCCTCCGTTTCCGGAGCCTCACTTTTTTCTTCGATTTCTACATCAGGCTCAATCTCGCCGCTTACAAGCTTATCGGCATAATCTTCCGCTGTTTCTGTTTTTCTGCCGCATGCCGATACAGATAACGCTATAGTCAAAGCAAAAAATACTGTTAAAATTTTTTTCATTCGTTTTCCTCTTTTATTTTACAATAAGGCTTTCACCGGTCATTTCAGCCGGTTTTTCAATACCCATCATATCAAGCATTGTCGGGCAGAGATCGCAAAGCTTGCCTTCCTTTAGCTTAACATCCCCTTCTCCGATAACAATCATCGGCACCGGATTTGTCGTATGCGCCGTGAACGGCTCCTTTGTTTCCGGATCAATAAGGCAGTCCGCGTTACCGTGGTCAGCTGTAATTATAGCCTTGCCGCCCTTTTCAAGCAGCTTTTCCACCATTCTGCCTACGCAGGTATCAACTGCTTCCACAGCCTTTATCGCCGCGTCCATAATACCTGTATGACCTACCATGTCGCAGTTAGCGTAGTTAAGAATGATTACATCATACTTGTCCTCGTCAATCGCCTTGCATACGGCATCGCATACCTCAGGAGCCGACATTTCCGGCTTAAGATCAAAGGTTGCAACATCAGGAGACTTGATAAGGATCCTGTCCTCACCCTCGAACTGTCGCTCCTCACCGCCGTTAAAGAAGAAGGTCACATGCGCATACTTCTGTGTTTCCGCGATTCTGAGCTGTGTCATACCAAGCTTTGAAATATACTCACCGAAGGTCATATGAAGCTGCTCCGGCGGATATGCCACCGTTACATTAGGCATCTCGGCATCATACTGAGCCATACATACATAATTAACCTTGAAATAGCCCTTCTTTCTCTCAAATCCATCAAAATCAGGGTCTACAAAGGTTCTGGTGATCTGTCTTGCACGGTCAGGGCGGAAATTGAACATGATAACGCTGTCACCCGCCGAAATCATACCTTCCTTGTTTATAACCGTAGGAACGATAAACTCATCTGTTACACCGTTTTCGTATGAATTTTTAATAGCCTCCACCGGATCTGTTTCCTGTATGCCCTCGCCGAGAACCATTGCAGCGTAAGCCTTTGCAACTCTGTCCCATGCGTTGTCACGGTCCATAGCATAGTATCTGCCGCTGATCGTGGCAACCGAGCCTATTCCTATTCTCTTCATCTCGTCAACAAGCTGCTGCATATACTCAACGCCTGAGGTCGGGGGTACGTCACGGCCATCATGAAATGTATGAACATATACCTTTTCAAGACCCATCTTATCCGCCATCTCAAGAAGTCCGATAAGATGCCTGATGTGGCTGTGTACGCCGCCGTCTGAAAGAAGGCCTATAAGATGAAGCGCCTTATCATTGTCCTTTGCCGACTGCATTGCAGCCTTTAATGCCTTGTTTTCAGCAAATGTGCCGTCCTCAATATCCTTTGTGATCTTAACGAGCATCTGGTATACAACGCGTCCCGCGCCGATATTTGTATGACCGACCTCACTGTTGCCCATCTGTCCGTCCGGAAGACCTACGGCAAGACCGCTTGCCTGGAGCTGTGTGTTCGGATAATTTTTCAGATACGAATCAAGATTAGGCTTGTTCGCGGCTGCAATAGCATTACCCTCTGTATTTGAATTAATGCCGTAACCATCCATGATGATTAAAGCTACTGGTGATTTTGCCATATTATTTCTCCTTTTTTACTTAATCCTATATGCATGCTATATAATATACCCATAAAAATCCGCGGATTTTTATGGGTATATAAATATCAACCTTTAATTATTTAGCAGCTGATGTAATAACAGCGAAGTCCGGAGCCTTAAGTGACGCGCCGCCGATAAGTCCGCCGTCAATATTCGGCTTGGCAAGAAGTCCCGCGCAGTTCTTTGCATTCATGCTGCCGCCGTACTGGATCGTGATAGCCTTTGCCGTTTCCTCGTCATAAAGCGTTGCAAGAAGCGCTCTGATGCCTCCGCAGACCTCTTCCGCCTGCTCATCAGTAGCAGTCTTTCCTGTGCCGATAGCCCAGATAGGCTCATAAGCAACAACAACCTTCTTTGCGTCGTCCGCGCTGATTCCCGCAAAAGCCTTCTTGATCTGGATTGAAATCCAGTCCATTGTAATTCCCGCCTCGCGCTGCCGGAGTGACTCACCGCAGCAAACGATAGGAATAAGACCTGCGGCAAGCGCTTTCTTTGCCTTTAAGTTTACGGTCTCGTCTGTTTCGTTGTTGTATTCACGTCTCTCGCTGTGTCCCATGATTACATACTGAACACCGAGGTCAACAAGCATCTCAGCCGAAACCTCGCCTGTGAATGCTCCCTTTTCCTCATAGTGGAGATTCTCTGCGCCAATCTTTACATGTGTGCCCTTCGCAGCTTCAACCGCCGGAGCAAGACATACATACGGTGTGCAGCATACGACCTCGCACTCAGCTCCCTTTGTCGCCTCCACAACCTCTTTTACGAAATCATAGGTCTCTGACGGAAGCTTGTTCATCTTCCAGTTGCCTGCAATAATATACTTTCCCATTTCTGTTTTTCCTTTCCCTGACTAAAACCGAATTAAAGCCTGTACTTTATCTGTTTTTATTATTCAGCGTCTGTAAGAGCAACAATACCCGGAAGATCCTTACCCTCAAGGAATTCCATTGAAGCGCCGCCGCCTGTTGAAATATGACTCATCTTGTCTGCGAGACCTGCCTGATTAACAGCCGCAACACTGTCGCCGCCGCCGATAACCGTTGTCGCATCAAGCTCGGCAAGAAGCGAAGCAATTTCATTTGTGCCCTTTGCGAAATTCGGCATCTCGAATACGCCCATCGGTCCGTTCCATACAACAGTCTTTGCATCCGCAAGAACCGCCTTGAACTTCTCGATCGACTTCGGGCCGATGTCAAGACCCATCCAGCCGTCAGGAATGTCGCCCTCGACAACCTGCGACGGAGCATCGTTATCAAACTTCTCTGTGATCACCGTGTCGATAGGAAGAACGATCTTGTCTCCCGCCTCATCGAGCATCTTCTTAGCGTAATCAATATAATCCGGCTCAAGAAGTGAAGTACCTGTAGTCTTGCCCTGCGCAGCGAAGAAGGTGTAAGCCATGCCGCCGCCTATGATGAGCTTATCTACCTTCTTGAGAAGGTTTTCGATTACCGAGATCTTTGATGATACCTTTGAACCGCCGAGGATCGCAACAAGCGGTCTTATCGGTGAATTAACCGCATTGCCGAGGAACTTGATTTCCTTCTCAATGAGGTAGCCTGCAACTGCCGGCTTGATATACTCTGTAACGCCGACATTTGAGCAGTGCGCTCTGTGAGCAGTGCCGAACGCGTCATTTACAAACAGCTCTGCGAGCGACGCAAGCTCCTCTGAGAAAGCCGCAGCATTTTTTGTTTCTTCTGCTCTGTAACGCGTGTTCTGGAGAAGCACAACATCACCGTCATTCATAGCTGCAGCAGCTGCCTTTGCATTTTCGCCTACAACATTGTCATCAGCCGCGAATACAACCTCTTTGCCAAGCTTCTCTGAAAGTCTCTCAGCAACCGGAGCAAGCGAAAGCTCCGGAACCGGATTACCCTTCGGCTTACCCATATGCGAGCAGAGGATAACCTTCGCTCCGTTATCTACAAGATACTGAATTGTAGGAAGCGCGGCAACAATTCTTGTGTCGTCTGTGATCTCCTGCCTATCGTTGAGCGGAACATTAAAATCGCATCTTACAAGGACTTTCTTGCCCTTTACATCAACACTTTCCACATTTAACTTGTTTAACATGTTCGTAATCTCCTTTACATTGCCGATAATACGGCATATTTATTTGATTATATTTTATACCAAAATCAATAATTTTTCAAGTAATATTGCAAAATTTATTAACTTTCTAATAAAATAATTGTGTTTAACAAAAATTTGTCAATTTTATGTGGAATTTGCACAATAAAAAAGATAAAGACTACATGAAATCCAACTGTTTTTCTGTAGTCTTTACCCTCTACTTTTCGCTGTAACTTCCAAAATTCAACTGCGCAGTATCTCCTTTTAAAATCTCTGATTGTTTTTTACATATTAAAGCGCAATTCATAAGCCCAGCACCCTCAATGCAAAAACCGCCGCGGCAATACCGGTCAAATCACCTATTACGGCGCACGGGACCGCGCGTTTTATATATTTTACTCTTGTTTTTGAAAAATACACAGCAAGGCAGTAAAATGTCGTTTCGGTGCTGCCGCAAATTACAGACGCAAGTCTGCCCGGCAGCGAATCGGCACCATACTCATTTAAAATTCCCGATAACACACCAACAGCCCCGCTGCCGGAAACAGGCCGTATAAGCACAAGTGGTATAACCTCAGACGGAAGCCCTGTTTTATCCGCAAAACCTGAGATAAAATTAATCGCTATATCCATTGCCCCGGAAGCCTTCAGCATCGCCGCCGCGGTAAGCATAGCGATCAGGGGAGGAAAAATGTCAGCAAGCAGCCGTATTCCGCCGGCCGCGCCTTCAATGAAATCATTGTATACTGCCTTTTTCCTTATCAGCGCCGTCATAATAATGATTATTATGATAGCCGGAGTTATGTATCTCATCCTTTCAGCCTCCCCATTATTTTTACGGACAGCACTCCCGCTGCGACTGCACACGCGGACGCAAACCATATAGGAAGTATTATTGATACCGCCTGCGCAGAACCCGCGGCGGCCCGCAGAGCTATGACAGTGGACGGAACAAGCTGGAATGATGTGGTGTTCAGCACCACGAGCATACACATATTGGCTGACGGAACAGATGGATTGTCATTTTCTCTGTCAAGCTCCTCCGCAGCAAGCATTCCCATAGGCGTTGCCGCATTTCCCATGCCGAGCATATTCGCCGTCATATTCATTGTTATATGACGCCTCGCATTTTCTCCGCTCCCCGGAAACAGACTTCTCACAAGCGGCGATATCAGTCCGCATAAAAAATCTGATATTCCCGAATTTTCGGCTATTTTCATTATTCCTGTCCAGAAGCACATAACTCCCGCCAACGCTATTAACGTTGAAACAGATGTCCCTGCACCCTCAAAGACCGCATTTACCGTTTCATCAACCTTTCCCGTTGCCACAGCAGTTACAATTGAAATAATCATCATAAAGCCCCATATATAATTCATGTACACCACCTCTGTATTTTATATTCTGTATCGTAAAAATTTAGTACAATAAATCAGTTGAAAAAAACGACCGTATAGTATATAATAATATTCAGCAAAATATAAAGGACGGTTATTATGGAGTTTCCTATAAAATTTTCAGAGCGTATGAAAATGCTTATCGGTGACGAATACGAGAATTTCCTGCGCTCGTACGATACTAAAATAAATCAGGGAATAAGAATAAATACATTGAAATGCAGAGACACAGACGCTGTAGCCGAAAAGCTGGGCGCTCTTGGCAGAGTTGAATGGTGTTCCGACGGATATTACGCTGAAAAAGCATCACTCAGCGGAAACCATCCCTATCATGCGGCAGGCGTATTTTACTTTCAGGAGCCCTCCGCCATGTCCGCGGCAGAGGGACTGCCTCTGCCGGAAAATCCCCGTATTCTTGATTTATGCGCTGCTCCGGGAGGGAAAACAACTCATATCGGCGCAAGAATGAAGAATAAAGGTCTTCTTATTTCAAACGAAATTATCCCGAAGAGAGTGGCGGTACTGGCAGAAAATATCGAGCGAATGGGGCTTACAAACACAATAGTAACAAGCGAATCGCCCTCTAAGCTTTCAGAAAAATTCCCCGCTTTCTTTGACGGCATTATCGTTGACGCGCCATGCTCGGGAGAAGGCATGTTCCGCAAGGAGCCGCAGGCAGTTGCCGAGTGGAGTGTTGCCCACACGCTTTCCTGCGCCGAACGTCAGAAGAACATTCTTGATGACGCGTATAAAATGCTTAAAACAGGCGGATATATCATGTACTCAACCTGTACCTTTTCATTTGACGAAAATGAAAAAATCGTTCAGTATATGGTTGAAAAATACAACATGGAGATATGTGATATACCATGTCTCTCCTGTCTTTCCGATGGTATAGGAAGCTTTCCGGGCATAGAAAAATGCCGCCGCGTATTTCCTCATAAGCAGAACGGCGAGGGACATTTTGCCGCGCTTCTGCAAAAAGCTGAGAATACGCCTCCTGCGGAGGATAAAAAGAAAAAGCGCGACAAGAAAGGAGTCGGAACGGATAATACTCTTGACTCTGCTATAAAGCTTTACCGGGAATTTGAGAAAAAAACGCTGAAAAAGGACGTCAAGGGCGAGTTTACTCTGTTCGGCGATAACCTCTATCTTTTACCTGAAAAGCTCGACACAAGCGGTCTGAAAATTCTCCGCTGCGGCCTTCATTTAGGTGAAATCAAACGAAACCGTTTTGAGCCTTCGCACGCTCTGTCACACGCTTTTCAAGCCGAAGATTTCAAAAACATATTACGTCTTGATTGCGACTCTGCTGAAATAAAAAAATATATGCATGGGGAAACTATTGACTGTGATCTGAACGGATGGTGCGTTGTATGCGCGGACGGATACGGTATAGGCTGGGGCAAGACGTCGGGCGGTATACTGAAAAATCACTATCCGAAGGGATTACGCACTTTAAAATGAGGTGACACATATGATCAAATTTATTGCAACCGATCTTGACGGTACTCTCCTTAACGAAAAAAAGGAGCTTCCTCATGATTTTGATATTATTCTGAATAAGCTGAATGAAAAAGGGATCCAATTTGCAATTGCAAGCGGCAGACAATATGACACTGTGCTGGATCAGTTTAAACAATATCGTGATAAGATAACCATAATCGCAGAAAACGGAGCAATTGTTTTTGAAAAGGGCAGACGCATTATCCTTGATCCCTTGGACAGCGGCAGCGCTGCCGAAATTCTCAAGACATTAAAGAACGAGCCGGGACTGTATCCCCTTGCGTGCGGAGCAAACGGCGCTATGGGAGAAACAGAAAACGCCAATCACATAGATGATGTTCTTATGTACTATCTGAATTACAAAACCGTGGACAATATAATAGACGCGCCAATGCAGGATGATATACTGAAAATTGCCGTTTTTGATGAAGATCTTTCAGAAAAACACTGCTACAAAATACTTGAAAAATTTCACAATACCCATAACGTCCTCGTATCCGGCGCCCATTGGCTTGACGTTATGAAGGCGGGAGTGACAAAGGGCAGTGCTATTGAGCATATACAGGGGCTTTACGGATACAAGCCGGAGGAATGTATGGCATTCGGTGACTTTATGAATGACGCGGATATGATGCGGGTATGCTGCCACAGCTACGCAATGGAGAATGCTCACTCTGATTTAAAGGCTCTGTGCCGTTTTTCCGCTCCGTCCAATGATGATGAGGGGGTTACGAAAATTATCAAAAAAGTTATATTGAATGAAATATGAATACAGCCCGGCTTGGAAATCAAACCGGGCTGATTATTTTTATTCTGCCGTGCCGGATACTTCAACGCTGTCATCGGATGTTGTGCCGCCGTTATCAAGCAGCTTCTCAATCAGTCCGAGCATTTTCTGGCGGGTTGTTTCCCGCGCAAGCGCATTTTCCGGCGTTACCGGTTCATTTCTCAGCGATTCCTGCACCGCGTCAAGCTGAGCCTTCACAAGCTCAATAAGCTTTTCGCCCTGCTGCTGAGCGCGGAATACCTCCATCGTTTTCAGAATCTGCATACGCACCGTCATTGCCGTTTCATCCGATGCATCACGCAGCTGTTCCTGCATCTTTGAAATCTGATTGTCAAAAACCTCATATATATTTACAGCCATTTCATTTGCCTCGCTTTCTTTTTTATCCGCGCGCAAGCAAACAGCATTTTCGCTTATCCACCGCGCGCGTCCTTTCTTTACCAGTCCGTCAGCACGCTTTGGATAGGTGCTTCCTATAATATTTCCGTTTTCATCAATCACAGTAATGTTTTTTATCATGGGTGTCATCCCCCTGTAATTTATTTTCTGTTTTTTGTTATGGGTGCCGTCCCCTGTATATTTATTTTAACATATACGGAGCAAAAATGCAACTGTTTTTTTCGGCATTACACGGAAATCAATTTTTAGT
>CAZOHJ010000056.1:0-10513 GCA_964579875.1 uncultured Lachnospiraceae bacterium | reverse complement strand
ATGACAGACTTCAGGCTAACGGTGTTCCGATTCAGCTCCCGATAGGCGCTGAGGACGAATTCAAGGGTATCATCGACCTTATGACAATGAAGGCTGAGGTTTATTATGATGATCTCGGAAATGACATCAGAATAGAAGAAATTCCGGAGGATATGCAGGATAAGGCTCAGGAGTATCATGACAGCATGATAGAAGCTATTTGTGAGACTAATGAAGAGCTCATGGAGAAGTATTTTGAGGATCCTGATTCAATTACTGTAGACGAGCTTAAGGAAGGTCTTCGTCAGGCAACAATAAACAATGAAATAGTTCCGATGCTCTGCGGTACTTCATACAGAAACAAGGGCGTTCAGATGCTCCTTGACGCTGTTGTTGATTATATGCCGGCGCCGACGGATATTGCTCATATCAAGGGCATTAACCCGGATACAAACGAGGAAGAGGAAAGAAAGTCATCAGACGATGAGCCGTTTGCGGCGCTTGCATTCAAGATTGCTACAGACCCGTTTGTCGGTAAGATCTGTTACTTCAGAGTTTATTCAGGTAAGGTAGAAGCAGGTTCATATGTTCTTAACTCATGCAAGGGCAATAAGGAGCGTATGGGCAGGATTCTCCAGATGCACTCAAATAACCGTCAGGATATTGCTGTATGTTATTCAGGAGATATTGCTGCGGCTGTTGGTCTTAAGAATACAACAACAGGAGAAACACTTTGTGACGAGAATCATCCGATCATTCTCGAATCAATGGAATTTCCTGAGCCTGTTATAAGAGTTGCTATCGAGCCTAAGACAAAGGCAGGTCAGGAGAAGATGGGTATCGCTCTTGCAAAGCTTGCGGAAGAGGATCCGACCTTCAAGACATATACAGATGAAGAAACAGGACAGACGATCATCGCCGGTATGGGCGAGCTTCACCTCGAGATCATCGTTGACCGTCTCTTAAGAGAGTTCAAGGTTGAGGCAAATGTCGGTGAGCCGCAGGTATCATACCGTGAGGCATTCAGAAAGCCTGTTAATATAGAAAAGAAGTATGCGCGTCAGTCAGGCGGTAAGGGTCAGTACGGTCATGTACTCCTCAAGCTCGAACCGCTGGAGGAAGGCGGCGGTTATGAGTTCGTTAATGCGGTTGTCGGCGGAGCTATTCCTAAGGAATATATTCCGGCTGTTGACGCGGGTATCCAGGGCGCTATGCAGTCAGGCGTACTTGCAGGCTACAATGTTGTTGACGTCAAGGCTACGCTTTATGACGGTTCATATCATGAAGTAGACTCATCGGAAATGGCTTTTAAGATTGCAGCGTCAATGGCCTTTAAGGAAGGTATGAAGATGGCAGATCCGGTTATCAAGGAGCCGATTATGCTTGTTAACGTAATAGTTCCGGATGATTATCTCGGTTTCGTTATCGGCGATCTTTCATCAAGACGAGGCATGGTAAAGAGCCAGGAGTCACGCTCAGGCGGAGTTACTCAGGTAACAGCTGATGTTCCGCTCGCGGAAATGTTCGGTTACGCGACAGTTCTCCGTTCGGGTACTCAGGGACGCGGTCAGTATACAATGGAGCCGTCACACTACAGTGAGGTGCCAAGATCAATTCAGGAGAAGATTGTAAACGACAAGAAACAGGGCTGATTTCTCTTATATTGAGAGAATAGAATTACAAAACGTAGAAAAATCTCCGTTTTGTAGATAATTTTTAAAAAAACACTTGATTTTTTATAAAAAAAATAGTATACTACAAGTACAAGTGCAAATTTATATATTTTTCTATTAAGGAGGAAAATTCCAATGGCAAAAGCTAAATATGAGAACACAAAACCGCATGTAAACATCGGTACTATTGGTCACGTTGACCACGGTAAGACAACTCTTACAGCTGCTATCACGAAGGTATTGGCGCTTAAGGGTCAGGCTCAGTTCGAAGCTTACGACATGATCGATAAGGCTCCGGAAGAGAGAGAAAGAGGTATCACAATATCAACAGCGCACGTTGAGTATGAAACAGATAAGCGACACTATGCGCACGTTGACTGTCCGGGACATGCTGACTACGTTAAGAACATGATCACTGGTGCTGCTCAGATGGACGGTGCTATACTCGTTGTTTCAGCTGCTGACGGTCCGATGCCGCAGACAAGAGAGCACATCCTTCTTTCAAGACAGGTTGGCGTTCCTTACATCGTTGTATTCATGAACAAGTCAGACCAGGTTGACGATCCGGAGCTTCTTGAACTCGTTGAGATGGAGATTCGTGACCTTCTTTCAGAGTATGACTTCCCGGGTGATGATATTCCGATCATCACAGGTACAGCTCTTGGCGTACTTGAGTCATCATCAACAGACATTAACGCTCCTGAGTACAAGTGTATTCTTGACCTTATGGATGCTGTTGACAGCTACATCCCGACGCCGGACAGAATGGCAGATCAGCCGTTCCTTATGCCGATCGAGGATATCTTCTCAATCTCAGGCCGCGGTACAGTTGCTACAGGCAGAGTAGAGAGAGGTACGATTAAGGTTAACGAGGAAGTAGAGATCATCGGTCTTACTGAAGAGAGACGCAAGGTTGTTGTTACAGGTCTTGAGATGTTCAGAAAGAGCCTTGATGTTGCTGAGGCAGGCTTCAATATAGGCGCGCTTCTCCGTGGTGTTGCAAGAACAGAGATCGAGCGTGGTCAGGTACTTGCTAAGCCGGGTACGGTTAATCCGCACACAAAGTTCTCAGCTGAGGTTTATGTTCTTACAAAGGACGAGGGTGGCCGTCACACACCGTTTTTCAATAACTACAGACCGCAGTTCTATTTCAGAACAACAGACGTTACAGGCGTAATCACTCTTCCCGCAGGCACAGAAATGTGTATGCCTGGCGATAACGTAAAGATGGAAGTTGAGCTTATTACTCCGATCGCTATTGAGAAGGGTCTCCGTTTCGCTATCCGTGAGGGCGGCAGAACAGTAGGTTCAGGCGTTGTTTCGGAAATCGAAGGATAATTGCTGTTAATTAATAATTGATTATTAAAGGTACGACCGCGAAATCGATCGTACCTTTATTTTATACAGGAGAATAATATGGAAGAGGAAGCAACTGTAAAGCATGTAGCGCTTAAGGTTATAGGTCTTGTTATATGTATTATTGCCGCAATCGCATTGATATCCGTAATTTTTTCTTTGACCGTGCTGCCGGGGATAAAATACAGCAATGCGCAAAAGAATGCAGCAGCAGGAAATTATGATGCTGCAGCGCGGATTTTATATAAAATGGATTATAAGGATTCAAAGCAGAGGTTCGGCGAATATGCTCTTGCGGCAGGCGAGAAATATTTAAATGAAGGCGACATAGAAAACGCCTCAATTTATCTCACATACGCGCTTAACTCTGAAAATGAAGAAGCCGCGGCTAAGGCGCAGGAATATTTCGATAAGGGTTCGGGGGAATAATTTCCTCCGAATTTTTTTATTTTACACGCAACCTTTTAGTGCAGTTATTCGTATTATATACGATGGGGAACTTAAATAAAGCTTTCCGCGTCTAATAAAATAAAAAAACAAAAGGAGATAATTAAATGAACAAGAAATTAATATCATTACTTATTACAGGTGCTATGCTCACATCCGTATCAGCGGCATTTGCGGCGGATACTGAGATTGAGCCTATAGCGGAAACAACAGCTGAGCAGATTACCGAGGATAAGGCTGTTGCAAATCAGTACATAGGAGAGGTAAAGTCGGTTGATAAGAATATTGTGACCGTTGGTGTGGAAACAGAAGACGGTGAATATGATGCCGCATTCGGTATTAATGAAGAAACACTCGTTTATGACATTAACGGAAAGGAGCAGGAGGCTGTTAAGCAGGGGGATAAGGTAATAGTTATCTCAGCTGCGGGACTTCTTTCAAGAGATATTAAGCCGGCAATTGCTATAATAATAAACAATGATGATATACCGGCATCAGTTTATTATGACACCTTTTCAAAAACAGAAGACGGCTTTATAAGCTCGGACGGTGAGCTTGTACTCAATATTGAAGAAGAAAAGAAAAAGGAATATGAAGGAAAAACACTTCTTGTATTCTATAATATGATGACAATGAGTATTCCTGCGCAGACTAATCCGACAGAAATTGTTGTAGTGGAAAATGAGGAGACGGAGATGCCGGAGGAAACAGATAAATCTGATGAATCTGATGATTTAATTAATAAATACAAGGGCTTGGTCAAGTCATTTGAAGAAAACAATCTTAATATAGAAATTGACGGAACGGATTATTTATTTATAGTTCCGGAGGGTTCGCCGGTATTAAGTCTTGATCTGAATGAAAAGCAGGACAGCGCCGCTCAGATTAAGGAGGGAGATACGGTAATAATATTCTCAGAGGACGCACTTCACACAAAGAATATAAAGGAAGCGGAAGCTGTTATCACAAATGCGGCTGAAGAAAATTCAATGTTTGTTGAACTGAAAAAATTCAATAAAACAGAAGAAGGCTTTATAAGCGAGGATAACGAGCTTGCTTTAAATATAAGCGAAGAGGAGCAGGATAACTGCGACGGAAAGAAGCTTCTTGTATTCTATAAGTCAGCAACAAAGAGTATACCGGCACAGACAACTCCGGAGGCTATTGTTAAAATAGAGAATGATGAGGACATTAAAGAAAACGGAAAGGTTTCTATTTCCTTTGAGTTAGGCGACAGTGTGCTTAATATTAACGGTACAGAGATTGAGGTAGAAAAGCCTTATGTTGTAGGCATAGGTATTACACTTGTTCCGTTGAGAGTAATTTCTGAGGCTTTCGGCGCGGAGGTAGACTGGGACGGTGATACAAAGACGGTTTCAGTAGATTACGATAATAAATCAATAAAGCTGCAGATAGACATCAAGACCGCTGTGATTGACGGAGATATTGATTATGAGCTTGAAGAAGCGCCGCAGCTTACAGAAAACGGCTTTACAATGGTTCCGCTGAGATTTATATCGGAGAGCTTGGGCGCTGATGTAAACTATGATGAGGAAACAAAGGGTATAACAGTAGAATTAAACAGATAAAAAACATAAATAGTATTGAAAGCTGCATCTGAAAAATGATGCGGCTTTTCTATATAAAAAATAACCATATAAGAAAGAAAAAATTCGGTATTTATTATACTTGACAACGATAGAATAAACCTATAAAATAGTTGTATATAAAAAGGGAAAAAGAAAAGTAATGACAGCAAACGGAGGTAAGTAGTATGGACAGAATTTTAATTGCCGGAACAGGAAGCGGCTGCGGAAAGACAACGGTTACCTGTGTTATATTAGGAGTATTAAAGAACAGGGGAATAGATATAACAGCTTTTAAATGCGGCCCAGATTATATAGATCCTGCATTTCAGAAGGAGGTAATAGGAGTAAATTCCTATAACCTCGATTCTTATATGATGACATCAAATACAATCAAATGCCTTTTAAGCGAGCACAGTGGAGAAATATCGGTAATTGACGGAATAAAAGGATATTATGACGGTATCCATTTTTCAGAGGAAGCGAGCACCTGTGAAATGGCTCTTATAACAAAAACACCGACAATTCTTGTTATTGATTGCAACGGCATAGAGGCATCGGCTGCCGCTGTTATATACGGCTATATGAAGTACAGCAAGAACACAATAAATGGTATAATTTTTAACCGCCTTAATCCTTCGCTTTATGAAGGAATGAAGGAAATATGCAGGGATCTGAAAATAAAATGCTACGGATATATACCTAAAATCCAGGCGGAAGTCATGGAAAATAAAAATCTTTCGTTTGTGACAGATATTGAGATCGAGAATATAAAGCAGAAGGTGGAGCAGCTTACAGCTCAGGCAGAAAAGACCCTTGATATAGACGGGATCATAGAGCTATCAAAAACGGCAAAGGATATAAAATATGATCCTATTTATATACCATATATAGGAAAGGCAAAAATAGCAGTTTCAAATGATAAGGCCTTCTGTTTCCATTACAGGGATAATATAGAGGTTCTCGAAAAAATGGGCGCTGAAATTATAGAATTTTCACCTCTTAAGGATGAAAAGCTGCCTGAGGATATAGACGGACTGTTTATCAGCGGCGGTTATCCTGAAATGTACGGCTCAGAGCTTACAAAAAACGAATCAATGCTTGCTTCGGTCAGGGAGGCGGTAAAATCGGGTATTCCCACTATTGCGGAATGCGGAGGATTTATGTATCTGCATGAAACTATGAATGACGTAAAGGGAGTGAAGTATAAAATGGTGGGAGCGATAAAGGGAAATTGCGTAAGAATAAAGCCGCCTGTTAATTACGGTTATATCGAATTTGTTTCCGATACCGATAACATGCTTCTAAAAAAAGGTGAGGTTATAAAAACCTATGAATTCCACAGATATAAAAGCACGAACCCCGGAGAAGCATTTATGACTAAGATAGACGGAAAAGCGCTTTACAGCATATTGGCGTCCGATACCTTGTATGCCGGATTTCCTCATCTGCATTTCTATTCAAATATCAATATGCCGGAAAGATTTATGAAAGCTTGTGTCTATAGCCAAGTATAATAAAGGTAACTGTATGACAACAAAGAATACGCTTGACTATTATAAGCTTTAATGATACAATTTAGAGACATCAGGAATAGTATAGTTTATGAGTAATCTGTATAGCATACATTAGATAATTAACAGTGATACTTAATGTATGTGTTCAAGATCTCTTTTCACTGGGTTTTATATATTTCATTGAATAAATATATTCAGTGAAGAGAATATGTAAAGGGGGATTCTTATGGATACCGGAACTGCTAACAGAGTCTCTGTAATTACAATAATATTAAATCTGCTTTTGTCCTTACTTAAATTCATAACAGGCATTGCCGCTCATTCACAGGCATTGATCTCCGATGCGGTTCACTCCGCCTCAGACGTAGCTTCGACAATAGCGGTAATTTTCGGAATAAACCTTGCATCGAGAAAATCAGACAGGGGGCATCCCTACGGACATGAAAGAATAGAGTGTATTTTTTCAATAATTCTTTCAATGATGCTGTTTGCGACGGGCGCGGGAATAGGAATATCGGCGGTAAAAACGATAATAAACGGAAACGAGATAACAATTCCGGGTAAAATCGCGCTCGGAGCCGCGTTTATTTCAATCGTAGTAAAGGAATGGATGTATCATTATACAAAGCGCGCGGCAAAAAAATTAAATTCGTTGTCAATGATGGCAGACGCATGGCATCACCGTTCCGATGCTCTTTCGTCGGTCGGATCTCTTATAGGTATCGGCGGTGCAATTTTAGGCTTCCCGATATGCGAGCCTGCCGCAAGTATAGTAATATGCGTTTTCATTGTAAAGGCATCATATGATATTTTTATGGAAGCGGTAAACAGCCTTGTCGACAGCTCCTGCAGCGATGAAGAAGTAGAACAGATGAGAAAGGTTATAAACAGCGTTGAGGGAGTAAAGTCTATTGATCTGCTTATGACAAGACGCTTCGGCTCAAAGGTATATGTTGATGTGGAAATATCGGAGGACGGATGCCTCAGTCTGTTCAATGCCCACAGTATAGCGGAAAAGGTTCATGACAGTATAGAAAAGAATTTTAAGGATGTAAAGCATTGTATGGTACATGTAAATCCGGTGTCGGAGGAGTAATTTCTCCGACACCGAATTTTTTAAATAACAGTTGAAAATGAGAAAAGGTCGTGTTATAATAATTAACGGTATATAATATATAATCGAAAGGAAAAAATAGAATGGCGGAAAAATTATGGGGCGGACGTTTTCAAAAGTCCACCGATAAAAGGGTTGATGATTTCAATTCGTCGATCCGTTTTGATAAAAGAATGTACAGGCAGGATATACGCGGCTCTATAGCTCATGCTACAATGCTCGGCAGGCAGGGGATAATTCCCCGGAAGGATGCGGACATGATCGTTGCAGAGCTTGGCAATATTCTTAATGATATTGAGGAGGGAAAGATCAAATTTCTTATTGATGCCGAGGATATCCATATGAACATCGAAAAAATTCTTACAGAAAGAATAGGCGATGCGGGAAAAAGGCTGCATACGGGAAGAAGCCGAAATGATCAGGTCGCTCTTGACATAAGAATGTATCTTATGGACGAAACGGCTGAGATAGAGGAAATGCTTATTGAAACAATGAGCACATTCATTGAGCTTGCAAAGAAGCATGTTGACACGATCATGCCGGGCTATACTCATTTGCAGAAGGCTCAGCCTATAACCTTTGCGCATCACTGTATGGCATATTATGAAATGTTCAAGCGCGATTATTCGCGCCTTATAGACTGCAGGAGGAGAACAAATGTTATGCCGTTAGGCTCGGGCGCTCTTGCGGGAACAACATATCCTCTTGACCGTAAATTTGTTGCCGATATGCTCGGCTTTGACGATGTAACAATGAACTCGCTTGACGGTGTTTCGGACAGAGATTTTGTTATAGAGCTTGCAAGCTGTCTTGCAATAATAATGATGCACGCAAGCCGTTTTTCCGAGGAGCTTATACTCTGGTCAAGCAATGAATTTTCGTTCGTTGAAATGGATGACGCTTATTCAACAGGCTCGTCGATCATGCCGCAGAAGAAGAACCCTGATGTCGCTGAGCTGATCAGAGGCAAGGCGGGACGAGTTTACGGCAGCCTTATTGGACTTCTTACAATGATGAAGGGTATTCCGCTTGCTTATAACAAGGATATGCAGGAGGACAAGGAACAGATATTTGACAGTATTGATACAGTCAAGCTATGTCTGCCGGTGTTTTGCAATATGATAAGAACAATGACCGTGAATGTGAATAATATGTATGAGGGAGCGAAAGGCGGCTTTACAAACGCTACCGACGCGGCGGATTATCTGGTAAAGAAGGGACTTCCGTTCCGTGACGCTCATGCAGTGATCGGGAATATGGTGTTCTATTGTATACAGAATAATAAGGCTATAACAGACCTTTCATTGGAGGAAATGAGATCCTTCTCGGATATAATAGAGGAGGATATATATAACGCGGTTTCTATGGAAACCTGTGTAAATGACAGAAAAGTCATAGGAGGACCGGCGAAGCAGATCACATTAAAGGCTATCGCAAAGGCTGAAAAATACATAGACAGTATAGGATGAAAGGAAAGGATTTGAAAATTATGGGCAGAATGTTTGGTACAGACGGCATCAGAGGAGTGGCAAATGTTGATCTTACGGCTGAGCTTGCATTTAAGGTAGGTCAGTGCGGCGCGTATGTTCTCACAAGAGAGCTTAAAAGAAGACCGAGGATCCTTATCGGTAAGGATACAAGAAAATCAGGCGATATGCTTGAGGCCGCTTTAACGGCAGGTATGTGCAGTGTGGGTGTTAAGGTAATCCCGCTGGGAGTTATTCCTACGCCGGCAGTCGCATATCTTACGAGAAAGTATAAGGCGGACGCGGGCGTTGTTATTTCGGCGTCGCATAATCCGTGCGAATATAACGGTATAAAGTTCTTTAATAGTGAAGGCTATAAGCTCAAGGATGAGGTAGAGGACGAAATAGAGTCGTATATAAGAGGCGAAAAAAAGATAGAAAATCTTCCGACACACGGTAAGGTCGGTTATATAAGCGCTAACCATAACGCGGTTGAGGATTACGTTGCGTTTGCCTGCTCAACCATAGACTGTGATCTGCGCGGAATGAAAATTGCGATAGACTGCGCAAACGGAGCAAGCTACCGGACAGCCTTTAAGGCTCTCAATAAGCTCGGCGCTAATGTGGAGGCAATACATAACACACCTGACGGTGTAAATATCAACGCAATGTGCGGCTCAACACATATGGAAAGCTTACAGGAATATGTAACCTCAATAGGGGCTGATGTTGGTCTTGCATTTGACGGTGACGCAGACAGACTTCTTGCGGTAGACGAAAACGGCAGACTGATTGACGGTGATCAGATTATGGCTGTATGCGCAAAATATATGATGGGAAATGGCACATTAAAGCAGAACACGCTTGTTGCAACAGTAATGAGCAATCTCGGATTGTTTATAGCTGGAGACAAGATAGGTCTGAACATACCGCGCACGAAGGTCGGAGACCGTTATGTTCTTGAAGAAATGCTTGATAAAGGCTATTGTCTGGGCGGTGAGCAGTCAGGTCATATAATATTCCTTGACCATAATACAACCGGAGACGGACTTGTAAGCGCGCTGCAGTTCCTTGCGGTTCTTAAAAAGACAGGTATAAAGGCATCGGAGGCGGCATCGCTTGTTGAGGTTCTTCCGCAGGTGCTTGTAAACGCGGCAGTAAAGCCGGAAAACAAAGATAGATATCTTGAAAATGAGCAGATCGCGGCGGAGTGTAAAAAGCTTGAGGAGGAATTTGCCGGAGAGGGCAGAGTTCTTATAAGACCTTCCGGCACGGAGCCTCTTGTAAGAGTTATGATCGAGGGTAAAAATCAGGCTGTTCTTGAAGAAAAGGCGACAAAGCTTGCAAAGCTTATTGAGGAAATATTGGGTTAATT
>CAZOHJ010000055.1:9365-10532 GCA_964579875.1 uncultured Lachnospiraceae bacterium | reverse complement strand
ATCACCACCAACCGTGAAACTCTCTTTTAACCTTCGGCATAAGCTCCGAAAGCCATGACTTATAAGAACTGAGCTTAGAGTTAAAAGAGGCCATGAACTGATTATAATCGCTTGTATCGCCCTGATACAAGGCAATCTTAGCGTGAATATAATCAACATACATAGAATCATACGGAGCGTCGCAAACCGTAGTCTCCGTGATAATTCTTCTTACGACGGCTGTATCGGAATGATTTTCCGATAAACCGTCAAGGGAACCCTCGCCCACAGTAAGCACAAAGCTTCTGCGGGTATCGTCGTTATCGGCAAAGTCAACGTCTAAGAGAGGGACGGAACCGCTGACGACGCCGTTAATCTCGATAATGAGGGTATCGCCGGGAACGAACTCACAGTCACTCATGACAATGGTGTCGTTATCGGCGTCTATTGTGATCTCTCCCTTGTATTTAACAAGCCGAATCGGCTCGTAGGGGGCGAGATAACAAACCTCGGTTAAAGTATTCGGCAAGCTTTTAAAAGGCGTTTCGGGGCGGAATATGCGCCCGTAGCCGCAAGAACGCAAATCACATTTATGAATGATCTCCTTGCCGTATTTTATAAACACAACGTGTTCGATATTGACATTCTCGGGCAAGAGCAGAGAACCGTCCGGCGCGGTGCGGAGTCTTATCGACTTGTAACATCTGCGGTCCTCGACCGTCAGCATGGAAGAAACCTCATCGCACCACATATACATTTCCGAAACATTGTATTCGGAAGGCTTAAGCTGTTCAACCCTGTCTATCACATCATTTATATACATTGTTTACCTCCTGCCCGAATCGCGGAATAAATCTGTAAGCGGAATTTTTAAAGCCCTTAAAGCGGGAATTGCCGCCGCGCTTGAACCTGCTTCCGCCGCCGGGAGTAAAACGAGAAGAAACGTTATAGCTCCCGATCCGCGATCCCTTTGTATAGTATCCGCCGGAATAGCTCTTCCGCCGCCACGACCTCCGCTTATAGTAACGGCGCTTATAGTAACGGCGCTTATAATAATACTTGTTCCGCGAATAATTGCGCTTGAAATTTTTATAGCCGCTGTTCCATGAAGAATAGTAGCTCCTGCGTGACGTTCCGGAGGAAGAGGACTTCTTGACGGAGCTTCCCGATGAAGAGCCGGTATCCGAA
>CAZOHJ010000055.1:2192-9265 GCA_964579875.1 uncultured Lachnospiraceae bacterium | reverse complement strand
GCGAGAGAGCTTATCTGATAATCGATAGCGGACATAACAGCGGCTTTATCCGCGTCCGAAAGATTCTTAAACGCGCCGGTAATCGTCTCGTATTTTTTAAGAGTTCCGTTTTCAAGTCTCGCGTTCTGGCTTTTCAGACTTGCAATCTGCGCTTGCCGCTCCTCATCGGACCATTGAGAAGCGAAGGACTTGTATTCCGATCCGTCGTCGCGGTAGCGGTATTCGTAATAGGTCCCCTTCCGAATCTTTTCGATCTTCTCGTTGTTATAGTTTGTTTTGCCAATGATCTCGCCTTTGGTATAATCGGTTTTATTATAAGCATAGACGACGTCCTCAACATTAACGCCATCGGTATTGAGATAATCGATAGCCTGCTGCTTCCTGACATAATCCGCCGCGGCTCGGGAATATTTTTCAATATCGGCTTTAAGCGCGCTCTGCACATCGTCGAAGGAGTTGGAACCGTTATTAAGCATTTCAGCCCATGCGTCCCTGACAGTATAAGCGGAATAGCGGGTTATTTCCTCGAGCGTTTCAACCCTCTGCTGATCGTTGAGATAGCGGTAATCCTCCGAATCCACAAACGCAAGCATATTATTATACGTCGTCTGACCGAGGAACCGCGAATACTGTTCATAGTCCGCGCCGGTAAGCTTAAAGGAATAAGGCTGACCGTCAAGAGAGAACTTATATTCGGTGTACGGGCTTTTCGGCAGAATATCGGTTGAAAGCTCTGTAAGCCTGTCAAGCTCCGATGTAAGCTTATTTGAAACATACTTGCTGACCTTTGCGGGGTTTAACGTATTGTTAAGTATATTGCTCATCCGCGACCCGACGGAGGATTCCTTCGGCTGTCCGAAAATATCTATACTCATCGGGACCTTTGAGCGCAGCTCTTGGAACCAGCCTTTGGCGAGGAACTTCTGCAAGGCGGTTTCAGCGGAGCTGTCGTTCTTGTACGGATTCCTGCTGTAGTCGCTGTAGGAGTTTGCGATCTGGTTAATAAGCGAGGGATTGAACGAAAGCGCGAGATCTGCGGTCTCCGCGCCGACAAATTCGGAAATGCCCTCCGTATGCTTCCAGTTGTTTATAAGCGAGTACACGCTTGAATAAAGCGACAGATCCGTCATTTGCTCCGGGATAAAGTCAACGTTTGTTCCGAGCGCGATACTGAGCAGCGAGCCGTCCGATTCGGCGCGTCTGTCGGCGATCGCCGCGCCCATTGAAAGGGTAGTGTTGATCCCGACAAGCCATCCCATATCGACAAGGTTATCACCGTTATGCGCAAGCCCGTCGCTCTCGCCGTGTATCATACGGTCAAGCAGCGAAGCGTTGATCTTAAAATCGCCAAGCCCTTTTGACTTCTCATACTGCTCATCATTATAATCCTCGGACTGCGAGGAGCCTACAATAACGCCCAGCTTCCTAAGTCCGAATCCGGCTGAAACAAGCATAGCGGCGGAAAGCGGTCTTGCGATGTCCATTATAAGCCGCCGCTGCGCGACTGCGTTAAATGTTCGTTCGGCCGCGTTGGGAGTAAACCCCGTGGCGGCGGTCACTCTCGCGTTTGCCGCGCCCTCCCGGGCAAGCTTTATAATATCGCTTATAGCCGTAAGTGCGCCGAGCGGCGAATACTCAAACGATCTGGTAAAAATATTCCCGGCAACGGTTGTGTAGTTGGTAAGAAGATTACCCAGACCGAACTCATGAGAGCCGTTTTTATCGGTTTCACCGAAGCCGAACATATTAAGATCGCGCTTTATACCCTCAAGGAACCGCGCGGGGAGAGTATCGTCCTGAAACGTTCTGTAAAGCATTTCCTCGCGCATCATAGCGTCAAGCTGTTTAGCGGTATAATAGCCCTTATCAACAAGGCTTCGGTACGCCTTAAGCATTTGCCCCTCTATAAGTCCCTTCTGGAACTCATCGGTAACGGACATGGAATAACCCAGACCGCGCTCAAGAACGGCGCCGGGACCGCTCTTAAAGCTCCGAACCTTCATAGCGTCGCCTATACGCGAAGTGCCGTTAAGCAGATCAACGTTCAGAGCCTGTTCAAGAAACGATAGTCTTGTCCTCGACTTTGCCGCCGCGCCGCCGGTAAAAAGCCGCTCATAGGCAATGGACCTTTGCCCGGTAATCCTGCTGACCCCAAGGTCGATAAAGAAACCGACATTGTTTGAAAGCGTATCGAGAGCGTGAAACATTCCGTTGCTGAGTACATTCCTGATAGTGGTGACGCCGTTCAGGAGCTGAGAAATATACAGCCCTGCGGCGGTTTTCTTACCGATAGAAGCTTTATGCATATCCTGCATCATGCCGAACACCTGCTGTTTAGCGACGTCCTTAAGCATATTAAGCCCGTCGAGGGACTTTGCTTTGTTCTGCAGAAAGCCTCGGATATTTTTCTCAATAGCGTTATCGCCGCTGTATTCATCAACGGCGGAAAGTATTTCGCGCCTTGCGTGTTCCATATCCCGGTAAGCTTTATTGAGCTGACTGTCAAGGAACCTGCCCGGCTTTGCGGTATGCCGGATTTCCGAATTGGTTTTTATAATCTCGATAAGCTCCTCGGCGCTCCGCATATTATCGATCTGGGATATAGTGCTCTCAATATACTGCATATCTTCATGACTGATATGCTCGATTCCCAGCTCCGTAAGATAACGATCCGCCGACATAACCTCTTCATCCGGCGAAAGTCCCGACTTGTTGCGGATATAGTTTTGAATATCGCCCTCCATAACGGCCTTATATTCAGCAATCGTACCGCGTAATACCTGCTGTCTCTGCTCAATCGAGGAGGCGTTTGTCAAAGCTTCGGCGTATTGTTTGTTAAGAAGCTCTTCCTGTTCGGTGATCCAATCGGGATCAAGGCTGTCCCCGTCGTTTGCTCCAATATCATAAGCCCCGGAATCGCCGGAATCGTTCTTAACAGATTCGGTAAGCCGTTCGGGTTGACTGTTCGCTTCATCGGAAACAGACCCGTTGGCAGCGGATTCTTCCCGTCGTCCGGTATCGGACAGAGCCGCACGTTCCTCCGCCGGCGCGGCAGTCTTAGAGGGTATCTTACTGAGCCAATCCAAAGGCCTGTCATCGCCGCCCGCCTCCTTGCGAAGCTTAATAATTTCCTCATCGGTATAGCCTTTTTCTTCTAAAGCAAGTCTTTCACGGCGCTCAACGGCGCGGCGGTCGCGATCGGCGACAGCCTCGGGGGACATGGATTTGTCGAACTTTATTTGCGCTTTACGTTCTTCATAAAGCTGCTGTTTCCTTTCTTCAAGCTTCTTAGCCCGTTCCTCCGCGTCAGCCTTCTTCTTTGCAAGATCTTCAAGCTGCTTCTGCATACGTTCGACCGACTCCCGGCGCTCGTGATAGCCTTGCGAATTGGAATCAAGCTCCCGTTGAGCCTCGTCAATCAGCCTTGCATCTGCGGATTTATGCTCTTCAAACTTATCCTTTGCGGCTTTTTTATATGCATCACCCAGCTTTTCAAATTCCTTGTAAACGTTGCGGTCATGCTGTTTATGAAGATGTACGATCTGACCTGTGGCGGTCATTTTATAAAACATATTCCAAGCCTGTGTAGCCTGACCGGCTTCCGTAAGATGCTGCTGCGCGATCAAAACCACATCGGAAGCTTTATCATTCTGTCCGAGAGCGGAATATTGAGCAGCGACAAGCTCCGCAACCGTTGTATCGGTTGCGTTAAAGTTAGGCTTAGATGCAAGGTATGTCGTAAGCTCGTCAAGATTGCTGTGAGCGACGATGCGCCGCGCCTCCTCATAGCTTTCGGCATTGGAAATAACGCGGTATGTCATTTCTGTCCTTCTGTCGCCGACGGCCGCCTTGAACTCATCGGACATAGCGGTTTTAAAGAATTTTGCCGAAACGTTTGACTCGCGCATTTTGAGCAGCTTGTCGTTGAATCCGAGAAGATTACCCTGCTGTTCTTTCAGCTTGTCAAGCCGTGCGTGAGCTACGGAGTATTCCTCCGTACCCGCCTCCGTATGCGTAAGCTCCTCCATGATCTCGTTGAACTGCTTAGATATACGGAGCTTAGAGGACTCGCGGACCGCGGCCCATATCTCGCCGGTTACGGTACAAATATCCTCCGAGCTTCTGCCGCGTCCGGCGGTTAGAGAAAACACAGCGGCGTCAATATCGTTTTTGATACCGCTCATTGATTCATCGGTGTAATCGCCGGAGCCGAGCCGGTCAATAGACCTTCTTGTTATATCGGCAAACCCCTTAATCTCGCCCTCCGTAACGCCGGCGACTCCGAGCTGACGAAAGCCCGTTTCAATATCCCTTGAATAAAGCCTGTTATCGGACAGTCTAATCTCTGCCGGAGTGGTTTCCGCCGCCGCCTGATTATTATTATAATGCAGGATCATGTTGTCGATATATCCGGAAACGGATTCCTGTATATCGGCGGCCGAGGCTATTGAATTATCATGCTCAATACCGAGCAGATATTCCGCCGCCGGCAGTAAAGCCAGCCGCGCATCGTCCTCCGACCCGCCGTTATGCAGGAGAGTAAAGGCTTTACGCATAGCTTGTTCCGCCTCGATATGCCCATCGCCGAAGCCCGGATTATCAAGCTTCTGCTCATTTTCAAGAGATAGCAGATATTTGGGAACCGATACGCCGAACGTATCATAATCGATACTGCCGGCGGAATCGCGTCCGGAAACGATTTTATTTATAACGCCGTTGCGGTAATGCTCGGTAAAGGTATCGGCAAAGCTGTTTATAAAGCTGTCCGGCAAATCGCCCATGTAATGCTCCGCAAGTAAACGGCCGCCCTCCAGCAGCTTATTATAAGCCGCCTCGCGGTTGCCCTCATCGTAAATTGTAAAAGCCTCGCGCACTATGTCGCTGACCTCGGAGACCTTACGAACGTTAAGATCCTTATCAAACTTCATTCCGCGCTTAAACAGATCTACCTGATAGCCGATTTCAAGACCGTATTTTACAGCGTCCCGATTAGCCTTAAGCCTGTGCATAACAGAGCCGTCCGAATAACCGGACTCCCTCGCTTCAAGCAGTGCGGACCGAAAAAGGTTTTCCATAGCGTGAAGCTCCTCCGCGCTTACTTCAATCCCGGTCAGTCTGTCGGTGTATCTTGATTTTCCCATCTCGCTGAGCTTTTGCCGGACGGTACGGACGCCGTTATACATATTGTCAAAGATAGTCGGATTACCCCGGACAATGCGCGTAAGCCTGTCAATGCCGTAAGGCTCGTTAAAGAAATTGATACCGAACTCGGCGGCAATATCGGCGTTAATAATATTCTCGTTGTACGCTTTTCCGGCGTCCTCATACCTTTGGGCAAAGTCGTTATAAATATGCTCATAGCCATTCTGGGCAATAAGTGAAGCGGCGTATTGGCTGAACTTCTCCGGCGCGGCGTCCGCGATGGCGTGCATAGCCTCATGATAAAAGGTTTCAAGCATATTTTCGGAAGTGTGAGTATTGAGATAGATAACGCCGTTTTCATAGTAGCCGTTCGAGGAATCGCCGAGATCGCGCCGCACCACTCTGACGCCGAGCAGATCGGCGACCTTAACGATCGAATTAAGATTGCCGGCAATCTCCGCGCTGTTAAGCAGATCCTGCGCGGCAAGCTCCGAATACGAAAGCTTCTTGTTCCTGTTCCACTTTTGAAAAAGCAATTCGGCGTTACGTCCAACGGCCGTCCTGCCTTCCGGGTCAAGAGCCTTAGCGGTTTGGTATATCTCATTATACGTTTTGCCTTCCTGTTCAAGGTATCTGCCGCGATCGGCAATATTGACCGCATTGGAAACGGACCCGACAAACCCCATCGCCGCGCCCATAAAAGCGCCGCTTATAGCGGTTTTGGCAAGAGGAGAAATAAAGACGTCGTAAACAGCCTTAGACGCTGCCGACCTCTCGCTCATGCCGCTGTCGATATAGGACTTGCGAACCTTTGCGAAATTGCTGTTGCCGTCCATAAAGACGGTATCGGCAAGATTATCAAGCTCCGTATCCGCGACGGATATACCGGCCATATTAAGCGCGTTCTTTGTAAGACCTGTTATAAACTGCTTGCCGGCGGAATCAAGTATTTTCCCGCCCAGCTTATCAACCATAGCTCCGACGGGTTTATTCGCAAGGTGCATAAGCGGCGAGAACATAGCCGCTCCGAGACCGAAGGATGTAACGGCGGAAGCAAGGGAGCCGTCGGCGTTAAGCGTACCGTTTGCCGCCTGTTGAGCGAATTTAAGTCCGGCGCGTTTTCCGCCGCTGTAAAGCATAGCGAGAGAAATTCCGGCAGCGGAATTTTGCAGCAGCATAGCGGGAAGATCGGAAGCTGTGGAATAAAGTCCGCTTGCGATCTGTTCGCTTAACCAATTATGAGTGCCGGCATTAATGCCCTCTTCCATACCCATGTTGTACAAGCCGCCCGTCGTATCTGCGGCGCTGATCCGCTTCCCGACGCTCTCTGCAAAAATATTTTTATAACCCTCCGTAACGGTCTGCAGGGCGACGTCTGGAGCGAACGCCCACGAAGCCCAGGGAGCGGCTTCGGCGATCTCCTTCGCCTCGCTCTTGGCGAGCTTGGCGACAGCGCGATCCTTAATATCGTCGGTCAGTAAATCTATATATTTCTTACCCTCGTCAAGTCCGTACTTGCCGACAAGGTAAAAGTAATTAGCCGTTTCATTCTGTGTAAGATAATCCGAAACCTTAACGTCGGTATTTGCGTGTCCCTGATAAAGCTCGGTTTTATTAGCCGAAGCGATATTGACCGGCCTGTTATAATCCACATTGACGGTATAGCTGTCAAGCACTTGCTCCGCCGACATACCGTGCGAAATAAAAGGATCGTAGTCCTTGCCGAATGTAGAGAACCGATAAGCCTTGCCGTTCGCGTCGGTATATCGCCGATCGGTATAGGTGCGCATATCGGGAACGGTATCACGACCGGTTTTCATTCTCACAGCGGGAGACTGCGAGTAAGGATTATCGGGATTACCGAATATTTGACCGCTTGAAAGAATACCGTGAGGATTAAACCTGGACGGCAAAGCGGAGGACTGCGCCGC
>CAZOHJ010000055.1:0-2092 GCA_964579875.1 uncultured Lachnospiraceae bacterium | reverse complement strand
GAGCTTCCCGCGGACTGCTTGCTTGCCTTTAACGCGGCGGTAGTCTGCGGCGTAAATTTGGGAGTAGCCGCAGCCTTTACCGGAACGGTGACAGCCTTGGCGGCGTTCTCCTTTTTCTGCTGCGCAGTCGGCTGCGTCTGCTTGCTTGCCTTTAACGCGGCGGTAGTCTGCGGTGTAAATTTGGGAGCAGCCGCAGCCTTTACAGGAACGGCGACAGCCTTGGCGGCGTTCTCCTTTTTCTGCTGCGCCGTAAGCACAGCCTGATTATGCTTCTCCTCGGCGTTCTTCTTTTGCGCCGCCTGAGAACTCTTGCTCAATCTTTCCCATGCGTCAGCCATTGTCACCGCCTCCGTTCCTCACGTCGGGAATCAAAACCACGCCGGTGCGCTTCTTGTCCCTGCCGTCGTCGGACTTAGCGGGTTTGATTTTCGGGTAACCCGCGCGGTCAAGAATATCCGACGCCACAGACGCCGCCGCGCTGTCGTTCTCCGAATAGTCAAGTATCTTTTCGGCGCGATCCAGAGCGTTCTTCGCCAGCGCGGTAATGCGTCTCTTGTTGGCGGCGTAACGCTCTGCGACGCGTTCATCAAGAGCCGCCTTGAACACGGGATCCTCGAACCATTTATACAGTGTGGAGCGTGATTTTCCAATCCTGTCGGCGATCTCGGACTTGGTAAGTCTGCCCTCGACAATCAAAGAAATGGCGTTCCAATGCAAATCGTTAAGTCTTTTCAAACAGTCCCGCTCCTTTCCGATAAAGCTGAAAATTTGTCTGATTTTGTCCGACTTTTAAAAATTTTCCTACTTACAAACCTCGCGCGCGTGCGCGTGAGGGTGATAAATATTATAATCTCAATGTTACTATACCACAAAACAGTTACGCCATTCCACGCCATTTCACGCCATATTTAAAAAAAGGCAAAAAAAAAGAACGGCGCGTTAAAAAAACCGTCGGTTATTTATAGAGCCGGGAATAAAGCTTGCAGGCTTCGAGCTTTGCCGCCGCAATAAAGCGATCGGTCTGGCGCAGTGAGTAATTGATCGTATTGGCAATCTCATGATTTTTTAACAAGTCGATATATTTGAGCGTGAGAATAAAGGCGTACAGCTTATTGTCGATCATCGAGATAAACCGCGCGACCTCGTCCATATCGTTCTTAACAAGGAGCAGCGCAGACAGCGGCACCCCCTCATGAGCCTGCATAAAATCATATCGTTTTTTTAAAAGAGCGTAATGAGAGAGAAATTTAATAGCGTCCTCCAACCGTCAGCACCTCCCGTTCATTTTACGCATGACATATATCTGAGCGTCGAATCCGAAAAAGTCCTGATAATTTTTCAGATCGACTATCCGGTAGCCTTTAACGGCTTTCGGTTTCTTGCGGAAGGTTTTCTGAGAAAGTATCTCTATCTTGACGTCGGGCTTTTTGAGATTGCGCGACTGCGTATATTTGCACTCATCGCATTTATGCGAGTGTTCGCCCTTGATAAAATAATTGGCGAGCTGCTCATCGAGCAAGGAATATATTTCCGCAGCCTTGACATTTGTCGAATACTTAAACCATCTGTCTTTTATTATATCAAGTATAACATCATGACCTTCAGCCTCATGCCGTGAAATGATAAGGTGATGATGAACGTTGCCCGATGGCGGCCGCTCCGTCTTACCGATATACTTCACATCCGGAAACTTGCGCTTGATGTATCGGAGCAGCTTAACGAAAATCATATGCGCATCGTTAATATCGGCGGGGCGGGTTTCATTTCTGTATGTCAGAGTGATCCAATGATCACCCCGGCGCACGGTCTTGCCGCTCTCCTCCCGCCAATTGAAATTATTCAGGATAAGATATTTCCGATTCTTTTCCGCGCGCTGAGCATTGATCAGCTTCTGTCTCTCGGAGGTCTTGCCGGTGATCTCGCCGCGTCCGCCCTTCTTCCCGATACGAGGAGCGAACCCTTTTTCAATTATGACAATATCGCCGCCGCGGAGCATGATCCGCTTCTTTCTGTATGACATCACATACACCTCCATGTCGCTGATTTTAATTGTTTTATCAAGTCTGAACCCCCTCCGTCCGGGGGCGGGACA
>CAZOHJ010000054.1:0-10588 GCA_964579875.1 uncultured Lachnospiraceae bacterium | reverse complement strand
TGTTTGCCATGCAATAGTTTATTCTGTGTTATTTACAACTTGTTTCAAACTTATCGCTCCTTGATATGGATCAGAACCTGTTCTATGATCCTCTTCACATGATCATCATCCAGGGAATAAAATGTGTTTTTTCCGTCACGGCGGGCTTTTATAAGCCTTGCCTGCTTAAGAGTCCGCAGCTGATGGCTGATCGCGGACTGGCTCATATCAAGCTTGTCCGATATATCCGAAACGGAAAGCTCCTGAGAAAACAAAGCCCACAATATTCTTATCCTTGTATTATCGCCGAAAATTTTAAAGGTTTCGGCAAGCCGGTTTACGGTATCTTCATCCGGAGCGTCCTTTTTTATCTCCTCCAGAACCTGCTTGTTGTATGCGCAGGTTTTGCATATTATTTCGGGCATCGGACTTCCTCCTTTCTCATATCTGTATATATTATACGTTATTTTTACGCTTTTGTCAACTTTATGCGCTGAATTTTATTTACATCAGTCTACCCTGCCATGTATCACGCGCAGCCATGGCCTTGTCAATGGCATTGAGAACCTCAAACTTTTTCAGGCTCCACAAAGGGCCGATAAGGCTGTCCCTCGCGCCGTCACCGGTCAGACGCTGAATAACGATCTCGGGCGGCAGCGCCTCAAGCTGACGCACTATAATGTCAACGTATTCGTCCCGCTCCAGAAGCCGGAGGTTTCCGTTTTTAAGCTCATCCTCCATTACCGTGCCGCGCAGCACATGAAGCAGATGCAACTTTACGCAATGCGGCATAAGCGCACCCACCGTCCTTGCGGATTCAAGCATCATATCCGGCGTTTCTCCCGGAAGCCCGTCTATAAGATGAACACATATATTTATTCCCCGCTCCTTCAGACTGCCGTAGCCCCGCAGAAACTCCGCATAGGTATGGCAGCGGTTGATCCGCTCCCCCGTTTTATCAAACACCGACTGCAGCCCCAGCTCAACAATAAGATATGTTCTCTCATTCAGCTCCGAAAGATATTGGAGGACATCCTCACCCAGACAGTCCGCGCGAGTTGCAATGCTTATCCCTACAACATCCGGCTTTGCCAGAACCCCTTCAAAGCGGCGGCGCAGCACATCAACCGGCGCATAGGTATTTGTATGCGCCTGAAAATACGGCATGTATTTCCCGTCCTTCCATTTGCGGCGCATCATTTCCTTTATTTCCTCAAATTGCATGAGTATGCTCTCGGAAGGATCACCGGCAAAATCCCCGCTCCCTCCCGAGCAGTAGGTACAGCCGCCATAGCCCTTTGCGCCGTCAATATTCGGGCAGGTAAAGCCTGCGTTAAGAGCAATCTTCATCACCTTGCACCCGAACTTATGTCTGAGATGATAATTCCATGTGTGGTATCTCTTATTGTCATCAGAATATATAAAACCGCTCATTATGCTCCTCAATTAAAACAAGGGACAGTCCGCAGACTGCCCCCGATTGAATAATCTTTATTAAAGATTTTTGATATAAGTTTTGACAAATTCCTCAAGCAATTCGTCACGTTCAACCTGTACGATAAGTCCTCTTGCTCCGTTATAGCTTGTTATGTATGTGGGATCATCGGATAATATATAACCGACGATCTGGCTTATAGGATCATAGCCTTTAATCTTCAGCGCGTCATACACCTTTGACACTATCTCCTTAACCTCTTTTGACTTGTCAAATTCAAGATTAATCTTCATTGTTTCATTAAATTCCATTATATCACTCCTAACGTAACAAGTACCTATTACTATTATATTATTATATAATAGTACAAATCGTAAAAAAAATCAAGTCTTTTTCCGATATTTTTACTTAAAGTTATAAATTTCCCGGAATTATGCCGTTTAAAAAACAAACAGTCCATCGATCCCGTTTATAGGACCCGCCGCGGCAACGCTGAGTGTTGAAATATCAAGCACTCTGTCAATAACCTTCGACACATCGCCGGCCTTTACCTCCATAATCTTTTTGATCGTGTCTTCGGGGGTTCGGAGCGGTCGGTTAAGGAGAACCGTTCTCCCTATTGCCTGCATTCTCGCGCCGACGCTTTCATTTGAGAGGATATAATTTCCCTTTAGCTGGATTTTTGAACGCCCGATTTCTTCCTCCGTCAGCTTATCCGATTTAATTTTTTTGATCTCCTCCACGATCAGCTGTGAAACAAACTCCGCATTTTCAGGCGAAATTGCGGCGCAGATATCAAAGGTCCCTGTTCCTATATATGCGCTGTGTCCCGCCGCTATTGAGTAGACAAGACCATATTTTTCCCGTATATTCTGGAAAAGCCTTGATGACATTCCGCTTCCGAATATATTGTTAAACACCAACAGCGGATATACGGCGTCATCATACAAGTCGATCCCCCTGAAGCCCGCTACAAGCTGTACCTGCTCAAAATCCCGGTTTACAAACACATTCCGTCCGCAGTATACCGCAGCTTCATACCGAACCTCATTATCAAGTATTTTTCTTTGACCGAAATACCTTTCCAGCAGGTCAAACAATGAGTCCTCAAAACTGCCCGACAAGGCAATAACAATGCTTTTGCTTGTATAGTGTGTGCGCATATATTCGCGCATTATATCGGGAGTTATATTATTAAGAATCTCCTCTGTTCCGAGGATCGGTCTTCCCATTGCGGTCCCGCCCCATACAGCATCGGCAAACAGGTCATAAACAACGTCTTCCGGACTGTCCTCATACATCGCGATCTCCTCGGCAACGACCTTTCTTTCCAGGTCCATGTCCTCCTTTGAGAGTCTCGGCTCAAATACCATATCCGACAGAATATCAACTGATGTTTCAACATACTCATTGAGCGTTTTTGCATAAAAGCATGTATATTCACGGGTCGTATACGCGTTAATATGTCCGCCAACCGAATCCATTTCAAGAGCAATATCCCGCGCGGAGCGCTTCATAGTCCCCTTGAATACCATGTGCTCAATAAAATGTGAAATGCCGTTCTCCTCAGCTTTTTCGCATCTCGAGCCGTTCCCGACCAACACACCGACAGATACTGACTGCACATACGGAACCCTCTCCGCCGCAACACGTATTCCGTTTGATAATACCTTCTCTATGTACATTATATTTTTCCTTCTGTAAATTATTACATTAAATCATATTTTATAATACAATTATAACATATATAAGCAATAAAATCAAGGTGCAATTGCTGCCATATAAACACCTGTCCCATTTATGCCCGAAACTCTTCAAAAGACGGCATAGCCTTCTATGCCGTCTTTAGTATGTCCTCCGCTATTTTCATAATATCATTGTTTATCTCCGCAATGTCTCTCACATTGCCGCTGCAGTCAACGCAGGATATCTCATGCCAGCCCCGCGCCTGAGCGACCTCTACGGCATTGTCATAGCTCTTTTTAAGATATGTAAGGTTGCTCTCATGTATATCCTTTTTATCGGAGCTGTCTATCTTGTTTGCTCTGTCCGCCATAAGCTTAGCCGCGCTCTCCGGCGGCATATCAAGGAATATCGTCACGTCCGGCACGGGAAGTCCGAAGTGACCGTATTCAAGCTCCACAAGCCAGTCAAGAAACTTTTTCTTTTCCTCTTTATTTTCTATCTTTGCCGCTTGGTGTATCATATTTGAGGGCACGTAACGGTCCGCAACGATCACCGTTCCGGCGTCATAATCCTTTTTCCAGTCTGTCCTGTATGTAGCAAATCGGTCGACCGCGTAAAAGGTTGACGCCGCATAAGCGTTCACATCCTGCGGCTCCCTTCCGAATCTGCCCGAAAGATACATCTTGACAAGCGCCGACGATTCGCTTTCATAGGCGGGAAAGGATACCAATCTTGCCGGTATGCCACGCTCAATAAGCTTTTTATATACCATCTCCGACTGGGTCTGCTTTCCGCTTGAATCGGCGCCCTCTATCGCTATTAAAATTCCCATAATAATCAGTCCTGTTTATATTTTTTATTTCTGCCGTGCAGCAGAACGGTCATTGCAAACTTGGGCAGCGCAAGCATACGCTTTGCGCGCCACGGCTCTTTTTTCAGACGATAGAACCATTCAAGACCGTGCTTACAATACCATTCCGGCGCTCTTAAAGCAGCGCCGGCAAAAACGTCAAGACTTCCGCCGATTCCCATTGCAACGCGCACGCCTTTGATATTCTTCGCGTTTCTCGCAAGCCACTGCTCCTGCTTCGGTGCGCCGAGACATACAAACAGCAGGTCCGCGCCGGATCTATTGATCTCCTCAACTATCTCAGGCTCCTCCTCCGGCTTGAAATAACCATTCCGCAGACCCGAAATTTTAAGTCCCGGATATTTTTCCTCCAGCTTTTCCTTTGCTGTCTCCGCAACCCCCGGCTTGCCGCCGAAAAGGAAAACGCTGTGGTCTGTGCCCTTGATCCGGTCAAGAACATCACAGGCAATATCATAGCCCGCCGCGCGCTCGCTTATCGGTCTCCCGAGAATTTTTGACGCGTATACAACACCGATACCGTCCGCGGTAAGCAGCTCGGCATCATTCAGGAGCTTCGCAAACTCCGGCTCCTTATACGCGACCATGAGGATTTCGGAATTAGGAGTATATACCTTGTGGAGCTTATCCTCCTCAAAGAACTGCATAATTCTGTCCGCAGCCTGCTTTATGCTGACCATATCAACGTAAACGCCGAGAATATTGACCTTGTCTTTCATCTGTAATCTCCTTTGATCTCAAAACATGTTTATCTGAAGCTTGCCGGCAGCTGTCTATCAGCCGTTCATTCCGTTATCCTATCACGCTCGGCAATCGGAACATAGGCCTTCTTGCTGACTATCGACTTATAAGCCGGACGAATAATTCTCGAGCATCCGATCGTCTCTTCCAGTCTGTGCGCGCACCAGCCCGCGATCCTTGCAATCGCAAAAATCGGCGTATACATCTCCGGCGCAATGCCCAGCATCTTATAAACAAAGCCGGAATACATATCAACATTTGCGCACATAATCTTTTTGTTGCGCTTAACTCTGTAGAAGCACTCCGGAGTGAGCCGCTGAACGGCGTCATAGAGCTTAAATTCCTTCTCCCATTCAGGATTTGTCGCCGCAATACGCGACGCGCGCTCCTTAAGCAGAATACATCTCGGGTCGGAATAGGTATACACGGCATGACCCATACCATAGATAAGCCCCGCGCCGTCAAACGCTTCCCTGCGGAGAATTTTATCAAGGTATGCTCTTACCTCGTCCTCATCCTCCCAGTCACTGACATTTTTTTCTATGTTGTCCATCATTGCCATAACCTTTGCGTTTGCGCCGCCGTGCTTGGGTCCCTTAAGTGATCCTATCGCCGCAGCGATCGCGCTGTAGGTATCGGTACCCGATGACGAAACAACCCTTGTTGTAAATGCGCTGTTGTTACCGCCGCCGTGCTCAGCCTGAACCATAAGAAGGACGTCAAGCATTTCCGCCTCCGCCTTTGTATATTTATTATCGGGGCGGAGCAGATAAAGAATGTTTTCAGCAGTCGAAAGCTCTTTCTGCGGTACATGCAGATAAAGACTTTCACCGTCATGATAGTGCTTTTTTGCGGCATAGCCCGCGCTTGCAATGACAGGCAGACGCGCGATCAGCTCTATAGACTGTCTCAAAATATTAGCGACCGTGATCTCATCCGGATTGCTGTCATAGGAATACATTGCCAGTACGCTTCTTGCCATTTTATTCATTATATTTGATGAGGGAGCTTTAAGTATCATATCCTCGGTAAATCCGTAAGGAAGCGCTCTCTGATCGCCGATAAAATCCTTGAACTTCTCCAGCATCTCATTTGTCGGAAGCTTTCCGAACAGGAGCAGGTATGCGACCTCCTCATAGCCGAAGCGGTCTTCCTTTTCACAGTTTTCAACAATGTCATTGATATCATAGCCGCGGTATTTCAGATGTCCCTCCGCGGGTATTTTTTCACCGTCCTCAATATAATAACCGATAACCTGACCTACCGATGTAAGTCCGGCCATAACTCCGGTCTCATCCTCATTTCTCAGACCTCTCTTGACCCCGTAGGCCTTGAACAGTTCTTTTGGGAACGGCTTGTAAAGATCACTGGCTGTTTTATAAAACTGCTCTCTTTTTTTTGCGATTTCCTGTGTCATATCCGCAGAATCTCCTCTCTGTAACAATATTTTACAGCAGGCTCAATTGCATATTCTCGCCTTTGAGTGCCTTCGCCGCCGCCGGAATGGAGCGCGTGTTATACCTCATAACATTATTAATATCACAGTCGTCTGCCGCCGTCACCTTTGAGGGCTTAACCCCGCTCTTTGTCTGCTTTACCACCTGTACGCCCTGCGTATTCTTTGTAGACTTAAGCGGTACAAGACTTGTGTTAAGACACACTACCCTGTTATTTTCCGTGATAACAACTACGTCCTTATCCGTTTCTAAATATAATATATCAACTATCGGTGACTTATCCGAATAAGCACTGATAAGCTTTTTACGATTTGTTTTTGTCCGGTAATTGCTTAGCCCGACCTTTGCCATCTTTCCGTTCTCAAAGGCGTAAAGCATATTGCCCGAATAATCCTTTGTTACTACAGTATACACTATTTTTTCATCATTTTCAAGCCCCAGAATACCGGGAATATACTCTCCGAGCTGGGATACCTTGCCGTCAGGTATGTCCTGGGCCTTTAATTTGTACACATTGCACTGATTTGAGAAAAACAAAAGCTCGGATTTGTTGGTTGTTTCAGTCGTTACAATTATTTCATCATCCTCACGAAGCTTATGCTCTGAGGTTGTGGAACGCAGTGAATTTGCCGGGACCTTCTTGAGATACTGTCCGCGCGTAAAGAATATTGTGCAGGCGTAATCCTCTATATGCTCCTCCTCCTTGTACTGCTCAAGCAATGAGGCGTCTATAAGCTGAGTTTTTCTTTCCTGTCCGTATTTCTTAGCGATATTTTTAAGCTGCCTTGCGATATGAGCCTTAACGGTCCTGTCGCTTGAAATAAGCTTGTTAAGCTCCGCTATTTCCCCGGTCAGCTTGTCAATGTTGTCTATATTCTTTAAAATATATTCCTTGTTTAAATTTCTCAGGCGTATTTCCGCTATATACTCAGCCTGGACCCTGTCTATGCCGAAGCCTGCCATAAGATTTGGAACTACCTCGCTGTCAATTTCCGTATGGCGTATAATAGAAATGGCCTTATCAATATCAAGCAAAATCTTTTTAAGACCCATAAGCAGATGCAGCCTTTTGCTCTTCTGCTCAATATCGAACTTTGCGCCGTTTCTTACACAGGTGATTCTGAATTTGACCCATTCGTCAATTATGCTCTTTACGCCCATAACATGCGGCGCCGAATCGATCAGAATATTAAAGTTGCAGCCGAAGCTGTCCTCGAGTGAGGTAAGCTTATAAAGCTTGAGCATAAGATCATCCGGGTCAACGCCGCGCTTCAAATCAATAGCGATCTTAAAGCCGTCAAGGTCTGTTTCATCGCGGGCGTCAGAAATTTCACGGAGCTTGTTTGCCTTTAAAAGCTCCATGATCTTCCCTATTATCTGCTCCGAGGTCGTCGAATAAGGGATCTCGAGGATTTCAATACAGTTGCTCTTTTTATCATAGCGGTATTTTGCCCGCATCTTAAAGCTGCCACGGCCCGTCTCGTAAATCCTGCGCATTTCCTCCTTGTCGTATATGATACCCGCACCAAGAGAAAAATCAGGCGCCGGCATTATTTCAATAATATCGACGTCAGGATCCTTCATATATGCTATCGTCGCCTCGCATACCTCTCTGAGATTGAAGGAGCATATATTGGACGCCATTCCGACTGCGATACCCTGGTTAGGGTTCACGAGAATTGACGGATATGCCGCGGGGAGCAGCGTAGGCTCCTTCAGCTCGCCGTCATAGTTATCTACAAACTTTACGGTATTTTTATTGATATCCGTGAACAGCTCCTCGCAGATAGGCTCCAGCCTTACCTCCGTATAACGCGAAGCGGCATACGCCATATCCCGCGAATATGCCTTACCGAAGTTACCCTGCGACTCGATAAGCGGATGCAGCAGTGTTTCATTGCCCCGGGTAAGTCTTACCAGCGTTTCATATATCGCGCCGTCGCCGTGCGGGTTTAATTTCATTGTTGAGCCGACAACATTTGCCGACTTTGTGAATTTGCCGCCCAGAAGCCCCATCTTATACATGGTGTACAAAAGCTTTCTGTGGGCAGGCTTCAGGCCGTCTATCTCGGGAATTGCGCGGGATATGATAACGCTCATCGCGTAGGGCATATAATTTGTTTCAAGCGTTTCCGTTATCGCCTGTTCCGCTATAGGCGCCGATATTATCTCCTGCGGCTCTTCCTTTTTCTTTCTTGCCATCGGTTATGGCTCCTTTCTGTTTTTATCAGCTCAGATCCAGCATTTCCATATAGTTTGAACCGTTATCGGCAATATGCTTCTTTCTGCCGGACAGATTATCTCCAAGCAGAAGATCAAACATCATGGAGGTCTTTTCCGCGTTTTCAGGCGTTACCCTGATAAGCCGGCGCGTTGCCGGGTGCATGGTCGTTAAGCTCATCATCTCCGGCTGGTTTTCACCCAGACCCTTTGAACGCTTTATATCATAATCGTCCTTATCCTTTGAAAAACCTTCGCCGGTGAGCTTTGCAAGAATTTTTTCCTTTTCGCCGTCGGTGTACGCAAACAGCTTTTCGCCCTTTCTCTTTCCGCGCTTGTTTATCGTTATCTCATAAAGCGGAGATTCCGCGATATACACCTTGCCGATATCTATAAGTGTCGGAGCAAGGCGGTATATCATTGTAAGCAGCAGCGTTCTTATCTGGAAGCCGTCGACGTCGGCGTCTGTGCATATGATCACCTTATCCCAGCGCAGATTGTCAATATTGAAGCTGTCAAGCTTCTGATTATGCGCGGGTTTTATCTCTACTCCGCATCCGAGAACGCGCAGCAGATCAACTATAATATCGCTCTTGAAGATCTTCGGATAATCCGCCTTTAAGCAGTTTAATATCTTACCGCGTATCGGCATGATCGCCTGGAAGGACGCGTCGCGCGCCAGCTTACATGAGCCGAGCGCCGAATCGCCCTCTACGATAAATATTTCAGTCTTTGTCTTGTCCTTTGAGCGGCACGGAACAAACTTTTCAACTCTTGTGGTCACATCCATTGAGCCTGTAAGCTTCTTTTTGATATCGATCCGCGCCTTTTCGGCATTCTCGCGGCTGCGCTTGTTCACAAGCACCTGATTCGCGATCTTCTCCGCATCCGCCTTATTCTCTATAAAATAGACCTCAAGCTGATGACGCAGAAATTCCGTCATAGCCTCCTGGATAAACTTATTGTTTATCGCTTTCTTTGTCTGGTTCTCATAGCTGGTACGGGTCGAAAACGAGTTGATGACAAGCGCAAGACAGTCCTCAACATCCGCAAATGTGATCTTTGATTCATTCTTATTGTACTTGCCGTTCTGTTTCATATACTGGTCTATCGCGTATACATAAGCATTTCTCACCGCCTTATCCGGCGAGCCGCCATGCTCCAGATAGCTTGAATTGTGATAATACTCAAGGAAGTTTACACGGTTTGAGAAGCAGAAGGCTATCTGCATCTTCATTCTGTAATCCTCCTTGTCGTCACGGTCGCGGCCCTCGCGCTCACATTCCCAGTTTTCAACGGTCGTGAGAGCATCCTCGCCTACCGCCTCCGAAAGATAGTCCACAATACCGTTTTCATAATAGTACCGGAACATTTCCATGCCTTCTTCCGTTTCGTTATATAAGACGAACTTTATTCCGGCATTTACCATTGCCTGTTTATTCAGTACATCCTGATAATATTCAAGCGGTATCTTAATATCCGTAAAAACCTCGGTATCCGGCCGCCATCTCTGTACCGTTCCCGTTTTTACGCTGCGGACCGGCTCCTTTTTAAGGCCGCCCACATTTTTTCCCTTTTCAAAGTGAAGCGTATACTTATTCTTATCCCGTATGACCTCAACGTCCATATACTCCGACGAATACTGGGTCGCGCACGCTCCCAGACCGTTAAGGCCAAGGCTGTACTCATATGTACCGCCCGCATTGTTGTTATACTTTCCGCCCGCGTACAGCTCACAGTAAACAAGCTCCCAGTTATAGCACTGTTCATTTTCGTTGAAATCCAGCGGAACTCCGCGTCCGTGATCGCGAACCTCTATGGAATTATCAAGGTATCTTGTGATCTCAATAAGATCTCCGTAGCCTTCGCGTGCCTCGTCTATCGAGTTTGAAAGAATTTCAAAAAACGAGTGCTCACAGCCCTCAAGTCCGTCCGAGCCGAAAATAACGGCAGGTCTTAAACGTACTCTTTCCTCGTCCTTCAGCTTTACAATATCCTCATTACTGTATGCGTTTTTTTTTGGCATTAATATCTACCCTTCCTGTTACATAATCTCAGTGTAAATAATATATACAATCCCATTTTAATATATACGTCCATATTTTATACTATTTTTTCAATTTTGTCAATACTTCCGCATTTTTTGCCACGGAAATCAATTTCTGTAAATAATTTGTAACAAATCTCGTTCGTCAATCAAAC
>CAZOHJ010000053.1:0-10657 GCA_964579875.1 uncultured Lachnospiraceae bacterium | reverse complement strand
GCATCTGCCTTACAAGCAGAGGGTCACAGGTTCGAGCCCTGTAACTCCCACCATAATTCAACTTAATATTCATGCTGGTGTAGCTCAATTGGTAGAGCAGCTGATTTGTAATCAGCAGGTCGCGGGTTCGAGTCCCATCACCAGCTCCATATGGGAGAGTTCCCGAGTGGCCAAAGGGGACAGACTGTAAATCTGCTGCTTATTGCTTCGGTGGTTCGAATCCACCCTCTCCCACCACAAAAAAAACACTGACGTAAGTCGGTGTTTTTTTTTGCGGCTTGAGTCGGCTTGCAGCAAAAACAGCATGTTATTCAAAAAGATTTTTTACGCCATTCCCGGCACCTGAATAGTAACAGCCTCTTTATTTATGATTTCAAGAGCCTCGGAATAGGTTATTCCGTGCCCGCGCGCAGCATCCGCAACATCAGCCGCCACGGGCTTTACATCCGAAAACCCGAATCCGTTCGTTTTTATCATGCCGATTTCGCCTATTGATGTGGAAACCGTTGTTATAGTCTGCTCCGTCTCATATGCAGCGGCGGAAATACGTCTTACGCCGCGGGCGGAAGTATTCCTGAGTATTTCTCCCGCCGTCCTGTCCGCGCTGTCGGCAGGACATATACATCTTAAAACAAAGCCTCTGCCTCCCGTAAGCGATGATATAGGCGTCGTATATGCCTCATAGGCTCCCGTTTCCGCAATTCTCTCAGAGGCAAGAATGAGCGACTGCGCATTATCGTTGTAAAGAACGGCTTCAAGAACCGCCACGGCCTTGTTTGCCGCGGACTGAACCACCTTTCCGAGATATACTCTTACGCAGTTCACACCGGACTTAAATTCTCTTTGTCCCATACCGTTGCCGGTGCGTTGAACGGTAAGCTCCGGCATATCCTCAAAGGAATCCGCAAAATACTTAAGTATTGCCGCGCCCTCAAGAGTACAGATCTCGCCCTCCTCGGTACCGCCGGAAAACGGGATCCCGTCAAGCAAAATCTGTAACGACGGTATCGGTATCGGAAGCCTTCCTCTGGACGTCTCGGCATAGCCGGTACCCACCGCGACAGGCGAAGCGAGTATCTGGTCATATTCCAGCTCCTCCAGCAGCATACATACTCCTATGACCGATGCTATAACGTTCCGTCCGCCTGTCCGATGCAGTGAGATTGTCTCCGGATCCTTTCCGTATGCTTTTGCGGCGGCCTGCGCAATACTGTCATATATAGCCGTCGCCTCTTTTCTTACCTTGCCGGTAAGCGGCAGATCATCTATTATGTCCCTGACCTCACCGAGCTTTCTGCTTGATATTGTATGATATTTGTGCGAGTGTCTGCTGTTTTCATTCTCTCCGATCTCATCCTCATACATATTTACGCTTTCCCTGTGGTGCCTGAATTCAATAACAGAGCCTGATATTCCTTTTCTCGCATCGACCGAGCGTTCAACTCTTATCCCATGCATGCCAAGCTCGTTGAATCTTCTTATAAAGACCTCCGGCGCGTCAGTCATATCTATTAAAGCTGCAAACAGCTTTTCACCCGATATCCCCATGCGGCTGTCAATATACAATGTGTCCATTTTTCTTTCCCCTTTTCATAAATTGATGTTTAATTCTTTTGTGAAGTTAATGTAAAACACTTTAATATTATAACATATATTGCCCGCTATTTCAATATCTTTGTTAAAATCAATTCAACTATCGGCGTTTAAATATTAAATGCCCGACCGATTTAGAATCTGTCCGGAGCTTAATCCCCCGCAATTATCGCTTTATACGCTTAGGCTTATCGCCTCGGTCAACGGAAAGGCGCTTTCCGCCGAATCCCACACAAAACATTTTACTCTGTAGTCTCCATCTGAGATTTCCGCATTGATCTCACCGGATTTGATATAATTCCGCCCCAGACCAAGTACCGTATTATCGCTCTCCAGTATGGAAACCAATGCGCCGCTGCCGTCATAAAGACACATTATAATGCTCGCCGCCGTCAGCCTGCCGCTGTTATTGTAAACGTTTAGCGCAAATTCGCCCATGAGCGCTCCGTCGCGGATACTGAGTGCGTTCAATGCCGTCTCGGCGCTGAAGGTCTTCTCGGCGTCACTGTCGGCAGCGTCTACGGTAATCTCCGCCGTGCCTATCGCGTCCGCCCGACCCACGCTTTGTACCTCGCCATTAATCAATACGTCGTCATCCGCCGTCACATCCATAATTTCCGAATAGGCGGCACATATTCCTATATGATTTCCGGGAGTCTGCATATAGCTCTTTACACCGTCCGAATTCATAACTTCAACCTCGCCTCCGTTTTCGGAATAGAGGTGCACATATAAGTCTTTACTCTCGCTTACGCGTATTAATACGGATGAGTTATCGTCTTTTGTTGAAACAGTTGTGTATGCGCTTTTATCGGTCACTGAAACCTTAAAGCCTTCGCCCTCTCCGATTTCAGTTACAATATAATTACCCTCCGGAAGAAGATATTTTTTTATATCACTATTTATTTCTTCCTCCGCATCCAATATTTCATATGCCCCGTTCACAAGCTCTATCGGCGTTCCGTCCGTTGTTTTTATCTCAGTATCGTCCGCACTCACGGTGAGCGTTGTATAATTATTGACCGCTCGGTCGGCGTCATTCGGAGAATACGCCTCGAGTATGGTATCGAATTTCTGATACGATATTATCCTATTATAATTGCAATAAGAAGTCGGATACAGGAAAGAGCTCATGCTTTTATCTATCGTAATAATCCTGTTTCTGTCAGTGGGATTATTATTATCGTACACGTAAATCGAATAGCTTCCGTCCGCGTTTTTTACGCAGGCATAAGGCAGCACGGCATGACCGCATTCTATTTTCTTACCGGATTCGTCGAGCACAAAATTACCGTTTGCGTCGATTCTATATCCCCATACATCTATAACTATAGGATCCTGACCGGTTTTTTCAAAGCTTTGCACCGCGGCTGCAATTTCTCTTATAGTATTGCTGTTTCTTGTGCTGTAGTTTGACGTGCGCTCGTTGGAAAGCGGATACGCCAACTGAGATATCTGATAGCTTTCGATCAGTTTTGTGAGCTCGGCATTCGGATCCTTCGGCGCGGGAATATCGTAAAGACTGTCTGCTGCGGAGTAATAATCCGTATACTGCATTATGTCCTCAAAAAACAATGCCGACGTTGAGGAAAAACCAAAGCATGAGCCGCCCCAAGTCAAGCGGTTAGAAGCTTTACGCGCAAGGTACTCTTCCGTGCCTCTGGCGTTTCCCAGGACGTCCACATATCTTTCGAGCGGCACTCCGTAATCCCCACCGTATCCGAACGAGGATCGCGAATTTGCGAACGAATAATTATCTCTGAGCATTTTAAAATGCTTTGCCGTAACCTTAAAGCTGTATTCTGAAGCTGCGCTGTCCGCGTATCCGTATGCTCTTGCTACCGCCATAAGCTCCGTATCATCGTTCAATACCAGCTTGCCTTCATATTTTTTGCCGTACAACGGATCGCTCCCGTCAAGAGAATAGTATATGTCCGCCCCGGCGGTCTCGCAATAAAGCTCCGTTTCAACGCAGCTCTCATATTCTCCCGACACGGCGGACGATACGGGCGCCGCCGCTTCCTCCACCGTGACGGTTTTTTCGGATACCGGGCTGTCGCTGCTGCCATTCGCCTTTGCTATTGCCTTTATCGACACGGTTTGCGGCGTTGTTATTTCAAATTCCATCGAATAAAGCTCCGTAGGCTCACCGCCGTCAACAGAATAGTATATTACCGAGTTTTCTGCAGCGCACGAAATGGAAATTTTCTTTCCGCCGTAAATATCCGTTACCGCTATGTAAGGCGAGGCGGTAACAGCGTTTTCCTCCCATACCGCATAAAGCTCCGTATCCTCCGTTACGGAAAGCGTACTTCCCGGCATGACACGCTCGCCGTCGGGGCTTCCCTTTGCCCAGCCCGCGAACTCGTATCCGTCACGCGCGGCAGCATCCGCAACTGTAAATTCCTTTCTTTCAAGCGCTTCCGAACCGTTAAGATACTGTTTTTCCGTTACATCGGTCTCATTGCCGCCGTCAATGTATTTAAGCGTTACATCCCGCGAATACACCGCGTAAAGGTCGGTTGTCCGTTCGGTTAACGGGATTTCCTCACCCGCCTTGAACTGAGGCTCCTCAGATTCCATATCATAGCGCCAGCCCTCCGCTTCAAAGCCGGTAAGCGGTCTCAGCGCTTCTGCGGCGCAAACCGGAGCGCCGTCAAACACGTATTTTTCTCCAACGCTTACAGTCGTAATATTCTTGCCGAAATGATATTTTGCAATATACGGTTCTGTGTAAACGGCATAAAGACTCGCGCTCCTTTTCGCATCGAAGCTATAGTAATTTATATCGGAAAGCTCTGATGAGCCGGGCTTTTCGCTCCAGCCCTCAAACCCCAGACCGTTCTTTTCAGCGAGCGCCGCCGCGGTGCAGATCGCGCTGTACATGACTCTCGACCGATCTCCCCGCGTAACAATATCCGTGTAAATATATTTTCCGTTGTCCTCCGATATATTGTACCCGCAGTCAAACACATATTCGTATGCCGTCTTAAACGCGATGTTATTTGCAATCGCATATTTCTGCGCCTCGCTTCCTTCTGCGGCGCATATTGAAAAATCGCTTGCCCCCTCGAACAACGCTCCGCCAAGCCCTGTCACGCCGCTCGAGATGTACACATTGCGTATCTGTCCGGCATAGGCGCGCCACGGAACATTCTCCGCGCTCTTTAAATCCGCTAACGACCCCGATCCTTTTATCCGAAGCGTCAGCAGCTGCATTTCCCAGCTTATGCCGCCGATATTTCCGGCGGCTCTGGTTATATGGTCCTCAACGTTTCCAATGCCCGGCTCTTCCTCTATCCTGGGAATATCATACTCAGGTTCATCACATAGTGTTATATCATACTTATCGCTGTATTCCTCGATATAGGCTCTCGCGAGTCCGCCGGTTACGGTGGTTAGGGCGCTGCATCCGTCAAAAATGTCAACGCCCATATATGTTACGCTTTCAGGAATGCTTACCCTACTAAGTGACTTAAACCCGGAAAACGCATAATCGCCGATGCTTTTTACTCCGGCGGCTACCTCTGCGTACGTTACCCTGTCTTTATACTCATTCCAGGGCGCCGTTCCGGGGCTGTAATTTTCCATCACGCCTGTTCCTGATATTTTAAGCGTATTGTTTTCCACGCTCCACTGCAGCTCTCCAACTGTTCCGGACGCATTCTCCGCAAATGCCGGCAGCGTTATCATACCCATAACCACTGATAATGCCGTCAAAAAACAAATTAATCGTCTTTTCATTTTTACCTTACGCTACCTCTTTCTTATTCAACACTCAATCAGATTGCATTACATTCGCACATAAATAACGAGTATACGCTTTGACATGACGTTTATTATATTTCACGGCTCTGCGCAAGCGGAACGCCCGCTGAAAAGCCTTCCCATATAAACGCCTTTATCTTGCCGATCTCTTTTCCCTGCGCTCCAACGCTGAAGCCTGCGGAATAAGTATGATCCTCAACAAAGCTTGACTGAACATAATCAATGCTCATCAGTGCGCCGCTCGTGTCGTATACCGCAACAAATATATAGTCCTCGTTTTCGCGCGCTTCCTTCTTTTCAAAGGAAACCCGCACAATAAAGCTCTCGTTTTCCGGCGCTTTGTCAATTGCCGTGCCCGACGGATTTTGCAGCGACATATCGGTGATTGTATACGGATAATCCATCTGCGGCGGAGTTGGGATCACTATCTCCGATAAATATTTCACATTTGCCAGCGAACCATTACCGTTGGCAATAGAAATCGCGTTCCATTCGGCTTCATCGCCGGCGTAATATACGCAGCTCAGACTATCGCACCCGGCAAATGCCGCGTAATCAATGCTTGCCAGTCCCTTTCCGATATTTACCTCGGTTAAACCCGTACAATAATGAAACGCATAACTACCAATTTCAGTCACACTGTCGGCTAATGTTACGCTTTGTATCTTGGAATAACGTTCGGTACTAGACAAATTACTACCCCTGAACGCAGAAGTACCCACATTGGTTACACCGTTTTCAACAACTACCCTGACTATACTTTCACGATAATCCTTCCACGGTTCACCGCTATTATAATCCTCCATCCGTCCGCTGCCGCTTATAGTAAGCGTACCGTAATGATCCAGCGTCCATATAACACTGCCGTCGCTGCTGCAGGCTCCGCTTTGCAGAATTATAGGATTCGGCAGCTCCTCGTCCTCAAAGGCGTAGTCCGTGTTATATATTTTTTCTGCGTTTACAAGATATGTATTCTTATCGCCGATAGTAATTTTTGACCATTCATCCTCCGTACCGCTGTAATAAACAGCGCCGAGACCGTTGAAATTATAAAACGCACTTGCTTCTATGGTTTTAAGCATTTCCGGCAAATATACCTCTCCGACATTTGAGCAGTCGGCAAAAGCGTTTTCTCCTATTGTCTTAACATTTCTGCCCAATACTATTTTTGTAAGACCCGTGCAGCCGTTAAAGCCGAATTTATTTATAGTCTTAACATGATTTGGTATTGTAAGCTCTGTTAATGAGCTGCAGTTATTAAACGCGTACTCCCCTATTCCATATACCCATGTTCCTAACTTGAGGTTTTGCAGCGACGAGCAATTATAGAAAGCGTGGCTGCCTATCGTCTGAACGCATATCGGCAAATCGGCTGTTCTTAAATTTGTACAATTATAAAATGTCTCACTAGGTATGCCGGTTATCATTTCAGGCAATACTACAGTTTCAAGATTTGTACATCCATAAAATACACTTTTTCCCATTTCCCGTATGTTTTTTGACAAAATCGCCGTTTCAAGTCCACTGCACCCCCAAAATGCAGATTGTCCGAGTGACGTGACATTATCATACATTGAAATCTCCTTCAATGAAGAGCAGCTGCCAAATGCAGAGTATTCGATTGTTTCAAGCGTTTCCGGCAATGTTATATATGTCAGATTAGAGCAGCCGTCAAAAGCCCATTTATAAATATTTATAATGCCATTTCCTATAGTTGCTTCAGTCAAGCCCGTGCAAGAACGAAATGCGTACTCTCCTATTTCAGTCACACTGTCAGCCAGTGTTATACTTTGTATGTTGCTGTAATACCGATCTTTGTAGCTTTCTACAAAATATGAAAACGCATAATTACCAACATTAGTTACACCGTTTTCGACAATGACTCGGACTATGCTTTCACGATAACCCTTCCACGGTGTTGTTCCAGCGCTACTATAATTCTCCATTTTTCCGCTGCCGCTTATTGTCAGCGTGCCGTAATGATCCAGTGTCCACGTAAGATTATAGCCATCAGCGCCGCAAGTGCCGCTGTAGAGTACTATAGGATTCGGAAGCTCGTCATCTTCAAGGGAATATCCCACGCTATATACCCTTTCTGCATTGGTAAGATATGTATTCTTATCGCCTATACTAATATTTGACCACTCAGCCTCTGTACCATTATAATAAACCGTTTTAAGATTACTGAAATTATAAAATGCGCTTTCGTTTACAGTTTTAAGCATTTCCGGCAAATATACCTCTCCGACATTTGAGCAGTCGGCAAAAGCGTTTTCTCCTATTGTCTTAACATTTCTGCCCAATACTATTTTTGTAAGACCCGTGCAGCCGTTAAAGCCGAATTTATTTATAGTCTTAACATGATTTGGTATTGTAAGCTCTGTTAATGAGCTGCAGTTATTAAACGCGTACTCCCCTATTCCATATACCCATGTTCCTAACTTGAGGTTTTGCAGCGACGAGCAATTATAGAAAGCGTGGCTGCCTATCGTCTGAACGCATATCGGCAAATCGGCTGTTCTTAAATTTGTACAATTATAAAATGTCTCACTAGGTATGCCGGTTATCATTTCAGGCAATACTACAGTTTCAAGATTTGTACATCCATAAAATACACTTTTTCCCATTTCCCGTATGTTTTTTGACAAAATCGCCGTTTCAAGTCCACTGCACCCCCAAAATGCAGATTGTCCGAGTGACGTGACATTATCATACATTGAAATCTCCTTCAATGAAGAGCAGCTGCCAAATGCAGAGTATTCGATTGTTTCAAGCGTTTCCGGCAATGTTATATATGTCAGATTAGAGCAGCCGTCAAAAGCCCATTTATAAATATTTATAATGCCATTTCCTATAGTTGCTTCAGTCAAGCCCGTGCAAGAACGAAATGCGTACTCTCCTATTTCAGTCACACTGTCAGCCAGTGTTATACTTTGTATGTTGCTGTAATACCGATCTTTGTAGCTTTCTACAAAATATGAAAACGCATAATTACCAACATTAGTTACACCGTTTTCGACAATGACTCGGACTATGCTTTCACGATAACCCTTCCACGGTGTTGTTCCACCGCTACTATAATCCTCCATTTTTCCGCTGCCGCTTATTGTCAGCGTGCCCATATCGTCCAGCGTCCATGTCACGTTTCCGCCATCGCTGCCGCAGGTTCCGCTTGCGCTCTCCGCCGATGCATATATCGGCAAGCCAACCGCTATTATAAGAGCGGCTGTCCATGATAATATTAATTTACGTAATGTCATATTTTTTCTCCATTCATTAAATATTTGTTTCCCTAATTCAGCACATTAACGGCATACCGGTGGGTCTGCGATTTTTCCACGCTTCTCGGGATTCCGGTCAGGACGTCCGGCTCCTTCACTCCATACGAATAGGTCACCTCAACAACCGCGCGGCCGGGCTGCTTCGCTGTTATCGTACACGTCTGGGCAATATCGCCCGTAAGCGATATAACCGAATCGCCTTCAATAATTTTCCATGAAAACAGCTCCCACCTTGTATCATAAACCACAGGACAGGTAATATTCAGTGTGTCATTCATATACATCGTCTGTTCCTGCGGCGCGGAGGGATCTATCTCCGCATTGCTTAAATCCACAGCGCACAGCGCTTCTATTTCGTAAGGACTTGATGTAAATTCCGCATAGATATAGAAAACGGCCTCCACATTCTTTTCATAATACATTACTCTCACAGTCAAATCCTTATAGTCGGAATTCTTATAAAGAGGATATGTCCATTCATCATCCCGATTGACGGCAAATGCCAGAGCGTAAGTATAATTGCTCGGCTTGCCGGAATTATAATCTCTCCTCAGATCCTCTATCGTATACAAATCTCCGGTCATATTCTTGTTGTATGAAACCTGAAAGCATATTGATTCGCTTCTGTAAAAGCTGCTTATATCAAGGTATTCTTTTTTATCCTTCTCCACCGTATATTCCGCATCCGAAAAAATCGTTTCTCCGTCCCTTATTATCATCGCCTCGCCGAGCTGTGCGGTCAATCTGCCGTCCGTGGTCGCGAAGCTGCCGTCGCTCAGCTTGTACAAGCCCGCGGACGCCGATGCTCCGGCAGGATTTATATCCTCATTTTTTCCTCCGTAACGATAGCCGAGATCCACTAATTCCATTGAATCGGGCAGCCCGATTCTCAATTTGAGCTTATCTCTCTCAAACAGACCCCATACGCATACATCACACTCAACATCATCTTTAAACTGCATTTCCCTGCTTTCGGTCACTCGCCCCGTACCGGTATAATCAAGCCCGTATGAAAAGGATCCTTCGCCCTTATACTCAAAATCATATGTATCAACAAGCTTTAAATTCATATCCGAACACAGCATATCAATATATTCGTCAACGATTTCCTTGTCTGCCATACTGCCGGTAAAGTTAGTGATTCCCCCGTCAAGCTCAAACCTTCCTCCGCAATAATGCTCAAAGGACTGCAGCTTTGTACTGCTTTTATCCGTGCCCTTTCCGTTCATGTCGGCAAGCGGCTCCGCAACCAGTGTTTTCCCCTGTGCATTACTCTGCGAAACGCCGACCGACCCCGCGCTGCCGTCTGAAATACTGACGGTTCTTGTGCTCCCGTCCCATTCCACATTCCAGCCGAATGCCTCGGCGATCGAACGGATAGGAACCAAAGTCCTTTCGTTTACAATGCGCGGCGGAGCATCAAGCGTCTTATAGGTCATTTTATTCCCGTCTTTACTTGAAATCATTGAATCGTTATCTATAAACATCAACAGAGTCTGTTCGCTTGTTCCTATCATCACGCACCGGGATTCCTCGTCCCAATACACCTTTGCGTTCATTGCCTCCGCTACCGCTCTCACGGGCAGAAAAGTTCGGTCATCATATATTTCCGCGCCCTGATCGGTTTGCAGCGGACTCCCGTTAACAATTATATTAACCGAACCATTGTCCGCCATCACCGCGTTTGTCCCGCCGCAAATTATTCCGCACATCATTGCAATTGCTGTTAAAACAGCAGGAAAAAACCTTTTCATATAACATCAACCTCCTAACATTTCTTTAAAATATACTATACTTTCGCTTCTTTATAAGAAGATATCACCTCCCGCGTTGGTCCGCATTTACTTTATTATTATAGCGCGGCGTAAATTAAGACCGTCAGGTTCATTTCCGCTTTTCTCATAATATCCGCTCATTCGTCACATACTATGTATAACCGCTATACTTCCGCCTTACCTTTTCGCAAAACTATAAACTTTTGCGAAATAGTGTATATAAAGTTGATTTTAAAGCCA
>CAZOHJ010000052.1:0-11487 GCA_964579875.1 uncultured Lachnospiraceae bacterium | reverse complement strand
GTTTGATTGACGAACGAGATTTGTTACAAATTATTTACAGAAATTGATTTCCGTGATATGTATTCTTGATTTTTATACTTTTTTTCTTATTTTTGGTCTCCAACGGAATCATTTGACTGATTTATGTGATTGAGCTTTCGCGGCTGTTCATGCTCTGAAATATTCCTCCGCGTCCGCGATAAACTTATCAATATCCGCATCGGTGTGCGCACCCGATACGAATACGGCCTCAAACTGGCTCGGTCCGGTATAGTTGCCGCAGTTAAGCATATGTCTGAAATATCTTGCAAACTCCGCCGTATCCGCCGCTTTTGCGGAGGCATAATCGTAAACGGGTTTGTCCGAGAAATACAGACAGCTAAGCGATCCTATACCGTTTACCGTATACGGCAGTCCGGCTTTTTCTATCACGCCGCGCAGCCCGGCTCTGAGCTTTTCGCCCAAAGCGTTAATTCTCTCATAAATCTGCGGCTCATTCTTTAAAATATCAAGCTGTGTAATTCCGGCACGCATTGCTATAGGGTTGCCGCTTAAGGTTCCCGCCTGATATACCTTTCCCAAAGGAGAAACAACGCTCATTATATCACGTCTGCCGCCGTATGCGCCGACAGGCATTCCGCCGCCTATTATCTTTCCGTATGTCACAAGGTCCGGCGTTACGCCGAAATGTCCTATGGCGCCGTCGATACCGAGGCGGAAGCCGGTTATGACCTCGTCAAAAATAAGAAGCGCTCCGTTTTTGTCGCATATGCCGCGAAGTCCCTGTAAAAATCCCTCCCGCGGCGGCACAACGCCCATGTTTGCCGCGACAGGCTCGACTATTATACAGGCAACTTCGCGCGGATAGGTACCAAACAAATCCTCAACACTCTTAAGATTGTTGTATTCAGCAGTTAACGTATCCTTAGCGCAGCCCTCCGGCACTCCGGCGGAATCAGGCACACCCGAAGTCATAACACCCGATCCGGCCTTAACAAGCAGGGCGTCCGCATGACCGTGATAGCAGCCCTCAAACTTGATTATCTTGTCCCGTCCGGTAAAGCCTCTTGCCGCTCTGATCGCGCTCATAACGGCCTCCGTGCCCGAATTCACCATTCTTATCATTTCAACGCAGGGAACAAACCCGCCTATAAGCTCCGCCATCTCGACCTCAATACCCGTTGCCGCGCCGAAGCTCAGACCGTTTTCCATCTGCTTCATAACCGCCTTGATCACACGCTCGTCATTGTGACCTAAAATCATGGGGCCCCATGAGCCGATATAATCCGTATATTCGTTTCCGTCAATATCATAGAGCCTTGCGCCCTTTGCGCGCTCAATGAATCTCGGCGAGCCGCCCACAGAGCCGAATGCGCGGACAGGCGAATTTACACCGCCCGGCATGACCTTTACCGCTCTTTCAAAAAGCTTCTGTGAAATCTCCGTCCTCATCAGCCTATCAGTCCTTCCTTTATATACTCTGCGATCTCCTTTGCAAAGTAGGTTATGAGAATATCCGCGCCCGCTCTGTACATACAGATCGCTGACTCGCATATCATTTTCTTTTCATCTATATAACCCAGCCTTGCGCCCGCCTTTATCATTGAATATTCACCGCTTACGGAATAAAGCGCCACGGGCTTGTTAAAGCGCGATCTGACCTCACGCAGAACATCAAGATATGCCATGCCCGGCTTTACCATAAGAATATCCGCGCCCTCCTTATAATCAAGCTCCGCTTCAATTATTGCTTCCCGTATATTATGCGGATCCATCTGATAGCTCTTTCTGTCGCCGAACGCGGGAGCTGACCCGGCGGCGTCACGGAACGGGCCGTAAAATGCCGATGCATACTTTACCGAATATGCCATGATCGGCACATTTATAAACCCGTTTTCGTCAAGAGCCTTGCGCAGAGCCGCAATATGTCCGTCCATCATATCCGACGGCGCCACCATGTCCGCTCCGGCTTTTGCGTGTGACACGGCAATTTTTGCAAGCATTTCAAGTGTCTTGTCGTTATCCACATAATCTCCGTCAAGTATTCCGCAGTGTCCGTGTGAGGTGTACTCGCACATACACACATCAGTTACATAATAAAGCTGCGGATAATTTTCCTTTGCATATCTCAGCGCGCGCTGAATTATGCCGTTATCACTGTATGCCTCGCTTCCGCATTCGTCCTTATGCTCCGGTATTCCGAAGAGCATAACGGATTTTACTCCCGCGTCAAGCATTATCTGTAATATCTCTCCCATCCGGTCAATGCTGTAGCGGTACTGTCCCGGCATAGCTTCAATTTCCTCTTTTATGTTTTCACCCTCGATTACGAACATCGGGTATATAAGCGAATCTGCGCTCACTCTTGTTTCCCTCACCATTTCCCGCAGTGCGGATGTTGTTCTCAATCTTCTTGGCCTGTGTATCATTTTTCCTGAACTCCTTCTCTATCAAATTGATCCTGTTATTTTATAATATTCCCGATCGACGCCTGAACATGATCTGCAAACAGCTTTTGCATACCCTTGTACTCTCCGAGTCCCTTTTTTATTACCGTGACCTCATAGCCCGCTTTCGCCAGCTCCGTATACCACGACCCCTCACGGTCACTGTATATGTCTTTTACCGCATGACGACCCGCAGCGATCATAAACGGAAGAAGGACCACCCTTGACACGCCTGACCGAGCAAGCCTTGTCATGATATCCGCCCTGTCGGGATACGCCTTCACGGTGACCACAAAGGTGTTTTTGTAACCGTCCGTCTGAAAGCGGTTTGCAAGAGCGGCATATGCGGCGTTAGCAAAATGCTCTGTGCCGTGACCGACAAAAATAACCGCGGTATTTTCAGCAGTCATGTCCGGAGTTTCCGCCGCGGCTGCCTTAACCGCCTTTTCATGATCCTCAGCCGAAGTGAGCATAGGTTTTCCCAAACAGATCGTTTCAAACCTTCCCTTATACGGAGCGCAGAGCCTTATGATCCTGCTATACTCGCTGCCGTTCATTACATGGGTCGGCTGAACTATTACTGTGCTATACCCGTCCGCGGCAAGCCCTTCCAAAGCCCCTGTCACGTTATCAATTTCTATGCCGCCGCGCTCCTTAAGCTTTTTTATAATTATCCCGCTTGTGAACGCCCTTCTTACATCATAATCCGGAAACGCTGCCGCAATTGCATTTTCTATTGCGCCTATGGTCTTTTCTATTGTATCGCTGCAGCTTGTCCCGTAGCTGACAACGAGAATTGCCTTTTTTGCGGCTGCGCGTTTCATGAGATCCCCCTTAAAGTCTCAACGGCTTTCACAAGACTGTCAAGCTCCGCCTTTTCCGCCACAATATGTTTTATTCCGTAGTTTGCAGCCTCCTCCGCGGTGGTTTTTCCTATGCACACACCGAGAAACTTGTCCGGATCGGCATTTTTATGTCCCTTCATAAATCCGCGCACAGCTGACGCGCTGCTAAAGGTCACATAATCTATTTTTCCGCTGTTTATTTCCTCTGTCAGATCGACCGTGCTGATCTCCTCGGTTCTGTACACCGCAAGCTCTTTATAGCACAGACCCGCGTCTTCAATTATCCTGTTAAGGCTCCTGTTGCTCATCTCCGCGCGTAGCAGCAGCAGTCTTTCCCCTCCGGTACAGACTCCGGCAAGCAGCGCGCCGAGATCTGCGCCGCTGTAATTTTCGGGAACATAATCTGCGCAAAGTCCGTACTTTAAAAGCTCTCCCGCGGTTGCTCTTCCGATTGCCGCGAGCTTTGCATTTCCGAATACTCTCACGTCCGAGCCTGTTTTTAACAATCCCTCCATTACCGTGCTGACGCCTGTAGAACTTGTAAATACAACAACACCACTCCGCTTTATTTCATCTGCCACCTTTTCCGACAGCTCATTATCCATAAGACCTTTAAGGCTAATGCACGGACATTCAATAACATGCGCGCCCTTTTTTCTCAGCTTATCAGAAAGGGATCCTTTTCTCTCCTTCGGGCGTGTCACAACAATATTTTGCCCGAAAAGCGGCTGTCGGCTGAACCAGTCGTATTTACTGTTTAGCCCGCACACATCGCCGACAATTATTATCGCGGGGCTTTTTGCTTCCTTTGCAGTCTCTGCGATATTACCGAGCGTGCCGATATATTTTTTCTGTCCCCATGTTGTTCCGCGCTCGATCACAGCGCAAGGCGTTTTTCTGTCCATACCGCCGTCCGTCAGTCCGTCGGCAATATATTTCATATTGGCAACTCCCATAAGAAAAACAAGTGTCCCCTTTGTTCCCGCGTATGCGCTGAAATCAATGTCAAACTCTTTCCCCGCTTTTTTATGCCCCGTTATTATATGGACGGATGATGAGAAATCACGATGCGTTACCGGTATGCCGGCATACGCCGGAACCGCAAGCGCGGACGTAATTCCCGGTATCACGCAAAAGTCAATATCATTTTCATAGAGCAGCTCAAGCTCCTCGCCGCCCCTGCCGAAAAGATAGCAGTCACCGCCCTTAAGACGGACGACGTTTTTTCCCTCCAGCGCTTTTTCAAGCAGAATTTTGTTTATCTCCTCCTGCCGCAGCTTGTGATTTGAGCTTGCCTTTCCCGCATCTATCCTCTCCGTGTCTTCGGGAATAAGCGCAAGGATCCCATCGCCTACCAGCCTGTCAAATACAACGACCTCAGCATTAAGCAGCGCCTCTTTTCCTTTTACAGTTATAAGTCCCTCATCACCCGGGCCCGCGCCGACAAGAGTAACCTTACCTCTCAATGCATCATCGACTCCCTTCTCACACCGTCGGCAAGCCGCATACCCAGCTCTTCCGCATCCTCGGCATACCCGCGGATCACGCAGCTTACTACCTCGCCGGAGCGCGCGTCCATACCGCATACGGTTATCCCGATACCGTCCGTGCAGGCATATGCCGCAACAGGAACGCTGCACCCTCCGCCCAGCGCTCGAACAAACGAACGCTCCGCGGCGGCGCAGTATTCCGCATTCTCATCATTCAGCTTTTCGAGCAGCTCATTATGATAGTCATCACGCGTTTCTACCGCCATGATCCCCTGTCCCGCTGCCGGAATAATTTCTTCTGTGGTAAACTCACGGCTTATCCGATCCTGCAGCCCGAGACGCGCAATTCCCGCCTTTGCCAGAACAAGAGCGCCGTATTCGCCGCTGTCAAGCTTTTTAAGCCTTGTAAGCACATTGCCGCGCACAGGCTTAATCTCAATGCCGGGATAAAGTCTTTTAAGCTGTTCTTTTCTTCTCAGACTTGAGCACCCCACAGCGCCTTTTATTTCCGTTTCGCCGCTGCGCAGGATCAGCACATCATTTGCCGCTTCGCGCTCCGAATATGCCGCGATCCTCAGTCCCGGCTCAAGCTCCATAGGCATATCCTTTAAGGAATGAACGGTTATATCCGCCTCGCCGTCAAGCAGCGCACGGTCAAGCTCCTTAACAAACAGACCCTTTCCGCCTACCTTATCAAGTGTGCGGTCAAGAATTTTGTCACCTGTTGTTTTCATTGTGACTATCTCTGTCTCTACAGCCGGATCAAGCTTTTTTAATTTATTTATTATGATCTCACTCTGAATTACCGCAAGCTTACTGTCACGGCTCCCGACCCTTATTTTCATAATCAAAGCCTCTTTTCTCTGTATCGGCACCACCGCAGAAATTTCTCTGCCTGCTTACGGGCAGTGCCGCGTATGCCCTCTATTGTTTCCTTATCCACAGTATCTCCTGCGCGCAGGTCATCTATAGTAAATACTCTCGTGTACTTTTCCGTACCCGGTTCAACATCACGCGGAACAGCAAGATCAAATATATAATCCGGCTGCTTTCCGCATTTCATAACTGCGTCGCAATATACTGTATAGTGCGGTGAACGGGTCGCGGTTATTACAAAATCACATTCCCCGTATATACTCATTCTGTCCGCATAATCAACCGTTTCCGCGCCGTCCGGAACAATATTATCACCATGCTTATAGCGTCTGAGGGTTATGCACACACCGCAGCTTTTTCCGAGGAGAGCCTCGGCCGCGAGAAGCCCCATCCTTCCGTTTCCTATGATAAGCGCTTTTTTTCCTGTAAGCGTTCCATACAATGCCTCCGCCTTATCCGCAGCCGCCTGTGCCGAGGACAGCGGAACAGCCCTTACGCTGAAATCCGTCAATGCTCGTTTCCCTGCCGTGACCGCACATCGGAACATTGTATTCAGTATCGGGTCGGCGCAGCCGATCGAACGGCTCAGTCCGACCGCGTCGCCTAATTGTGTCACGATCTGCTCCTCGCACAGAATTGCCGAATGCAGACCGCAGGCAACCTCGGCAAGATAAAGGGCGGCTTCATAATCGTGACGCTCCTTCATACAGTCCTGAAAATCCTCATAATTCACACCGCAGCTGCCAAACAGCAGCCGCGCCGCATTCACCCTTTCCGTACCCGAAACGTATATTTCGGTTCTGTTGCAGGTAGAAACAATAACACAGCCGTGTATATTCTTTTCACAGACAATACATGATGTTATTTTCTTTATCTCATCATTATCAAACGCTATTCTTTCTCTTAAGCTTAACGGGGCGCTTTTATAGTCCACACCCGCCATTGAAATTTCCAAAAGCGCACACTCCAATCAATAACCGAAGCCGCTGCGGTTACACCGCTTTTCTTCGTGTTTTAATAATACCTTGTTATACAAATAAACTCCCCAGAGAGACAACTCTTGGGAGTTTTATCCGCTTTCCGGCTTTAAGCAAGCCCTGATTACAGCGCCGTCCTGCATTTCTATATTCATTTTTCCGATATGGTCTGCGCAGGCTCCTCGTCAGCCTTTGTTTCATCTGATGTCTCTGCAGCCTCGTCAGCTATCGTATCAACGTCAGAAAGAATGGTTATCGAATCAATAACATATACCGGGTCAGTCAGGTCGTCCAGTCCTGACGGCGGATCCTCCGCCTTAGGCGCTGACGCGATCTCATCAACAACCTCCAGTCCTGCGGTTACACGGCCGAATGCCGCATACTGACCGTCAAGATAGGTGCTGTCCGTCTGGACGATAAAGAACTGGGTCGAAGCGCTGTTCGGCTCGCTCGTTCTCGCCATGGAAATTACGCCTCTTTCATGCGGCAGCGGGTTCTCAATACCGTTGTCATCAAACTCACCCTCAACGGTTTCAGAAACACTTTTGAGCTTGCAGTCTTCATCGTAACCGCCGCCCTGAATCATAAAGCCGTCTATTACGCGATGAAAAATCGTTCCCGTATAGAAGTCCTCATTTACATTCTTTACAAAGTTCGCAACCGTCTTAGGAGCAAGGTCAGGATAAAGCTCTATTTCGATCGTTTCACCGTCTGTAAGGATGATCTCCGCGTCGATTGTGTTTCTCGTAAGCTCGGCAAGTTCCTCATTGTTATCGCTTACGGTCTCTGTCGGTTCATCTGTTGCAATGTCATCAATATCAACCTTGCTGTTCTTCCTTGAACCGCATCCGCCGAGCACGATCGCCGCGGACATAAGAACTGCTAAAATTGCTGCTGTTTTCTTCATTTTCAAGCCTCCAATATTATTATTCCTCAATATCTTCACTCTGCTCCGCTTCTTCGGAAGTATTCCCGGAAGCTTCTTCTTCCTGATAACGCTCTGTAAGGGCAATGCTTACTACCTTAACTCCTTCTGCAAGCTTCATAAGTCTTACTCCCTGCGTATGGCGTCCGAATCTGCTTATTTCGTCAACGTGCATTCTTATTACGACGCCCTCCGAGGTGATAAGCATAAGATCCTGATCCTCCGATGCGGAAACAACGCCTGTGACCCTGCCGGTCTTTTCTCCGAGCTTGTAGGTGAATATTCCCTTGCCGCCTCGTGTCTGGACACGGTATTCCTCATAGTTGCTGCGCTTTCCGTATCCGTTCTCCGTTACCGCAAGAACAGTTTCATTCTCCTTTTCAGCATCTATAACGACCGCCGAAATAACCTCATCATCTGGTCTCAGATCAATTGCTTTTACACCGCGCGTTGTTCTGCCCATTGCGCGCCCTTCCTTTTCCGCAAAGCGGATCGCATAGGCGTTCTTTGTGGCAACGATTATATCTCTTTCTCCGTCAGTAAGATTTACGCTTATAAGCTCGTCTCCCTCCATAAGCTCAATGGCTCTCAGTCCGCTCTGACGTATTCTTGAATAGTCCATAATATCGGTTCTCTTTATAAGTCCCCTCTTTGTTACAAAGGTCAAAAAGTCACCGTTGTTAAACTGCTTTATCGGGATCATAGCGCTGATCTTCTCGCCGCTTTCGAGCGGTAAAAGATTTACGATCGCCATTCCCTTTGCGGTTCTGCCCGCCTCAGGTATCTGGTATCCTTTAAGCTGATATACAATACCGCGGGTCGTGAAGAACAGGATGTTTTCATGAGTTGACGATGTGAATATGTGCTCAACAAAATCCTCATCCCTCGTTGTAACGCCCGTTATGCCTCTGCCGCCTCTGCGCTGTGACTTATATGTGTCTACCGGCATACGCTTAGTATAACCGTTATGGGTAAGAGTGATAATACAATCCTCTTCCTCAATCAGATCCTCGTCATCAAGGTCTGTATAATCCATTGCGATTTCAGTGCGGCGCGGATCACCGTATTTATTCTTTATTTCGATAAGATCATTCTTTATTATCGCGCAGACCTTGGCTTCATCGGCAAGAATTTCTTCATACTCCGCTATCTTTGCAAGTATTTCCTCATACTCCGCCTCTATCTTGTCACGCTCCATGCCCGATAAACGCCCCAGCTGCATTCTTACTATTGCGGTAGCCTGAATATCATCCAGACCGAAACGCTCACACAGATTTTTCTTGGCGTCTTCTACAGAGGACGATGCGCGGATTATGCGTATTACCTCATCAATATTGTCTATAACTATCTTATAGCCTTCAAGAAGATGAGCGCGTTCCTGAGCCTTTCTCAGATCATATTTTGTGCGTCTTACTATTACATCCTCCTGATGAGCTATATAATAGTCGATCATCTGCTTGAGATTGAGGATCTTAGGAACCTTATCGACAAGCGCGAGCATGATTATGCCGAAGGCCTCCTGCATCTCCGTGAACTTATACAGGTTATTTAAAACGACATTCGCGTTTGCGTCGCGTTTAAGGTCGATTACGAAACGTATGTCCTCCGCTGATTCGTCACGGGTTGATGCAATGCCGTCAAGTTTACCATCGCGCATAAGCTCATTGATGTGCTTCTCCATCTGAGCCTTGTTTACCTTATACGGGATTTCTGTTACCACAATGCGCGATCTTCCGTTATCAAGCTCCTCAATTTCTGCCCTTGCGCGGAGAATTATCTTGCCGCGGCCGGTTGTGTACGCCTGACGTATGCCTCTCTTGCCCATGATCACACCGCCGGTCGGGAAATCCGGACCGGGTATATAATTCATAAGCTCGTCCACCGTGATCATAGGGTCGTCAATTGACGCGATGATCGCGTCTATACATTCCGTGAGATTATGCGGAGGAATATTGGTTGCCATACCGACAGCAATACCATTGGAGCCGTTTACAAGCAGATTCGGAAATCTTGACGGAAGAACATCCGGCTCCTTAAGGGTATCATCAAAGTTGGGAACAAAATCAACTGTTTCCTTTTCTATTTCGGTAAGCATACTTGCCGCGATCTTTGACATTTTTGACTCTGTATATCGGTAAGCGGCAGGCGGGTCGCCGTCCACAGAACCAAAGTTACCCTTTGGCTGGACCAACGGATATCTCAGCGAGAAATCCTGACCGAGACGAACCATCGCATCATAAACAGACGCATCTCCGTGCGGGTGGTATTTACCGAGCACAGAACCGACTGTGGTTGCCGATTTACGAAAATCCGCCTCATAAAGCAGTCCACCCTCATACATATCATAAAGAATCCTACGGTGAACAGGCTTCAGTCCATCGCGTACATCAGGAAGCGCGCGGCTTACGATAACGCTCATGGCGTAGTCAATATACGCCTTTTTCATTTCACTGTTCAAATCTACGCCAACTATTGCCTGGTTTTCTATCGCAGACATATCAAGCGGTTGCTCCTTTGACTTTTTAGCCATAATTTCCTCCTTGAGCCGCAGACAAGCAGCTCCTGATAATTAAACCTATTAACTATATAATTATATCACAAAGCCAATCGGATTGCAAGCAAATATAACGATTTTTAATTATTAAGCCGGCATATATTGATTACCGCGAATTTCCGCATCGGGAACAGGTTACTCTGCAGGTACTTCAAGCGACGTGTCGGTCTTGATTTGTTTTTCCGCGTATCCTTTGCCTATAGGTTCCATTGTATCCTTTTTCCATGTGAATACCTTCAGCGTATATTCATACTGCGGATTTGTATTAAATGTGCCGCTCATCTGATTTTTCGCGGCAGCCGCAAGTGTGCCGTCCATACTATAGAGCGCCGTGTAAACATCAACGTCTGAGACGTCACCTGTTGCCGTAAGCAGCCAGTTTAATTTTCCGCCGTCCGTTTTGGCCTCTGAAATATTAACTAAATTTCCGCTTGCGTACACAGGCTTAGTAATACCCTCAAGCGTCGGTGTAACGGTTTTGATATTACCGTTTTCGTCAAACTCCAGTTTATCAATGCAAACCTCGCGGTGATTTCCGGCGCCCGAGTATGAGGTTGTATTTCCGTACAGAGCCGTGTTAAACCGGTGGTAGCAAATGTACCACTCATCAGTTCCGGGGATGTTTATAACCGAGTGATGCCCCGTTCCTTTGATTTCAGATGATAATGCGTTATTTTTATGCAGCACCTGTGTGCTGCCGCTTATTTTTCCAAGCGGCTCAGTCATAGTGCCATAGCGCACATGATAATTCTCGCTTCCCGTGTCGTCATCCGACCACATCATATAATAAATTCCGCTGCGCTTAATCATAAACGCGCCCTCACGGAAGTTTGACGGCGTAAGCGTCACTATATCGCCCTCGATTGAAAGCATATCCTCCGAAAGCTTTGCACCGTAAAGCGAGCCGTTGCCCCAATACAGATATGACCGGCCATCATCATCGGTAAACACTGCCGAGTCAATCATCTGCCCCGAGAGCGAACCTCCCTTTGCGATAACGCCTTTATCCTCAAACGGACCTGTGGGCGAATCCGCAACCGCCACCGCGAGATTTTTCGCGCCGTTATTTGCGGGGGCTGCGCTATAATAGAAATAATATTTGCCGTTCTTTTCCGCGATAGTCGGAGCCCAACCGTTATAACCGTTTGACCAGCTAACATCGGCGAGGTCAAGTATAACGCCCTCGTCCTTCCAATGAACAAGGTCATCCGACGAGAAGCACTTGAAATACGGTGACTCCCAGCTGCTGCCGCCGTCGGTTGTCGGGTATATGTAATATTTCCCGTCAAATACTGCTATGTTCGGATCTGCGTAATAGCCGTCAAGAACCGCGTTTCCTCGCTCTTGTGCTGTTACAGTCCAATCCGCCGTGAGCGATGAATTTTCAGCGTCGG
>CAZOHJ010000051.1:0-11599 GCA_964579875.1 uncultured Lachnospiraceae bacterium | reverse complement strand
TTGTTTGCCATGCAATAGTTTATTCTGTGTTATTTACAACTTGTTTCAAACTTAAAAATTTGCCTACCTCGTAGGCTTGTTTGCCATGCAATAGTTTATTCTGTGTTATTTACAACTTGTTTCAAACTTATGACTTCCTAAATGTAATTGTAAATCTCTTACCTGCACTGTAGTCGATGAAATATATTGTATCCTCTGCTCCGTCAAGATGAGCCTTAAGCTTCTCCTCTGATATGTGCGGTTCTTTATCACAGTCAAGCATTACTGAGCCGATAACGGCTCTGCCGTTTTTTACCTCAGGCTTTATAAGGGATATGAACCGTTCGGTCACCAAATGCTCCCTATTGTCAGAAAACCCAAATGCATCCGTCAGTTCTACAGAGTTATCATCTATCAAAAAAGTGCGTTTTAACTCGGAAAGATAATCAAGACCATACGCGCCCGATATCTCCATAACACATTTATTACCACCGGCAGCCGTTGTCACTCCGCCGTATTCGATACCCGCTTTCTGGTATTCCCCATCGATTATCGGAATGCTATGCCCTCTTGAAGACGTCGCCAAAAAGCTATAGCGTTTATCCGAAAAATAATCACGCGTATATTCTGCTGCCCCGTAATCCGCTAATGTCTGTACGCCGTCTGCGGCAATGATAAAACTGCCGACGTCATTGTGGTTATGACTTTCATCGTTATAACCGCTCTTTGCGGCAAGCGCAAATCTCTTGCCGCGATTTATGTACCAAGCGCTGTCGCTAAAGTAGCTTTCGTGTTCCATGGGATCTGTCAGGCTTCCAAGGCTCTCGTCATACCAAAGTACCGATCTCACAGCTGGCAAAAGCCTTGAGCAATGGTCAATCCCATCAGAAAAACCCTGCGATATAATCCTTATATCCGCTCCGAACTTCTTCCTGTAATAATGCGCCAGACCGCTGTTAAAGTTTACGACTCCGGTGCAATCGCTGAAGCTTACCACTGTATTCTTGTCCAAAAACAGATTCTGCTGACACATGGCAATGCTTTTGACCTTTGCATTATTCATTATATCTACACCGTACAAGCGGTTATATAAATCAGCAAAACCTGTGAAATACCAGAAGCCGTAGTTCCAGTAACCAAGTCCCTCTCGCGATATGCCGTCATCTCCGAAGCTGCCTATATATACGTCCATGATATTCAGAAGACGCTTTTCATTACGCTTGAAATCCTCCGGAAAATGATACATGAGCGTTATCCCAACAGAACCACCGCAGACAGCCGACCAGTTATTTTCACTTCGCTCCCAATTAAACGCAGTTTCATTAAACGGATCGGCAATACGTCTTTTAAGCTCCTCCGTTATCCTTCCAAGCGTGTTGACCGAAAGTCTGCCGCCAAGCATGGCGTATATCTCGCTGAGCGCCTGACCTGTTTCCGCAGCGAACAAGTCTATCACACGCTCCGGATTGGGAGCGTCCTTATCGGTGTGCGCCGGAAGCGCCCATGTGAACTCATCGCAAATTGAGCTTATCACTGTTTCCAATGTTTTTATGTATTCGTCATTGTCAAAAATCAAACACATAAGCGTGCAAATCAGCAGTGCTCTGCGCCGCGAAAAGTATAATTCTTCATATTCTTTTCTTGATCCGGTTTCGTAGAAAATATCAAATACTCTGCGCGTAAGCTCCGGCAGCTCATATCTGCATTTTTCACTATATTCCGTTCGTATTCTGTTTATATATTCTGTAAACTCCGGTTTTTCCGCCAGTCCGCTAAACTTCATTTTCGCTTCCCTCTTTATTTTAATATGTTTAATTTCGTGAGCGCTACACTTTTTTCATCAAATTCAAAAGTAATTTTATTCTCGCCTTTCATAAGATATATCCCTATGACGTCAGATTTTATTTGTCCGTCTGTTCCGTTTACCGCAAATACACCGGCGCTTTGCTCGTTTACGAATACTCTTACGGTAATTTGCATAAGCTCGTTTTTATCGGACACATATTCAATTTCAAGCGCATATCCGCATGGCTCGTCAGTATTAATAACATATTCCTTGTCTGTTCCAATATTTTCATATTCGGCGTCAAGGCGCATATAGGCAGCATCAATTTCTCCTCCGATAACATCGCCCTCCATATACCGTTCAAAAGTAGGAGTAGTCATAACAATGCGACATATATTTTTAGCGCCCCTCTGAAGCTCCGCGCGTGTCAAATCTCCGCGCTTTACCGCCTCTGTCAATTCTTGCGCCGGCTCCTCCGCATCCTTGTTGACCATAAAAACATCATTCTGTGCTCGCACCTGGTATTTTCTTTCCGTCGTTGCCTCGCCGTCATCTTTCATAAATGTTTTCGGCCACCAGTCGCTAATAACAAGGCCATTGTAACCCCATTCGTCCTTTAAAATACCTGTTGTAAGATCATAATTACCCGCGCAGTATTTTCCGTTTATCCTGTTATACGCCGTCATAAGCATACGCACTCTGCCCGACTTTATTGCCATTTCAAACGGCTTTAAATATATTTCTCTCAACGCTCGTTCAGAAACAAGTGAACTCACCCTATGCCTGTTGGTTTCACGGTTATTTGCCGCAAAATGCTTTATTGTAGCAGTTACTCCGGCATTATCAAGGCCTGCGCATATGGCTGTTCCGATCACTCCTGTAAGATATGGATCCTCTGAGAGATATTCAAAGTTTCTTCCGCACAGAGGTGTTCTGTGTATATTTATTCCCGGTCCGAGCATTGCGTCAATTCTATAGGCATATGCCTCCATTCCCTCATATGTATAAAGCCGCTCCACAAGCTTGCTGTCCCATGTACATGCAAGCATTGTACCGTTCGGAAGACTTACTGCCTTATCTCCGTTATCCATTCTTATCCCCGATGGGCCGTCAGTCACGCATACTACGGGTATTCCGAAATCTTTAAGGCTTTTTGTTACACCGCCTATCGCGCCTCCGGTTCCCGGACGCACCTTGGGACTATTCAGACCCTCGCCCTGTGACAAGCATGCCATATCATAGTCGCACAGCTGCGCAACAAAGTCTTCAAGCTTTGCTTTTCCGTTGTAAACATCCTCAAGCTTTATTCCTTTATTGCCCGTATACGGAATCTCCTCCGGTATAACAATCTCCGGTTCCTCATCGGTTGACGCAACCCGTTCATAAGCAACGATGCCGTTATTGTTCACTATTCTTGGAAACTCACGGTTCGGTCTCAGTCTTGGCGAGCACTGCTTTGTTATTACTGTTGCCTTATTGACATACGAGAATGCAAGCGCCGCAGAGCGCACATCTGTTCCGACATAGATATTATATGTTCCGGCTTCAAGCGCATAGCGTGACTTTTCCTCATCATATGACGCCATATCGTTTATATCAAAGCTGAGTTCAAGTATTTCTTCACCGCTCGGAGCAAGCTCTTTGCTCTTTTCAAAGGCAACAAGCTCACGCGCGGGACGGTTCTTTCCTACCGCTTCAAAATACACCTGAACAACCTCTTTACCGTGACCTTGTCCGACATTTTTAACAGGAACATAAAGCTTCATTTTATCTTCTGTGATATCATAATTTACGCTCCCAAATTCAAACTTGGTATATCCCATTCCGTAACCGAACGGATACAATACTTTATCACGTGCAAAGGTTTCAAAATACCTGTAGCCGACGAAAATATCTTCGCAATATTCTATTTCCTCGGTCTCATTAAAGCCAGCATATGACGGATAATCTTCTATATTCTTAACGATTGTATCGCTCAGCTTGCCTGACGGGTACAGCTTACCGCAAAGGATGTCCGTTGCCGCTCGTCCTCCGTCCTGCCCGCCCTGCCATACATAAAGAACGGCATTTATATTGAATTCCTTTACCCATTTCATATCAAGAATATTGCCTGTGTTAAGAATCACGCATACCTCATTAAATGCTTCGGACACATTCTTTAATATACCGCGCTCTTCATCGGAAAGAAGATAACTGCCGCCGTTATTGCTGTTGTCACAATCCTCACCTGCCGTGCGCGCTATGATAACTACAGCCTTATCGCTTACGGCAGCGGCGCTTTGGGCAATCTCATGACTTATGGGCATTTCCTTTTGGGACCATGGCTGTGTCCAACCATCGCCAAAGTCAAACGGATTATCTTTAAGCCATTCACTGTAAAGCCCAGCAAGCTCCTCGTTAAGTATAATATCCTTATTCTCGGCAAGGCTGTCATATATATTTGTCTTATACTGCGTATTTACCATACCTCCCGAGCCGGTACCGCTGTTATAGTAGTCCGTCTGCATTCGCCCGAATACGGATATCCTATCACCCTTTTTAAGCGGCAGCATTCCGTCATTCTCTAAAAGAACACTCCCCTCCGCATTCGTCTGAATTGCTATGGGAGTTACTCCGTCTATAGGCTCCGCCTTTAATGATGAAAGTCTTTTGCCGTTTATTATTCTCTCACTTATTTTCATTATCCGCATCCTTTCTGTGCCGTGTAAAACTCCGTTTTGTTAAAATACAGTTTTGTCAAAATACATTATACCATCTTATGCACGTTATTACAATAGATATTTTTATTTTTAGTCCCAAATAATCAAATATTCATAGTCCTAAGAAATGTGCTGTCACTCTCTTGACATTATGCCGTAATTATTGTATAATTACGGCATAAATATAGTGGAGGTACTGTTATGCTGACAGAAAAATTAAAACAAAAATATTGCGATGCAGATAAGCTAACCAAAGAAAAACTGCATTCCGCGATTGATGAAGCTGTAACCCGCACACTCAGCCATTTAAATGAATTTGCAGATATGTTCCCGGCAGCCGCTTCGAAAGACCTTATATATCCTCCTACAGAAAACCGCGGCTGGACGGAAGGCTTTTATACGGGGATCCTATGGCTTTGCTATGAAATGTCCGGAAATGAGCGTTTCAGATCTGCCGCTGAGAATGAAGTTAAAAGCTTCAGGAACAGGATAGAGACAAAATGCTGTATAGATCATCATGATATGGGCTTCTTGTATACACCGTCATGTGTTGCGGCTTATAAGCTTACCGGAAGTGAATATGCCAAGGATACCGCGATTCTCGCGGCGAATAATCTGCTGCTCCGATTCAGAGAAAAAGGACAGTTTATACAGGCATGGGGCGAGCTTGATGCTCCTGATAACTACCGACTTATTATAGATTGTCTTCTTAACCTCCCACTGCTCTACTGGGCATCCGAGGTTACCGGTCTCAATAAATACCGTGAAGTTGCCGAGGCACACCTGCGAACAACAAAGAACGTAATAGTGCGTGATGATTACTCAACATACCATACATTCTTTTTCGACCTTGATACAGGCAAGCCATTGAAGGGTGCGACATCTCAGGGATTTTCCGATGACTCGTCATGGGCGCGCGGTCAGGCGTGGGGTGTGTACGGATTCCTGCTCAACTACGGCTACACCCATATGGAGGAGCTTCTGTCTCTTTTTGAAAAGGTAACCGACTACTTCCTTGAGAATACGGGCAGTGATCAAGTCGCATACTGGGATCTGATTTTCACGGAAGGCGATGAGCCTCGTGACAGCTCCGCATCCGCTATCGTTGTATGCGGTCTGCTGTATGCCTATGAGCACGGCATAGTCGGAGAGGATTATCTTAATGCGGCAAAGTCAATACTCAACAGTCTTATTGACAACTATACCACAAAGAACGTACCGGAAAGCAATGGTCTGCTTATGCATTCGACTTATGACCGAAAAGGGAACTGCGGCACTGATGAATGCAATATCTGGGGCGACTACTTCTATATGGAGGCGCTTGTAAGACTAAACGGAGGCTGGAAACAGTACTGGTAATAATTATTCATTTTTCCGTAAGAGGTGAACAATCACAAGTTTGGGTGAATTTCGACTGCACGAATCATGACAATTCCAGAAATAACATGGAACACATACTCACACTTGTATCCAAAAGAGGAAGCAATGGTGCTAAAAGTGCTCGACAATATATAAAATCACATAAAATCGTGTAAGAGCAAAAAATAAAGTCTTGAAACCGCATAAAAACGTGGTTTCAAGGCTTTTTGGCGCGCCTGACCGGATTCGAACCAGCGGCACATGGCGTCGGAGGCCATTGCTCTATCCAACTGAGCTACAGGCGCAAAGGAGACTGCGAAAGATATTCTCTTCCGCAGTTATAATATTCATTATTCTCGGTAATTGTTATCTCTTGAAGAAACTCGGAACATCAATGTCTGACATACCCGGCTTTAATCTTCTCTTGAAGATTGAATCATCATCGTAATCCGAAACTGAGGATGAATAGCTTGACGGCTGACGTCTTTCCGTCCTCTCGGGTCTTGATGAATATGACGAGCTGTAGGAGGAGGATGCCGATGGCTTTGACTTAACCCCCGCATCCGCGTTTCTCTTCAAGGAGCCGTCAAGACCTGTCGCGATAAGAGTAACCTTGATCTCATCCTTCATATTCGGATCCATAGCTGAGCCTACTATTATATTAGCCTCATCGGAAACCATATCCTTGATTATCTGTGAAACCTCACCCATATCCACAAGCGAGAACTCTGTGCCGCCAGTAATATTAAGAAGAACATTCTCCGCGCCTGCAATGCTTGTCTCAAGCAACGGTGATTCGACCGCTGCTCTTACCGCATCCTGAGCAGCATTCTCGCCCTTGCCGATGCCAATACCCATATGAGCAACACCGCTGTCTCTCATAATTGTTCTTACGTCAGCAAAGTCACAGTTCATAATACCCTTCTCTGTGATTATCTCAATGATGCCCTGGACGCCCTGACGGAGAATATCATCTGCAAGCTTAAAGGAATCATTTATTGTAACCTTCTTGTCCGCAATCTTGAGCAGAAGATCGTTCGGTATTGTTACGATTGAGTCAACACGCTCTGCAAGGTTCTTTATACCCTCCTCGGCGTTTCTCATTCTCTGCGGTCCCTCAAATGCGAACGGCTTTGTAACTACCGCTACTGTAAGTATACCCGATGACTTTGCCGCCTCGGCGATTATCGGAGCAGCGCCTGTGCCTGTGCCGCCGCCCATGCCGGCAGTAACAAATACCATATCGGCATCCTTAACAATATTCTTTATCTCATCTTTTGTTTCTTCCGCAGCCTGACGACCGATTTCCGGCTTCGCGCCCGCGCCGAGACCGCTTGTGAGCTTAGCGCCAATCTGCAAAACTGTCGGAGCCTTAACGTTTGAAAGCTGCTGTACATCTGTATTTACGCATATAAATTCTGCCTTTGTTACACCTGCTTCTATCATTCTGTCAACCGCATTGTTTCCGCCGCCGCCGACACCGATTACTTTAATTCTGGCGCCCTCAACTACTGTATTATCTTCCAAATCAATAGGCATTACACTCATTTTATTATCCTCCTTCGTAGTTTACATTACCTGAATGGTAAACCATTTTAAGTCAAATATTCATCTGAACATGAACATACACATTTTATTTTACTATTTTTTATTCTGATATGCAATAGTAAAATTACACAAAATTAAATTAAATTTTATATGCATTTATTTATATCTCTTAATTACGGAATCAGGGGGTATATACAGCCTGTCCGGGTGTGCTCAGATCAATCGAGCCGATCGCGTTATCGCTCAGAGATGAGGAATTGATCGCCTCCGCGAACATTCTGATCTTTCTTTCCAGTTCTGTCTGTGAACCGCAGTTCGTTTCAATTCTGTTGTCATAGTTGAATTTAATGTCTGTCAGATCATCAAGACTTATATATGTTATTTTAGAGATCAGACCCATGGATTCAAGACTCTTTAAAAGAGTCTTAAGTATTTCATCCTTTTCCTCCGAATCCGTTTTCAAAGCTTCATTTAATTTATAATACGGCACAGTTATACCGCTCAGGCTCGGAATTTCATCCGTATTGTATACGTTGCTGTCATCGATAACCTTCATATCCGAGTCCAGAACTATGATTGTATTTCCCGACAGCAGATACGCCGCAGGACTGCTTTCCCGAATCGAAACGGTAATTGCCGCCGGAAACATCTGCTTATCTACCTCAACGCTGCTTATCTGCGAAATTTCAAGCATTTGCTGCTTTATAAGCGATGAACGGGTCGCAAACAGATTTTTACCTACAAGATATCCGATTTTATCTTGAATAACGCTCTTTGACACGGCTTTATTCCCCTCCAGCCTTATCTGCGTAATATTGAAAATCGGGGTCATGAAAATAAGGACAGCGGAAATCACGGCGCACCCAAGCAAAGCCAATGCTGCCTTTATGCGGTTTGTGCGCTGCCTTTTCTTCTTTCTGTAAGCCTCAAGCCTTCTCCGTCTGTCCGCCTCTGTTACCTTTGACGCGCCGCGCTCGTTTCCGGCTTCATAGCGGCTCCTGCCGCTTTCTTTCGCCGTACCGCCGTAGCCGCCCGCAGATCCGGTGTTTGTACTTCTGTAAGCGCGGCTGTAGTCTCTGCTGACACGCCGTGTCCCGTACGAGCGGTCTGCGGCTGTCTTTTGTCCGCTTTCATAGGCTTTGCCATCGCTGCTTCGTATACCCTGCTCGGCATAGCTCCGCCTGTATGTATCATTGCTTCTGCGCAGCGTCTGCCGCCGCTCTGCAATTGTGGAATCAATGCGGTCTGCACGGCGGTTTACGTCACGACTATATTCTCTTTTACCATTATAATCATCACGCCCGGTTCTGTCTGCACCCGGACCGCTTCTCCGCTTGTTATCCATCAAACCCACCTATCCGGCATTACGCCCAGACACGCTTTATCTTTGCGCCGCAAAAAGCAAGCTGTCTTTCAATATTTTCATATCCTCTGTCAATAAACTCAGTTCCGGAAACGGTCGAAACGCCATCCGCCGCAAGCGCCGCGATCACCAGAGCCGCGCCGCCGCGCAGCTCATATGCCTCAACATTCGCGCCGTACAGCCGCTTTACGCCCCTTACAACCGCGCTTCTGCCCTCTACCTTGATATCCGCGCCCATTCTCACAAGCTCATCGACATGTCTGAATCTGTTCTCAAATATATTTTCCACAAAAACGCTCGTTCCGTCCGCCGCGGCGGCAAGCGCCATAAACGGTGACTGAATATCCGTAGGAAAGCCCGGATAAGGCATTGTTTTTATAATTCGGATGCTATGTATTTTCTTTCCGCTTTTCAAGGATATACAATCTTTATCGGTGCGTATTTTCGCACCCATTTCGCCGAGTGCCGAAAGACCCGCCTGCATATGATTAGGCTGCGCACCCCTCAGAACGATTTCACCGCCGGTGATCATTGCTGAGATTAGATATGTCTGCGCGACAATTCTGTCCGGCATTATTCTGTATTCCGTACCGTGCAGCTCCTTTACTCCGTCAATTGTTATGTAGCTTGATCCGGCTCCTCTCACTCTTGCGCCCATCATGTTAAGGAACTGAGCAAGATCAATAATCTCAGGCTCCCTTGCCGCATTTGTAATAACCGTGGTGCCCTCTGCGGTCACTGCGGCAAGCATAATATTTTCGGTCGCTCCAACGCTTGGGAAATCGAGATGAATATGGTGTCCGCGCAGCTTTTTGCATGCGCATCTTAAATACCCGTGCTCCTCCGTTATTTCCGCACCCATCTGTCTTAACGCTTTAAGATGCAGATCTATAGGCCTGAGACCTATCGGACAGCCTCCCGGCATCCCCACCTCCGCCTTGCCGCATCTGGCGAGAATTGCGCCGAGAAAGATGATTGACGAACGCATTTCACGCATCAGCTTTTCATCTATCCGGCAGGAATTTATATCCGAGGGATCCACACACAGCGTTGCATCCTCCCTTCTCAGAACACAGCCGAGCTTTTCAAGCACCACGCCTGTTTTTTCAACATCACGCAGCCACGGGCAATTATGTATAATACATTCATCCCCCGCAAGAACAGCCGCCGCAAGTATCGGAAGGACAGCATTTTTTGCTCCCTGGACGGTTATTTCTCCCTGTAATGACACCCCGCCCTCTATAACAAGCTTATTCATAATAACACCTCTCACATTCAGGCAGATGATAACCGCCCTTTATTGTCTGAGGTATAATATGCTTTTAAACCGGATATCGTTACACGACCTGTACCAAAACACATACTAAGTATATCATATTATATGTTCAAATTAAAGCGAATATCACAAATGTCACTGAATTGTAAGAAAACTGAAACACTCTTGTCAGAATCGCATAAATATGCGTTCTTTGGGGACGTTTATATTCTTCTGCATTAGAATTTCCCTAGTTTTCCCCTAATTGTATTATTTTATCGGTGGTATCATATTAATAGCTTCCGATGCCTGATTGTTGTCCATATGACCATATACAGTAGATAACATTTTCATGTTTTCCCATTTCGTTAAAAGAATCTTTTTGCTATGCGTTTATCTTTTAACTCAAGCAAAACTGTCTTTATCATTCACAATACAACGCCAAATTATTGGTGTTTCCGTCATATTGCCCAAGTTTATAATATGCCCCATTCTCAAATCCGGGACTCACAGCATATGTTGTAATATTCAATAATAACATAAAACATAAAACTATTAAAACATACTTCCATTTTTATTCGCCTCTTCCCATAAATAAATTTATATTATGACTCCACTCATTCAAAAACAATCCGCTTATTATATCTGATTTTGCCAATGCAGTTGGATGATTTTACATTGGTGTTGCTATGTAATCTGCCTGTCACTAACGAAATATCATAATATATTTTTCCATTTATCATTTTCTTTCTTATTGAGTCCTCTCCATCTGCTCTCCTGCTGACCGCTTGTTTCCTTGCCATTTTTATCCTCCTTAACATAGCAGGACAGATACAATAACTTTTTCTAAATTATATCACATTGTTTGAATAAATTCAAGCAATATCATACTATTTTTTTAAGCCGCCCGAGTTTGACACTTTAAAAAAAAACAAAGGCTCCAAACGGCATATCCAAGCCATTTGTGAGCCTTTGTATGTTATAAATTTTGTGCTATGTGACCGCACTGCTTTGTATGAGAAAAAATTTTTTTATAGCTGCCTTTCCTATGATTTCATAGTCTGTTTTAAAGCCGAATAGTTCATGCATATCATCTGTAAAATCTTTACAAGTGTATATCGGCATATATCCCTCTCCATCTACGCGATAAAAACACTTGTTGCGCAATTCTTCTATTATTTGGACATTGATTCAGCATCATAATGGTTTTGGTCTGCGGAAATCGCTTGTCAAAGTTCAAAGATATTTCAGATGTGCGCCGCGCCATGGGTAAATTGTTTGAACGAGATCTCCGACAATACATCAAGCTTGCTTGCAATGGAGCTTGCGATAGATTGCAAGCTGCGCAAGGGACATCTGCGCTTAGGTTGTATGCTCTTTTGTTTATTTGCCGTTTGTCATATATCGTTTCAGATAGCGTCCGGTTTTACTGTGTTCACATTCGCAGATTTCCGCCGGCGTTCCGGCCGCGACAATTTCCCCGCCGCAAACGCCGCCGTCGGGTCCCATATCGATTACAAAATCGGCGTTCTTGATGACGTCCAAATCGTGCTCAATCACGATAACCGTCGCGCCGCTCTCGATAAGACGCATAAACACATTCAGCAGCG
>CAZOHJ010000050.1:9766-11947 GCA_964579875.1 uncultured Lachnospiraceae bacterium | reverse complement strand
CTTCACAGAGAATGGGTTCGGATTTTTGTTTTGGCTATAGATTTTATCGCATAAATACAGGACTACAAGGCTTTTTGGTGCAGATGACAGGATTTGAACCTGCACGTCGGGGACACCAGATCCTAAGTCTGGCGCGTCTGCCAATTCCGCCACATCTGCATATTTTAATTTGACCTTGAACATTATAGCAGATTTGCGGACGTTTGTCAAGTGGCGGCTTTTTATTTTGAAAATGACAGTTTTATCTATGAAGACAAACCACAAAAAACAGATTTTTTTATTCAAAAATTCACAATTTTAACAAAAAAGACTGTACTTTTCGAGATTTATATGTTAAAATTATAATAACTGTTTATACCCTATGCGGACGGGGTATATGGGAATTTGTTTTAAAAGGAGAGAGAAATATGAAAAGTAAGATTTTCAGAAAAGCGGTAGCCGGAATTTCTGCTATTGCAATGCTGGGGACAGTCGGACTTGTGCCGATAACAGCAAGCGCTGATGATCCTGTACGTCAATATACAGTGCTGTATACACAGGATTATGAAAGTGCAACAGCTTCTGACTGGACAACCGGTACATCCGGCAGATATACTCCGGAATTAAAGTCAGACGGAACAAACACATGGCAGGGTGTTGACATGAGTACACGTAATAACAACGGCGCAACACTGACATCCCCTAATTATGCTTCATATGTAGCGGATCAGTCCGAATATGCTATCGAATTTGATGCCGCTATAGGCTTTACAAACGGAAATCAGACGGGAACAACATTTTCTGTCAATACCGGAGACGGTTATTTACTGCAGCTGACATCTCAAGATGGAACAAAATGGGCAATAAACGGTTCAGCTGATCAGCATCTGACATTTGCGACAAGCGGATATACTCAAGGCGATACATCAACATCAACATGGTATCATTATATCATCATATATAAGGATGGTGATACTCATCTTAAGGTACTTGATACTGATGGAAATACTGTATTTGAGCCTGCTATAATTGTATCGGGAACAAACAGCGGAAAACTTTCAACTCTTACATTTGCAACATCAAGGTATTACGCTAACTTTGAAATTGATAATATATTAATAAGAACAATTGATCAGTACGATGAGCTTGGTCAGAGGGGCGTAGAGGAACTTAATGATATTATATTTACCTCTGAGCTGAATAAGATCATAACACAGCCTGCAGAGAATGAGCCGGTACATTTACCTATAACGGTTAAGGCTAATGGTATTTACGGTGGTGATCTTACTGATGTAGATGATATAGATATAAAATGGTCTGTGACAGGACTTGACAATGAGGACGGATATATTTCACTCACAAAGGAGGCAGGCACAGATCTTGGCACGGTTGGTGAAAATCCGGATGGCAGTGCAACAGCATATTTTAATGTAAGAAACGGTGTATCAAACTGGTTCGGAAGTGTAACTGCTACTGTTACATATCTGGATAAAACTCTTTCAATAACAACACCATTTGCTGTAATTGGTGCAAGCAACTCGGGTACAAATCTTGCTCCTGCAGCGGGCTATCCTGAAAATATGAGCGATTATGATGACGCTTTGGTAGGATTTGTCGGAACATCCAATGCTATTAATTCTAGGGATTTGGTTCTTAACAACTGGTCAATGTATGGTTCAAACGGTACAAGAACACTGTCACTGCAGAAGGATGAGGACGGTACAAAATATCTTCGCTTTGCAATAAACGGCGGAAGCGGAAGTGCGGTACCTTTGTATCAGCTTGCAGAGCAATCATCACAGTACATAGTTGACATGAAGGTAAGATTTACCGGCGGCGCTATGACATTCGGCCATTATTACAATACACCGAACAACGGAGATGGCAATCCTAACTGGACTGTATCATATGGAAGTGGTGCATTGACTGTTGGAACACAGACAATCAATGGCATTGATTCGACAAATTGGTACAGAATAGTTGTTTCAGCCGACGAAAGTGCAGAAACATACTGGGTTAAGGTATACGATACGGAAGGAAATCTTGTAGGCGAAACTGACACTGAATCACTTGATAAATCTAATGCAAAAAAGATTTCAGATAAAGTAACGGTAGATATTGAACCCATTACCCCATCATATAAAATGACACAGAAGTATTTCTGTTTCCAAGGAACATATCCTTTGGATCTTGCAAGCTTCA
>CAZOHJ010000050.1:7876-9666 GCA_964579875.1 uncultured Lachnospiraceae bacterium | reverse complement strand
ACACAGAAGTATTTCTGTTTCCAAGGAACATATCCTTTGGATCTTGCAAGCTTCAGAATTTATTATCCAACGGCTGCAAGCATGACAATAAATACCGATGCGGAGACGATTCAGGTTCCTGAGGATGATACGCCGACAACCGCTGAACTATCAGCGATATTAAAGGATACAGACGGTTACAATATGTCAGGAGCGGTAACGTGGTCGCTTGGAGATGACTATGCGGGAATAGACATAACAGGCAACAGCGCCCATGGAGCAACATTATCCGTAACAAATGAAGCCGGAGCAGGCACAATTACGGTTGTTGCCATATATGGATCAACAAGAGCTGAAAAGGAAATTGTCTTGTCAACAACAGGTAATGCAATAGCATTCACATCATCAGTTTCAAGCATCACAATTCCGTTTGAAGGCAGCGAAGCCATAACAGGTACATTTGCTGCAGAGCCGAGAAATAAGGACGGCGAGAAGCTTGATGCAGCAGTGACATATGAGATGGTAGATGCTTCAGGAGAAACGGTGACAAACGCAAGAGGTATTACATTTAATACAGAAACAGGTGTGCTGACTGTTGAAGCCGGTGCAGCATCGAAGGTCGTTTATATAAAGGCAACCTCTGTTGTAGACGGTGAAACACTTACATCAAGAGTTAAGGTTAATATACATGGTCTTAGTTTTGCATTCGGTTCGGATGAGCCTTCGGATGACAGCTACACTCAGGTAACGGCGGCCGATGCTTATACTGATAAGCTTGGCTATGGCTTTGCGGATACATCAGCGGTTACAAACGAAGCAAGTGATGTTAAAGGTACAGCGGCCTACACCTTCAAAGCGAAGGTTCCTAACGGCAACTATGTTGTAACTGTTAACACAACGGCGGATTCGATGACGTCAGAGGTTGTAGAGTCTGTTACAGCGACCACCGGAATTTCAAAATCAGGCGCAGCCTTCAGCGTTGCAGTATGTGACGGAGTTCTTGACCTTACATTCCCGGCAGATTCAAATGTAACAACGCTTACAATTTCACAGGCAGCGTCCAAGTCACCGCTTACAAAGCCGATGGTTTACGCAATAGGCGACTCAACAACTAACAATACAGCAAGCGGCGGCTGTTCATGGGGTAACTGCGTAGCAAACGGTTATGTAACAGTTCCGGATTGCTTCAGCGGCTTCTCAAATAACGGTATGGCGGGACGCGACTCCGTAAGCTTCTATAATCAGGGCAGAGTGGAAACAGTTCTCCTCAATGTATGCCCGGGCGACTATGTAACCGTCAATATGGGTATCAATTCAAAGGAAACCGGCGAGGCTGCGGCATACTACACATTGATGAAGTATTACTATGTTGAGGGCATAATCCAGAGAGGCGGTATTCCGATTATCGTAACGGCAACACCGGACGGCCCTGTAGGCTCGGCTCTTGCAAGTGACTATGACGCCGAAACAGGCAAGTTCACAAACAATCGCGGCAACGGCGCAAGAAACGATGTATTGAGACAGATTGCAGCGGAAGAAAGCCTTAACCTTATTGAATTAGGTCAGTGGGGTGAGGATTGGATGAATACGCTCACTCTTGGTGATGTAGCCGCATATAACACAGAATACGGCACAGAATTTACAACAGTTCTTGAAATGGTTCAGAGCTGGTATCTTGATCATAACCATTACACAGCATATCTTGGTACAAAGATCGGCGAATATCTGTTGGGCGAGATAGCAAAGATTGCAAACGGCGAGGCTCCGACACAGACGCCGTCAGAAGCTCCGACAACAACACCGTCAGAGAC
>CAZOHJ010000050.1:0-7776 GCA_964579875.1 uncultured Lachnospiraceae bacterium | reverse complement strand
CCTTCCGAGACTCCGACAGAACAGCCGACGCAGACGGTACCGTCAGGCGAGAAGTGCGTCAAGATTGTCGCAGAGTATAATGATGACGGTACGTTGAAGAATGTTACGGTAACAGAGGTTCCGGTTGAGGAAGCGACAGCTGCAGTAACAAACGGCAGCACAAAGACAATGTACTGGGATTCGCTTGATGGCATGAAGCCGGTTACGGCAGCAGAGCCCACGGAAACAAATGCGCCTTCAACAGACGCGCCGGAACAGGAAACACTGGTTCCGGGAGGAAACGAAGATGATGATCCTGAGGCAGAGGCTAATATGATATGGAAGGCCACAGAGGGTCAGGCTCTTGAAGCGGGAATGACTTTGGCGGACGGACTTTCATTGGTATTCGGCACAGATGATACATCAAAGCCGGTTTATGCGAACTTTACAACGTCAGCAGATGACCCGACACCAACCACAAAGGTTATCGGCGGAGTTACGTTCACCGGTTATGTTTCATCAGGCGCAAACGGCAGCTGGAGCGGCACATCGGTTGATCCGGAAAAGCCGACAGCTATAAAGTATACGGCATCGTCAGACGGTGTTCTTACGGTATATTTTGATACCGTGGGGAGCACTAAGACCATCTGTGTTGGTCAGGACGGCGATAAGAAGGCTGATATTGAAGCGGCAGGCACAAAAGGAACGGACGCACCGGTAGCATTCCCTGTAACTGTAATGTCAGGCGAGACATATTATATATATGTAGCCGGCTCAAAGGGTCGTTTCTGCGGTGTAGCTTTTGAAGAACAGAAGGTTGCTCATACATATACATGGGCTGCTTCAGATGATTCAATAGGCATGGCGGCCGGAACAGAGCTTATTCCGGGTCTTACAACCTTATTTGCAAATACCTCGACAAGCAATAAGTATATTTCCGGTTCAGAAAACGGCGCGTTTGATGAGGAGACGGAAAATTCGGCAACGCTTAAGTTTGTAGCTCCGTCAGACGGTACAATTTCTGTAACTATGATAGATCTCGGTTCAGCCGACAAGAACATTACAGCTGCGATATACAGTGTTTCAGCAGATTCTAATATATTCGAATATACAACATCGGCTGAGAAGGAAACTGTAGTGCTCACAGCAAGTGCAGCTGCCGGTGAAACCTATTATATCAGCGCGAGAGGTACAAAGGGTCGTTTCTCGGCGGCAAGCTTCACAGAAGCTGAATAATTAAGGCATAATAAAAAACGGTTTCACTCTTAGGAGTGGAGCCGTTTTTTTCAGGACTTAATTAACTGAAAAGATATTATGCATAGGAGCGGTGCAGCCTGTGAGGGTCGTAACCTCAATAGTGATTGTATTTTCGGCGCCCGCGTCTATGTTAAATGAGAGGGTATCTCCGTATTCCTCCGCTTGCAGTCTTTCCTTTGGATCTGTTTCGGATGCCGGATCCTCAGCGGGGTCGGAATCGAATTTCTTCATGATATATATGCCGCTGTCATCCGTTATAATGCTGCCGTCGGAGGCGGCCTGTGAATATCGGTAAACCTGTCCCGCGATAGACTTCATGCTAAAGCTGAATGTCCGCGCGGCATTATCTGTGTTGCTTACATGTATAATATAGCGTGTTGTAACACCGAAATTGCCGAGATTACATGCGGTGTATTTATAGAAGTCGTTATCCGAAATCTCATCGCCTTTCGGGTGATCTGCCAAGCCCATTTCCGAGTTGGGTATAAAGTCATCACCTGTGGGAATCCCATAGGAGCTGAGAAAGCTGCTGTTTTCCGCGGTTTCCTCGTAGCATTTTGTGTGATATGGGTCAAAGCGCCATATGTTGTCGGTGTTTGTCACATTTTCGCCGTATTGCTCCGATTTCGTTTTATCGGGATATTGAAGCAGCATAAGATCGGATTCCGCGGCAATCGGCTGTTCCTCGCGCCATGTATTTACGAAGGTTGCAAAGGTGCCGTTCCGTATTGTATAGCCCTCCGGGTTGCGCATATTTTTAACGGTAACAGGTATAGCGCCGGATGGTGTGTCATGGCTTATTGTGAAATATGCTTCAGAGGTAACGACAGGTGAATTAAAGGCAATTCCCTTGTATTGCGCCTCATTGTCAAACGCCCCTTTTGCAAGAGTGCTGAAATTACTCAAGGCTTTCGATTTTGAAGTATATGCGAGAGTATCAAAGGTAACAGTCCCCGAGGTGACCTCAAAGGTCATATAAAGCCACATCGGCTCGTCATAGCCTGTATACCGGAAATGGTTAATATCATTGTTTTTTATCCGCTCTATGCAGTCGCTGAGCAGAAGCGGTGTCCCGCTGTTCACCGCGTTGACTGTGTTCAGATGGTCAATTTCCTGTGTCCTCGGATATTTTATTTCACCGCGTACGATTGCCGGACAATCCGGATGTGTACACGTTCCCTGCTCATGATCGCGCCAGTCGGGGCAGGTACAGTCATAGGTTTTGTAGTATTCGGGTGACGAAACCGCGGTATTTGTATAGTCCGCCCATGCCTGGTTCCAGTCCCAGTCGTGGTCAAGACCTATGGCGAGAATTTTAAATTCTCCTGCGACTGAGGAGGAGAAAGCCGCATCAAAGTATAAATCGGTCTGCGGGTCAACCGAGTCGCCGCGGTGATGATAGCTGAAAACCGTGTAGATGCCCGGCCGTAAATTCTCAAAATGAGCTATCGAGGAGGGCGCGCTTCCGTCTGCCAGATACCGCGGGTTAAGATGCTCGGGATTATCATCAAAAAGATAATATTCAGGAGTGCCGTCAGCGGCGGCCTTTTCTGTTGTAAATTCTATTACCGGAGCGGAAGGATCATAAAGTGTATTCTGCGTTACAGTCGGCTTTACAGGTTCAGACGGCGTTTTAATGGCTTTGTGACCGCAGGAGCAGAGCAAAGCTGCCGAAATGGAAGCGGACATAAAAACGGTTATTATTCTGTTCATATCTGCAAACCCCTTATATCGGCATCAAAGTCTTCCGGAACATTTACAAGACCTACCGTTTTTATGTGGTCTGACGCTTCTGTCGATTCAAGCTTGTCATCGGGATCAGCATATACCTGCTCAACAGAGATCATTTCCTCATTGATATAACGGGCAAGCGGTCCGTTCTGTCTGATCATCTCCTGTGCAAAAAATTTCGCGATCATAGTGCCGCCTATGTCATTTGTATGGGTATAATCACGGTCACTGCCAAGGTGGCGGAAGAAATAAGGCGCCTTTACCGGACCGGCGGTCACAAAGTAATCCGTGCTTCTCTGCCACATATCTATAAAGGTACAGCCAAGACCCTCCGCTGCCTGCCTTGCCGCATTACGGTAATCACCGAGAAGATTAAGAAGGCTTCCGTCAGGCTCAAATATGATCCTGTTTATAGGCGAGCAGATTATCGGTTCCGCGCCGCGGCGGCGGGCAATATCGGCAAGCTCAATGATTCTGCTTTTATATCCGCCGAATGCGTCAAGCTCCTTTAGCTTCTGGTCGTTGTGCCCGAACTCAATTACCATAAAATCCCCCTCTTTAATTTTACCTTCAAATGCGGTAAGATTTGATGACATAAATTCAGTCGTGCAGGAGCCGCTTTGGGCGTGGTTTGAGACAGCGAGCGACGGTTTTATAAGCTGAGTGAACGCCTGTCCCCAGCCGCAGTAGGCGGCTGTAGGGGAATAAGGATATTCAGCCGGTTGATCGGTAACGGTGGAATCACCGCATATGTACACGGTTGGAATTTCAACCGGTGACGCTGCCGCAGTGGCGGTTATGTCGCCGTCCGTGGCTATCTGAAGCTTAATGCCCGGTACATGCTCGTATTCGGCGCCGCTAAAGTGTCTGTCACAGACACTTACAGCAAAGGTCTTTGTGTATTCACCTTTTTTTCTGATTTCGACATCCCGGTCAACAAAGCTTCTGTGCTGTGAATATATTGTGAAAACCGTGTCACAGTGAGCCTTTAAATCTACCGTTACCTCATATGTGCCGTTGGGAACTGCAAGGAAAATTTCAAGCGGTTCTTTTTCAAATTTCTTCATTGTTAAATATTCCTTTCTGATGTGCTTTTTGCGTTTCCTTATGACCGCTTATTTAACAAGACCGCGTCTGAACGCGTCAACCAATGCGCGGAGATCGTTAATCTTCTTCTGTAGCTGTCTGCCGAGGTCGGTATCCTCAACAAGCAGCCTTGCCGGAGCTATGTCTATAACATCGAGGGTGGATTTTATGTCATTGTCCTTGGTAACGGCATCCTTTACGGAGTCAAAGGAGTCGTGTTCTGAAAGCAGCAGCCCGTGGGAATTAAAGAGCAGCGTATAGCCCGCTATTCCCGTCTGCGCCTGATATGCCTTTGACAGTCCGCCGTCGATAACGAGCAGCTTTCCTCCGGCTCTTACCGGACTTTCACCCTTCTTGAGCTTTACGGGGACATGACCGTTTATGATATGTGAGAAGGTGCTCGGATCAACTCCAAATTCGGCGAGTATTTTTTCACAGGTTTTAACATCGCCCACCAGCTTATAATACGGATCCTTGATCTCTGTCCATGTTTTCTCATCGGCAATGAAATACCGCTCAAATGAGGTCATTTTGTTTTTTCCGTATACAGGCGAGCCTATGCCGCACCAGAGATACCAGAGAAAATCCTCACCGTATCGCTTTTCCTCACTGCCCGGCTTGCCGAAGTAGCCCACACGCGCGATCTGCTCGGCGCGGTCAAGCAGCGCCTTACCCTTAACGGCCTTGCCCTCGATCTCATATTCCGCAAATTCACCGTCCGGCGTCATCGGAATGCAGCCGTGATACAGCAGGTTGTTATTGCATACAAGATACATAGCTCCTGTTGCGTATATGAAGCGTATATGCCTCTGGAGCTTTTCCGAATGCCGGAATGAGGCGCGAAGCGACTTCATAAGCTCTGTTTCCTCGGCTGTAAGCTCATACGGATCGCCCGGATTAATTGTCGGGAAGTTCGTGTCAAGCAGCTTATGGGTTTTACCGTCAAGCGTGATAGTTCCTTCCTCGTAGTTTATCTTATCAAGCATAAGGTGGTTTTCCATGAGAAATTCCGGATGACGAAGAATGATCTGTCCCTCAAGCTTGAAACGGATAATGGAAATTGCCTTATGCAGCTTTGCCCAGAATTCCTCGTCGTTTTTAGAAATATTCACGGAATTAGGATTTCTTGGGATAAAGCAGGTACACGGATCGTCCGCGTAGGTTTCAAGCGCGAAAACCGTCAGCGGGCGGAGGTTTATTCCGTAGCCGTCCTCAATGCAGTCAAAGTTACAATACTTTGTTGAAATGGCGATAACATTTGCGATACAGGCGAGGTTGCCCGCCGCGGCGCCCATCCATTCAACATCGTGGTTGCCCCACTGAATATCGACATGGTGGTAGGTAAGGAGCCTGTCAAGAATAATATCCGCTCTCGGCCCTCTGTCGAATATGTCGCCTATGATATGCAGACGGCCGATCGCAAGGTTCTGAATGAGATGCGCGATTTCAACAATGAACGCGTCCGCCTGTCCAAGCTCTATTATGGAGAGTATACTCTGACCGTAATAAAGCTCCTTGTCCGAGCCGAAGTCGGTATCGGCATGGAGAAGCTCATCGATTATTCCTCCGAATTTCTGCGGCAACAGCTTGCGGATGCTCGAACGGGTATATTTTGACGCTACAAGGCGGCATACCTCAATAAGGCGGTAAAGGGTGATCTTGTACCAGTCATCCATATCTTCAACCTCCTGCTTTATGAGGTCAAGCTTTCTTTCGGGATAATAGATTATTGTTGAAAGAGTGTCACGCTCCTTTTCGGAAAGCGTGCGCTCGAAGATGGTGTCTATTTTATCCTTTATCACACCGGACGCATTGCGGAGAATATGTAAAAATGATTCATATTCTCCGTGAATATCGCTCATAAAGTGCTCGGTCAGCTTTGGAAGCTTCATGCGTGATTCAAGCGATATAATTTCCGCGCACGCAAGCTGTATACTCGGATACTGCTCCTTGAGAAGCTGTAAATATTCAATATTATATTCCATTTTGTCCTCCTCTTGAATTTGATGCATAAATTTTATTTTTATTATACTACAATTACAAAAAAAAATAAAGCAGTTTGACAAAAGAAATCTGCTTTATTTATGATTTTAACCGCTAATTTGTGATCCATTCAAGCGGTATATATATTCCGCTGCCCATAATATATATATGGTTGCTAAGAACATAGAGCGGCGCGTAAAGCTCCGTGATATTGCCGGGATCAAGAACATCATATGCAGGCAGAGTGAACGGTGCGGTTTCGGTTCTGCTCAGCTTACCGCTTATATAATGTGTAGTGACAAGAGTAAGCTGCATATCCTGCGGAGTCATGTTTTCAAGATATACGTTATTTTTTCGGGTACTGCATTTAATACGGCAGTCGGGTGATATGCCATATCCGTCAAGCTTTGAAATTCCGAGGCCGCCGCAGCTTTCCATTATGAGTCTGGCGATCTGCCCGGCTCCGTTCCGGCTGAGGTGGACCCTGTCCGTGCTGCCGTTCCATTGCTTCCAGTGCAGCAGTCTGTTCTGCTCAATTCCTATGGTCTCAAAATACTTTGCCGAGATTGCATGGAGGTCTATATATTTCACATTTTCTTCCGCTGCAAGGCTTTCGGATACGGCTGCGTAGCATTCGTCAGCACCGCTGAAGCTTCCGTTGTCACCAAAGCTGTCAAGCGTGGGAATATCTGAAATTACAACGGGAATACCGCCGTGTTCCTTTACCGTGTCTATAATATTTTTCATGCTGCTCCGAAAATCCTCTTCGGCGCAGCTGTTTTTGTCATTCAGCCCGAATGAAATCATAACGCAGTCCTCAGGCTGCATAAAGTAAAGCATATCATCAAGCGCGCCGCTTTCGCAAAAGCCCTTGGCGCTCTGTCCTGCCGAGGCGAAGCTGTGCACATAGCAGTCCGTATATGCCTGAAGCATCTGACCCCAGCCCCCCTGACAATCCTCCGGCAGCGGCCGGTTTACAAAAAGGGGATAGAAGGTCGCAGCAGTGGAATCACCGCATACGAATATGCGTTTTCTGCGCTCATCAGGCTCTCCCGTGCGCTTTATTGTCATGGCGGCTATCGAGAAATCCGTGCCCGAAGCGCCTCTGCACAGTCCGACATTAAGCTGACCGTCCGTAACGGGTATTTCGACCCGCGCTTCTGTCGCGCTGTATTGCATATTCAGTATTGCCGGATGCCCTTCAAGGGTCACATTCATATAGCTTATGTCTCCCGAATATACGGATATTTCATACATACCCGGCGGAAGATCAACATTAAAGGTCACCTTGTCGTTAAGATTTTTCTTTGTTTTGACACCGTCCGAAAGAACGCCGCCGCCGGATGCAGGCACATTTTCGACAAACGATACCATACTGAAACCGTATCCGGTATCCTTACTGTATTTTGAGGATGCGTCCACAGTCTGCCAGCCCTCCTCCGAAACAGCTCCGAAATCGAACAGCAGTACGTCACCTGTCTTCATTGTCTGCTTTTCGACAGCCGCAGCCGCTCTGCATACCGCTCCGCTCAGCATAAATGCGGCGGTCAGAGCGGCAAATATTTTTTTAGCCATTTTTTTATCTCCTGAAGCTTTGATATATGCTTTGCAATAAGTATTATTAAAATTCGAAGTACTTAATGCATGACATAGCTTTATTGTATCATGTCGTGCCGGTGATGTCAACGGGTTTTCAGCATCAAAAAATGACGGAGAACGCATATCTCCGTCATTTTTCTT
>CAZOHJ010000049.1:0-13376 GCA_964579875.1 uncultured Lachnospiraceae bacterium | reverse complement strand
TTGTAAATACTTTGCGATTGCTTTGTAATTGTTTTGTAATTATTGATTTCCGTGAATACATATTGACAAACCGTGAAAAAAGTGGTAAGATATGTTTGTTATAAAAGTTATATGAAGCAACGGTGTTTCTCTTGGAGGAAACACCGTTTTTTATTTGTATTTTATTGTATACATAAGATACCGCATTGCAGAAAGGTGATTGATTATGAATGAACTGTATGAGCATACCGATCAGATAAACGAGCTTTTGGCACGGAACGGCGTAAGATTCGGTATATATAAGAACGGAACGTTCAAGGAGCAGCTTTTCCCGTTCGACCCCATTCCGAGGGTGATCACAAAGCGGGAATGGGATGTGCTTGACAAAGGGCTGCGGCAGCGCGTTACAGCGCTGAATATGTTTCTTGAGGATATTTACACGGATAAGAGGATCGTTAAAGACGGGATCATACCGCCCGACTTTATTTATTCCTCATCAGGCTACAGCGCAGTATGCGATGGGATCAGGCATCCCAAAGGGATCGCAAGCCACATATCCGGCATTGACCTTGTTCAGGCAAAGACCGGAGACTGGTACATACTTGAGGACAACCTGAGAATACCGTCAGGCGCGAGCTATCCGCTTATCGCAAGAGACCTTTGCAGAATAGTAAGTCCGACAACCTTCAGATGCAACCGGATTTCGGATAACCGCGACTATGCCGCGCTCCTTAAAGAGACTATGGACTATGTAAACTGCGGCGGGATAAACGTAATTCTCACGCCCGGGCGATACAACGCCGCATTTTTTGAGCACAGCTATCTCGCGGAAAGAACGGGAGCGGAGCTTGTTACAGGCAAGGATCTGTTTGTTGAAGACGACGTCCTTTATCTTGACTGCGGCAGCGGCATAAGACAGCGCGTGGGCGCAGTTTACCGAAGAATTTCAGACGAATATCTCGACCCGATGAACTTCCTGCCCGAGAGCGTTATAGGTGTTCCGGGAATATTTGACGCATACCGCAAGGGAAACACCGCTATAATCAACGCGCCCGGCAACGGCGCCGCGGATGACAAGGGCATATATTACTTTGTTCCCAAGATGGTAAGATACTATCTGGGCGAGGAATGCATCACGAAGAATGCGCCTACCTATCTCCCGTTTTACGAAGAGGATATGAAGTATGTTCTTGACAATTTCGACAAGCTTGTGCTTAAGGACGTCGCGGAGGCCGGCGGCTACGGCGTTGTATTCGGCAGCGCCATGACAAAGCAGCAGAAGGAAGACTTCATCGCCCTCTTAAAGTCAGAGCCGAGACGCTTTATCGCTCAGGAGGTTATTGATTTCCTTGACCTTGACATTCTCGAAAACGGCAGGCCTGTTCCGAGAAAGGCGGATCTGAGAGCCTTTGTTCTCGCGGGCAGGGACGTGAAGGTCTGGAAGAGCGGACTTACGCGTTTTTCGCGCAATCCGGATTCATTTATTGTAAACTCATCACAAGGAGGAGGCTTTAAGGACACATGGGTATTATCACAGTAGAAAAAAAGGAGCGGCTGTTCTGGCTCGGCAGATATATTGAAAGAGCCTACACCTCGCTCAAGGATTATATAAAAAGCTATGACAGAATGATCGATTCGGAAACCGACTATTACAAGGAGGTCTGCGAAAAGACAGGCTTTCCGGGAGATTTCCGTTCGGGCGGAGAGTTTGTCTACAGCTACGCTTATGACTCGTCAAATCCGTTCTCAATAATCAGCAGCATCAATCATGCGTTTGACAATGCAATTATTCTGCGTGACGAGATCGGCACAGATACACTTGCGTATATTCATATGGCAATAGACTCAATGGAGGCGGCAAGCCGATCCACATCACCTATTTTTGACCTGCAGAAGGTGCTTGACAACATTCTGGCATTCTGGGGCTGTCTTGATGATGAAACCGCGACAGAGAACACAAGAAACATAACAAAGTCAGGCAAACGATATGAGCGTCTTGACATGCATATACGCCTGAAGTATCCGATCGAGGATCTGAGGACACAGCTTGACCGGTTCGAGTACGTTCTGATCCGCAGCACGCTGACCTACAAAAAAGCGCCGCTCAAGCATCTTGACGCAATGCTTGAGGAGGACGAGATAAACTATAAGGAGCTGCTTATAATGGCAGAAAAGATCTTCTGATTTTATGATACTTGAATTTACCTACAGTATGAAGCAGACCTACGCTCTGCCCATAGTAAACCATCATTACGCGCTGAAATGCATGCCCCCTGATACACAGCGTCAGCGCGTAATGAATGCAAGGCTTGAGATTTTTCCCGAATGCCCCCGAAGCTGTAAAACGGATATATTCGGGAACAAAATCACATATGGATGCTTACGGGAGGCGCACGCTGACTTTTGCGCGTGTCTTTCGGGTGTGGCCGAAACAGGTCTGTCCTGCAATGAGCATACGGAAACGGAAAATACATTTTTTACGGATATTTTCCGCTGCCGTTCCGCCTTTACCGCTCCGGGCGCCGAAATCACACGCTTATATGATCAGCACGGCAAATACGCGAAAGAGCTTGATTCCTACACGGCCGCGCTGTATCTTATGCGTACCGTATACCATACAATGAGCTATGTCCCGGGAGCGACCGGGGTCGCCACCACCGCGGAGCAGGCAATGCGCAAACGCCGCGGCGTATGCCAGGACTATGCCCACATTATGATCGCCCTGTGCCGCATGACGGGCATCCCGGCGCGGTATGTTGTGGGAATGATGATCGGCGAGGGCGCAAGCCACGCATGGGTCGAGGTATGCTGCAACGGCTACTGGTACGGACTTGACCCTACCAACAATCTGCTTATAGACGAAAGCTATATAAAGCTTTCCCACGGCAGAGACTATGCCGACACGATAGTTTCCAAGGGTATTTTTCACGGGCTGACACAGCAGAAGCAGGAAATAAGCGTAATAGTCAGACCGAAACAAAATGAAAGGAGCTTATAAAACAGCATGATAGAAACAATAGTATCAGTGGAGCTGCCTATCAGTGAAAGGCTTGAACTGAAAAAACACAGAATTATGCCTCTTTCAAAGCCGGAGGGCAAATGTCCGAGAATAAGCATCGTCACAGGCATTCACGGCGACGAGCTTGAAGGGCAGTATGTATGCTATGAGGTGCAGCGCCGCATACATGAGAACATACAGAAGCTTACGGGCATTGTTGACATATATCCCGCAATAAATCCGCTCGGTATCGCGTCAATACAGCGCGGTATTCCGGCATTCGACCTTGACATGAACAGGATTTTCCCCGGCAGCGAGGACGGCTCCATGTCGGAGTATGTTGCAGCAAAGCTCATTGAGGACGTCAAAGGCTCAGACGCCGCTATAGACATACACGCCAGCAACATTTTCCTAACCGAAATCCCGCAGGTGAGAATCAACCACGCGACGGCGGAAACTCTCGTCCCTCTGGCAGAAAAGCTCAATGTGGATTTCATCTGGGTGCATGAAGCGGCAACGGTATTGGAGGCTACCTTCGCGCACTCCCTTAATTCAGCCGGAACGCCTGTTCTCGTTGTTGAAATGGGGGTAGGCATGAGGATTACCCGGAGCTACGGAAACCAGCTCACGGACGGAATATTTTCGCTTATGAAGCATCTCGGCATATGGAGCGGTGACGTTACAGAGCCGAAAAAGCCTATTATCTCCTACGACCAAAGGGTTCGGTTTATCAATGCCGCGTCATCGGGCATATTCATTCCGAAGGTGGTTCACAACTCCTATGTGGAAGCCGACGAGCGCCTCGGAGATATTGTCAGCCCGCTCACGGGTGAGATCCTTCATGAAATAAAATCCCCATGCGATGGGCTGCTCTTTACATTAAGAGACTATCCTGTAGTTGACGAAGGCTCTCTCATTGCAAGAATACTCGGAGGAACGGAAGAATGAACAGACAGACAATTTTCAAGCTAAAAACAATATACCGGGACGAAATGCACGTTGACGGCTTCGTATTCGGCAGCGGAGAGAGATCGGCATGCATCTTAGGCGGTATCCGGGGCAACGAAATGCAGCAGATGTACGCCTGCGCCGTGCTTATAAAAAAGCTTAAGGAGATCGAAAATTCCGGCAGCTTTATTGAGGGTAAATCGGTTATGGTCATTCCGGCGGTCAATACATATTCAATGAATATTGAAAAGCGTTTCTGGTCCACGGATAACACCGATATAAACAGAATGTTTCCGGGCTATAGTCTCGGCGAAACGACCCAGAGGATCGCGGCGGGCGTATTTGACTCGGTTCAGGGCTGCGAATACGGCATCCACTTCGCCTCCAACTACCTTCCCGGACGTTTTGCGCCGCATGTAAGAATTATGCATACAGGCTACGAGGATATTGAAGCGGCAAAGCTGTTCGGGCTTTCCTACATTGTTCTCAGGGATCCGAAGCCCTATGATACCACCACGCTCAACTACAACTGGCAGCTGTGGAACACAAAGGCCTTTTCCATATTCAGCAACTCGACCGAAACAATAGATAAAGAAAATATCAATGTTATTGTGCGCGCTGTGCTGAACTTTCTCGCAAATGTGGGCATTATCAAATATAACGACCGCCGCGGCTATATTTCAACGGTATTCAATGAAAGCGCGCTCGTAACGCTTAAGGCTCAGACAGCCGGTATATTTGAACGATGTGCGGACGCCGACGACTTTGTGAAAAAGGGAGATGTGCTCGCAAGGATAATGGACCCGTTCACCGCCGAGGTAAAAACGGAAATTACCGCTCCCGTTGACTCAACCGTATTCTTTGTTCAATCCGGAACAATAGCATACGCGAACGCGTCGCTTTTTAAGCTGCTGCCGATCAATAGTTAAGCAGGCTGCTGAGGTCTGTCTCCTCTATAATAATATTATCTGACAAGCTCTTTTCGGCGCAGACCGTAAGAGCGAAGCCGGAAAGAAGTCTTGTGCGGAAGCCGCAGCCTAAGCTGCCGTCCAGAACGTCAAAGGACCGGAGCGGCTTTGACAGCCCGACGCCGAGCATCTTCACATATGCCTCCTTTGCCGTCCATATTTTAAAAAACTCCGTATCCGGATCCGCGCTTTTTTCAATGAAGCTGTATTCATTGCCGGTAAAAAATCTTTTTGCTATTTTAAGTCTGCCCTCCCGGATACGCTCCACATCTATCCCCACCGGAGCATCTCCTCCGGCAAAAGCAATACAGCTGCCTGAATGTGAAACCGAAAAATGATAGCCGTCACTATTCAGAAGATACGGCTTTCCGTGCGCGCCATATCCGAATGCAAGCTCTTCCGCCGGGATACCAAGCTGCTCTGATAGCTCTTTTCTTATAAGCAGTCCCGCAAGCAGCGAGACTGTTTTAACGCCGTCACTATGCAGACGCGCAATTTTTTCCTGACGCTCCTTTGAAACCAGCGGAAGGTATCTCTCATAAACACTAAAGGGCGTCCCGGCGTCCGCGTATACGATCTTAATCCTCATTTAAACCCGTCCTATACTCTGATATACAGCTATATTATACCATTATACCCGCTATTTGTCCATAGCAAATATTTTATAGCATATTATGAAGACGTTGGATTATTATATGGGGCTTGAAAGCCGGAATCCAATCTATCTTAAAAGGATTCCGGCTCATTTTCTGCTGTTTTATTTTCCGTAGTAAGCCTTTCTCATAAGCTCCTCGATTTCGCTTACAAGCGGCAGTCTCGGGTTCGCGGTGGTGCACTGATCCTCGAATGCCTTATTTGCGATGTCGCTTAATTTTGACATATATTCCTTTTCGTTTATGCCGCATTCGGCATAGGTCATAGGCATGTTGCATTCCTGCATAAGCTTTCTTACGGCTCTTATCAGGTTATCTATGCTTTCCTCTATTGATTCGCCCTTAAAGCCGCAGAATTCGGCAATGTCGGCATACTTCTTATCCGCTATAAAGCAGCGGTATTTCGGCCACGACACAAGCTTTGTGGGCATTGTGCTGTTGTAGCGTATCATATGCGGCAGCAGTACGGCGTTGGCTCTGCCGTGGGGAATATGATATTCTCCGCCTATCTTGTGCGCGATAGAATGGTTAGCGCCCAGAAACGCGTTTGTAAACGCCATTCCGGCAATACAGCTTGCATTGTGCATTCTTTCTCTCGCTTCCCTGTCCTCCGAGCCGCTGCGATAGGCTCTGGGCAGATACTTGAATACAAGCTGACACGCCTTTATCGCCAGCGCGTCTGTATAATCCGACGCCATAACCGAAACATATGCCTCGATCGCATGGGTAAGCACGTCAAGTCCCGTATCGGCTGTGGGCGCCTTAGGCAGTGTCAGAACAAACTGCGGGTCGATGATCGCGACGTCAGGCGTAAGCTCATAGTCGGCAAGCGGGTATTTCATGTTATTCTTTTTGTCGGATATAACCGCGAAGGACGTTACCTCCGAGCCTGTTCCCGATGTGGTAGGGATCGCAACCATTCTCGCCTTTCCGCCCATCTTCGGGAACTTGAAGGCGCGCTTTCTTATATCAAGGAATCTCAGATGCAGTCCCTTGAAGTCCACCTCCGGGTGCTCATAGAAAAGCCACATACCCTTTGCCGCATCCATTGCGGAGCCGCCGCCGAGGGCGATTATAACATCCGGCTCAAATTTGCGCATCATTTCCGCGCCCTTGTTTACGGTTTCAACCGACGGGTCAGGCTCAACCTCTGAGAATATCTCAAAACGCACATTATCCGGTCTCTTTCTCAGATAATACAGTATCTTATCCACATATCCGAGCTGTACCATGCCGGGATCGGTTACGATAAATGCGCGGGATATGTCCGGCATTTTTTCCAGATACTGAATTGAATCGTATTCAAAATAGATCCTGTCCGGGATCTTAAACCACTGCATATTGATCCTTCTCCTTGCGACTCTCTTTTCGTTTATGAGGTTCACTGTCGACACGTTTCCGCTTATCGAGTTACCGCCGTAGCTGCCGCAGCCGAGAGTAAGCGACGGCATATTTGTATTGTACAGATCACCTATCGCGCCGTGAGAGGACGGAGAGTTTATAATAAGACGGCTCGCCTTCATCCGAGAGGCATAGCGGTTTATTACATCCTTATCCTCCGCATGGATAACCGCAGTGTGACCCATGCCGTTATACTCAAGCATTTTTTCCGCCAGAGCCATTCCCTCGTCCTCGCTGTCGGCAACGATATAGCCGAGCACGGGGCTGAGCTTTTCGCGCGAGAGCGGATAATCCTTTCCTACTCCCTTAATGCTGCACACAAGTATTTTAGTATCCTTTGGCACATTTTTAAGTCCTGCCGCCTCCGCTATCCACGCCGCGGGTTTTCCTACAATATCCGCGTTTATCGCATCCTTTTCGGCGTCCACGCAGAAATCCGACAGCAGCTTGATCTCCTCCTCATCGGGGAAATAGCAGCCGCCCCTTTTCATAAGCACCTCAAAGCCGTCGGCGCATTCCTTGTCAACTATCGCCGCCTGCTCCGACGCGCATATCATACCGTTGTCAAAGGATTTTGAAATGATAAGGTCATTTACCGCCTGAGCAATGTCACAGGACTTATGAATATAGCAAGGCACATTACCCGGACCGACGCCCAGCGCCGGCTTGCCGGTCGAATATGCCGCCCTCACCATTGCGCTGCCGCCCGTTGCAAGCACGGTCGCCACGCCCGGATGGTTCATAAGCGTATTTGTGGCCTCAACGGACGGATGCTCTATCCACTGTATGCAGTGCTCCGGCGCGCCCGCCTTGACCGCCGCCTCATAAACGATCCTTGCCGCCTCCGCAGAGCATCTCTGTGACGCGGGATGAAATCCGAAAATTATCGGGTTTCTCGACTTAATTGAAATAAGTGATTTAAAAAGCGTTGTCGAGGTCGGGTTTGTGACCGGAGTAACGCCGCAGATCACGCCGACAGGCTCCGCGATGATCTCATAATCCTCAAGCTCGTTTTCCGCGATCACTCCGACCGTTTTTTCATTCTTGATTGAATGGTAAATATACTCGGTAGCGAACATATTTTTCGTGATCTTATCCTCGTATATTCCCCTGCCCGTTTCCTCAACAGCCATTTTCGCAAGCTCCATGTGCTTTTCCAGCCCGGCAAGCGTCATAGCCTTTACTACCTTATCCACCTGCTCCTGATCCATTTTCAGAAACTCTTTAAGCGCCTTCTGCGCCCTGATGACGTAACCGTCAATCATCTGTTTAACATCAATTTCAGCTTTTTCTGCCAAAACAAATCGCCTCCTTACAAAAATATTATACTCATAATTACTGCGCAATATCATTTTTCGGCGCTTCCTTTATCTTCGGAAAAACACAGAATTTGCTTCCGTCAGTAAACGCCGCATATACATCCCCGGCGTCCAGCTTACGGCATCTCAGCTCGGAATGAAGCTTTTCCAGCGTAATGCCTGTTTCGGAAATATTTTCATTCAATATATTTCCGTCAGAGATTATGCAGTAGAAAGGCCGCTCCGGCCCCGGAGTCAGGTTCATATCCTTCGGATTGACCGGACGCGAAACAGCCCGGGGCATAAATGAGATCATACCGTTCTGCTCCAGAAACGCCGTTTCGATATCATCCATGTTAAAAAAACCGTTCAGGCGGCACTGTGTGAGAAATTCATTGAGATCAATTTTCGCCGTTCTGAAATTGCCGTAATAAAGCTTTCCCTTATCCATAAGCATTATCGTTTTTCCGGTAAGAACGCGCCGCGCCGCGACGCTCTTTGACCCTATATAGCCTATCAGCGCGATCACGCCCGTATAAACGGCGATCGCGATCACAGGAAACATAATATTATTATCGAGATCTATTGCCATATCCGCCGCAATGGAGCCTATCGTTATACCGTTTATATAGTCAAACATATTCAGCTGCGACATCTGCTTGTTTCCGATGACCTTCGTACTCACAAACAGCAGCAGAAGCGACAGAAGGCTTGAAAGAAATACCTTTAAATAATCCATAATTATGACCCTTTCGCTTTTTTCTTATTTTGCGCAGTTTTTTTAAATAAATTTATAAAAGCTTTAAATTTGTTTATGAAAAGTTTAATCTTTTATTATATAATATTTATTGTAAAGAGATATTATTTAATTGTAATCGGTTACAAAATAAGATCTGAAAGGAAGATGAATATGAAAAACAAGAAAACAATAGCGCTTATCAGCGGCGCGGTCGGCATATGTATGCTCACAACAGCGGCGGTTGCAAGCTATCAGACCGCAAACGGCTATGACGCGCTTAAAAAATCAATACTCAGCACAATCGACTATAAAAACTGCACCATCAGCGCTGTGATGGCAATGGAGCTTGACGGCGAGGAAAAGATGCGCTCGGAGCTGCTGCATGAGCTTGCGCTTGAAAACGGTATTTCCCACACCTCCGCGACCACGTCAGTTGGAGACGAGCCGTACCGCTCAGATAATTATTATTACGGAAACTCCCGGTATAATCTTACATCCTCCGACAGCAATGAATATGACAGATATTCTTATTCCCGCTCGCGGCCTAACCTGTGGGATATTGAGCCGGAGGATCGTGACACCGCAAATAAGGCGCTGCGTTTTGTGGAGCTTGCATCCGATACGGTTATAGGCGATCTGCGCAGCAACTTTGTATGCACCGATGACAGCGACGATTCCGTATCCTACAGCATAGCGCTCGACAGCGTGCAGATACCGGAGGTCGTAAATGCCGGTCTGAGCATGGTATTTTCAATGTCGAACAGCGCCTCCTATTACGCGGAGAACCCCGAGGAGGTTCCCGAGGACAGCAGCTATTACTATACAGCTCTCCTTGGAAATGACACCGTACTCGACAGCCTGACGATGGACTACACCATAAACAAGGACGGCTCTTTCCGTGACGGCACAATGTCCGCCGTTTTTACAGGAAACGGCCATACAATGACCTTTAATATAAGCTGCGGTATTTCCAATGTAGGCGATACCTCTATTGCAACTCTTGAAGAGCAGGGCGCTGTAATTAACGACGGAGATTATGAGGACGCCGAAATAATATACAACGACTAAAAGCTTACAGGAGAACACAGATATGATACAGCTTAACCATCTTACAAAGCTATACAGCAACAAGCGCGGTATACGCAACATCTCGCTTGAAATTCCCGATGGAGAAATACTGGGGCTTTTAGGGCCTAACGGTTCGGGCAAGACCACGATCATGAAGACAATGCTGTCGCTTATACCCCCTGACAGCGGCAGCATAACCATAAACGGCAAAGCTCTGCATGACGATTTTGAAAACGTCATGGCGCGCACAGGCGCGCTTATCGAATCGCCCGCTATATATAAGGATATGACGGCTTATAATAATCTGAGGCTTATGGCGCGGAGCCGTGAGGATATTGCGGATATTGACCGAATATTAAGGATCGTCCGCCTTGAACAGTATAAAAACGATAAAGCCGGACGCTTCTCCCTCGGAATGAAGCAGAGACTGGGTCTTGCCGCGGCGCTTATGGGAAAGCCGGAGCTTGTAATACTTGACGAGCCGGTGAACGGGCTTGACATTGAAGGAGTTGTTGAGATCCGCGAATACATAAAGCAGATGAACCGTGACTTCGGCGCTACATTTATCATTTCAAGCCATATCGCCTCCGAGATCGAAAAGCTCTGCGCCACGGCAGCGGTTATATATGACGGAGAAATCATAGCTAAGGACAGTACCGCACACATAATGGATCTGTATCCGTCTATGGAGGATTATTTTCTGGAAAAGGTGCACGAAAGGAGAGGCGGAATATGAAACGGTTCGCATTCGCATTACAGAAGGAGCTTACAAAGCTTGCGCATCACAAAAAATATATAGTTCTTATCGTTCTGGGAATACTCGTCAGCGTAATCCGCCGCGGCGGCGCGGCGCTTGTCGCAAGGCTTTCGGAGGGATATGTATCGGTCAAGGCAAATATGCCGCTTGAAATGCTCCCGTTTGCCGTTGAGATCCTTGTTCCGGTTATAATGTTCATCGCGGTAAGCGATCTGTTAACGCATGAGCAAAGCGAGGATACGTTAAAGGCATGTCTTATGCAGCCTGTAAGCCGGTTTAAGCTTCTGACCGCAAAAGCGGCGGCGGTCGTCATTCTCGGCGCGGTATCGCTTATGATCATGTATGTCGCAAACACCGCGCTGCATCTGCTCTCCGGCGGCGCCGTTTCCGGCGTCGGCTCCGCGCTTGCCGCGTATTTAATAGATATAATTCCGCTTATCGGCGTCGCTTTTTTGGGAATATTTATAAACGTTTGTCTTAAGGGGCCAACCTCGGCAACTCTGCTGTCACTCGCGATGTACGCGCTTATGAAATACATGGGGCTGTATGTTGCAGGCTCGGAGAGCTTTTTGTTCACCGCGGGCGCAAAGCTTCATGTAATGCTCCTTGGCAGCACGCTTCCCTTCCATGTTCTTCTTAACAAGGCGGGAATTTTGCTCGGCAGCATCTTGATTTTATATTCGTTATCGTATATAATATTTGAGAAGAAAAACGTTTAGGAGATTGAAATGAAAATACGGCAGAAATTTGAATCGTATAATTTCATACTTCTTACAACGCCTATTGCAATAATAGGCGTTGTTTCCGTGTTATTCATCATCATATTTGTAATGAAATTTCCGGTTGAGGAAATGCAGATAACCCGCGCTTCGCTGATAAATCCGATGACGTTCATCCGCGCAGTCGGCGCGTTTTTTACCAACCACCCCGCAGCGGTCACATATATAATAATATACATTCTCATATGTGTTGCCGTATGCGCCGCCACAAGCACGATCCTTACCCGCCGCCTGTCCCGGAGCCTTGAAAAGCCGATACATGAGCTGCGCGACAATGTGGATAAGATTCGCGGCGGCTCACTGCGCTTTGAGGTTATGGGCAGCGATTATGACGAGCTTGACGATTTATGCGAGGGCTTTGACTCAATGCGCCGTGAGCTGCTGCTTGCCCGTGAGCGCGAGGAACAGCTCAGACATGAAAGAAATATGCTTATAGCAAATATTTCACACGATCTAAAAACGCCGATAACGTCGATCAAAGGCTATATTGACGGCATAAACGACGGCATAGCCGACGCCCCCGAAAAGCTTGAACGTTATCTTAATACAATAAAATCAAAGGCGGACACGATTGACGAGCTTGTGACAAACCTTTCCACCTTTGCAAAATTAGAGGTTTCAGGCTTGGAGTTCAGCATGAGCCGCGGCGATCTGCGCGACCTTGTGCTTGACGTAATGGACGGCTGCCGGCTTGATATGGAGCGCAGCGGGATAGAAACGGATATTGACTTAGGAAAAGAAATGCTTTGCGTAAATATCGACGGTGAAAAAATACGGCGCGTACTCACAAACCTGATCGACAATTCAATCAAATACAGAAATCCCGTAGGCAGCCGTATAGAGGTGCGATGCTTTTCCGATGAGGGCAGCGCGTATGTGACGGTTAAGGATAACGGCATGGGTATTGAGCAAAAGGAGCTTTCAAAGGTATTCGACAGCTTTTACCGCACAGACAGCTCCCGCTCATCACAGATAAAGGGCAACGGGCTGGGGCTTGGAATAGCAAAGCAGATCACCGAAAAGCATCACGGACGGCTGTGGCTCAGAAGCGATGGGATCAATAAAGGAACAACGGCGACAATAAGTCTGCCGCTTGCGGAGGATATAAAGGAATGAAAAAAATACTTATAATTGAGGACGACAGAGAAATTGCGGAGCTTGAACGCGATTATCTTGAAACAAACGGCTTTGGCTGTGATATTGAAACATGGGGCACAACCGGTCTTGATACGGCTTTAAAGGGCGATTACGATTTATTTATAGTTGACGTTATGCTGCCCGGCATGGACGGCTTTGAAATCGTCCGCCGCATACGCGAGAAAAAACGCATCCCTGTTATATTTCTCTCGGCGCGGGGTGACGATATAGATAAAATACGCGGTCTCGGGCTTGGCGCGGACGATTATATAACAAAGCCGTTCAGCCCGAATGAGCTTGTCGCGCGCGTTAAGGCGCACCTTTCACGCTACGAATCCCTCACTTCACCGGCAGCAAACGGGATCAGTATCCGCTCACTCCTGATTGACCCGCAGGCGCGGACAGTTTTGGTAAACGGCAGGAGCATCACAATGACCGCCAAAGAATTTGACCTGCTGTATTTCCTTGCGTCAAACCCTAACAGGGCATTTTCCAAGGAGCAGCTTTTTGACCGCATCTGGGGCATGGACGCGATCGGAGATGTAAACACAGTCGCGGTGCATATCCAGAGAATACGCGAAAAGCTGTCATGCGGCGGTGAAAAGTTCATTGACACGGTATGGGGCGTGGGATATAAGCTTTCAAAATAAA
>CAZOHJ010000048.1:0-13490 GCA_964579875.1 uncultured Lachnospiraceae bacterium | reverse complement strand
GTTCCCATTCCGAACACAGAAGTTAAGCTCAATAGCGTCGATGGTACTTGATGGGTGACTGTCCGGGAGAGTAGAACGTTGCCGCATTCAATACGGCTCCTTGGTCAAGCGGTTAAGACTTCGGCCTCTCACGCCGACAACGCGGGTTCGATTCCCGCAGGAGTCACCAAACAAGAGAACACTCGAACGCAACACATTGATAACATTTAATAGTCAATTGTTGTATATGTTCTCTATAAGACGATAATAAAAGGATCTCATTTGAGGTCCTTTTATTATTCAGTATTGGATAATTTCTGCCGCACGATACACAAAACCCGCCGGCGCCTGAGAGCAGCTTTTCTTTCCGAAAAGCTGAACATACGTAACTACGCAACCTTCCACTTTAGCGCCCGAAAGGGCGATTGGGCGCTACAGCTGTCCGCAGCACAGGTAAAATCAGATTGATACTATGAGACATGAACGCTCCGAATAAATATATTATTGATTGAAAAGTTACGGCTGCGGCGCTTTATCTCGTTAATCTGTCATCATTCATTTTAACTCTTTTTCCGATGCTTCATCATCCGGAATATATTCAAGTAGATTACCGGGCTGGCAATGAAGAACTGCACACAGTTTAGCTATTGATTTTGTGTCAATATCTCCACCCTCCATTATCTTTTTATATGTTGATTGACCTATAATTTTATCACGCTTACATATATATGAAGTTATCCCGGCAGCCTTCAATTTATCTTTTAATTTATCATATGTTATAGGCATTTTAATCTCCTCACTTTCAAGACTTATTATATCAAATATGTATCACCGTTTCAAGTGACAAGCTGCACAAATTTAGTCAATTCAACATCACCTTTTTTGGTGACTTTGTGTATTGACTGTCACCGTTAAAGGTGATATAATATATATAGAAAATAAATGAAAGGCAAAAACCAAGGAGGAATAAACAATGACCAACAATCTAATCATCGTCAAATATTTACTTGATCACGAGCTGACACAATACACCAAAGAATATTTAGGTGAAATAATACCGATTAACTTCCATACCTATGCGGAGTGGAAACGGAACGGGTATCAGGTAAAGCGAGGCGAAAAGTCACAGCATAAATTACAAATCTGGAAAATGGTACACAAAAAAGTTAAAACTGAAGATAATGATGGTGAGAATAAGAGCGAAAATGTTGAAAGTTTTGTCAAAACAACAGCCTCTTTCTTCACTATTGAACAAGTTGAAGAGTCAAAATAAAACATCAAATAAGTAAATATGCTGAGCTATCGGCAATACGGGCAGAAAGGGAAAAGCAATGAAAAAATTTGAAGTTGGAAAGAGATATTACAAAGATACCGGCGATTGTCTGCCGTGTGAAATTATCTCAAGAACCGCAAGAACAATAACCTATGCGGATATAGACCATGAAGGAAGATATAACGAGCGCAGAAAGGGGCAAAAGCAGGTAAAAATAAGGACATGGACGAACGGCGAAGAGTGGTTTTTAACGCCCTGCGGCTATACCGTTATCGCGTATTAAATAGGCGGTCGGGGGACATCCCGACCGCCTTTATTGTATTTACCCCAGTACTCCAATCCTGTCGAGTATCGTCAGAATCCGCATCATATCGGTTGTAAGCATAAGCTCTCCGTTCTCGTTGCCCTGTAAATACCCGTTGCCGGCAAGCTTCTGTATTGTGGGCTTGTAGCTGTCGGGCATATTGCTGTCTATGTAGTTGTAGTAGCCCGTCCGTACCGCCAATTTTGATTTTAAGTCCGCAATTTCCGCCGCCTGTTCCGTTATTAAATCCTTTAATTCCTGATACTGTGTCATAGTCAAGTCCTCGCTTTCATTGTTTAATATCGCTTTTACCTTTGCCTTAAAGCCGTTCCAGCGGCTATTGCTTGCGCCTGTCCAGCCGCTCGGGCAGTCCTTTGCCCACACGTCCCAGTGCCGTATTACATAAGTATCGACTTTATCCGCAGTAATACCTATGTATTTGCACAGCTCCGCGCATAAATACGCCGCGTTTTCTTCCGTCTGCGCCGATACCGTGTAATTGCCGCTGCAGCACATTTCAATGCTGATACTGTTAAGGTTGCGGCATTCGGCATGTTTATAGCTTGACGTGCCGCCTACTGCCCACGCGGCGTTGTTCAGCGCGACAGACTGATAACAATTGTTATCGTCCACAAAGTAATGCGCCGACGCGCCGCGCGAACCGCCGTTAAAGTAGTCTGCGTTTGCCTTTGCCGTATCGGACGAATTGCCGGTGTAGTGCATGACGATATATTTCACCGTCCGGCTTGAATAGCTGTAGTAATTCTTGCTGCTGCTCGGAACCGATGTGTTTACCGTAATGCCGTTAAACTCCGTAATCGGATAGCTGCTTGTAACTGTTTTGCTCATTCATTATCACCTTCTAACACAATGCCTTCAATTTCAGCACGGATTTTCAAACAACGAATATATTTGCCCATGATCCGCTTCTGTCGTTTTAATAAATCCAAAGAGCATGCTGGAGTAAAAGGAAGTGTTCCGGATTCATACTTAACAGTCATCGCATCCAGTTTATCATATCTGATTTTAGTCTGATAATATTCAGCCTTAAATCTGTCCTTATAATCTTCACTCTGCATCAATACAATCGTATCTGCTAACTTTTTCATTGCTTATCACCACCTTTCAGCACCTCAATAGCCTTTGTTATCGGCTCCGGTATCGGTATTCCCATAAGTCCGGCATTCTCTATAAGGCTTATCAGTTCATTGGCGCAGAACGCTATAATAACGGCGTCCTTTATATACGTTGTTCCGATAAGCAAATCAAGCCTGTATGCCACCAGTACGATCAACAGGGTGACGCCCTTGCGGATCAGCCCCTTCCAGCCGGCGCGGCTCTCCAGACCGCCGCTCTCGCTCTTTGAGCTGTTATGCCATACCGCCGCCACAAGCAGCCCTGTTATGTAATCAAGCCCCATGAAGATCAATAATGTTGTCATTGCCGCCGTCCAGCCTCCGAACATATTTGTTACCGCCGCTCCGGCTATTCCTATAACCGTGCATATTATATTCTTTAGTGTTAAAACGTTTTCCATAGATTTTCCTCCATTCTGTGTGCTGCGCTCCTGTCTGCCTGTCTGCCGACAGGCAGACAGATCAAATGATTACGCAGTTAAAAGTCGCTTTCCTGGGCGGCAAATTCAACAATCCCGTACCATGCCTTGGGCACATCGATATATTCGTCCTCGTCAAGAGATTTAATGTAAATCCCACGACCTTCATACAAAATGCTGTACGTATCTTTGTCCGCATATGCTTCAAACGAGTAATCGTTAAGACTATTCTGCACGAAAACATTTGATTTCAGAACAGTGCATTTGGAGCATGAAAGATACTCCCGCACAAGTATAAACCCGGTTTCCGTTATCGCAGTCAACGGAATGACCTGACGAAATATCGGTGTGCCGTCTATCCATGTTCCTATTTGCCACGGCTTCTTTCTATAATCAATAAATTGCGAGAACATTGCCGGTACGATTGGTTTATATGCGTTCGTCCCGTCAAATATTTCATCCGTCGCCGCCGGAGCGGTAATGACCTTGCCGTCTCCGGAACGGGTAATGCCGTACTCCGGATTGGTGTATACAAGCGTTGTTCCGTCGTCGTACACAACCAGCCCCGAGCAGTTTACGCCGTTGCTGCTGTACAGCTTTATGCCGCCTAAACTGTTAATGCTTGCAGCGGCAACGGACGGATTAACGAGCATCCATGGAACCGGATCATATGAAACAGGGTCCTGCGTGTCGTAGTCGTGTATAAGACTCCTCCAATATATCTGCATTGGGTGAGCGTATTCAAGGCTGTCATAGCTGTCTCTTTCGCCGCAGAACAATATCTCAATTATATCGCCGTCACAGTCGGACACAAGAACTATTCCGCCGGGAGTGGTTATGGTTTGCGTGGTATTATTGGTATTGTCCTCCGTAACCTGTATCGTTCCGCCGAGCCACTGGTAAACGCCCGACTCATGCGGAATGGCGGAAGTCTCTCCGCAATTGTCGCAGCCTATGATCAATCTGCTCTGCAGCGCGTCCGAAAGCTCCGAGAGCGTTATTGAGCCGTCCGCTATAGCGCGGGCGTCAACCGCTCCGGTTTTGATTTTTTCATTTGTCACACCGGACGTTGAAAGCTTTTCCGCCGTCACGGCTCCGTCCGCAAGCTTTTCCGTGGTTACCGAAGGTTCCGCGAGCTTTGCCGCCGTTATGCATTTATCCAGTATTTTTCCGGTCGTTACGGATCTCGCTCCGAGCTTGTCGTTTGTAACGCTGACGTCGGCAAGCTTTTCCTCCGTTACGGCTCCGTCCGCGAGCTTTTTCTTTGTTACCGAGCCGTCGGCAAGCTGATTTGTGCTGACGGCATTGTCACGGTCAACATACGCCTTTGCCGCCGCAAGCGTGTCCGACCTCGCCGCCGTGATTCCTGATAAAGCGTAAGCCTTTGCCGCGCTGAGATTGTTGTCGCTGTACTGCTTCGCCGTGTCAAGAACAACGCCGTCCGCCTCGGTAAGCTTTTCATCAAGCCCATCGCAAAGCCGCTTCGCGTATTCCGCCGCCCAGTTTTTGCTGAGTTCACGCTCCGAATATCCGGTTTTATGAACAGATAAAGTTGACATAGTAGATCCTCCTTTAAATTTTATTTTCGCGCAGGTCGGGACGGCAAAGCGGCGAAGCCCTTTTCAACGTCCCGATTTGCTTTAGCGGACGCAAGCGCAGTGGCATTCTGGTATAAGATCTCAAAGACGGTTGGATCAACCTCGACCCCGTTAGCGTCATAATAGCGTCCGTTTTCGCCGAGATTATACCAGCTGTCCATAAGCCCTTTAACGTCAGAACGAAGCAAAGGCGCGTAATAGCCGCCGAAGTTATAAGCGTTTGATTGATCGTTATCAATTATAGTCTGCCTGTTTTCCTCGGCGGCGCCCTCGTTTTCAAGCTGCTGCGCTCTGAGCTGCGCGGCGTTCATATCGCCGTAGGTGTTAAGATCGATAAGCCCCTTGCGGTTGCTGATGTTCTGCGCTTCAACCTGCGCATCGTTGGTTTTAAGCGCCAATTGATTTTCAAAATCCTGCTGTTCCGCCTCGCGTTCGGCCTTGGTATCGGAGACGGTATCGCCGATCGCGTCGCGGTTCGCCTGATACTCGCGGTTATAAAAATCGTTCAGTACATCGCGCACATCGGTAAGATTGTCGCGCTGTCTCTGCGTTTCGCCGGTATAACGATCGTAAGCCGCCTCACGGTAAGCGTTTTCATCCTCGGAAAGTCCGCGAAGATAGCTGTCGCGCGTGGCGAGAGCCTCGCCCAGAACTCCGGCGGAAGCGCCGAACGGATTGGAATTATTCTGATTGAGAATATACCGCATCGCATCGTTCGCATAACGCGCCTGAGTCGCGGCGTGCTGCTGATATATGGGATCGGTTTCCGGATTATACGAGAACTCGCCGCGGTCAATGAGCGACTTCAAAGCCGCTTCGGTGCGTCCGTTGTCCTTAACGTCCGTATTTTTAAGCACGCCCTGATTGCCGGTTATGCCGTTGATTTTATTATGCTGCTCTATCGCCGTGTCGGCAACGGACTTCGGAATATAGGCCGTGCCGTTTTGGACATACGACGGAGTTACCGCATTACCGTCAAGCAATACGTTTTTGCCGTCCCAGTCAACATTGCCGCCGGTCGCTCCGGCCTTGAAATAATCGCGCGCGCCGACAAGCGGATCCGTGACGGACGCGGACTTTGCCGCCGCCTGAGCCGTATTGTCCGAAGCCGCAGCGGTTGGCGCGGCCGCCGGCGCGGACGTCTGCGGAGACGGAGTAAACCCGATAACTCCGCCGCCCGATACGGTAGTTCCGCCGAGCTTCACGGCGGACGACGGATCTGACTGAGATGTGGACACGGCGACAGAGCCGCCGCCCGATACGGTTGTGTTGTTCACCTTAGACGCCGTAGGCGCCTTAGGCGCTGATGTTCCGCTGCCTGTCGAGGGAGCGGAAACAGATGGATTGGTAGCCATAAATATTAATACCTCCTTCCGACGTCGAGCGGGTCAAATACATCGCGGCGGAGCTTCTTCGGCTCGGGAGAACGAAGCGGGTTCATCATAAAGAAATACCGCATAGCGTCGTAGTCGTGATCCTCCTGATTGGAATTGACGTCCTCGACATTTGAAACATCATAAGTAAGATTTGGGATCGTGCGGATGAACTGCCTGCAGCTGCTGAATACATACGCCATAGGGCGGCCGTCCTCGTCGAAACGGAATCTGTAGTGACACTGCATTTTCCCGGAAAGTCTGTCGTGCTTGCCCTTCTCAAAGAAAACGCCTTCCTCCTCGAACATGGTTATAATCGTTCCGTCCTTGCCCCTTGATTCGTCCCAGATAGCGGGATCGGCAACGCCCGTAATGCGCTGCCCCGATTCAAGCTCATCCTCGATCTCTTTGATTTTACGCGCGACCGCGTGAGGATCCATCCGCAGTCCGGTATTCGGGCTGTTTTCCTTACAGCCGTAATACTGGCGGTACAGATAAGCCCGGCCGTCGTAGTCCACCGCCCACCACTGCACGGCGAACGGCTTGGAATAACCGTAATCAAAGCTTCTGAAACGCTTCCATCCGCGGGGGATCGGAAACGGCTCGATAACGTGAGTATTAACGCGCGTAAGATATCCGTCCGGATTGTTGCGAAACTCGGTGAACACCTGCCCGTCAAAGGTGTTCCAATCGCCGTACAAAAGCGCCCTGCTCAGCGCGTCGGGCTGTAAAGCGAGCCGCGCTATATAATCGGGATCCGCTTTAAGCAGCGCGGGATTATCGAAAACGCTTGACGGAATAAACACTCTTGACCGCCGCACCTTCATTTTCCGCCCCATATTGTCTGTGATCTCGGTTTCGGCGTAATAAGGAACATTCGGTTCGGACGCGTCGATAAACCGCTGTTTTACCCATCCGTGACCGACGCCGCCCGGGTTAGCCGTGGCACGGATATAGACGCGAAGCCCGGGACCGTCGGCGCGGTTACGCGTTATAAGATACTCGTATTCCTCGCGCGTGAAATGCGTCAGCTCGTCGAAAGCGATAAAGCTGTATGATAAACCCTGATACTGCAAATAGCTTGTAGAGTTATTCATACTTCCGAAGTAGATCTTCGCGCCGCTGGGGAAACGCCAGTAATGCTCTGTGCCGTTATACACCGCGTCGGGATAGGCGGCGGAGTAAATACGAAGGGATTTTATAATAAGCTCCCTGCACTGCGGATAGGTCTTTCTGAATATGATTGCGCGGTAATTCGGATTATCTACCTGCCGCAGAGCTTCGGCAACTATCGCATCGGATTTGCCGCCGCCCGCCGCTCCGCCGTAAAGCGCCTCATACTCCGGGCGGCTCATAAACTCGGCTTGCCGGGGCTGAGGCTGCCACACAATATCACGATCGGAAAAGTCCGCTGCGTTCCCGGAAGAAAGACGATCATTCATCCGGCAGCCCTCCGTATGCATCGGCAATAACGCTGTTCGCATTTACCGTTTCGGCGAAAACGGACTTGACGCAGATATAAATATTATTTTCCGAAAGCTCCACATATTGCGTTCCGTCCGCGTTCGCAAGCTTGAAATAGCCGGGACCGCAGACGACGGAGCCGCCGCTTAACGGGGTCGCGGAAGTATTAATAACGCCGGTCAGCTTAGACGCGGAAAGACTTGTTATATTGCTGTCGTCAAGGTTAAGCAGTATCACCTTTAGATTTTTTATAAGGGAACACAGGCTGTCGTAAAGAGCGAATATTCCGGTACGGTTCGTGCCGCCGACGGGCGACGGCAGTCGTAAATCAAATTTCATAGATAAAACCTCCGTGTTTTCAATAAAGAAATTTAGCCTTGTCGGATTTTGTTTTTGCGGCCTGCGCGTCGGCGCTCTTGTACTTTCTTCCGTCGTTGGTAATATGCAGCTCTATTTCATAGAAAACGATCTTGCCGACTCCGGAAATGCGGTAACGGTACGTAGCGCCGGGATCAAACCGCACGGGAACCCTGTAGACATGATCGCCCGGCGGATGGCCGCCGAAATAATCATGCACGACAAAATCCTTATCGTCCGCCGCCGTTTCGACCTTACACCAGGCGCCGGATGAAACGTCCGCTCTGATCCACAGCTCCGTAACGGCTTTTTGATCGAGCGCGTTTGTATAGCTTTTAACGGATGTAAAGCTCCAACTGAGGTTCTCCGAAGTCTCGGAATTGCATAAAAGGATATAACCGGTAGGCTTGTCGGCGATATAGAAATCGCCCTTGAACATGAACATACCGGCAACGTCAAGCTCGGAGCTGAGATCAACGACAAGATCCGACTTCTCCGATTCGGCTTTCAGAAAGACGGGATCGGTAATTTCATCTTCATTCCCGTCCGCGTCCTCATCGGAAACAACGGGAATTGAATCCTGAATATGCCACAGGGAATACCTGAGATCATAGGTCAAAAGCATTTTATTCCCGGCTTTGTCCGTGGCGAACGCGTAATAAAGATTGCCGTCGAATCCGGCGATAGCGGAAACGAATTTAGTATTAAGCTTCGCGGACAGGAGCGACGGCGAACGGCTGCCGTTGTACAGGTAGAAGCCGTTATAGCTGAGAAATATAACCCCGCTCTGAGTAACCGCGATAGAACGCGCGTCTATACAGCCTATCCCGCTTGTTACGGATTGGGTATAGTTGCCGGAGCTGTCGCCGATCACGACGCTGAAAGAGCTTTCCTTAAACGCGACAAGATCGGTATTGTATTCGCATAATCCCGTGAACGGTCCCGGTCTGTCGGACGCAAGCCGCGCATACAGCGGCGTCAGGTATGTTTCCGATACGGTCGAATAATCAAAAGGATCGTCCGAAGCGGAAGCGTATATTTCATCTCCGCTCGGTATCGTGCCCCAGACGCGGTTATTATGAACGGCGATATTGTCAAAGGTGTGGTACAGCCGCGCGACGGAAACGCCCGAAACATATATGTTATAATTGTTCCCGTGCGTTAGCGGCGAAGCGCCCACAAGCTCGTCAAAATCGATCTGATCGCCGTTCTTGTTATAAAGCTTCACATACATTCTGTGTATGTAATGATCGAATTGCTGTATGGTAACGGGATCCTTTTCCGTACTGAATCCGGCGACAACGGCGGACACGATGCTGTAATTATCAAGTCCGGACGTCTTTCTTATAACGTCGGTATTAACGATGTTGTTCCGGCTCACGTCGTAGCCGGTCTGCCCGACTACCACATCATCGACTTTATTGTAATACCACACCTGCCCGGCGCTTTCGGCCGCGGACGGGAAGCCGGATATAACGATTCTGTCTCCGACGGTGAACTTCTCTTTATAATCCGCCGTGGACGCGGATTGTTTAACTCCGTCGCCGTCCAGCTCATAATCGCCGTTATCGTCGGTTTTGTACCGTTTTTCAAATACGTTGACGTAAGGCAGAGACATACCGCTGTAATACTTGGAAAAGAAATCCGAGTTCTTAATAACGGATCCATCGGGAAGAGCCGCGCTGTATTCGTCCACGGCGGAATATCTGAAATCGTAAAGCTCCATATAATTGCCGGTATCGTCCTTGCCCAGAGTAACGATGAGATCGGTCATAACATCGTACATATAATCAAACTCATCGGTATCGATATTGTAATAATACATGGCGTGAGTTTTAGTTTCCGCGTCGTATCCGTTCATAACGTACAGATTACTCATGCGCACGATCTGCCAGGTCATACCCGCCGCCAGGACATAGGAACCGGACTTCAATTCTCCGTCGTAATAAAAGCCTCCCGCGGCAATTCCGGTGAACGCGTCAACCTTGTCGGTATACTGAACGTCGGGAGCCGCGACGGCGCAAATAGCCCCGGGAGCCTCGGCGGCGACGGAGCGCGAACCTCTGGGAGCCGCGCACGGATATTCAAGCGTAGACATATTAACCATGTCCTCAAGCTCCCCGGCGTACCCGCGCCGCTGCCTGTTCAAGCCCTTAAAGGTGTAAATGCTTGAGGTAGAGGGATCATATCCCGAAACTGTGTTTATATAAGACATTACATTTCACCGCCTATAGGAACGGAAGGAGCCGCCGCCGCGCCGGGCAGCATACCGGCGGGAATATTCGGAACAGCCGCGCCGGCGTTATCCGAAACAGCCTCCGTCTGCGCCGATTCCTTCCGACTGTTGATATAGCCCTGAATATCGGAAATGAACGGATCCTTGCCCTCAAACTGCATATTCTTGAAAATGAGCAGTGCTTTTTCAAGATTACCGTCCGAAAGCATTCCGGCGGTAAAGAACTGCAGCAGGAGAGCGTTAAGCGCCTCGGCGGAGTACGGATTTTCTTTCTGAGCCGTAACCTTAATATCGAACTCAAGCGCGGCGTTATCGGGCATTCCGTCCTTATAGAGCAGATCGCGCGAGAACGCGACAAAGGTTTTTTGTCCAAGTGCGTCCTCGGTACGGAACACCTGTTCATTCTCACAGAACTGCCGCAGCAGTTCAAGGACCATCGAAACCATTTCCTCAAAGCACATATATGAATCATCAAACATCATGCGAGAGCGTTTTTCGCCGGACTGCTGCAATATGGATATAGCCGTACCGGAGGTAACGCCGCCGCTGGTAGCGCCCTGCTGAAAGTCGCGGTTGCCGAGCAGCTCCTTAAGCTCGTCCTTTTTAGTGTCGCGGAAAGAGCAATAATATTGATTAAGCTCTTTTAAAACAATAGGGATGAGCGCGTCCGGATCGCCTTCGTATTCAACGATAGCGTTTTTAATATCGGTAAAGACGTCGAGATCTATACCGCAGTTCTTTTTCGCGAGATAGCGCGGTCTGGAACCCATGAGAATAAGAGAAGTGATCCCTTCATCAAGCCTGTCTATTTCGATCTGAACCGCCTTTGCAATATCGATCATACCGAACCCGAAGGGGCAATGCTCAACCGGGTACATAACGTCGAATACGAACGGGAAAAGACCGTGATTATATAAGCCGCGCTCATAACCGGCTTTGTCCTCCGTAGCGTCGATAATGCGTCCGTTGCAGACCTTAAACATATGAACCGCGCCGTCGGGCTTTTTATAATAGCAGTCGGTAACGGATGAGCGGCTGCGCATTCTAACGGTATCGGTAAGCGTCTCAACCGTGGAGTCGCCGGTAAAAAGCTCGGCAAGCTCCGGATAGCGGAAACGAAGAAGCTCGTTATCCACGGAGGAAACGACGAATATAAATCTGCTGTCCTGAATATCGGAAATATTGTAATCGACAAACACATCGAGTATATCAACGGATCTTATATCTATGTTGCCCGTCCCCTCGTTATACGTCACGGAATAAACCGCCGTACCGTACTTAAGCTTATTCCTCATATTATTTTTATACGTCTTTCTGAACCCTCCGTTATCGAGAACGACGGGGAGGATCATGGAAAGAGTATCGGCGACTGCCGTCCCGTCCGGGCTTCGTTCAAGAATATTCGCGGACGGGAAATTTTCGGAAGAGGTAGCGCAGGCGTTCTCAATAGATGAAAAGATAAAGGACGTGGAGCTTTGAAAATCCTTTTTAAGAGAATGAGCGTCTTTTTCATACCAGGAGCGGTAAAGCCTTTCATCATCCTTAATTCTTTTGACCGTTTTTTCTTTGTCACCCGCGTAATCGCGGAAACACCTGCACGCCTCATCTATAAGGTCCTTTGACACGCTGCCGTAATAGGAAGCCGTGTCAACGGACAAATATGCCGAGCCGGTCATGCTCATAACTCCGCCATCGCGGGCTTGCCGGGCTTCATAATCGAAGCCTCGGTGATCTCGGTTATCTTAGCCTGCAGGTTCTGACTCTGAGCAATTATTTCCGCGACGCTGCGCGGAACCTCAACGGGTTTGTCGAACATGATCTGATAAAGAACGCCGTTCACGCCTACAATAGTTTCGGTGTCCCCGATAACGTTCGAGGGCTTGGGTATAATCACCTTGACCGTGTCCTTCTTTACGGGCGCGGTCGTATCGCTTACGTCTGCTTTTGCGGCAGTTATTGTTTTTGAAGCCATTATTATTATTCCTCCTTAATTTTTATACACTAAACGGAAGCCAACGCCCCGGGCGGCGGCATAAGCTGCCGCCCGGTCCGTTTGAGTTACACTCAAACGGAAGCTAAAGATTCGATTCTGCACATCTTTGACTGCTCTATGATCTTGGTAAAATGGTAGCCCTTCCAGCCGTATGTGCCGCGCTGGTTGAGCGGATCGGCGGTGCCGGCGGAACCAACGGCTTTGTTAATAAGCTCTGTGGCCTTATCGCCGGCTGTTCCGAAAGCGTTCTTGCCGAGAATGATAGTAGCGTAGACGGGACTACCGTTCACGCCGCCGTCGCCCGGATAAATCTTCATATCAGGCTCGACAAACGGATTATCGGGGGTTCTTCCGGCTATTTCAAGATATGCGGTACCGTTTGAGCCGGCTGTGGCAGTAACGTCGTATATCGCGCCGTTAATCCAGACCGGATGATCATCTGATATCCATCCAATTACATCATCTGCTGTGAGTGTTTCGGCTATGTATATAAAGCCGGTTTCCGGATCAAACTTTGTAACCGTCAGCTCCGGGTATCTCTTGTCCGAACCGAAGTACGTCCCGCGGAACACATACGCGTCCGGGTCCTCGATAAAGCGCACGCCGTAGAGTCTGCCGATCTCGCCCTCGTAGATCTCGGTAGTGGCGCTGTATTCCTGAACTCTCTGCCATGCCTCGTCGTCCATGATGTTAAAAGCGGCGTCCGGATGGATAAAGCAGACAAAATACTTTCCGTCCGCGGGCTGCACCTTGTTGCGCTTAAGCGAGGTAACGGCGCGGCGCACATCCTTGACGGTAAGCACGTCGGTAAGCTCGCTTCTCGAACCGGCCGTTCCGGCATAGAACACGTTAAGCCCCGACGCAAGCTCCATAGCGTCGAGCGTTTCATAGGTTTCAAGCTGGTTTTCGGTAAGAAGATCCGTATACTTAAGGATCTCCGGCGAAGGGTCGTTTGCGAAAAATTCAAGCTGATCGGTATATGAAACATAGTTGCCGTACTGCTGCGGTTCAGCCTTGATTCTTGTAATATTCACCGCCGCGCCCTGCGGAGTAATACCCTCGGTAAGAGGAACAAAAGCCTTGGGAAGAGGGGAAAGCTTATCGAATCCGATAGTCTTTGTCTTGCCCTTGGGTATGTCCACCTGCTGACCGAACTTTGTATACTTGCGCTCCGTCTTGTTCGTTTCGAGCACGTAACGGTTAAGAATACCCTCCATAAGCGGGGACATACCCGCCGAAGTCGTGCCGTTAAGATTAAGATTTTTTTCTAATTCTGTAGCCATATGTTATAACCTCCTTCATATGATTAGCTGTTTTTTCTGCTCTCGATATACTTTTTAAAATCCGCCGATGAGAGC
>CAZOHJ010000047.1:0-14653 GCA_964579875.1 uncultured Lachnospiraceae bacterium | reverse complement strand
GGACACTTCTTGAAATTTTCTCTGCAAGTTCAACTATGTTGGAGATTGGTGTTCCCGCGCTTCATATTATTTCCGTTTCGTTTATTCTTGCTTCGATAACAATGATGACAGGTTATATTGCATCGGGTTTGGGAGATGGTATCACAAATATGACAGGATCAATTCTCAGGCAGTTTATTCCTATGATTCCGGCCGCTTATGTTTTGGCTCGAATCAGCGGTATTGAGCGGATTTGGTACGCTATCTGGATTTCTGAAGCCCTTGGCGCATTGTATTCCTTGATTCGGATGCGCCGGATTAAGAAGAAAAAACTCAATGACATTTAAAACATTTAACCGGTTCTATTGATATAATCATCGGGATACAGCTTAAGCATAAGAGCATTTACCGGCACAGTGCCGAGGATATTTGTTGTTTTTTCTTTTTCCATAGTGTTTGATTTGTCTCCTTTCATACAAAAAAGCGTAAGCCCGGCAAGCTCCGGACTTACGCTTACGCTACTCAATCTAGCGTTATTTTATCATAGACCGGTGAAAAAATCAAGTGGTTAATTTATACAGATTTACAGCGTATTTTATTATTTTATCTTGAAAAAATACTTATAATATGGTATAATCATTTCATTATAACTTTCAATCATGAGGAGAATATGCTATGAACGATTACAAAATCAATACGAAATGTGTGCAGGCGGGCTACACGCCCGGAAACGGTGAGCCGCGCCAGATACCTATAGTACAGTCTACTACATTCAGGTATTTAACGAGTGAGGATATGGGTAAGCTTTTTGATCTTGAGGAGAGCGGATATTTCTATTCAAGGCTGCAAAATCCTACCAATGATCATGTTGCCGCTAAGCTTGCGGAGCTTGAGGGCGGTACAGCGGCAATGCTTACATCATCAGGACAGGCCGCAAACTTCTTCGCGTTGTTCAATATATGTGAAACGGGAAGTCATATTGTCTCATCGTCCTCGATCTACGGCGGAACCTTTAATCTTATTTCTGTAACGATGGCCAAGATGGGAATAGACGTAACATTTGTGTCACCGGACTGCACGGAGGAGGAGCTTAACGCAGCTTTCAAAGAGAACACACGAGCGGTATTCGGCGAAACGATAGCAAATCCGGCGCTCACGGTGCTTGATATAGAAAAGTTTGCAAAAGCGGCTCATGACCACGGTGTTCCGCTTATAGTGGACAACACATTCCCGACGCCTGTAAACTGCCGTCCGATAGAGTGGGGAGCGGACATTGTGACCCATTCAACAACAAAGTATATGGACGGTCACGGCGCCGCTGTAGGCGGTGCGATCATTGATTCGGGAAGGTTTGACTGGATGGCTCATGCAGATAAGTTCCCGGGGCTTTGCACGCCGGACGAGTCCTATCACGGAATCACATATGCCGAGAAATTCGGAAACGAGGGCGCGTTCATCACAAAGGCTACGTCACAGCTTATGAGAGACCTCGGATGTATTCAGTCGCCGCAGAGCGCGTTTATATTAAATCTCGGACTTGAATCGCTGCATGTCAGAATGCCGCGGCATGTTGAGAACGGACAGGCCGCAGCGGAATTTCTTGAAAAGCAGCCGCAGGTGGAATATGTAAATTATCCGGGTTTAAAGAGCAATCCGTACTATGAAACGGCAAAGAAGTATATGCCGAAGGGCGGCTGCGGCGTTGTATCCTTTGAGATAAAGGGCGGACGCGAAGCGGCTGAGAAATTTATGAAAAATCTTAAGCTTGCCGCTATAGAGACCCACGTTGCGGACGCAAGAACCTGCTGTCTTAACCCTGCGACCTCAACTCACCGTCAGATGAACGAGGAACAGCTAAAGGCTGCCGGAGTGCCCGCGGGACTTATCAGAATATCCTGTGGTCTGGAGGATAAGGAGGATATTATCGCGGATCTCCGACAGGCTCTGCAGGCGGTATAAATCCGTATGGCGCAGCACATAACAACATATACGTGTAGGCACTTGCCGGAAAGCTCCCTGCACCCGGACAGTACGGAGCATATATATATAGAAACCTCTCAGTCACGGCGAGACCGTGACTGAGAGGTCTTAACAGCATATATAGATTTATTAGCCTTCTTTTTTTACCATGGCTCCGTATTCATACATCAGCTTTTCCGAACAGAAGTAATGATAAAATGTCGGCTTGCCGCTGAGGTAATCCGCGAGTGTCATTTCTGAGCTGCCGTAATAATAATCGCCGTCTTTTGTTTCCCATGTATTAATATATGAATCAAGCATTTCTGAAAGAATTATACACATATCACCGCGTGTTGTCGGGGTGTTGTCCGCAAATGAGCTAAGCCCATCTGTTAAACCGTTAGCGATAGCGGAAGCAATAATTTCAGAGGTAACAGGGGTGCGGCCGATAATAGTGTATACAATGCGGAATATTTCGTAATATGTAATGTTATCCTTTGGTCTGAATGTGCCGTCATCGTAACCGTTTACAATTCCGAGTTCCGCAATTGCCCCTACATATCCGGCATACCATTCATCGTACTGCACGTCCGGAAATGTTTCCTTATTATTTAACTCAAAGCCCATAAGTCTGCAAATCATTGCCGCGGCCTCTGCTCGCGTAACCGGTAAATCGGGTCCGAACGTCCCATCTTCATAGCCTGACACAACACCGCGGTCTACAAGCTCGTTCACACAGGTGTTCAGCAGTGATGAAGAATCGGCAATATCACTGAATTGTGACGGTGTGTCGACATACGCGCTTCGGCTGTCCGTTGGGGGAAGAGGTTCAATTATTATTTCCTCCGGACCGTAATCGGACTCTGTACTGTTCCATTCTTCAAGCTCCTGTTGTCTGAATGCCCTTTCTTTATCGGATACGGGCGTTTCTGCGTTTTCGGTTATAAGCAGTGTCAGATCATTTTTGTCCCATTCCGCCTTTTCCACACCGAATATCGCCGGAAGATACGAGTAGTTAAAATATATTTCCGTATACGGTTCCGAATCCCATCTTCCGTCCGGCGGAACAATGCATGTATGAGGAAAGCTGACCGTTACTCCGTCAACAGCCGCTGTATCACCCTCATACGGAACAACAATAGTCCGGTTCTCATGAGAGAGAGTTACCTCGTTGTTTTTATCTGAAATGCTGTAGTTCCATGTAACACCCATGATTTTGAGGGGAAGAATGCAGTTTCCGTTATCATCGACCGTGGGACCGCCTTTCGCATAGCTGTTCATGGGCAGCCCTGTTGAGGTATATCCTTCGGCTCCGCGATATTCCCATTCAATTAATTCGATCTTAACAGCACTGCCGCCGCTGTAGCTGATACCTGCCAGTGCCGGTGAGCCTGTCAGCAGCATTACAGCCGCTAATATTCCTGCGATTAGTCTTTTCATAGCTATTTATCTCCTTTTCTTTAAATTTATCCTGCACCAAATATAAATACCTGTTCTTTAGACATGCTTTCAGCCTTCTCCATTAACCATATCTCCGTATGCGTTATATTGCTTCATTGAACAGAAGTAATGATAAACTGTCGGCTTGCCGCTGAGGTAATCCGCGAGTGTCATTTCACAGTCCCCATAGAACTCATTGCCGTCATCCGTTTCCCATGTTGTAATATATGTGTCAAGCAGCTTTGAGAGCAGTATACACATATCACCGCGGGTCACAGCATCATCCTCTGAAAAGGATTTAAGCTCGCTTGTGAGTCCTTCATGCACTGCGGAGGTGACAACACTGCTGTACCATAAGTTCGGCTGACCAAGCAGACAATATGCAAGCTTTAACATCTCGTGATATGAAATGTTGTTATCAGGCTTGAAGGTGCCATCCCCGTAGCCGTCTATTATGCCGATCTCAGCCGCTTTGCCGACTGCGCCGGAATACCATTCACCGTCAGCAGTATCGGAAAAACCGCTATTGCCCTCCGTCTCAAAGCCCATGAGCCTGCAAATCATTGCCGCGGCCTCAGCGCGTGTGACAGGGGCATCGGGTCTGAAGGTGCCGTCCTCATAACCCGATATGACACCAAGCTCCACAAGCTCGTTTACACAGGTGTTCAGCAGTGAGGATGTATCAATAATATCGCTGAATTGCGAGGGCGTACCGGCAAAGGCGCTGCGGTTATCGGTAAGCGGCAGAGGTTCGATTTCCTGCTCCTTTTCGCGGGGTGACGAGGCAGGAGCCGCGTTTTCGCCTGTCTGCATTGCGAGGATATCCGCTGCTTCGTTTTGCCTGTATTTCCGCTCCGCATCCGATAAAGGCGTTGACTCGTTTTCAGTGATCAGCAGAACAAGATTTTCCTTGTCCCATTCAGCCTTTTCAAATCCGAAAATTTCTGGCAGATATGAGTAGTGGAAGTAAATCTCATTATCACGGACCGAATCCCAGCTTGCATACAGAGGAACTATATGCTCATGCGGAAATTCAATCTTTTTTCCGTCAACCGTTGCATTATCTCCGTCATACGGGACAACGATCGTCCTGTTTTCGTGCGATAAGGTTATGGTGTTGTTCTCATCGGTTACGTTGTAGCCAAGGCAGATCGAAAGAGCTGACAACGGAACAAGGCAGTCACCGTTTTCATCTACAGTAGGTCCGCCGCCCGCATAGCTGCTCATCACTATTCCGTTTGTGTTGTATCCTTTCAGATTTTGAAAATCCCATTCGGCGATCATGACCTTGATAGTTCCGTATGCTGTCTCTGAACCGTTGGTTGCTCCGCCTGCGTAGCCTGTACTGTTGTCTGCCAGTGCAGATGTTCCCATAAGCAGCATTACAGCCGCAAATATTCCTGTGATTAATCTTTTCATTGTTATTTATCTCCGTTCCTTTAAATTTACCTTGCGCTCACATAAATACCGGCTCTTCCGGCATTATTATTCTGCTGTGCAATTATATAATAGGTTTCTCCCTTTAAAAAGCGGACGGTTACATACATTCCGCCGGTGTTGAGTGTGTTTTCATCATATATAAGCTCATCACCGCCGCTGTCTGTTACCCTGTATATTCTTAAAATGCAGCTGTCAGTGCCGTCTGCCCGGAATATCGACGCGAACATATCATATGTTACATCTATACTGCTGCTCTCTACCTCAGCTGTGCCGCCAGCGAAAACCGGGTTGAATACATAGGACGATTCCGGCATTTTTATCGTTTTGGATGCGTCATAGGGTGATGCTGTTTCAGCGGCGGGCGGATCCGGCTCGATTTCTATATCAAATGAATAATTTTCTGCGGCATCGCCGGATCCGGCTGTTGCTTCAGACTCCTCTCCGACGGCCGGTGAATAATATTTAGCGGGCGAGGCAGCTTCCTCAGACGGCTCCGGGGCCGGCTCCGGTTCCTCCGTGAATTCCGGCTCCTCCGTTTCCACGGGCAGATCTTCCATAATCTGCGTCAAGGGTGACTGCGCAGAGCCTGTAAGCGTGCTTTCTATAGCTTCAGTAACCTTATCCGGTAAGACCTCTTTAGCCGCATCAAAGCCGAGCGCGGTAAGGGAGCAGAGAGAAAGCGAGGCCGCAAGCATTACAGAAAGCATTTTTAACAGTCCTGACGGACGCCTGAACTCAATGATTTTCAGAAGCCGCTTCTGAATTTTATCCTTGGGCGATGCCATAGCTGTTGAATATGCCATAGCGCGGTTTTCACTCTCAATTACCGAGATTATAAGCCTGCCGTAAGCCTTCTTATCAGATAAACGCAGTCTGTCAAGCACGGATTCGTCACAGCACAGCTCGCAGCCCTCATTGATCGACCTGCTGAGAAAATATACCGCCGGGTTAAAGAAGTGGACACAGCGGACAACCGACATCATAAGCTTTACCGCGAGGTCGCAGTGCCTGTAGTGAGTAAGCTCATGAGTAAATATCATAATAAGCTCGTCTTGTGTAAACTCCTTTTCGGGTACGATCACAACGGAGCGGATAACTCCGAACAGAAGCGGTGAGTGCAGGGAGCTGCTTGTCCGCACCTCAATTTCACGATAAATGTTCATATCGGAACACACCTGTGAAAATACCGCGAGAATATTTTCGTTATAGCATTCCTCGCTTATCACCTTTAACGAATGCGAAACTCTGAAATACTTATATGTCATTATGCAGAGCAGGACGAGCGACACTGCCGCCCACAGCATAATGATCAGCGCGGCGGGGGAAGGCGCTGATGCGGCGAATGCCACTCCGTCGTATTCCGTTCCTCCCGAAACCACTGTGTGTGACGAGGGGACAGTCAGCCTAAGCAGTTTATGCGATGTAAAAAGCGCCTGGAGCGGAACAATAAACATAGCCGCGGACGCGACAAGCAGAGCATAGTACCATCGCGCAAAGCGGCGGCGCAGCTGCCTGTATGCCGCTGATGAAAGTATAAACATCAGACTGCCCGAAACGCTCATCAGAAACAGATCATATAATATTTTCATTTGCCTTAGACCTCCTCAAACCATTCTTTTATTTCCTCGATTTCCTTTTTGGACGGTTTTTTATCTCCGAATAAGGCGGCGAGAAAATTTTTTACCGAGCCGGAATGAAATTCTTCTAAAAATTCCTCTGTCTGCTGTGACTTGTATTCCTTTTCGGTCATAAGCGCTCTGTAGCAGTTGGACTTACCGGCCTTTTCCGAGCTTATAATGCCCTTGTCGGTAAGACGCTTGAGAAAGGTCAGAATAGTTGTAAGCTTCCATTCCGTTTCAAGCTCCGAGGATATCTGCGCCGAGGTAACGGCACCGTCATGAGACCAGATGATTTTCATGATTTCCATTTCCGAATCAGATATTTTCATTTTATCAAATCCTTTCTTTTCTGTATTGAACCGGTTCGTTCTACATTTTGTAGTATAGCTATATTCTACACGAAGTAGAATGAAAAGTCAAGTGGAAACAGCAAATTTATAAAAATTAGTCTAATATATACAAAAAATCTGACATATGCATTAGTAACTCTTGACAGAATAGACATAATTTTGATATAATCAATATATAATATATTTCGAGTGGAGAGAACTGTGAAAAAACGAAAGGGGAATTTTTATATGTTACATGGTAACGTGATAGTAGGACAGTCAGGCGGTCCTACATCGGTAATCAACTCAAGTCTTGTAGGCGTATTCAAAACAGCAAAGGATATGGGCGTAAAAAAGGTCTACGGTATGAGACACGGAATAGAGGGCTTTTTAAACGAGCAGTTTGTTGATCTGGATGATTATATCAAGTCAGATCTCGATATCGAGCTTCTCAAGAGAACGCCTTCTTCCTTCCTTGGCACATGCCGCTACAAGCTGCCGGAGTCGGATGACGCTCCTGAGGTATACTGGAGACTGTTCAATCTTATGAACAAGCTTGACGTCAAGCATTTCTTCTATATAGGCGGAAATGACTCGATGGACACAATAAAGAAGCTTTCAAATTACGGCAAGGAAATAGGATCGGACATTACATTTATCGGCGTGCCTAAGACGATAGACAACGACCTTGCCGTTACCGACCATACGCCCGGCTACGGCAGCGCGGCGAAATACATAGCTTCAGCGATGAAGGAAATCATAAGAGACGCGAAGACCTATCCTTCCGATTCGATAACGGTAGTTGAAATTATGGGGCGAAACGCGGGCTGGCTTACGGCTGCATCGGCTCTTTCAAGAGCTGAGGACTGCACGGGACCGGATCTCATCTACCTGCCGGAGGTGGAGTTTGATCATGATAAGTTCCTGAATAAGATAAGAGAGCTTAAAAAGTATCAGCATGCGGTGATTGTCGCGGTTTCTGAGGGTATCAAGACCGCGGACGGCAAATATGTCTGCGAGGCAAACAAGAAGAATGTGTTTGAGGACTCCTTCGGTCATAAGGCTCTGGGCGGCACCGCGCTTTATCTGGCGGATTTCCTCGGCGCCGAGACAGGAATAAAGTCAAGAGGTATAGTGTTCTCAACGCTCCAGCGCTGCGCTTCACACATCGTATCAAGAAGAGATATTACAGAGGCATATACGGCGGGCGCCGATGCTGTTCAGCTTGCGCTTAACGGCGAGTCGGGAAAGATGATCATATTTGAGCGAATTTCAAATAATCCGTATCAGATAAAGACGGCAAGCTATGATGTAAATCTTATTGCAAATGTTGAAAAGTGTGTTCCGCTTGAGTGGATAACGGATGACAATACATACATTTCAAAGGAATTCAATGAGTATGCGTCACCGCTTATCATAGGCGAGCTTTCGCCGTTCATGGTTGACGGACTTCCGAGACACCTTTTTATAGACAAGTGATCAAAGCATATAACAAGGCATTGCCGATACCGTTTTCCGATACCGGCAATGCCTTTTGCTCTAAATCAATATCTGCCGTTGTTCTTGACGGCTCTGTCCATGCTTCTCTTAGCATCGCGCTTTGCGACGTCCTCGCGCTTGTCATAGAGCTTTTTGCCCTTTACAAGAGCAAGCTCTACCTTTACAAGGGAGCCTTTTAAATATACCTTGAGCGGAACGAGGGATAGCCCCTGCTCTTTTATTTCCCGGGAAAGCTTAAGTATTTCCTGCTTATGCATGAGCAGCTTTCTTTCGCGCATAGGATCGCGGTTGAAAATATTGCCCTTCTCGAAGGGGCTGACATTCATCTGCTTTATAAGCACCTCGCCGTTAGTAATTCCCGCATACGAATCCGCAAGATTTACCTTGCCCTGACGTATGGATTTGACCTCTGTGCCGAACAATTCTATACCGCACTCATAGGTTTCCAGAATGAAATACTCGTGTCTGGCTTTTTTATTCTGAGCGATAATTTTTATATTGTCTTTCTTTCCAGCCATTTTAATACCTCAATATCATAAATGTTTTCCGTTTACATTGCTTATTATAGCACATTTAATTGTAAAAGTAAAGGGGTATAGGCTTAATTCGCTATTGACAATTCTATAAAAATGGTGTAAAATATATCTATAATAATTCAGTGAGTAATATTTAGGAGGTTTACTATGAGTGAATTGGTTTTTGATTATTCAAAAGCTGCTGATTTCGTTTCACAGCAAGAAATCGAAGCAATGGCGCCTTATGTGAAGGCTGCTCATGACATGATCAATAATAAGACAGGTCTTGGAAATGATTATCTGGGCTGGGTTGATCTGCCGGTTGATTATGACAAGGAGGAATTTGCCCGTATAAAGAAGGCTGCCGAAAAGATCCGCAAGGATTCGGAGGCGCTTATAGTTATAGGCATAGGCGGCTCATATCTCGGCGCGAGAGCGGCAATTGAAATGCTTTCACATACATTTGCAAACGCGGTTTCGCCTGAGCTGAGAAACGGCCCTCAGATTTTCTACGCAGGCAACAGCATCAGCGCTACTTATCTTGCGGAGCTTATCGAGGCGGTTGAGGGCAAGGATTTCTCGGTCAACGTTATTTCCAAGTCAGGCACAACAACAGAGCCTGCGATCGCTTTCAGAGTTTTCAAGGAGATCCTCGAGAACAAATACGGCAAGGAAGGCGCAAAGGAAAGAATTTACGCGACAACAGACAAAGCGCGCGGCGCTCTTAAGACATTGGCTGACGCGGAGGGGTATGAGACATTTGTAGTTCCCGATGACGTAGGCGGCCGTTTCAGTGTTCTTACAGCGGTGGGTCTTCTTCCGATCGCGGCAGCGGGCATTGATATAGACGCTATGATGCAGGGCGCGGCGGACGGCCGCAAGCTTTACGGCAATGAAGAGCTTGCCGAAAATCCGGCATATCAGTATGCTGTGGTAAGGAACTGCCTTGCAAGAAAGGGCAAGACAGTGGAAATGCTCATTAACTTTGAGCCGGCGCTCCACTATTTCGGCGAGTGGTGGAAGCAGCTCTACGGCGAGAGCGAGGGCAAAGACAAGAAGGGTATATTCCCGGCAGCGGCAGATTTCTCAACAGATCTCCACTCAATGGGTCAGTATATCCAGGACGGTCAGAGAATTATGTTTGAAACGGCTGTTCTTGTAGACGAGCCGAAGAAGAATGTTACGATAAAGGCTAACGACGATAATCTTGACGGACTTAACTTCCTTGCAGACAAGACACTCGACTTTGTAAACCTCAAGGCTTCACAGGGTACGGCTCTTGCTCACGTTGACGGCGGTGTTCCAAATCTTGTTGTCAGAGTTCCGAAGCTTGACGCTTACAACTTCGGTAAGCTTGTATATTTCTTTGAAAAGGCATGCGGTATTTCCGGCTACCTTCTCGGCGTCAACCCGTTCAATCAGCCGGGAGTTGAGTCATATAAGAAGAATATGTTCGCGCTTCTGGGCAAGCCGGGCTATACGGATATGCAGGCTGAGCTTGAAGCAAGACTTGCTAAATAATTATAAATCAAATCAGACAGCAATATGCTCTGCGGCGATCCGTATGATTTGTATGCGAAAAACCGGAATGAGCATTGTGAATGGAGGAAAAAGACTATGGTAAAATTACTTATCGGTAAAAAGGGTACAGGTAAGACAAAGGCTCTTATAGAGCAGGTTAATGCGGCTGCGGAGGTTGCTAAGGGCAATGTTGTTTTCATTTCAAACAACACCGCAAGCGCGATCTTTGATGTATCAAGAAAGGTAAGGCTTACTGCCACAGGTGATTTCGATATCGTAAACTACAGCGAATTTGAAGGCTTCATCTGCGGTATCATCAGCGGCAACTACGATATTACAAACATTTTCGTAGACGGTCTCTTTAAGATCGTACGAAGCGACGATCTGGACGGACTGGAGAGCTTCCTTTCAAGACTCGATACGATCAGCAAGCGTTTCAGCATTGACTTCGTGCTTTCACTCAGCATTGACGCTGAAGCTGCGCCGGAGTATGTTAAGGCTTTGGCATAAAATTATATTTAAGAAATTAATACATCAGACGGACGTAACTTTTGAGCCGATATATAATTACGGACAGCCGGTAGGGGCATTATGCGTCCGTCTGACTGTTTATTTTGGAGGGTAAAATGCAGTATCATAGTACAAGGGATAACAGTATAAGCGTAAGCGCGGCGCAGGCAATAAAGCAGGGCTTGTCGGCAGAGGGAGGACTTTTCGTTCCGGAGCGCTTTCCGGATGTAACGCTCGAAGAAATTGAGACGCTTGCGGAAAAGTCATACCATGACAGAGCATACTTTGTTCTCAGCAAGTTCCTGACCGACTTCTCAGAAGGGGATCTTAAGAATTGTATAGCATCGGCGTATACAAAGGAGAAGTTCGGCACTGACGCTATCGCGCCGATTTATAAGCTTAACGGCAAGGTTTATTTCCTCGAATTGTGGCACGGTCCGACATGCGCGTTCAAGGATATGGCATTACAGATCCTGCCGCATTTCCTTACAGCCTCAATGCGCATGACAAATGAGGATGAAGAAATAATTATTCTTGTCGCGACTTCCGGCGACACAGGAAAGGCCGCTCTTGAGGGGTTCAGAGATGTAAACGGCACAAGAATAATAGTATTCTATCCCGATAACGGAGTAAGTGAGATCCAGAAGCTTCAGATGGTTACACAGCGCGGCAACAATGTATCGGTTGCGGCGGTCAACGGTAATTTTGATGATGCTCAGAACGGCGTCAAGAAGATCTTCACGGATGTTGAGTATAAGGAGATGCTTGATAAAAACGGCTTTAAGCTCTCATCCGCAAACTCGATCAACTGGGGACGCCTTGTTCCGCAGATCGTTTATTACTTCTCGGCATATGCGGACTTGCTCGCTTCAAAGGAAATAGCGATAGGCGACGAAATAAACGTTGTTGTTCCGACCGGAAATTTCGGTAATATCCTTGCTGCATATTATGCAAAAAAGATGGGACTTCCCATCAGAAAATTCATCTGCGCGTCAAATGAAAACAATGTTCTTACCGACTTTATAAAGACGGGTGTGTATAACAGGAACAGACGCTTCCACACAACAATTTCACCGTCAATGGACATTCTCATTTCGTCAAATCTTGAAAGATTTCTTTATGATCTTGCGGGTAAAAACGATGAAACGGTAAAGGGCTTTATGTCAAAGCTTTCAGAGGTCGGCGAATATGAAATTCCGGCTGACATGAAGGCGGAAATGCAGAGGCTGTTTGACGCGGATTGCTGTGATGATAAGGAAACAATGGCTGCGATCAGAGCTACATATGATGCAAGCGGCTATGTAATGGATACGCATACGGCAGTGGCTAAAAGCGTATACGATAAGTATGTTTCGAGAACCGGCGATACTGCAAAGACCGTTATCGCTTCAACCGCAAGCCCGTTCAAGTTCAATCAGAGCGTTCTTATCGCTCTTGAGGATTATAACGCGGTTGCGGGAAAAAATGAGTTTGAGCTTCTTGAAATGCTTGAAAAGAAGAGCGGTATGAAATGTCCCGAATCACTTTCAGAGCTTAAGAACCGCACGCCTATATTTGACACTGTTGTTGAAAAGGATCAGATGGAAAACACGGTAAGTGATTTTCTTAAGGTAGAGTGATCTGAATAGGGAGCATTTTGTGCTCCCTATATTAATATAAGAAAGGGGTTTGAGCTTATGCTTAAAACAGAGGAGCTGAAAAAGCAGCTCGAGGGCGGAGAGCTTGACAGTAAGCTTGCCTACATATATTCGTGTACCGGCGATGTGAAGCCGTATGCGGACAGATATCTGAGTGTTATTGAGGGTTACGGGAACACCTTCGGAGAGGCTGAGGAGCTGGCGCTGTTCTCGGCGCCCGGCAGAACGGAGATAGGCGGCAACCACACGGATCATCAGCACGGCTGTGTGCTTGCGGGCAGCGTAAACCTCGATGTGATCGCGGCTGTCTCGTTTAATAACGAAAATGTTGTAAGAATACAGTCGAAGGGCTATAAGATGGACGAGATTTCCCTTGACGATCTTGAAATTCATCCTGAGCAGTTCGATAAGGCGATCGCCCTTATCCGGGGAGTACTCAGAAAATTCTCAGATATGGGATATGAGCTTAAGGGCTTCAACGCATACACCGAATCAAATGTTATGAAAGGCTCAGGTCTTTCGTCCTCGGCCGCGTTTGAAGTGCTTGTAGGCACAATAGTAAATCATCTTTGCGCAAATGCCGAGGTAAATCCGGTTGAAATTGCGAAGATAGGTCAGTTTGCCGAGAATATATTTTATGATAAGCCGAGCGGTCTGCTCGACCAGATGGCTTCATCTGTAGGCGCGGTTGTTGCCGTTGACTTTAAGGACAACGATAACCCTGTGGTAAGAAAGGTTGATTTTGATCTTTCAAAGTATGACCATTCGCTCTGCGTGATTGACAGCGGCGCGGATCATGCGGAGCTGACACATGAATACGCGGCGGTTCCGGCAGAGATGAAGGCGGTAGCGGCATACTTTGGCAAGGAGTTCCTGCGTGATGTGGATAAAGCCGAGTTTATGAGGGAAATGAAGAATGTCCGCGCGGCTGTAAAGAATGACAGAGCCGTGCTGCGGGCATACCATTATTTCAATGATTCGGAGCGCGCGGTAGAGGAGGCTGCGGCTATTGAAACGGGTGATTTTGAGCGTTTCTGCAGGCTCATCAGGGAGTCGGGAAGATCGTCATATATGTATTTGCAGAATGTATACGCGTCAAGCCTTCCGTATCAGCAGGCGGTATCGCTCACAATAGCACTCTGCGGAGAGATCCTCGGCGACAGAGGCGCGTACAGAGTTCACGGCGGCGGCTTTGCGGGCACGGTTCAGGCATTTGTTCCGAATGATATGCTTGACGAGTTCAAAGCGGGAATTGAGGCGGTTCTCGGTGAGGGAATGTGCCATGTCCTCCAGATAAGACCCGTGGGCGGCTACAGATTTGCGTAATATCAAAAAATCAGAATCTTGTGTTCTGATTTTTTTTCTGCCATAGTATTTATAATAATGGTGATATTAATGAAGATCAAAATAAATCCGCTGACAATTATTATGTTTTTAACGGCATGGTTTACCGGAAGCATATCGGTATTGGCGATGACCTATGCCATAATGGCAATTCATGAGTGCGCTCATCTTGCAGCGGCATTATGCATAGGGCTGCGTCCCGAGAGTATGACCTTTGCGCCGTTCGGTGTTCATCTGGAGCTGAAAAACCGGCTTGTCCGTTCTCCGGCGGACGAAATTATAGTGTATGCGGCAGGCCCGCTTGTAAATGCGGCGCTGGCGCTCATCGCTCTATATATCGGAAACGCGGAGCTGTATCGCATTAATACGGCGCTGCTCATTATGAACTTGCTGCCTGTTGCGCCGCTTGACGGAGGAATCATTCTGAAACGCATGCTTTCATACAGATACGGCGCAGTCGTTTCACGGCGCATTATGAAGGCGCTGTCTGCCGTTCTTTCAGGCTCTTTGATGTGTACAGCAATAATAGGTATGTATTACGGTATAATAAACTTATCCGCCTTTATAATGGCGCTGTTTCTGCTGGGCAATCTGATAACCGCAAAGGAGTTGTACAATGTTGATTTTATAACCGCTGTATCGCACAGCAAAAAGAATTCAAACAGCGCAAAGCTTGTAATTGTGGATAACAATAACGAAATTATAGACGCCGCAAAGCTTGTAAGTCCATCCTTTACAACGATCGCCGCTGTCCTTGACAATGACGGAAGGGTCGTCAAATTTATGTCCGAAAAGGAAATAATAGAAACAGCGGCGATGTAGAGCAAACAACCGGTTTTCCTGTTATATCAGAGGAAATT
>CAZOHJ010000046.1:0-15091 GCA_964579875.1 uncultured Lachnospiraceae bacterium | reverse complement strand
ACTACATAATGTTAATTATGTTATACTTACAGCCTTAGGCAAACAAGCCCCAGGTTTTGAATTTTCCGTCGGTGTTCACGTCCGCTTTCCGCAGTGTAAATGCGCGTCGTATTCACGCTCGAATGTCCGAGTAAATCCGCAAGCCGTACAATGTCCTTCTGCTGCGAGTAAAACGTCCTTGCGAACAGGCGCCTCAGATTATGCGGAAACACCTTTGACCGCGCCACGCCCGCCGTTTTGCACAGCTTTTTCATATCCGTCCATATGTTGGAACGGTTCAGCGGTCTGCCGTTTTTGGTTACAAACACGCACCCGCTTTTTATATTCCGCTCCGAGATATATTTCTTTAAAATTTTGCATAGATCTTTCGGCAAAAACACCGTTCTGCCCTTACCTTTGCACCGCACCTCCGCTATCTGTCGTTTTACCGCATCAACGGTTATAAACCGAAGCTCCGAAATTCGTATTCCGCTCGCGCAGATAGTCTGCATAATGTAGTAAAGACGCTTATTGCCGCTGCTTTTCGCCGCCGTGAGCAGCCGTTCATATTCCGCGCGTGTAAGCTCCTTCGACTCATTTGTGAAAATCTGTTTCTGGCATTTGAGCGTTTTTACCCTGCACTCGTGCCATTCGCAGTATGTAAAAAAACTGTTCAGGGACGACAGCATTGAATTAACGCTTGCGGTCATATAATTTTCTGTTAAATGCTCTTTGTAGGCTATCACGCCGCTTTTGTCAAATTCCTTTCCGCCGGTCCAAATAAAAAACGCGGTAATGTCCCTTATATATTTCTCGACCGTCGCGGGGGATTTTTCCTCATCGCAAAGATACCTCTTAAAGTTCGCAATGTGATTTTTTGTTATAATTCTTTTCATTTTGACAACTTCCTTTCCTATAGTAGTTTACCACGAAAACACCGTTTTTTGCGCGATTTTTCAAGAGTTTTTTCTTTTTGATTCTCTATATGCTTTGCACTACGTTTTATTCAGTACATTAAATATAGAAAACTTAGTGCAAAGCATATAACAAAAATATTCGTAAATCGTGAATATTTATATTGACAAACCGGTCGAAAGGTGTTAAAATAAGATGAAATTGAAAGGGGCAAATCAGCATGTGCAAGTATATTGTGAATAAAATATCAGCTTCACATATTATTCCGGAACATTGTTCCCTTTTCTTTTAGTTATTAATTCGGCAATGATGTTTAATCATTGTTTTTTTTTGAAATAAATGCTCTCTGCGTACCGGCAGAGATAAGTAAGAAGGGAGTTTTTCACCACATGAAAGGACAGTTGATTCTGGAAAACGGTCAGAGATTTACCGGAGAAATGTTCGGTGATGTTAAAAACATTGTCGGTGAAATTGTGTTTACCACCAACATGACCGGTTATCAGGAAACGCTGACAGATCCGTCATATGCGGGACAGATTGTCACAATGACATTTCCTCTTATAGGAAACTACGGTATCAATCTAGATGACAGCGAAGCAAAGCATACCAATCTGAAGGGCTTTGTTGTACGCGAGAAGTGCGATTATCCGTCAAACTTCCGCAACGAAATGAATCTTGATGATTATTTATTGGAAGAAGGCGTTACAGGTATTGAGGGGATCGACACGCGCGCGCTCACAAGAATAATCCGCGATCACGGCTGTATGAAGGCGGTCATTATGCGGGGAAATCCGCCGGAGACCGAGGTCAAGGCTCTTATGGATACCCTTGATAACACCAATGTAATTCTTGAAACAACGGCGGACGAAAGCTATGTTATAAACGAGGGCGGCAAACCGCATATCGCGTTTATAGATATGGGCGCCAAGGACGGTATCCTGCGCGATCTTAAAAAGCGCGGCTGCAAAATTACGGTGTTCCGCGCCGACGTCAGACCCGAGTCCATATCGGGGATAAATCCCGATATGGTATTTCTCTCAAATGGACCGGGAGACCCGCTTGACGCTCCGGGAACGGTCGACACAATCAGGGCTTTGATCGGTAAGCTCGCGATATGCGGGATCTGCATGGGACACCAGATTATCGGACTTGCCCTCGGCTGCAGGACCGCAAAGCTCAAATTCGGCCATCACGGCGGAAATCATCCGGTGAAGTATGCGGAAACAGGCGTCTGCTATATAACGAGTCAGAATCATAACTATATATTGACAGACTATCCCGACGATGTTGAGGAATGGTTCACAAACGTAAATGACGGTACGTGCGAGGGCATCAGACATAAAACGCTTCCTATCGCAAGCGTCCAGTTCCATCCGGAGGCTTCACCCGGTCCGCTCGACTCGGGCTGGCTATTTGACAGGTTTTTAAAGGAGGTTAGATGAAATGCCTTTAAACAAATCCATTAAGAAGGTACTCGTTATAGGCTCGGGACCTATAGTTATCGGACAGGCTGCAGAATTTGACTATTCGGGCACGCAGGCATGCCGCGCGATCGAGGAGGAGGGCATAGAGGTCGTTCTCGTAAACTCCAATCCGGCTACGATCATGACAGACCGTGACATTGCAAGCGACACATATATCGAGCCGCTTACCGCCGAATATATAGAAAAAATAATCGAACGAGAGCGGCCCGATTCATGCATTGCGGGCATGGGCGGTCAGACAGGTCTTAACCTTGCGTGCGAGCTGTATGACAAGAGAATTTTTCAAAAGTACGGCGTTAATGTCATCGGCACATCTATCGAATCGATCAAGGAGGGCGAGGACAGAGATTCCTTCAAAAGATTAATGGAGAGAACAAATCAGCCGATCGCTCCGTCAGAAATAGTTACAACCATGGAGGACGGACGCGCCTTTGCCGAAAAGATCGGTTATCCTGTTATCGTCCGCCCGGCATATACCCTCGGAGGAACGGGCGGCGGTATTGCGCAGACCCCGGAGGAGCTTGAAACGATCCTCGCTCAGGGGCTTCATCTCTCACGGGTAGGACAGGTTCTCCTTGAAAAATCGATTGCGGGCTGGAAGGAAATCGAATTCGAGGTCATGAGAGACGGCGCGGGCAACTGTATAACGGTCTGCCCGATGGAGAACATCGACCCGGTAGGCGTGCACACAGGCGACTCGATCGTTGTAGCCCCTACTCTAACCCTTGCCGATAAGGAATTTCAGATGCTCCGCAAGGCGGCTATAGATATAATCAATTCAATAGAAATAAAGGGCGGCTGCAATGTGCAGTTTGCGCTTAATCCGAACAGCTTTGAATATGCGGTCATAGAAATAAATCCGCGTGTAAGCCGTTCGTCGGCGCTCGCCTCAAAGGCTACAGGCTATCCGATCGCAAAAATTGCCGCCAAGATCGCGCTCGGCTACAACCTTGACGAAATCACCAACGCCGTTACAGGCAAGACATATGCATGCTTTGAGCCTGCAATTGACTATGTGGTTACAAAGATCCCAAAGTGGCCGTTCGATAAGTTCTTTGGCGCAAGAAGAAAGCTCGGCACAAAAATGATGGCCACAGGCGAGATCATGTCAATCGGCAACAGCTTTGAAGCGTCGCTCTTAAAGGGTATACGCTCTCTCGAAATCAAGCAGTACACATTAGAGCGCGAATCCTCAAAGAAACGTTCCATCAAGGAGCTTCGCGCAAGAGTTCAGGTGCCTGACGATGAAAGGCTTTTCGACCTTGCAGAGCTTATCAGGCGCCGTTACAACATAGAAATGATTCACGAGCTGACCGGTATAGATATGTTCTTCTTAAATCATATCCGGAATATCGTTGAGGCGGAAGAGGAATTAAAGAAAATAAAAATAGACACAATTGACGCCGATGAAATGAGACGTTATAAAAAGCTGGGCTTTGCAGACCGCGGTATGAGCCGGCTTATGGGGTGTCATGTTGACGAGGTTTATGCAAAGCGTATGAGCTTTGGTATAAAGCCGGTTTACAAGATGGTCGACACCTGCGCGGGCGAGTTCGAGGCGGTTTCGCCGTACTACTACTCAACCTATGACGAAATCACAGAGTCCTTCCCTTCTGACAGAAAGAAGGTCGTTGTTATCGGCTCCGGTCCCATCAGAATAGGTCAGGGCATCGAGTTTGACTACTGCTCGGTCCACAGCGTTATGTCGCTTGAAAAGGCAGGCGTTGAAACGATCATTATAAACAACAACCCTGAAACGGTCTCAACAGACTTCGACACCTCGGACAAGCTCTATTTTGAACCGCTTACCGAGGAGGATGTCTATAACATTATATGCCTTGAAAAGCCGGACGGCGTAATCCTTCAGTTCGGAGGGCAGACAGCTATCAAGCTTGCAAACTTCCTTGCGGAAATGAATGTTCCCGTTCTCGGCACACAGCCCAAATACATTGATGAGGCTGAGGACAGAGAGAAGTTTGACGATATGCTTGAAAAACTCAATATCAAGCGTCCCAAGGGTAAGGCGGTATGGACGGTCGAAGATGGTATTGCTGTCGCGAACGAGCTTGAATATCCGCTCCTTGTGCGCCCGTCATATGTTCTGGGCGGTCAGGGCATGGAGATTACAAGAAACGAGCAGAGCCTTGTACGCTATCTTGAAGACGCGTTCAGGAAGGACACAAAGAACCCTGTTCTTATAGACCGCTATCTGGGCGGACGCGAAATTGAGGTCGACGCTATCTGTGACGGAACCGATGTTCTGATCCCCGGCGTCATGGAGCATCTCGAAAGAGCCGGCATACACAGCGGTGACTCGGTCTCAATCTATCCTCCTCAGCACATTCCTGAGCATATTATCAAAAAGATCGAGGACGTCACCTACAGAATAGCCCTTGAACTAAAGGTTATCGGCATGATCAACATTCAGTTTATCGAATACCGTAACGACCTTTATATCATCGAGGTCAATCCGAGATCATCAAGAACCGTGCCTTATATCACAAAGGTTACAAGCGTTCCTGTTATAGACGTCGCAACAAGGATCATGCTCGGTGAAAAGCTTAAGGATATGGGCTATAAGACAGGAATTGCGCCTGTTACCAATACGGTCGCGGTCAAGGTGCCTATCTTCTCCACAGAAAAGCTGCCGCAGGTCGAGGTTACTCTCGGGCCGGAAATGAGATCAACAGGCGAGGTGTTGGGCGTAGGCTATACCTTCCAGGAGGCTATGTACAAGGGTTTTATGGCGGCAAAGACCCCCATTCCGCATAAAGGCTCAACAATACTTGCAACGATCCGCGACATTGACAAGGAGGCATTCCTTCCGTATGCGAAACGCTGCCACGAGCACGGCTGCAAGTTCATGGCTACTTCCGGAACCGCAAGACTTTTAAGGGACAACGGTATTCCCTGCCGCCACGCCAAGAAGATCGCGGAGGGTGTTCCGAACATACTCGACCTTATGAGAAGCGGTATGATTGATATGATCCTTGATATTCCGTCAAAAACAAACGACGTCAAATCAGACAGCTTCAGAATAAGACGAGTTGCGATCGAAAGCGACATTACTATCATGACAAGCCTTGACACCTTCGGCGCGCTGGTAGATGTTATGGAGCACAGCTTTACAATAGATAAGCTCAACGCTATTTCACTCAACGATATTAAACCAATTGGAATGATATAATTCAAGTAGAGTTGACAAACACCCAAAATGCTGCTATAATACTATACAGAAAGAAAAGTGTATGAGACAATGAAATACACATAAAAACAACTCTTTTAGAAATCAAGGAGTATGACGAGGTAAGACATGGCAAGAGCTTCGAGGTCATGTTAAAGAGATATTTTGGTTAAGAGGTGGAAATGATGACAGATTATACAATTTGCAACTGCAAGCAGGTTACTTACTTTGATGTAATGGATGCCTTGGAGAATTGTGTCAGATTTTCGGATGTTGAAAAAGAATTTGAAGAAGTACAAAAAGTAACCTCCTGCTCTACAGGCTGCGGAGGATGTCACCAAAAAATTCTGGACGCTATTTCGGAAATTATGAGTAAATAAAACCAGCAATTAAAGCCATTGTCATAAAAAGCGGTGGCTTTTTCTGTGATTTCACGAGGGGCAGGCTTCCGGTCTTGCCGCTGCGCTGTGATGTGTAATGGAAATATCAATTATATTGATGACGGAATGTATTTGTTTGACGAGGAAATCAAAGCAGACGCAAAAAGGGAGGAGTAGAGGAAATGAAAAAGCTTCTTATAGTAGTAGATATGCAGAGGGATTTCGTAAACGGAGCATTGGGCACAAGAGAAGCGGAGGCAATTGTTGACAATGCAGTAAACAAAATTAACCGATTTGACGGGGATGTGATAGCAACACTGGACACTCATTCCGAAAATTATCCGGAAACAAGCGAAGGAAGAAAGCTTCCTGTTCCGCATTGTATAAAGGGAACGGACGGATGGAAAATTGACAGCCGTGTACAGGCTGCTCTTGATAAGAAGGGTTATCGCGCAGTCGAAAAGATAACCTTTGGTTCGGTTGAGCTTCCGGAGATAATAGCTAAGAATTACAACATAAATAATCTGGAAATCGAACTGATCGGACTATGCACGGATATCTGCGTAATATCAAACGCCTTGTTGTTAAAGGCATACTTTCCGGAGGTGCCTGTTTATGTGGATTCCTCCTGCTGCGCAGGCGTGACGCCGGATAAGCACAGAGCTGCGCTTGAAATAATGAGCTCATGTCAGATTGATGTGAAGTAATATTTACTTCATTATAAAATAACTTATAATAAGAGATTTTAAAGCAATATAATAAAATGCAGTATTTTGACCAATTGGAATACTGCATTTTTATTTAAAAACAACAAAAATAAAATTTTTTCTAAAGGTTATTGACAAATACCTCCGGTTGTGGTAAACTAACCACATAGGTTAAGAATTACTAACTGTTTGCGCCCATACTTTATATTGGTTACGCAAAACTAATCTTATGGGAGGGATAAATATGCCTTTATCAATGGTTAACGTTGGAGAGAAGAAGCTTGTCGTTAAGGTCAACGGCAGAGACGAACAGAGAAAGCATCTTGAAAAGCTCGGCTTTGTTGAAGGAGCAGAGGTGACTGTTGTTTCCGAGCTTGCGGGCAACATGATAGTTAACGTCAAGGACAGCCGCATTGCCATTGACAGGTCATTGGCAAACAGGATAATAGTTTAATGTCTAAAGCAGGATAGAAAGGAAGATAGAAATGACTCTTAAAGATGTAAAGGTTGGTCAGAAGGTGACCGTGCTCAGGCTGACAGGCGAAGGCGCCGTAAAGCGCCGTATTATGGATATGGGCATTACAAAGGGCATTGAGGTCTATGTGCGCAAGGTTGCTCCGCTTGGTGATCCTATTGAGGTAACGGTCCGAGGATATGAGCTTTCAATCAGACGCGCTGATGCAGAGATGATAGAGGTTCGCTAATCAGTTCTATTTTTGGAGTGCGGTTAGCAAACTCTAACGAATTTTAGAAAAGTGCAAGGAAAGTAAAAGCGGCACAGCATAAATAAGCGCAGTGCTGTAATAACTGTTTGGAAAGGGGATTAATTGAAATGTCAGTAACAATAGCGTTAGCCGGTAATCCGAACTCCGGTAAAACCACATTGTTTAATACGCTCACAGGCTCAAATCAGTTCGTAGGCAACTGGCCGGGCGTTACAGTAGAAAAGAAAGAGGGCAGACTTAAGGGGCATAAGGATGTAATCATTACGGACCTCCCGGGTATCTATTCACTTTCACCGTATACACTTGAAGAGGTCGTTGCAAGAAATTATCTTATAAACGAGAAACCGAACGCAATTCTGAATATTGTTGACGGCAGCAACCTTGAAAGAAATCTTTACCTTACAACACAGCTCACAGAGCTTGGCATTCCGGTTGTAATGGCAGTAAACATGATGGACGTTGTAAACAAAAACGGTGATACAATCAACTTTAAGAATCTTTCAAAGGCTCTCGGCTGTGAGGTTGTTTCGATCTCGGCATTAAAGGGTACAGGTATAAATGAGGCTGCGGAAAAGGCTGTTGCGGCTGCAAAGTCGGGAAAGAAGCTTGCTCCGGTCCACAATTTCGGCTCGAAGGCGGAAGGATATATTTCTGAAATTGCCGCAAGGCTTACAGACGTGGCTGAGGAACAGAAGCGTTTCTATGCGATCAAGCTTTTTGAGCGTGATGATAAGATAGGCGAAACACTTAAGTCGGTTCCGGCTGTTGACGATGTGATCGCAAAGGCGGAAAAGGAAATGGATGATGATACAGAAAGTATTATCACAAACGAGCGTTATACATATATTTCATCTATAATCAGCGGATGTCTTAAGAAGAAGGGCGGACAGAAGCTCAGCACATCGGATAAGATAGATAAAATTGTTACAAACAGGATACTCGCATTGCCGATATTCGCGGTTATAATGTTTATCGTATATTATATTTCAGTAACAACAGTAGGCACAATCTTTACAGACTGGGCAAACGACGGAGTGTTCGGCGACGGCTGGCACTTGTTCGGGATAGGCAATTCGGCTTATGAACAGGCTGTTGAGGAATGGGAAGAGCAGTATAATGTAGCTGCCAATTCGGCTATAGTTGACGACTTTGAAGCGGCGGCAGAGGAAGCGGGGGTTGACCCTGAGGATGCGGCGGAGCTTTCAATAACAGTTAATATTTATGATGATGAGGGCGCGGTAGAAGAGACGATCGAAAATGTAACGGTTAACGAATATATCGCTGCTGCCGCAGAGCTTGAGGAGGCAGGAGATGAACCCGATACGGCAGATTACGGCGTATGGATACCGGGCATTCCGGCAATCATTGAGGCAGGTCTTGAGAAACTCGGTACAGCCGATTGGCTTAACAGCCTTATCCTCGACGGTATCGTAGCCGGTGTCGGAGCTGTTCTCGGCTTTGTTCCGCAGATGCTCGTATTGTTCATATTCCTCGCATTCCTTGAATCATGCGGTTATATGGCGCGTATAGCGTTCATCATGGACAGGATTTTCAGAAGATTCGGACTTTCGGGTAAGTCGTTCATTCCGATCCTTATCGGTACCGGCTGCGGTGTTCCGGGTATTATGGCGTCAAGAACGATTGAGAACGAGCGTGACCGTCGTATGACGATCATGACTACAACCTTCATTCCGTGCGGTGCCAAGCTCCCGATAATCGCGCTTATCTCGGGCGCACTGTTCGGCGGCGCGGCATGGGTTGCGCCGAGCGCATATTTTGTAGGTATAGCGGCGATCGTGTGCTCAGGTATCATTCTTAAGAAGACAAAGATGTTCGCAGGCGATCCGGCTCCGTTCGTTATGGAGCTGCCGGCATACCATTTGCCGACAGTAGGGAATGTACTCAGAAGCATGTGGGAGCGCGGCTGGTCATTCATTAAGAAGGCCGGCACAATTATCCTCCTTGCTACGATCCTTGTGTGGTTCCTCCAGGGCTTCGGCATTGAAAACGGCGGGTTCGGAATGGTCGAGGATATGGATAACTCGATCCTTGCTAAGCTCGGTAATATAATTGCACCGATATTCACTCCGCTTGGATGGGGACACTGGAGAGCGGCGGTTGCGGCTGTTACAGGTCTTATTGCAAAGGAGAACGTTGTCGGTACCTTCGGCGTACTTTACGGCGGCATGGATGAGGTCGCTGAGAACGGCTACCAGATATGGTCGGCTATCCAGGATCCGGCGATCGGCTTTACAGCTCTTGCGGCTTACTCATATCTCGTATTCAATCTCCTCTGCGCTCCGTGCTTTGCGGCAATCGGCGCTATCAGACGTGAGATGAATAACGCTAAGTGGACCTGGTTTGCGGTAGGCTATCAGTGCATATTTGCTTATGCTGTAGCCCTTTGTATATTCCAGCTCGGAAAGCTCTTCACAGGCGGCGGCTTTGGTGTCGGTACGATCGTTGCGGTAATCCTTGTAATCGCATTCGTATATCTCCTTATTCGTCCGTATAAGGAGTCAACCACACTTAAAGCGGAAGGCAAAGCGGTGAGCAGATAATTGAATTTGCGTAAAATAAATAAAAATCTCTTTCGCATATTGCGGGAGAGATTTTTTTATGTTATAATGTATACAATTCAGGTTGATTACAGAGGTTCATGTATGATAGAAAAAAAGAAGCGGTATAATATTGAAATAAAGGATATATCATCCGACGGAAACGGTGTCGGATCTGTAGACGGCTTTGCGGTGTTTGTACCGGTGACGGCAGCGGGCGATGTGGTCGAGGCGGAGATTACAAAGGTAAAAGCAAGATATGCCGAGGGAAAGGCGGTACGACTTCTGACCTCCTCAAAGGACAGGGGTGAGCCGTTGTGCCCGGTGTATGAGCAGTGCGGCGGCTGTAATTTACAGCATATTAATTATGACGCCCAGATACGGATGAAAAAAGGTCAGATTGAAGCGGCGTTCAGAAGAATAGGAGGCTTTGAGGGTTTCTCCTGTGATGAAATGATCACAATGGAAAGTCCGTTCAGATACCGCAATAAATGTATATTTCAGATAGGAAAGGACAGATCCGGTGAGCTTGTAAGCGGCTTTTATGCGAGCAAAACACATGAAATAATCCCTGTCAAGGATTGCCTTTTGTGTAACGGTATAAACGGTGAAGTCAGCGGCGCGCTGATTGAATACATGAAAGAAAACAATGTAAGCGCTTATGATGAAAAAGCCCGCAAGGGTATTGTAAGAAGGCTGTTTATAAGAAATGCGGAGACTACCGGGGAAATAATGGTCGTCGTTTCTGTAAACTCGGACGGCATTCCGAAAAGAGAAAGGCTTATAAAGCGGCTGCGAAAGATATCGGATAAGCTTGTTTCGGTGTATATAAATATCAATAAATCAAAAAACAGCGTTCTTATGGGACGGGAAAACAAGCTCATATACGGCAAGGCTGAAATTAACGATACCTTATGCGGGATAAACTTCGGCATATCACCCGACAGCTTTTATCAGGTCAACCCGCATATGACGGAGAGACTCTACGGCAAGGCGCTTGAATATGCAGAAATTTCCGAAAACGATATTGTTATGGATGTGTACTGCGGAATAGGAACCATTTCGCTTGCGGCGGCAAAAATGGCAAAGCATGTAACGGGAATTGAGATAGTTGAAAGAGCCGTTGCAGACGCAAAGAAAAACGCGGACAACAACGGGATAAAGAACGCGGAATTTTATGCGGACAGCGCGGAAAACTCTGTCCCGAGGCTTATAACGGCAGGCTTAAAGCCGGATATAGTGATACTTGATCCGCCGCGGAAGGGCAGTGATGAAGAAACGCTTAAGGCGATAGCGGTAACGGAGCCGAAAAGAATTGTATACGTATCCTGTAATCCCGCAACGCTTGCAAGAGATGCAAAATATCTTGCCGGGTACGGCTATAACCTGGTAAAATGCGCGGGAGCGGATATGTTCGGAAATACGAGCCATGTTGAGACGGTAGTTTTGATGTCAAGGGTAGAAAGAAAATAGCCGTGAAATCCAAGTAATACTGTGGTTTTCGGGCAATTGGACAAATTTGGCATCGGGCAGATAAAACGCTTCTCGGTAACTTATCCACGGCGGCTCAGAGAAAAAAGTGTGAGAGTGGAGTTGCCGGATTAGATGTCATTAAGTTGAGTTAGTGAGTTAGATGTCAGGGAGTTGAGGCTGTGAGATAGATGTCAGTAGGACAAACCGGAATTTATAAAGGAGGATAAGTTTATGGGTAGGGATATTCTTTTTAAGACAGAGGAATTTGTATTTTCGTACAGAGTTGGTGGACTGCTTATAAAAAATGATAAAATATTACTACAGAAACCCAAGAATGATGATTTTGCTATTATTGGAGGTCATGTATCCTGTCTTGAAACAACCACTGAAACTTTGAAAAGAGAATTTGAAGAAGAACTTCATGCAAAAATAGAGATAGACAGTTTGTTTGCTGTTGGTGAAGTGTTTTTCCCTTGGGGACAAAAACCATGCCATCAAATTTGTCTGTATTATACAGTCCATTTACTGAATAATCATGATATACCATTAGATGGTTTTTTCCATGGATATGATAATTTAGATAATGAAAGAATTGATTTGGATTTTTGTTGGGTTTCTTTAGAAAATTTAAAAAATGGATTAAAGGTATATCCGTTAGAGTTGATACCGCATATTTTGAATAAAAATAAAGGAATTGTACATTTTGTTTCAAAGCAGATTTAATATATAACTTCCAATTTGCCAAAGACAGATCAAGGCTCCTCACTACTGATTGCGTTTCAGCGGCAAGGAGCCTTATTTATACTTCGATATCAATTGTAATTCCGGACTTGAATTCCACGGTGAAGCGGTCAGGATAGACTGTGATTTTCTCGATGAGCTTTTTGACGAGAGCCTCATCAAACTCTGTAATGTCGGTTTCCTGCTTGGCGATGAAGTCTTGTAGCTCTTTAATTCTGTTCATGGTTTCTTTCTGATGGTGACTGTCGACTTCCGACTGTTCTTTCTGCTCGCGAAGTCGGAAAATCTCATCGGCGATGCCATCGTAATCTTGCTTGCTGTTTGCCTTTTTGATGAGCTCCTTCTGCAGTTCCTCCAGCCTTGCCTGAATACCATCCAGCGAGAGTGTGTCGGCACTGACCACGGCCTTGGCGATATTCTTTTGCAGAGCTTTCAAAAATGTGCCGCGCTCAGTCAGAATCTGATTAATGGCTTTGACTGTGACTTCCTGCAGCAGAAGCTCATTAACAGTGCGGTTGGTGCAGTTCATTTCCGCGGAACCCGGCTCCAAGCGGCTGATACAGCGCCAGACGATGGACTTGCGGCCATGGTTATTCCAGTGAACACGCCGATAAAGCTCATTGCATTCGCCGCAGAAAACCATCTGCGCAAAACAGTGGTTGCAGGAGAAGCTGCGTTTCTTGCCGGACGGGCTGACATGGACTGCCCTCCTGCGGACAAGCTCGGCCTGGACCTGCATGAACAGTTCCTTCGGGATGATTGCCTCGTGGTTTCCTTCCACATAGTATTGTGGAATTTCGCCCTCATTCTTTTTCTGTTTCTTGGTCAGATAATCGACCGTGAAGCGTTTCTGCAGCAGGGCATCGCCTTTGTATTTCTCGTTGCTTAATATGCTCTTTACCGTGGAAATGCTCCACTTGTCTTTGCCGCCCGGTGTCTTGACGCCGTCATAGTTGAGCTTTTGCGCGATGCCGTGGTAGGTCATGCCTTGCAGGAACATGTCGTAAATGCTACGGACAACTTCGGCTTGCTCGGGATTGACCACCAGTTCGCCGTCGGCACCGCGGTCGTAGCCAAGGAATCTGTTAAACGGAATCGTGACCTTGCCGTCTGCAAAACGTTTTTTTGTCCCCATGTGCAGTTTTTGAAAATGCTGAGGCTTTCCTCTTGAGCCAGCGAGCTCATGATTGTGATGAGCACCTCTCCCTTGCCATCGAAAGTCCAGATATTTTCCTTCTCGAAATAGCACTCAACACCATGTTCCTTGAGCAGCCGGATGGTTGTCAGGCTGTCCACCGTGTTTCTTGCAAATTCTTGAAGCCCTCGCGGTGCTTTGTGCTTGTGCCTGTTATCCCTTCATCAAATGTCCGTTCTGACCCGTCAACCTCAGGCATTATTCTCGGCGCATATGCAGCAGGTGATGATATAACCATAACAGGTAAATGCTCAAACGGCTGGTATCGTTGTTTGATATTCGGCGGTCAGACAGGCTTTGTTTGCGGTGATTACGTCCAGCTGAAATAATAGATTACAATTTCTCACAGACACACCCAACACAAATCATGAAATCACATACCATAATAAAATCAAGAGCCTATCACCAGTGCCCTTGATTTTATTTTTCTCGAAATTGGTATTTATTGCAGGATATAATCTATCACATAATAGTCTACGTGTCCATAATTTTTCACAAAATATCACCAAACATACTTAAAACGTAGTTGCACAATACTATATTTCCTGATATACTAATACTAGTTAAACATATAATATGAGGAGATATAGTAATGAAGAAAATACTGATTCTTTTATTAACTAGTATAATTGCAGGCACGAGCAACGCAACGATCGTTTCTGCGGCTAACGGTGATCTCATACGTCCAATCTATTCAACCGATATTCTAACCTATATGGATGGAATCCCGATACAAGGCTATTCAATAGATGGAAAAATGATGATTTGCCTTGAAGATTTGTCAAATTACGGCTTCAGCGTGTACTATAATGACGAAGCACGGACATTGTTTGTAAACAAGCATTGCAAAGCTAATGAGGATTTTTATCCGGTCATTGAGCGTGGTACAGTCGGTAACATAACCGGATATACTTATGAAACCGATATTACGGCATATCTTAATGGGCAGTATATTGAAACCGAAAATATAGGCGGCAAGCTTGTAACAACAGCAGAAGATTTGTCTGACACAGATAATACCGGTTATATAAGAGATCTTGAGTTCGTTGGTTTTTCAAAATATTCTATATCTTATAACTACGATGACAAAAGCAGAACTCTTAATATTTTCTCTGATGCAGACAAATACAATTTATATGAAGATAATCTTGAAAAGTATAAATATTGTATAGAAGGAATCCGGAAAGCAGATAAAATAGTTGATTCTTTTACTTCCGATGATTATACTGAATATATTCATCAAGGTGGATTCAGAGAAACCACAAATTTTGACGGCTGCAGTGCAGTCCGTTTTTACAAAAATGGGCTTGTAATGGATTATTCAAATATTATCAACGCTTATGACTTTATTTCAAGACAAGGTTCATCTATCACGGAAGCTCAATTCTCCGAAGATGGTAAATATTTGATATTTGAGTCTTGGAGATCCAAGTCAAACCCATATTCTCTTATGGGAAGCAGACATACTTTTGAATCTGGAAAGTATAAATTGGATTTGGATACCTGTGAGCTTATAAAGGAAAGCGTTGAGTTTTATGGGTATTGATTCGTTTAAAGGGAGTGTGAGACTTTTTCTCACACTCTCCGTTTAAATGGGACTTCATTTTATTCGGTCATAAAATTTTATAAAAAATATATTTTAGGTTTACATTCTTATTAAAAACTTTCTCTTTTAATAGTGTAAAACGTTTTACATTAAAGCGGCTGTTTATTGTTTATGTAATGAACAGCCGCTTTATAACATAAAGAT
>CAZOHJ010000045.1:0-15338 GCA_964579875.1 uncultured Lachnospiraceae bacterium | reverse complement strand
AGTCCGACTCCGTGCGTAATATCGTAAAACGCGCTCAATTCATGCTCCATCGGATGCACCGACCACGCCGTATTCTCGCCGTAGGAGCAGACGCCGTTGATTGCCATGCTCGATGCCCACATAAGATTGGCTCTCGCCTCGTAGTCATTGGGCGTACCAATTGCAATCGGCGCATATTTTATACAGGTTTTTAATATACCCTCGCAGAAACGCGCCTGTAAAAACGCGCCCTTTTCCCTTGTAAAATAGTTTTCAAAAGTATGGCTCATAATATCCGCCGTACCTGCCGCCGTCTGACGCGCGGAAACGGTGAAGGTGTATTCGGGATCGAGAATGGAGAATACGGGCTTTGTAACATCGTTGCCGGAACCCCACTTTTCATTTTTCTCAAAATCCGAAATAACCGCGAAGCCGTCCATTTCCGAGCCTGTCGCCGATAGCGTCAGCACCGATACAATCGGCAGCGCCTTTGTAATTTTATTGCTGTCAAGCACCTGCTCCCACGGATCGCCGTCATAGCAAACACCGCTCGCAATGATTTTCGCACAGTCAATCGTGCTGCCGCCGCCAACGGCAAGCACAGCTCCCAAGCCGTTTTCGCGACAAATCGCAACGCCGCGGCGGACGGATTCGATACGCGGATTAGGCTCAACGCCTGAAAGCTCCTTCCACATAATGCCCGCCTCGTTAAGCCGGCTTGTGACCTTATCATACAATCCGTTCTTTTTTATACTTCCGCCACCGTAAACAAGAAGCGCACTGTCGGTTATCTCCTTTAATTTGCCGCCCAGTACATCAATCTGCCCTTTTCCGAAATAGATTTTAGTCGGAATATTATAATTAAAATTCTTCATACTAATCTGCCTCCTATAAAATAAACTCTTTTTTTCTTATATATGTGGGTACAACATCGGCAATAGCATCCTTTATTGCTTCATTATCATCATTTTCAACAGCCGATCTGAGCTTGTCAAGCATTACGTCAAGATGCGCTCTTGAAATATCAATCGGCTTTCCGATAAATATTTTATGGTGGCTTGTGTTTGTCAGACCCTCCTCGTCCATGAGCAGCTCCTCATAAAGCTTTTCACCGGGTCTGAGGCCGATTTCAACAATTTTTATATCTCTATCGGGCGTATAGCCGGAAAGTCTTATCAGGTTCTTTGCAAGATCATATATCTTCACAGGCTGTCCCATGTCAAGCACAAATATCTCTCCGCCCTTTGCGTAGCTTGCCGCCTGGAGCACAAGCTGAGCCGCCTCGGGAATCGTCATGAAGAAACGGGTGATCCGCTTATCCGTTACCGTTACCGGACCGCCCTCCGCAATCTGCTTCTTAAACAATGGGATAACGCTTCCGTTTGAGCCGAGCACGTTTCCGAAACGCACAGCCACAAACTCCGTTTTGCTGTTATTCTGAGCGCACTGCACTATCATTTCACATATTCTCTTTGTCGCGCCCATTACGTTTGTCGGGTTGACCGCCTTATCGGTCGAAATCATTACAAAGCGCTTTGCTCCGTATTTTTCGGCACAGCGTACAACATTGAGCGTGCCGAATACATTGTTCTTTATTGCCTCGCCCGGGCTGTCCTCCATAAGCGGAACATGCTTGTGAGCCGCGGCATGGAATACAATATACGGTCTGTAATGGCTGAATATATCGTCCAGACGTTCCTTATCGCGGACAGAGCCGATCACTGCCTCCGGCTTGTTATCGGGATACTTGCGATTAAGCTCCATCTGCAGATCATACGCGTTATTTTCGTAAATATCCAGTACGACAAGCTTTTTCGGATTGAAACGCATTATCTGGCGGCACAGCTCGGAGCCTATTGAGCCGCCTCCTCCGGTCACAAGTATCACCTTGTCCTCTATGTAATCCTTTATTTCACTGTTGTTGAGTCTGATCGGATCACGGGGCAGCAGATCCTCGATCTGAACATCTCTTATTTTGCCGTAAGGGCTGCTTTCGTCAAGCATCTGGTCAATACTCGGCAGAATTTTAACCTTGCAGCCCGTTTCATTACATATTTCTATGATCTCTTTTCTGTCCCTGAACTCCGCGGACGGCAGCGCGATCAGGATTTCATCTATAGCCTTTTCCTTCGCGATACGCACGATGTCGTTTCGGTTGCCCATTACGCTTATACCGTGGACTATTGATTTTCTTTTATTGGGGTCATCATCAATAAAGCAGACAACATCATAATTCAGATTTATATTGTTGTCCATATCCTTGAGCGCGATCACTGCCGAGGATCCCGCGCCTACTATCATCAGCCGCTTTCTGTTTTTACCCGCGGTCATATGCCCCATATACAGAGTATTCAGGCAGCGCACAGCCATACGCAGCGATATAATTCCTATGCTTGTTATTATAGCGGCGCAGATATTGATTTTAAAATAAAAACCACCGACAAAAAATATGTTGATCAATATTGATATCAGTGACGCCGCGACGCATCCGCCCATTAAACGCAGATAATCTCTCGTACCGCTGTGTATCCAAAGTATCTTGTATAATCCCATCGCATACAAAACAATGACGAAGGATAACAAGGAAACCGACAAAGCAGGAATGTTTTTCGCCATAATGCCGATAGTTTCGTAAATGTTATTAATCAGCATCGTGGAAAGAAAATATGACGCCACGACCAGTATTACGTCCAGCAAAAGCAAAGTCCTGTTGCGGAACAGGTTTGTTGCCGCCTTGTCAAGCAAAATATTGTTTTTATGATCCCTGATTTTTATCTCATGCATTTTTATATACCACACCTTTTTTCTTTATGTTTTTCTACCCTTATATTCAATATACACCCAAAAATTCACACATGGATATTTTATCATAACGTTATAAAAAAATCAACTGTTTTTATTTTGTTTTTACATGATTAACTATAGCTCTGTACTATTTAATTCATACTTTTATACATATTACACTATATGACTGTATTTTAAAGGGCGGCATAATTTAAGGAGCCGCCCCATGCGAGGTTATTTAGGCTTTACAATTGAAATATCCACAATTTTTTCGTTCTCCTTGAGAAACGGCTCGCCGCGCTTTTTATACCGTCCCGCCTTTGCCACCCAGTCCGCGTCTGAAACCGATATTACCGGTCTGCCCTCCATCCGCGCCAGGTTTGCCGCAGACTGCAAAAGCTTTACGGCGTCGCGGCCGTTCTGCGCGTAGTCCGCTATCGTTTCCCTCACTCCGTTCTCCATCGCCGCGCCGCACCTGAGCGCCGCCTCTGTAATGATCCTCACAATGTCCGTTCTCGACAGCGATGAAAAATATATCTCCACGCATCGTGAGCGGATCGCCTCCGGTATATCCTGCGTCTTTCTTGTGGTTGCGCCTATAAGCCTGAAATCAGCGGGCATTCCGTTTTCAAATATATCATGTATATATGTCGGGATTTTTCTGTTTCTCCGGCTGTAATAGGAGCTTTCGAGCATGACCCGCCTGTCCTCCAGAACCTTAAGCAGCTTGTTGATCTGTTCGTTCGGCAGCTCGCCTATCTCATCGAGAAAAAGTATCCCTCCGTGCGCCTTTGTAACGGCTCCCGCCTTCGGCTGAGGTATGCCGGAGCTGCCGTACGCGCCCGCGCCCTGATATATAGGATCATGCACCGAGCCGATAAGCGGGTCCGCAAAGCCCCGCTCATCGCAGCGCATTACACAGGCGTCCGTTTCCACAAATACCGCATCATCCGCAAAAGGCGTGCCCGGGCTTTTCTTTATCTCATCAAGAACGACTCTTGCCGCCGCTGTTTTTCCCACTCCCGGCGGGCCGTAGATCAGGACGTGCTGCGGATTTGCGCCCCATAACGCGGCGCGAAGGGCGCGAACCCCCTCATCCTGCCCTATTATTTCCGAGGCGCTGCACGGTCTTGAAAGCTCCGTCATAGGCTCATTTAGGCTTATATGTCTCAGCGCGTTCAGCCTTTCCGCATGGTCCTTTGACTCCTCCTTTAAAAGCTTCTCCCCCTCCGAATCAGATCTCAGATGCGTAAAAAAATACATCCCCACAATTATCGTAAATGCCAGCTGTGCAAATGCTGTCAGCTCATTCATATTAAACACACTCCTTACAAAAAGAAAACACCCGGCGGAAACCGTCCGTCAGGTGTTATTTTTGACATTTACGCGTGAAATATTCATTATTGTTTATTATATCACATAACCACGGCGGCAGCCGAATAATTATCGCTTACCTCGGGAGCGGCGCTCTCACGGATCCGGAGCATCCTTGTGATCCACTCCTTGCCCGATCCGGAAGCCTTTAAGGTATCCTCCATATCCTCATCACTCACATACTCCCACCAGCCGTCGGTGCACAAAAGAAAGCTTGTATAGTTATCTATATCGGTCATTCTTGAAATATTCATTTCACCCGAGGCAATTCCGAGTGCGCTCGTGAGCTTGTTCTGGTAGGGACTTCTTCTTATATCGTCATACTCAATATCCCCGCACATAAAATCTATAAAAGCCAATGAATGATCCTCAGTGACCTCCTCAATCCTGTTATGGTGAAAACGGTACAATCTTGTGTCGCCTACATTCCCCCATACCGCTTTTTTCCCTTTTATTAAAAGAACTGCAATCGTGCTTGACATATGACCGTAATCCTCATCAGTATCGGCTCTTGCCATTATCGCGTCATTCGCCATGGAGATATACTGTCTTATCCCCTCCTCGGAAAGGACAGGCTTTTTATTGAACGCGTCAATAACCGTTTCGACCGCAAGCCGTGATGCGACAGAGCCGCCGTTATGACCGCCCAGCCCGTCCGCCAGAACAACGCATACGATCCCGTTCTTTTTAGCTCTTCCCGCGGCATCCTCGTTGATTTTGCGTCCGCCTTTTTTTGAAACCAGTGTAACTATCAAATTCCCGCACCTCTCAGATACATTATATAAATAAAAAGGGCGGCTGCAGCCGCTGCAAGCAGCGCTATAACATAATTAAGCACCGGCGATGCGGTTTTTGTTTCCGTCCCCGCTTCATACAGCTTTCTGTAATATTCGGCAAGCGCAGTATCGCCGGCGTGCGCCGCGTTTCTCATACGAACATAGTTATAATCCATTTCCGCTCCCTACCCCATATATAAATATTTATTAGATACAGTATAACACATATTGCGCGGAATTTCAACCTTTAATGCGCCATAATTGTGAACATTTTTTTAATAATTATTCGTTTTCATTGACTGCAGCGGCACTATTTAATATAATGAAAATATATGATCGTATTTTGAAGGGATTGACGTATATGAAAAAAACCGTGCTGAGAGTTATATGTATCCTGATCGGTGCCGCCATATTTATTAACGGTATATGCGTAATGCTCGCCGCTAATCTCACCATGGGCACATGGCTTACGATCCTTCTCGGGCTTATTATTCTCCTTCCTTCGGTATTTATCGAACATACAAAAAGGCTTATGACATACCCGCTTTTTAAAGCTCTCGCAGTATGTACAGCATTCTGCGGCATGCTGATGCTGTGCACAACGGGATTTCTTTATGCCTATGGCAATAATAACAAGGTGACATATAATGAGGACTACCTTCTGATACTCGGCTGCGGAGTCCGCGGAGAGGAGCCTTCCCAAGCGCTGCGCGAAAGACTTGACACCGCGCTGCAGTATCTTGAAAGAAACGACAGCTGTAAAATAATCGTTTCGGGAGGTCAGGGTCATGACGAGGACATATCCGAAGCCGAGGCAATGCGCCGCTATATTACCGAACACGGCATAGACAACGACCGCGTTCTGACGGAGGATAAATCCACCTCTACAACAGAAAACTTCAGATTTTCAAACAGTCTCACTGACGGCGGGCTTGCAAACAGCTCTGCGGTATTTATAACCAATGACTTCCATATATACCGCGCAAACTCTCTTGCCCGCCTTCAGGGCTTTTCATTAAACCATATCGGTGCGCCTACGGCATGGTATAACATATTCCCGTCATATTTAAGAGAATTTCTTGCCATAGGTCAGATGTTCCTGCTGAACAAATAAAATTGCTTACGGAAAGCCTCTGCCGCGAAGACGCCCGCAGCAGGGGGCTTTTTTAATACATAATTTCCCCATATTTCTCTATTGACAAACATATGTTTGTGGGTTATAATAGAATAGATTTAAGAGAAAATCGGGAGGTGCGGAATATGGATAAATTCGAGCTGGTTTCGGGATTTAAGCCATCGGGTGATCAGCCGCAGGCGATCGCAAAGCTTGTGGACGGGCTGAACCGCGGCGAAAAGTTCCAGACGCTGCTGGGCGTAACCGGTTCGGGAAAAACCTTTACAATGGCAAACATCATTGCCGCCGTGAACAAACCCACGATCGTTCTTGCGCACAACAAGACCCTTGCCGCGCAGCTGTGCAGCGAGTTCAAGGAGTTTTTCCCAAATAACTGCGTTGAATTTTTCGTATCGTACTATGACTATTACCAGCCTGAGGCATATCTGCCTCAAACCGACACATATATAGAAAAGGACGCGATGACAAACGACAACCTTGATAAGCTCCGCCACAGCGCAACCTTCGCGCTGCTTGAACGCAAGGACGTGCTTATCGTATCGAGCGTTTCATGTATTTACGGTCTCGGCGACCCGGACGACTACAAGAACATGATGCTTTCGCTGCGCGTCGGCATGGAAAAGGATCGTGACGAGATGCTCAGAAAGCTTGTCGAAATGCAGTACGAGCGCAATGACGTCAACTTTGTCCGAAACAAGTTCCGCGTCCGCGGCGACGTTGTGGAGATATTCCCGTCAAACAACGGAGAAAATGCGATCCGTGTTGAATTTTTCGGCGATGAAATAGACAGAATATCTGAAATAAACGTAGTTACCGGGGAGATCATAGGGATATACCGCCACGCGGTTATAATGCCGGCGTCTCATTATGTCACAACGCCGGAGAAAATGACGATCGCTATGGCGGCAATTGAGGAGGAAATGGAGGAGCAGGTCAAGTATTTCAAGGAAAAGAATCTGCTGATCGAGGCGCAGAGGATAGAGCAGCGCACACGCTATGACCTCGAAATGATGCAGGAGATCGGCTTCTGCCAGGGCATTGAAAACTATTCCCGCCATATAAGCGGCAGAGCTGCCGGGTCGGCTCCGTTCACCCTGCTTGACTATATGCCGGAGGATTATCTCATGATAATAGACGAGTCGCACCAGACTCTCCCGCAGGTCCGCGGAATGTATAACGGCGACCTCGCCAGAAAGGCAACTCTTATCCGTTACGGCTTCCGGCTTCCGAGCGCGCTGGACAACCGTCCGCTGAAATTCCCGGAGTTTGAGCAGCGCCTAAACCAAGTGATTTTCACAAGCGCAACGCCCGCGGATTACGAAAAGGAGCATTCAACGGTTGTCGCCGAGCAGGTGATAAGACCAACAGGTCTGCTTGACCCGCTTGTTGAGGTGCGGCCTACGGAGCATCAGATCGACGATCTTATCGGAGAGATTAGAAGCGTTGCGGAAAAGGGCTTCAGGACGCTTGTGACAACGCTTACAAAGAAAATGGCGGAGGACCTTACGGACTATTTAAAAGAAATCGGCTTCAAGGTAACATATATGCACTCGGAGATAAAGACCATAGAGCGCACCGAGATCATAAAGGATCTGCGTATAGGCGTTTATGACGTGCTTGTTGGAATAAACCTGCTGCGCGAGGGACTTGACATTCCGGAGGTCGCGCTTGTGGCGGTACTCGACGCGGACAAGGAGGGCTTTTTAAGGAGCGAAATGTCACTGATACAAACCATAGGGCGCGCCGCGCGCAACGCCGACGGACGGGTCATACTGTACGGCGACACTATAACCGGCTCAATGAGCCGCGCCATGAGCGAAACCGGTCGCAGACGCGGACTGCAAATGAAATACAACGAGGAGCACGGCATTGTGCCGACAACCATACGCAAGGACATACGCGAAATTCTGGAGCCTATGCAGGCGGTTGAGGAAAAGACCTCAAAGAGCGCGGCGATCGACTTTAAAAAGCAGATCGCGGAGCTTGAAAAGCTTATGCTCGACGCCGCCGAAAAGCTTGAATTTGAGAAGGCCGCGGAATACCGCGATCAGATAAAACGACTTGAAAAGGAATTTGACTTATGATAAACGAAACCGAATTGCAGACAGCCGTGGAGATCATAACGGAACGTATTCTGACCCCGATACTTTATATGTATGAGGAGGAGGTCACGGAATTTATATGCTTCAGCGATTCAAATGCTCCGCAGGAGGATTTTGACGAGGCTGAGAGAGTTGTGTTCGAAACCCTCGGGCTGAAATGCGAGATTATTGATATACGGGAATTTCCCGAATCCGACAGACTTGAAATAGCAAGCGCCGCGCAGACGGTCTATTCCGCCGATCCGTTTGTACAGATGATGTTTGAAAGCGCGATACATGCGGACGTTCAGAGGCTTGCCGATGAGAAAAGCCTGCTGATACAGCGGAAATCGGATACGAAATCCTACTATTTGAATTGATAAGGAAAGGCTGCAAATGTTAAACGGAGAAATTAAAATTCAGGGCGCTCGTGTACACAATTTGAAAAATGTTTCCATAAATATACCAAGGGACAAGCTGGTGGTTCTCACCGGACTTTCCGGCTCGGGCAAAAGCTCGCTTGCGTTCGACACCATATATGCGGAGGGACAAAGACGGTACGTTGAATCGCTTTCCTCCTACGCGAGAATGTTCCTCGGTCAGATGGATAAGCCGGATGTGGACTATATCGAGGGGCTTTCACCGGCAATCAGCATAGACCAGAAAACCACCTCAAAAAACCCGCGCTCAACCGTGGGGACCGTGACGGAGATCTACGACTACCTCCGTCTGCTCTACGCGCGTGTGGGTATCCCCCACTGCCCAAAATGCGGCAAAGAGGTAAAGCGCCAGACGGTTGACCAGATCGTTGACCGCATAATGGAGCTGCCGGAGCGTTCAAGAATACAGATACTCGCGCCGGTAGTCACCGCAAAAAAAGGCGAGCATAAGAACATTTTTGAATCCGCCAAAAAGAGCGGCTATGTGCGTATGAGAGTTGACGGCGAAATGTATGACGTGAATGAGCCGCCAACGCTGAAAAAGACCTTTAAGCATAATATAGAAATAGTTATTGACCGTCTTGCGGTAAAGCCGGATATCGGAATGCGGCTGGGGGATTCGATCGAAACCGCCTTCAAGCTCAGCGGAGATATTGTAATGGTTGAGGTCGTGGGCGGAGAAACAATGCGGTTTTCACAGAGCTATGCCTGTGACGACTGCGGCGTCAGTCTGCCGGAGCCGGAGCCGAGAATGTTTTCATTTAACAATCCCTTCGGCGCGTGTCCTAACTGCGACGGTCTCGGAGTCCTTCTTAAAATAGACCCCGATCTCGTTGTAGTAAATCCCGAGGCCGGAATACTTGAGGGCGCGATAAGGTGCAGCGGCTGGAACAACTATGACGATCCGTCAAGCGTTGCGTATATGTATTACAATGCGATCGCCGAAACCTACGGCTTTGATATAAGCACGCCGTATAAGGATATACCGCAGGAGGCGAAGGACGTTCTGCTCTACGGCACCGGCGAGGAAAAGCTGACGCTCAGATATAACCGTTCCTACGGAAGCGGCTCCTACGAAATGCCGTTTGAGGGAGTTATAACAAACCTCCAGCGCCGCTATGACAAGCCGACCTCAGAGTATGCAAGAGCCGATATAGGCCGGTACATGAACGATATACGCTGTCCGAAATGTAAGGGCGCAAGGCTCAATGACGATATGCTGGGCGTAACGGTAGGCGGAAAAAACATCTATGAGTTTACCTGCATGAGCATCAGAGATGAAATGGCGTTCGTGAACAGTCTTGAATTTACAGACCGTGAAATGATGATCGCAAAGCAGATCGTAAAGGAAATCAAGGCGCGGCTGCAGTTTCTGCTTGACGTCGGGCTTGAATACCTCACACTCTCCCGATCTTCGGGAACGCTTTCCGGCGGAGAAGCGCAGAGAATAAGGCTTGCAACACAGATAGGCTCCGGTCTTACGGGCGTCCTCTATATTCTTGACGAGCCGAGCATCGGACTTCACCAGAGGGATAACACAAGGCTTATCGGAACTCTCCTGCATCTGCGGGATCTGGGAAACACGGTAATAGTTGTCGAGCATGACACGGACACCATGCTTGCCGCGGACTATATCGTTGATGTGGGTCCGGCAGCGGGAATAAACGGCGGAGAAATAGTCGGGACCGGTACCGCGCAGGAGCTTATGAAATGTCCCCGCTCGCTCACAGGCAAGTACCTCAGCGGCGAGCTGAAAATCGAGGTCCCCGCAGAACGCCGCAAGCCGGCAGGCTGGATAACCGTTAAGGGCGCGAAGGAAAATAATCTGAAAAATATAAACGTAAAATTCCCGACCGGCGTATTAACCTGCGTTACGGGCGTTTCCGGCTCGGGCAAAAGCTCTCTTGTAAACGAAATACTTTATAAGAGCCTTGCCCACACTCTGAACCGTGCGCATACAAAGCCGGGACAGCACAGGGAGATCCTCGGAACGGAGGCTCTTGACAAGATAATAGCAATTGACCAAAGCCCTATCGGAAGAACACCGCGCTCAAATCCGGCAACCTATACTAATCTTTTCAACGACATCCGCGAGGTGTTCGCGCAGACAAACGAGTCTAAAATCCGCGGCTACAAGGCAAGCCGTTTCAGCTTCAATGTAAAGGGCGGCCGCTGCGAGGCGTGCGCGGGCGACGGTATCGTTAAGATCGAAATGAACTTCCTTTCCGATGTATATGTTCCCTGCGAGGTCTGCAAGGGGAAACGCTATAACAGGGAAACTCTTGAGGTTAAATACAAGGGCAAATCAATATATGACGTGCTTGAAATGACGGTTGACGAGGCGGTAGAGTTCTTTGCCAATATCCCTAAGCTTAAAAGACGGCTTGAAACAATACAGGAGGTCGGTCTGGGATATGTAAAGCTCGGACAAAGCTCCACGCAGCTTTCCGGCGGAGAGGCGCAGAGAGTAAAGCTCGCAACGGAGCTTTCCCGCCGCCCGACGGGAAAGACCGTATACGTTCTCGACGAGCCAACGACAGGACTTCATTCCGCGGACGTGCAGAAGCTGATCGAGGTGCTTAACAGACTCGTTGAAGGCGGCAACACGGTTATAGTGATCGAGCATAATCTCGATGTTATCAAGACTGCCGATTATATAATAGACCTCGGCCCCGAGGGCGGCGACGGCGGCGGCACAATTGTCGCCGCCGGTACCCCGGAGGAGGTTGCGGAAAACGAAAGCTCATACACAGGACAATATTTAAAGAAGATGCTGAAAAAATGAATTTTAAAACACTTACCGACAAATTCAGGACGGGCAAGGTAAGAGAAACGGTTATCTGCTCCCTCCTTGCAATAATTATAGGCGCGCAGCTCGGCTTTATTTCGGGGTTCTTCGGCAGAGCGCTTGAATTTATAGAGGAGTTTCGCGCGGAGCACTATCTTGCGCTTGTTCCCTTTCTAGGGCTTGCGGGCATAGTGATCATTTTCCTGTACAAGCGCTTCAGCCCCAACTCCGAGCAGGGGCTTAACCTCGCAATTGCCTATAATATGGGCGAGGTGGACGATGAGGGACAAATACTCGATCCCCACCATGCGCAAAGACTCGGCCGTTACCCTGACGGATATCTTTTCCTGAAGCTGGCGTCCAATGCCATCATGCTGCTCTTCGGAGCAAGCACCGGCAAGGAGGGTACCGTTGCTACCTGCGGCGCAGCGATCGGCGATTATATGTCGCGTATGTTCAGGGTGCGCAAATACAACCGCATACTGCTTATAACAGGCGTAAGCGCGGCGGTTTCGGGACTTTTCCAGACCCCGCTTGGCGGACTGTTTTTTGCGCTTGAATTTTCCGCCGCGGGCGTTCTGTTCTATCAGGCTCTTATCCCCGCGCTCATCGGCGCGTATACCGCCTACTATATATCAAGGGTATGCGGTCTTGCCGCTTTCAGCCATGCGGTTTCGTATACCGTGGCGATAACTCCCAAGATCGCGTTTCTCATCGTGGTATGCTCCATTGTTTTCGGGATCGCGGGCAGAATGTTCGCTGTCGCGCTCCACAGGGCGCATGAGCTTTACGACAGCAGGGTTAGAAACCGTTACATAGGAATACTTATCGGCGGCAGCATAATGGCCGCGCTGCTCATATTTGTATCCCGCGGGCGTTACTGCGGCACAGGCTCCGCAATGCTTTCGGAGCTGCTGCTGACGCATTCCTACCACAGCTACGATTTTATAATCAAGTTTGTATTTACTATAGCCTGTATCGTTATTGGCTTTTCCGGCGGTGAAATGATGCCGATCATGGCAATCGGCGCCTCGCTCGGCGCGGTAATGGCGCGGCTTACGGGACTTCCCTTTGAGCTTACGGTCATTATGGGCTGTACCGCCGTATACAGCAGCGCTACAAACACGCTGCTTGCGCCGATGTTTATAGGCATAGAGATGTTCGGCACAAGCTCCGCGATATATATCGCCGCCTCATGCATAATCGCGTTTGCGGTCAACGGCAACCGCTCCGTGTACACAATGCAGGGACACATACCCAAATATATGTACTCGACATTAAGAAAATAGCAGGAAAGGATGTTAGACTATGAATTTACCCAATGACCCTGCAATGCTGGTGAGCGTTCTCAACACAAAGCTCCGTGACTTTTACGCCTCTCTTGACGCGCTATGCGACGATTTACAGGCGGACAAAGCAGAGCTTGAGAAAAAATGCGGAACAATAGGCTATGAATACAGCATAGAACACAACCGGTTTATATAAGGAGGACGCGTATGTTAGAAACGGAATGGAAATGTATGCTTGATGAGACGGCATACCTTGAGCTTGAAAAAATGTTTGACTGGGACTGGGTCAAGGAGCAGGTAAACAGCTATTATACCGATCCGCGCGGAGAGCTTAAAAGGAACGGAATAACGCTCCGTGTACGCGCAAAGGATAATGTAAACAAGATACAGGTTAAGGTTCATAAAAACGCCGGCAGCCCCTTGCAGATTTGCGAGGAGGCGGAATATGACACGACCGGTATTCCCGAAAGCTTTACTCAGGAGCAGGTAAAAAAAATGACCGGGCTTGAGGTACCGGCTTCGCTGCTCGGCTCCCTCACCACCCTGCGCCACAGCCTTATGTACACCGACGGCGTGGAGATCTGCCTTGATAAAAATGATTATCTCGACAAAACGGATTATGAAATAGAAGTGGAATACACAAAGGAAATACCCGCAGAGCTTACGGACAGACTCGCCTCCGCCGGCGTACGGTTCGAGGCAGCCTCAGTAGGTAAATGCACAAGGTTCATGTTAAGGCTTGCGGCGATACTCCGCGGAGAGGAATAAATTAACGGGAATGCGGCGCTTATGCCGCATTCCCGTTTTTATATTATCATACCTCTTCAATTATCGGCAGGATCATCGGATTTCTCTTTGTTCTTTCAAATATATACTTTGCGACGCCGGACTTGACGGTATTCTTCATCATCGCCCAATCCACATTACGTTTTGAAAGGCAGACCGAAACAGACTCGTCTGCTATGTCCTTAATATCCTCTATAAGCTGCTCCGCCTCACGGACATATACAAAGCCGCGCGAGATAACGTCCGGTCTTGATACCATACCGTGAGCTTCCTGGTCGATCGTTATAACGATAATTATAAGACCGTCCTGAGCAAGATGCTTTCTGTCACGGAGAACGATGTTTCCCACATCTCCTACTCCAAGTCCGTCAACAAGCACCTGTCCCGCCGGGATCGTTCCGCTTATCTTTGCGCTGTCGGAATCCATTTCAAGGACTGTTCCGTTGCTCAGCACGAATGAGCGCGAGGCCGGTATTCCCACCTGCTCCGCCAGCTTCTTATGCAGAACCAGATGACGGTGCTCGCCATGCACCGGAATAAAGAATTTCGGTTTTGTAAGCGCAAGCATCAGCTTAAGCTCCTCCTGGCACGCATGACCCGAAACATGGACGTCCATAAGCGACTTGTATATAACGTCCGCGCCGATTTTGAAAAGCTCGTTTATTACATTTGATACCGGCTTTTCATTGCCCGGAATAGGCGAAGCGGAGATTATTATAAGGTCATCCTTTGTAACCTCAACCTTGCGGTGGTCTGAAAATGCCATTCTCGTAAGCGCGCTCATTGGCTCACCCTGGGAGCCTGTTGTAATTATTACTACCTGATCAGGTCTGTATTTCTTTATGTTGTCTATATTAATGAGTACGCCCTCGGGCACCTTCATGTATCCGAGAAGTATTGAAATTTCAACTATATTTTCCATGCTGCGGCCCGAAACGGCAACCTTGCGGTTGTTCTTTGCCGCAGCGTCGATTATCTGCTGAACTCTGTGCACATTTGAAGCAAATGTCGCTATGATTATCCGCTTATCGCAGCCCTGAAAAATCATATCAAACTTATCGCCGACCGTTCTCTCACTCATTGCATAGCCCGTACGCTCAACGTTTGTTGAATCCGACATAAGCGCGAGAACGCCCTCATTTCCGAGCTGACCGAGCCTTGCAAGATCAATCGGTTCGCCGACGATAGGCGTTGAATCTATTTTCCAGTCGCCGGTATGAATTATCGTGCCCACAGGCGTTTTGATCGCAAGCGCCACGGAATCCGCGATGGAGTGGTTTGTTCTTATGAACTCCACCGAAAAATACTTTCCTGTCTCTATCGTCTGCCCTGCCCTTGTACGGATAAGCCGAACCCTTGAAACCATATTATGCTCCTGAAGCTTATGCTCTACCAATCCGAGAGTAAGTCTTGTTCCGTAAACCGGCACATTGATTTCCTTAAGGAAATACGGAAGTCCTCCGATATGATCCTCGTGTCCGTGGGTCAGGAATATCCCCTTTATTTTCTGGGCATTCTTAATAAGATATGTTATATCGTTGATCACCATATCAACGCCCGGCATATCGTTATCGGGGAATGCCATACCGCAATCCACAATGACTATTTCATTGCTGTACTCAAAAGCGGTCAAATTCTTTCCGATCTCATCAAGACCGCCGATGGGTATGATTCTCAGTTTTTTAGTTTTTGCCATTATATCCTCCTTATGCAAATTTCCGATCAAAGCAATAAATACTTATTCTATTATACCACATCGCAGTCATATTAGTCAAGTAATTTCAGATTTAGTTTCGATAAAATTTTTTATAAATAAATTCTCAAAGTAAGCGCAACAGCATGAAAATGCTTGGAAGTTTGACAGTTGTAGAAAATCATTCGTCACAATAAACAAAGCAACCGAGCC
>CAZOHJ010000044.1:0-16535 GCA_964579875.1 uncultured Lachnospiraceae bacterium | reverse complement strand
ACGGAGCAAAAATGCAACTGTTTTTTTCGGCATTACACGGAAATCAATTTTTAGTAAATTCCACAGAGGAAATGGCAGTGGAATTTACTCGGTGTAAAAAATGTAATCCATAACAAAAAATCATTGTATTTTTTGTTGTCAGATGCTATAATATAATTAAAGGAGTGATTGTAATGTACCGTTATGCGATTATGGAATTATACAAATGGAAAAATAAAAAAACCGCAAACCGCTGATCATAGAAGGGGCGCGTCAGGTCGGAAAAACATGGCTCATGAAGGAGTTCGGAAAAAAGCGTATGAAAACACTGTTTATATTAACTTCGATTCAAACCGCCGGATGTCGGAGCTGTTTTCCGTGGACCTGAACATTGACAGAATTATTCTTGGTCTGGAGCTGTATGCCGAAAAAAGATTGATCCTGAGAACACTCTTATTATCTTTGATGAGGTGCAGGAGGTCCCTAAGGCTCTTTCAAGTCTTAAATATTTCTATGAGAATGCGCCGCAATACAACATATTATGCGCGGGATCATTATTGGGCATTGCTCTGCATGAGGGAACCTCCTTTCCTGTGGGTAAGGTGGAATTTCTCAGACTTTATCCGTTATCCTTCAAGGAAGAGCTAAAGAGTATGAAGCCGCTATAATGTGGCTCTCCGACTGCGGTCTTGTTCACAAGGTGAGCAGAATTACAAAACCTTATCTGCCGCTCTATGCTGTTTCCGAAATTGATAAAATCTGAAAAAGGATGCTGTCGGGCGCAAAGCCTTTCAGCATCCTTTAGCTTTTAAACGTTAATTTACAGTATTGAATCCCATAATTCCTCATGTGGGTTTGCGATTACCTCAGTATTTATGAGCATACCGCCCTCGGCTGCCAATGCGGCTCCCGCGTCAACTGCGGCTCTTACATCGCTCACATCGCCTGTAAGCGTTACAAAGCACTTGCCGCCCATACCTCGTGCAACTCTTATCTCAATAAGCTCTATGTAGCCTGACTTAACCGCCGCATCTGCCGCTTCGATCGCGCTTGCAGCCGTAAAGGTTTCAATTATGCCTAAAGCTCTCTTTCTTGATACCTCAACCACACCGCTTACCGCTTCAAGTACATTCTTGCCGAGATTACCTATTACAAACGTATCAATAATTCCGTCCTCTGCAATAACCTTTGCGCGGTCAACCGATGCATGAATTGCTGAAAGCTCGCCGCCGACTATTGTCAGATATTTACCCGGACATACGGCGCCTGACGAAAGAAGTGTTATCCCGGCGCTCTTGAGCATTTCATCCGTTACTACAATACCCTTTGATACGTTTTTACATTCAACTAATCCTATTGCGTTCATTCGTATTCACCCTTACTTTCCGATTATTACAAATCTGTCCGTAACTGCCTGTACAGTACCGTCAATGCTTGCGTGCATACAAGTTCCGAGATCCTTGTAGTCTGTTGCTGCTACGACCTGACCCTTTGTAACCTTGTCACCCGGCTTTACTGCTGCTGATGCCGGCTTGCCTACATGCTGCTTTAATTCTATATATACCGTATCGGGGCTGAATACAATGTCTACCTTCTCAACCTTGTCCTTTACATATCTCCTGATGCCGAGACGGTCGATAAGCTTGCTTGACGACACAAGTCTTGACGCGCGCTCAGGACGAACATGCTCCGGCTGAATATTATTCTGACGGCGCAGACCGTGTCTGCCGAGCGAACTCTTGATCTCCATTGAAACCTTTGACGGTAATATTTCCTGCTGACAAGCGATAACCGAGCATACTCCGCAGCCGCAGCAGAGCGCGTTCTGCAGAAACGCCTCCACATCTCTTACCTCTCCGTGTCCCGCAGCGCGGACTGTCTTATGCACCTGAAGATTATATCCAAGCAGATACCGCGGGCAAATGTCCGAGCACATTGTACATCCGCAGCAGGCAGCCGATGAACGCTTGATCGCGATATTTACCGGCATCTTTATGCGCTGTACAACAGGATGCGTCTTAGGGAATACAAGAAGTCCCTTTGTTGTTTTTGTCACAACATCCGTTTCCGGATCAACAAGCTTGCCCATCATAGGACCGCCGTTAATAATCTCCTTATCCTTCAAATCAAAATATCCCGTAGCCGAAAGCAGCTCGGCAATCTTCATGCCGACAGGCGCCTTGACTGTAATATCGCGCGGAACATCGCCGCCGATCGTGACATACTTTTCAATAACCGGTGAAGCCTGATTTACTGCCTTATAAATATTGAATACTGTTTCAACATTTATAACCATAACTCCGACCATAACCGGAATTGCACCCTCGGGAATAATTTTTCCGGTCGTTTCATATGTAAGCACAACCTCATCACCGGCAGGATAGATGTCAGGGATCTCCTTGATCTTAACTCTTGTGCCTGAAAGTGACGCGACAATATCTGCATCAAGAAGATGCATATTTTTACCCTTTATACCTATCAATGCTTCCTTTGCGTTCATTACATCGCACAAAAGATTTAATGTTTCAACCAATTCCCGAAGATGACATTCAAGAATATGGTGGTCAACCATCATCAGCGGCTCACATTCAGCCGCGTTTACAACTATCTGTTCAACATTATCAGAAAACTTTCTATGTGTCGGAAAGCCCGCGCCGCCGGCGCCGACTATTCCCGCTTCATATACGATTCTTTGAAGCTCCTCCAAATTCATTGCTGCTTCCACTCCATTCACTGTAATGTTATAGCCTTATGTATTTAAAAGCAGACTTATACCTGCTTATCATCCAAAATTCCAACGATCAATGCATCCACAGGGGCATTCTGATCTCTCATACCCGTTCTTGCTCCCGACCCCTGGGTTATGATAACATCCTCTCCTATGCCGGCGCCTACGCCGTCAACTGCGACAAGATATTTATCTACCAGCTTATTGTTCTCTATACATTGAACGAGCATAAATTTACTTCCCACAAGCGAATCAAGCTTATGCGTCGAAACTACGCTTCCGTAAACTCTGCCTAAAATCATATCTATCAATCCTTTCTGCAATTCACCGAATAACCCTGCAAAAACCTTTTAATTGCTGCTCCATGTTGTCATTCCTGCACTCGATCCGGGAAATTGCAGACAGTAATTTTCAAATCCAACAAATTTACTTTGTAAGTATCTTTATAATATCGCCTGTCTTAAGCGCACAGGCATTTGCATCATCGGTATCAATGTGCATTTCCGGTGTAAAGCTTTCATGTACTCTTACCTGAACGTCATAGAAACGTGTCGGCTTACCGGTCTGGACCTCAACATCAACGAGATCGTTATCCTTTACTCCGTACTTATCCGCAAGTGACGGAGGTAAATGTATATGTCTGTTTGCTATAATACAGCACTCGTTAAGATAAATGCTGCCCTTAGGGCCAACAAGCGCCATCGGAGCCGAGCCCTTAAGCTGACCTGACGGACGGACCGGAGGACTGTTCTTAAGCTTGAAGGTGTCTGTTCTTGAAATCTCTACCTGGCTCTCTTTTCTTAACGGGCCTAATACTCTGACATTCTCGATCGAACGAAGGTTCGGGCTGACGATCGTTACACATTCCTCTGCCGCAAACTGACCGCCCATAAGCTCCTTTTTCTTGTGAAGCTCATAGCCCACGCCAAAAAGCGCGTCGCAATCCTTACGGCTGAGATGGACGTGACGTGCTGAAACGCCGATTTTTACAACGTCTTCCCCTTCCTTCTTCTTCAAAGTAGCCACAACTGCATTAGTTATAAGCTCTTCCAGTGTTGCCACCGCGTATCCCTCCTATGTAATAGATACGCATATGCACGCCCGAAAGCGTACATATGCTATTGTTTTAAACCTCTATCTATTATTTAGTCAAGTGATGGCAAAATTTTTTCAACATCACTGTGGGGACGCGGAATTACATGAACTGATACAAGCTCACCAAGTCTTGATCCGGCTGCTGATCCTGCGTCTGTGGCTGCCTGAACCGCGCCTACATCGCCTCTTACCATAACAGTTACGAGACCTGAACCGATTCTCTCTGTACCGATAAGTGTTACATTAGCTGCCTTAACCATTGCGTCTGCTGCTTCAATTGCTGCTACGAGACCTCTTGTCTCAACCATACCTAATGCTTCTACTGCCATTTTATTTTCCTCCTATTTTTCGGACATTTGTCCTAAATTTACTTAGTTAATATTTATATCTTAAAGCTTAACGCGCTTTAATTCGTTTTTATTATCCTTACGGATCATTATTTTGCTTCTCCTGCCGTGCTCTTTCTCGGTCTGCCGCGTCGTCTTGCCGGCTTCGGCTTTTCGTTATCCTCCTGAACAGGTCCTACATGTGTTCCGGCCGATTCGGATTTCGGCTCAACCTCTTTTTTCTCATCGAGATGGAGATACGGAAGAACCTCTTTATGCGGTCTCGGAATAACCCTTGATGCCTTGTAGGTACCGCAGGATTTTGCTCTTTCCACACCCGCGTCTACCGCCGACTTTACCGCTGAAACCTCGCCCTTTACAACTATTGTAACAAGTCTGCCGCCGAGTCTTCTCTCGGTTGCGACAAATTCAACGTCCGCAGCCTTACACATATCATCAAGCATGATGATCGCATCACCAAGTCCGCTTACTTCTACTAAACCAATTGAGAATCCCGCTGTCATCGTTAATTCCCCCTTTATTAATAGAATGACGGAAGTATACCCGCAATTGAATCATCCGGCTGCGGTATTACATGCGCAGCATATACCTCGCCGACCTTTTCCGCTGCAAGTCTGCCTGCCTCGACAGCCGATCTTACCGATGCTACCTCGCCTTTTACTACTACATTTACAAGTCCCGAACCGATTTTTACCGTTCCGACAAGACTGACCTCAGCTGCCTTTGTCATCGCATCAGTAGCGTCTATTGCTCCTGTAAGGCTTCTTGTTTCAAGTAATCCTAATGCCTGCATAGCAATCCCCTCCTTATGCGTTCATTGGTATGTGACCAACTCTGTCACGACCAACCGATATTCGCTGCGCCATCTTTAAAGCATCATCTGTCGGGCCTGAAATAACGTGACTGCAAATGACTCCCGAAACAGTGTTTGCAGCTTCCACAGCCGCATCAACAGCTGCCTTTACTGCCGAAACCTCACCCTGTACCTTTATTGCCATGATAAGCGGAACCTCTACGGAGTCAGCATTTGCAGGCTTGTTTGAATCTATTGCAATAATCTTTACGTCCGCCGCCTTTGCCGCCGCGTCCGCTGCCGTTATCGCAGTTACAAAGCCGAACATTTCGACTATTCCGATTGCGTCATTCATGGTATGTTCTCCTCCCGGTTACGATTACTTGTTTACGATAGCGATCTTAAGACCCTTCTGCGCAAGATTTGTCTCAAGAGCCTCATTTATGTCCTCAAGAGCAAACTTGTGAGTGATAAGCTCCTTGATCGGGAGTCCTATGCCGATAGCTCTCTTTAAGAAATCAAAGGTCGTTACATAGTCTCTCAATGTATATACCCACGAACCGACAAGTGTTATTTCCTTTGAGCACAAATCAAAGTGCGGGTTGATCGTAGCATCGCCGCCGTTGATGAAGAAGCCAAGCTCACAAAGTCCGCCGCCGTTTCTGATGAAGTGGTAAATATTGCTGTGGGCAACCGGTGAGCCTGTGCACTGGAATGCGAAATCCGCGAGATAACCGCCGAACGCGTCCTTTACAGCGTCTGAAAGCGCGTCAATGCCCTTATAGCTCATGAAGTTTACGGTCTCCGCCGCGCCCATGCGCTTTGCAAAGTCAAGTCTCTGCTGATTGCCGTCAACCGCGACGATCGTTTCAACACCCATTGTTCTCAATACCGCAATACAGATAAGACCTATAGGTCCGCAGCCCTGAACGACAACTCTTGAATTAAATCTAAGGATGTTTGTGAGCTTTGCTCTCTCTACCGCGTGAACGAGTACCGCGCACGGCTCAATGAGTATTCTTGAATCAAGATCAAGGTCGCTTACATTGAAGAAGGTTGAACCGAAAGAACCGCCTCTTATAAATATGTAATCACTGAACCAGCCGTTGAGATGAATATCATCATCCGGGAGAAGTCCGTAAACATCCGCGCCTCCGACATTCTTCTTGTTGAGGTCAAACATTGTGATGTCAGGATTGTCCTTGAATATCATACAGGTAACGATCTTATCGCCGACCTTGACAGGCTTTCCCGCGCTGTCAACCTTAACATTCTTACCCATTTTGACGATTTCGCCTGTGCCCTCGTGACCGAGAGCAACCGGTATAAGACCGAAGGGGTCAACCTTAAATTCATGCGCGTCTGTGCCGCATACGCCGCAGCCCTCGACCCTGACGAGAATATCGTCATCGCCGACCTCGGGAATAGGATATTCCTTGACGTCGAAATGCTTAAGTCCTGTAAGAACCGCAACATGCGCGGTCTTGGGAACTCCGCCGCCGGCAGCCGGAGCATATGATCTTCGCGGTGCCGCTGCCGGAGCAGGCGCGCCGCCGGTAAGCTCTCTCAATACCTGCTGCACCAATGCATTAATTTCATTTTCATTCATAGCCATTTCTGAACTCTCCTTTTAGTTATATAATGTAAAGAGCATCTGAAAGAACACATCTTCTGATTCTTGTAAAGCTTCTCGGTGATGTGATACCCTCACCTGTAGGGCCCGCAATGGTGAAGGTCGTCCAGCCCTCAGCATTGAAGCCTATACCGGCATAACTCGGAGCGTTCTTTACGAAGATTGTAGTCTCAATAGCCTTGGCATATTGAGTCATATGATCAACATTCTTTGAGTGGAGGTGAGCCGTATGCCTGTTGCCGTGCTCAGCCTTGACCGCCATTTCTACAGCCTCATCAAATGTTTCTACGCGGACTATCGGAAGAATAGGCATCATAAGCTCTGTCTGGACAAATGCCTGGCTGAAATCTGTCTCACAGATGATACATCTTATATCATCGCCGGCCTCAACACCTATCTGGGCAAGGATCTTCTTTGCATCACGTCCTACCCAATCCTTGTTGATCGTACGTACCTCCTTGCCTGCCTTATTCTTCTTTGTTACGAGGACCACGTCCTCAAGCTGCCTGATCTGTGCGTCATTAAGTAAATAACAGCCGTTTTTAAGCATATAATGTATAAGCTCGTCAGCGATAGGACTGAGCGCAAATACTTCCTTTTCCGCGATACACGGAAGATTGTTGTCGAATGTACAGCCGTCAATGATATCCTTTGCAGCCTTCTTTATATCAGCCGTTTCATCAACTATTACCGGCGGATTGCCCGCGCCTGCGCCGATCGCCTTCTTGCCTGATGAAAGTAGCATTTTTACTACACCCGGACCGCCTGTCGCAACGAGCATTTTTACCGACGGATGATTTACCATTATATTTGAGGTTTCTATTGTCGGATTTGCTACTGTTGCTACTATGTTTTCGGGACCGCCTGCCGCCAGCACCGCGCGGTTTATAAGGTCAACGGTATAAGCCGATATTCTCTTTGCGTGCGGGTGCGGATTGAAGACCACGCCGTTGCCGCCCGCAAGCATACAGATACTGTTACAGATCATTGTACAGCTCGGGTTTGTTGACGGTGTGATCGCGCCTATAATTCCATACGGTCCCATTTCCACAAGCGTAAGACCGCCGTCACCCGAGAAAGCCCTCGTGTCAAGATCCTCTGTTCCGAGAGTCTTGTCAGCTACAAGATGATGCTTTAAAATCTTGTGGTAAACGTTACCCATGCCTGTATCTTCAACGGCAAGCCTTGCCATTGTTTCAGCCTCAGCATGCGTAAGCTTTCTTATCTCGCTGATAATTGCTTCGCGCTGGGCCTTATTATATTTTCTGAATTGAACATAAGCCTTGTTTACAGCCTCAAGAGCTTCCTCCATCGTATCAAATACGCCGAGCTGCCTGCGAGCCGGCTTTTTGACAGCGGATAAATCCATAGTCGAGAGAACTTCCTTGACTATACGGCTTACTTTCTGTTCATCTATCACGTTGCTATGCCCCCTTTTAATAAAAATTATTATTTTAAGGATTCTGTTCTTTTTTCAAAATATACAGCGCCCGTTTTTGCAAGCGCAATATCCTGATCCTTTGTTCCTCCCGATACTCCGATACCGCCGACTATTGACCCGTTAAATGCGACAGGCCAGCCGCCTCCCAGCATCATTATTCCGTTTCCGTTCGTATATCCGTCAAGCAAGCCTCCTCTTGACTCCTTAAGCGCCGTATGAGTCGGCATTTTAAGAGCCACAGCGGTAAAAGCCTTTTCCTGCGCCGCCCTTACGCTTGCTATATAGGAATCGTCCATTGCCTCAAGCGCTATAAGCTTTCCGCCGCCGTCAACCACTGCGATTACCGCATTCACGTCCATGATTTCCGCGCCGCGCCGGATGCAGTATATGATTTCCTTTGCCGTTTGAAGACTAAGCGCCGGTTTCATGCTGATTATATTTTCCGAAACCGGCTCATAATGCAAAGCGGCTCCGGAAGCTGTTTTCAATTCGTTATGTACAGATTCTGACCTGAACGCCGGCGCGTGCGGTTTTGTATCGGGCTTATTCTCCGGAACTGTGCCAACGATCTGCGCAACCTGTGATAACATATCATCAATGCTCATCATAATGTCTCAGCTCCGTTTTCCGTTGAGTCCAATTATTTATTGTACTGCTCAAGAACTCTCTTTGTGACCTCTGCCACAATACTCTCAATTTCCTTATCTGTGCATCCGCACTCCTTCTTAGGAGCCGGGCATACCTGTGAAGGAAGCGGCTGGAAGCCATGATAATGTGCGCTTGATTCTGTACCGTACTTTTCGTTTGCCTCTGTCGGGGACATTGAGCATGTGTCATCCCCCGCGAAGCATCCCGGACAAAGCTTTTCCATCGGGTGCTTGCCCGGAACACCGAACTGCTTTCTGAGGTCGATAAGCTTTTTGACCTCGCCGCAAGGAATCTCCTTTTCGCCGCCGATAAGTCTTGAATACATAAGGAGCTTAGCATAGAACTCTGTTGATTCCATTCTGAAGAATGCGGTGTTGAGGTCGCAGCCAAAGGTAAGAGCGCCGTGGTTTGCAAGAAGAATTGCGTCATAATCCTGAAGATACGGAGTAAGCGACTCCGGAATCTCCATTGTTGACGGTGTGCCGTACTGCGCAATCGGAACAGCGCCGAGGAAGATTACTGCCTCCGGCATGATAAGCTTGTCGAGCGAAACGCCTGCGATAGCAAATGATGTTGCGATCGGCGGGTGAGCGTGAACAACCGCGTTTACGTCCGATCTCTCCTGATAAACCTTGAGGTGCATCTTGAACTCTGATGACGGTTTCCACTGACCGTTTGCTTCCTTGAGGTTACCCTTGCCGTCAACCTTACAAATCATTTCCGGTGTCATAAAGCCCTTTGAAACGCCTGTCGGCGTAACATAAAAGGTGTTCTCGTCGATTTTTACAGAAAAGTTTCCGTCATTAGCGGCTACGAAACCGTCATTGTAAATTCTTCTGCCGATTTCGCACATTTCTTTTTTGATTTCATAATCAGACTTGTACATGTTTTTCCCTCTTCCTTTTTTTGTTTTTTTGGTTTTGTTTTGTTTTTCTTTTATTATACAACATAATGTTGTTTTTGTAAAGAGCTTTTTAAAAAAGTTTGTATTAAATCAACCGTTCTTTTTTTAATATCTGAATACTCTACATGTCGGTATTTTATCATATTTCAGGTACAATTTCAATAGCTTTTTTCATTTTTTATTTCATTTTTTTGTTAAACTTTATTTACAAATATATTACAAAGGAGAGCGCTGCACGCTCTCCCTATGTTTATTTCACTATATTTGAGGCTGCAAGACCTCCGGCTATTATTGTTGCAACCGATTCTGAAAGCTGTGACGGAGTATATTCTATCTTATTATTGATATAGTCACGGCAGAGCGATATATATCCGCCTATAAACATTCGCAGATTGATAAGCAGAACATCCTTGTTTTCGCATTTGCCCTCTTTTTCCGCATCCGACATAAATTTATTTATAAGCCCCTCCTTTATACTCTCAAGCCATTCCGTCGCAAGGTGCTTATCGAACATGAGCTTAATATAATCCATGCGCATTTCAAAAAGCTCCGCGACAATATCAAGCAGCGGCTTCGGATTTTTCATAATTCCGATAAATTCCAGCCCGTTTATTTTTTCCATAAGCTCCTCCACAAGCTTTTGTTCGAGGAGCTTATGCACATCAGCCGGACAGTCGAAATGCGCGTAAAAGGTGCTTCGGTTCAGACCCGCCTTATTTACAATCGCCGTGACCGTTATTTTTTCCATCGGTGTTACGCTCAGAAGCTCGGCATACGCATCCATTATCATATTAACCGAACGTATCGCGTTTCTGTTTCTCTTCTTTTCCATTTCTTTGGTTTCCTTTCATAAAAACGCCGGTTATTCGGACATCTCTTCCTCTTGTTCTTCCTCTGTATTTTCCTCCGAACTTTCCTCTGTATTCTCTTCGTTGCCGGAGTCTAACTGCAGCAGACTTGACCTCAGCAGCTTTATTTTATTCAGCAGACGCCTTTTCTTTATACGCTTTCTGCCGGCAAACAGCAGTCCTAAGACCGCAATGATCATTATTCCCGCTATAATATACGGAACCGAGCTCGGTCTTTCAGACAGCACTATAAATCGCCGGGCGCCCTCAGGGTCAAACAGGAGATAGCTTCCGTCCGGCTCGCTGTCCGCTATAAGGACACTGCTCTGTGTTATCAGACCTATCCTCGGATTTTTCATATTGCCGGGTATTTTAACGCGAACCCTTAGCTCTCCCTCATAAGGCATTCCGTTATCCGTCAATATCATTTCATAACCGGCAACGGTTTTATATTTATTATCGTTTATAACCGCCGCCGGATTAAATTCCTTAACCTCAAATACGGCTCCCGGGCTGAAATCACCCTCCACAAGGATTTGAGGCGGTTCCCCGCCGTAACTGAGAGCCGATGTTGATTTATCATAAACGGCAGTAAATTTCGTGTTCCTTATTATCGGTTCATTGACATTGTTATCCCAGACTCCGTATTTACCGTTCTTCTTAGGTATTTCAGGGATTTGATCCTCAGGGATCTTTTCACCGTAATCGAGATTGAAGGTTTTTACTGTTTCATTATCCACTACAAAGCTAACGTTAAATCTGAACCGCGCTGCCGCCGCCGATTTTGCCTTGAGTGTTACGCTTCGGCTTACCGAGGTGTTTTCCGTAAACGCTCTGAGCTGCGGCATATAAAGATCTCCCGCCATTCCGATCCAGTAACGCTCCTCAAGTCCGCTAAGCTCCGGCGCGATCTCACCATCGCGCGCAATTACCTCCTTTGAAACGGACTGCGCCTTATCGTTGTAATTTACACCGTTTATTCCTCCAAGCTTTTCCTCCAAAAAATAATTATGCTCAAGATTTCCGTTTGCTGTTCCGGCAACCGCTCCTGTTCTGTCGCCATCGGAGGAGGTGCGCGTAAGGGCGTAGGTTTGTGATATGTGCTTTCCGTAGCCGGCAATCCCGCCCATATCGCTTACCGCGTCAACATCGCCGGTATTGATACATCTCATAATCTCATTGAGATTGTATCCCGAAATGCCGCCCGCGTAGCTGCCGTCGGTAACTGCAATATTTCCGTAATTTATACTGTCCTTGATCCTGCCTATATCGCTGAAACCGGTTATTCCTCCTGCCGTACTGTTTTTGGCGGTTACGTCTCCCTCATTTATACATGCCTCGATCACGGACTTTATAGCGGTTGAAGGATTAAGTGAAAAATCCTTGCCGTCGGTAGTGATCTTCTTTTCATTATTAATACTGATTTCAAAGCCCGCTCCGCCGCTGATACCGCCTATATCGTTCAGTCCTGAAACCTCACCGCTGTTTATGCTGTACCTTATAAGAGCCATTTCGTACTCTTCACCGCATATCGTTCTTCTGAGCGGTATATCAACATCATGAATATCAAGATCCGCAAGCTTTTCAAGGGTCGTTTTGTCATTATCCTCCGCAGCCTTTGCCGTAATAAAGAAATCAGAGAGTATATTTCTTTTTGACGTCTGCGTTTCCACCGGAAGATACTCCGCCGACGGCTCCGGGGTAGGGATAGCTTCATTCAGTATATCCTCCAGTTCTTTCTTTAACTCCTCAAGCTTCGCTTTTCTCTCGGCAAGATTATCCAAAAGATCTCCGAGTGCCTCATTTATGGCAATAATAGGTCCGAAAATATCATAATAATTTTCATTAAGCTTTTTCAGTATTCTTGACAGCTGATTGTCCGTATCATCAAAAATATCAATTCCCATCCCGCTGACGTTTACCTTGATATTGTCAAGATTGAGCTTTGCAAGGTTATCCATCGCGTCGCTTGTGGAATCAATGGCCTCATTAAGAGAATCAACGGTTTTATTTATATTGGCTCTGCGTTCATCATCATCAACGCTCTCATTTATCGAATCCACAAGACTCATAAGATGATCGTTGCTGCTGCTCACATTATCCGAAAGAGACTGCGCAGCATCCGACATCGTTTTTGCGGTATTCCTTGTTTCCGTCAGAACATCTCTTAACGCGTCATTATTGGAGCTTAAATTTCCTTCCGCCCTGTCAAGAACATCTACAGCATCGGCTATGCTGTCCGATATGCCTGAAAGACTTCCGCCGTTTTTGATTTTGTCGGACATCACATCATTAAGCTCGGCAAGACTGTCCGTAACCGTGCCTATATTGTCATTAAGCTCATTTATGCCGAACAGATCCTTGAAGCGGTTATCGAAATCATCAAGATCATTCTTTATTTTATCCCTGTTTTCATCAAGGCGTCCCTCAATGTCATCAAGATCGTTTCTCAGCTTTTCCTTCTGCTCGTCAATGCGTTCACTCCATTCTTCCTCATTATATGTAATATTAGTATACGGCTCAAAATTGCCCGAAATACCGCCGACACGGTTTTTTCCGAAAACCTCTCCCGCGTTTACACAGTCTGTGATATTTCCGCTCTGCACGCCGCTGATGCCGCCCGCCGCGGTTCCCGCGTTTTTGTAGCCCACGGAAGCATTATTTGTGCATCCGTCAACCACTCCGCTTGAGGTTCCGCATATACCGCCTGTCGCATACATTTCTTCAACGGGCGTATCATTCACTTTTTCATTATTCTGACACCATTTGATTATGCCGGTATTTTTTCCCGCAATTCCTCCGGTATTCTTTTTACCCGCCACAGCAGAATAATTTGTGCTTGTTTCAATACGGCCTTCATTGAGGCCGGCAATCCCGCCCACATTTTCAGTCGCGTTTACAGCTCCCTTATAGGCGCAGTTGGATATGGCTCCCTTATTGACACCCGCTATTCCGCCTATTGAATACACATTGCTGTCGCTGAAAAACCTGTTCAGCGGCGTTTTTTCATCGTCTTGAAGCCTTTCAATTATTTCAAGCACCTGATCATTGCCGGTTGAATTTTTACCGCTGTCCGCGCTTTCATCCACAGTCAGCCTTCCCTCTACAACAAGGTTTGCAACCGTTCCGTCCACGCCCACGGTTCCTATAAAGCCCCTCTCGGGATTTGACACTTCGATCGTCATACCGCTTATGGTGTGACCGCCGCCGTCAAATGTACCATTAAAGTACGGAATGCCTGAAAATTCAACGCCTGAAATATCTATATCACCGCCAAGCACAACCGTTCTGCCTGTTGAATAGCTGTCTATTACGCAGTTGTCGGCAAGATCCTTCATATCCGCCGCCGTCCTTATATATATATAAGTGTCATCAGCCATTGTGCATGGCGCCGCTATGCCTGTAAAAAGCACGGCGGCAGTAAGCATTGAAACTAATCTTTTCAAATTTATCACCCTTATAATTTAAAATATGTTTTATCCACAAGCTTTTCACACAGAATAAGTATCTGAGGAAGAACAAGCATAACAAGAATCATTGATATTATTGTTCCGCGTCCGAGACACAGACCAAGTGACGATATAATGGCGTCCGTGGAAATATAGCCTATAAGCAGTCCCGCCATTGAAAGGATAGAGCCTGATGTAAGCACGGTCGGGAACGCATCGTCAATCGCCTGTATCGCCGCTTTTTTACTGTTCATATTTTTCTTCAATGTCTCATACCTGTTGGCTATTACTATAGCGTAATCTATTGTAGCGCCCATTTGTATGGAGCTTACCACAAGATAGCTGAGAAAATACATTTTTGTATTCATCATAACCGGGAAGGAGAAATTGATCCATATACTGCCCTGGATTGTAAGAACCAGAAGCGCCGGCAGACCGAACGAATGAAATGTAAACGCCAGTATTATAAACACAAATGTAATAGTAAGCAGACTGATCTTTTTATTATCGTTTCCGAAGGAGGAATACAGATCATAGCTTGCCGTTGTGTTTGATGAAATTATGGGATCGTCATAATAATCATTTGCTATCTCTCTTACCTGTTCAAGAAAGTCGTAGCTTTCCTGACCCTCAACCTCGCCCTTGTATTCAAACACAAGCCTCGAATATTCTTCACCCTCAAGCTGGTTTTCGGCATCAGTAAGATCTTCATATATCTCGTTGAAGTCCTCTGTTGTTTCATCATCAAAGTTAATAACCTCTTTATCCATTTCTTCCTTTACAAAATGGACAATATCTATAAGAGTAAGCTTACAGGTGTCTATGTCGTTAAAGAATGCGCCGTATTCTTCATTTTTAAAGCCGTATACCTGATAGAGCAGACATATTGTGTCATAATCCATATCGACAAATTCCGAAACCTCACGGGGAGTAAGCTTTTCGGTAAGCGTATGCTCATAACCGTTTTTCTCAATGCTTACATTCGCAAGTCCCAAAGCGTCCGTTACCCGGTCAAGCTGCCCTACTCGTTCAAGGATCTCCGCCTCGCTTGCATAATCTCCCTTTGGGAGAATGACCGCCATTTGTGAACTGACTCCGAAATTATCGTTTATCTTATCCCTTGCTATTGATTTTTCAGTCTGTATTGTCGCCCGGACGCTGTCGGTATCAAAAGCGAATTCAATTTTATTGTTTATTATACATCCGGCAGCGGCTATTATTACAAATATAACAGGTACAACATATCTTGTTTTTACAACAACTCTGCCCCAAAGCTTTATTGAGGGCACAAAGTTCTTATGCTTTGTTCTTTCAATGAAATTGCTCATCTGCAGCAGCACGCCCGGCATAAGCAAAAATACGGTTATAAGACTGAACACGATACCCTTTGAAAGAATACGTCCCATATCCAGACCTATTTTAAGCTGCATAAGCGTAAGCGCGACAAGACCGGAAATAGTTGTCAGGCTTGACGAGCTTATCTCTACAATAGCCTTTGAAAGCGCAACAATGATAGCCTGCCGCGCGTCACCGGGATAATTCTTTTTTTCCTCGGCAAACCGGTGCGCGAGAATAATAGCATAATCAATCGCCAGCGCCAGCTGCAGAACAACCGCGACCGATTTGGTTATAAAAGAAATATCCCCCAACAGATAGTTTGTTCCAGTATTGAGTATTGCCGCAACCACGAAAACAATGACAAAAACTATAATTTCCGCATAGGTCTGTGATGTGAGCAGCAGAACAAGACCAATAATCACCGCCGCCATTGAAAGAATAAGAACCATCTGTCGGTCAAGATCCTCCGCCTCCTCTTCCTCCGAGCCGACATCGGTTGACATATACATATCATACTCCGACAAACATTCCTTTATTGCATTCTTTGCCGCTATGCTTTCCTCCGTACCACCGTCGTCGGCAAACGTCACCTTAAACAGCGCCGCAGAATTTTTATAATGCTCCTCGTCATTTTCATATTCGACATCCTTGATATTTCTTATATTCCTTATCTGCTCCGCAAGAGCCTCTCCGTTTTCGTATGTAATATTTGAAACCATGACCTTTGCGCTTCCGTAGGTCATAAATTCCTCATCCATAATATTAAGACCCTGCTTTGTTTCCGTTGTATCCGGCAGATATTCCGTTATGTCATTAATAACATTCATCTTTGACATGCCGACAACAGAAAAAGCCAGAAAAACCGCAAACAATATATAAATATAATTTCTCTTATCCACAATGAGAGTGGCGAGCTTTATCATAAATCCGTCTTTTTTCTCCATCCCATAGCCTTCCTTGCAACAAATTCCAACACCTGTTTTATTTCATACATATTGTACGATACTTTTCTATAAAAATCAACCATTAAATTTTATACAAGTGTCGGAATTTCGATGTGTTTAATCCCTGCTTGAAAAATACGGGAGTATAATTTATAATAATGTTCCACATTATTATAAATATTGAGCCGATAAGTGAATATAAGAGTAAAGATATATGTTTTTTTGCTCATGGGCGCGATCAAATGCCGCTGTATCCTTTTAAATCACTATTTTAAAATCTGCATTCCAAAAAGACCGCACCTTTCTAAAGTACGGTCATTTTTATAAATCTGTAATTAACCCAATATTTCCTCAATAAGCTTTGCAAGCTTTGTCGCCTTTTCTTCAA
>CAZOHJ010000043.1:0-17076 GCA_964579875.1 uncultured Lachnospiraceae bacterium | reverse complement strand
GGTGAAAAGTTCATTGACACGGTATGGGGCGTGGGATATAAGCTTTCAAAATAAATCATTGCAGCAGCATTGACATTTAATTAAAAACCTGATACAATATACTAAACCACACCATGGTTGAAAATTTCATGTGTGATTTAATAGAGGTATTGGAATGATGAAAGCAATGGAAATAGAAAATCTTAGAAATATATTTATTCAGCATGACTTTGTAATGACAACATCCGAATTGTTGGAAATCAAGGTGTATTATGATGATATTCAACACCTCATGGGAGAAGGGTTGATCGAAAAAATAAAACGTGGCTATTACCTTTGGATTGAGAATTTCAATGGCAGCGAAATCGTTATTATTAACCGCCTGTTCCCTGATGCGGTTCTTTGTATGGACACTGCACTTTTCTATTACGGATATAGTGACAGAAATCCTGCTGAATGGAATATAGCAATAGACAAAAATGCTTCCAGACAGAGAACAAATATTGACTATCCGTTCATCAAATCATATAGAGTTGAAACTGATATACTTACTATCGGAGAAACTAAAGGAAAAATAGATAATTATGATGTTAGAATTTATGACCGTGACCGGACTATTTGCGATGTGCTCCGAAATATGAATAAAATGGATAAAGAGATATTTAACAAGGCTATACAGAACTATGTGAAAGACACTGAAAAGAATATTCCTAATCTTATGCAATACGCAAAAGAATTAAGGGTACAAAAACGAGTAAAAAATTTGATTGGAGTATGGTTATAATGGCAGATAAGGCGGCATCGGTTCTTGCAAGGCTAAGGAATAAAGCAAAGGCTTCCGGTATCAGTTACCAGCAGTGTTTACAGCTTTTTATGCAGGAGGAATTTCTGCGTAAGCTGTCAAAATCCGGATATGAGGATTTCCTTGTATTAAAAGGCGGTTTGTTTATATACACTCTGACAAACTTTGAGAGTAGGGCTACTATTGATGTAGATTTCCTTTTGCGTAATTTTTCAAACTCTATTAATGACGTCAAAGGGTTGGTTGATAAAATTATAAGCGCTCCCACCGGCAATGATTATATTCTTATGACTGCAAAGGGATTTGAAGAAATTTCACCGCAAAGAAAATATCAGGGCATAAGCGCTCAGATTATGGGTCAGATAAAAAATGTCCGTGTGCCGTTTAATGTTGACATAGGCGTTGGAGATGTTATTGTTCCGCAAGCGGAGCAGCGTACAATAAATACGCAGCTCCCTGATTTTGAGCCTCCCGTTATTAAAACCTATTCTCTTGAAAGTACGATTGCGGAAAAATTTGACGCAATTTTGCAGCGTTTTGAACTGACAGGCAGAATGAAAGATTTCTATGATATTTATTATCTGTGCAGAACATTTGATTTTGACGGCGAAAAGCTTCAGTCCGCAATATTTGAAACCTTGCAGCGACGTGGTACACCTTACAACAAGGATAGTTTCAAGCGCGTTATCGGACTTGCTAATGATATGGATATGCAGAAACGTTGGAGATATTTTTTGAAGAATATTAAAGATGATACGCTTGAGTTGGTAACCGTTATTGATCAGATACGGATTTTTCTTGAGCCTGTGTTTAATGAAATGGTAAATGAAACAGAGTTTCAAAAAGAATGGAAAACCGCTTTAAACAGATGGCAGTAACAGGATGAGGGCGTCCACAGCAAAAAAGCAATTATTGATTTAACTTTGAGCATTACAGAATAAACAAACAGACGCCGCGTGGGCTGCGGCGCCTGTATTTCTTTTTATGAAATCAGCTAATCAAGTAATCAAAATACTATGTTTGATTTGATTGTTTCCCATGATACGGATACCTGAGGATTTTCAACACTTGTCGGATCCGCAATTTCACTTCTTTCAATTGAACTATTGTCCGTTGTTGAGCTTCCCGTTACAATATCCTCCGCATCAAAATTAGTGATTTCGATTGCCGGCTCAAAATAAAACTTTTTCATTATAATTACCTCCATTCAAAACCATTAATACAATTCTACGCTGATATCCGAAACAGTTTCCGGTATAGCTGTGATTTTTACAATAACGGAATCAGTCGAGTTAATCGTCAGCGTAGTATCGGCTGCAAATTCACTCTTGTACTCTGTGCTGTCTTCCGTGAAGAATACTCGTACATTTTTATATGTGAATGAAGCTGAATCATCTGAATCTTCTGTAAGGCTGAACTTGTATGCTTTATCTGTAGTTGCCGGCGCAACATCACCTGTTTTAACTGCCAATACATAGTCAACCAAAGCTTCACCAACTGTACCGGTCACAATAATTGTATCACCAACGGCGAGTTCAACGTCTGTTGCTTCAACAATTGACGGAGCGTTCTGGCTTGAATGTATGACATCCTGTGAAACAATCAGGTTTCCATCCGCAATTGAGTTCTTATATACCTTAACCAATGAGTTGTTGTTTACGTTACGGCAGAATCCCGGAACGGTAATTGTGTATATACCGGCTTCACCGATTGTAAGAGCAGCTGACGGATCTGCAATTACTCTGTTACCGGTATTGCCTGACAGTGCACCTCCGTTAACAGAATTAGATGATGCCCATGTTCCGCTTTCAGCCTCTGAGAAATAAGCTGTTCCGCTATAAGCAGTATACGGTACATTAACAGTATTGGCGCTCTGATCGGACGCCGAAGCTGTTACACTGCCTGCATATGTTGTCAAGTTGGTAACATATGTTACCTTACCATTCTCATCAGTAAGATATTTTGAATATCCATACGATACAACAGTGCCGTCCAATACATTCGTACTAACTATATTCTTAATAGTATTATTTTCACTGTCTACAGCGTTTACTGTAACATCAACATACTGTAACAACGTGCGAGTATATACAAGATTAATTACATTTGTACCATCTGCACTGACAGTGATTGTATCCGAGCCCTCTGCGCCTGCATATGTATAACGGTATGTATTACCGTCCTCAACTGCATCAAAGGTTGTCGAATACACAGCTGTATAGCTTGTATCTGAATAAGCCTTATCGCTTGTTACAGAACCCGCCGGAAGGCTGTCTGCAGGAATTGCGGTATTTTCATCACCATAAACATAATTGATTGTTATATCCTTTTCAACTGCTGTAGCTGATGCGTATTCAATTGTCAAAACCGTGTTGGTTATATCAGCGCCGGCATTTGCGTTTGAGAAAACAAATGTCGCCATCTTATCCTCGGCATGCGCTGTAACATACTCTGTCACATCAACAGTTAAAGCGGTTGCACCTGAAAGGGCTGATGTGGAGTAAACTGAATTTAAATCACCGATAATTCCTGAGTATGTCCAATTTGTTCCTATTGCGGTCTGAGTATAAATACCGTCATTATTGCCATCAGCTGTGGAGAATAGCGGAACGTTTGAGAAATCATAGGTCGCATTTGATGCAGTATACACACTTAAGGTTCTGTTGCTGCCACTTACCGTTGCACTAAAAGTAAGCGTAGCCTTGCTTACAGTCAGTGAATCCTCATTACTGAACGCAAACTGAGCAGCTGCAATACCCGGATAATTTGATGAGTTTGATGACGGACCAACACCTGCATGAATCTTTTCTGTCGACACGTCAGTAGTACCAACCTTGTTATCCGCAGACCACGACTTCATCTGCTTAAGAGTTGCTGTTTCTTTAGGATTTTCAGCATTTGCCACAACAGCCATGCTTGCGAAAGCGCTTGCAGCGATTGTCAGCGCGCTTGCGGCGCTAACGATTTTTTTGAAATTCATTTTGAAAACTCTCCTTTCCGGTCTTTAATAAGACCATCCCTCTCTCTAAGCACGGCTTGCGAGTACCGTCCCTTAAAAAGGGCGGAACCGCCATACGGTTCCGGCTTTTGTTCGAGTATTTTATTGAATTTTATATAATACCACCAATGCGAAAATTGCCCACGCCGCATCGGTAATATCCGAATTTAATGCCCGTCTTATCCCGGGCTTTGCTTTTTATGCTCTGCATTGCGAGTACAAAGCATCATAATGGCGTAAGGAATATACTTACATAAACTCAATATTATTATAGCATTACAAGGAAAATTTGTCAACGGATTTTTTATAATCTCTTGCGTAAAAAAAGATTATGTGTTATACTGTATCATAGGAAAATATGAGGAGAAAACAGATGTATTTATCGGACAAATGGAAGGATTACAGAATAGTTGACGCGTCCGGCGGTGAAAAGCTGGAATACTGGGGAAAGTATCTGCTGCGCCGTCCCGACCCTATCGCCGTATGGGACGATAAGGCGGATATCCGGAAATGGAACAGTCCGGACGCGTGGTATCACCGTTCAAGCAAGGGCGGCGGGAGCTGGCAGGTATTCAACAAAAGCATACCGGAGCAGTGGCAGATACACTACCGCGAGCTGACATTTAATGTCCGCCCGACAGGCTTTAAGCACACGGGACTTTTCCCGGAGCAGGCGGTGAACTGGGACTGGATCTCGGAGCTGATCAAAAACGCCGGCCGTCCCATAAAGGCGCTGAACCTTTTCGCCTACACAGGAGGCGCGACCGTGAGTGCGCTTGCCGCGGGCGCGGAGGTATGTCATGTTGACGCGTCAAAGGGAATTGTCACATGGGCAAAGCGGAATGTAGAAGCGTCGGGGCTTGCCGACAGACGTGTAAGATATATAGTGGACGACTGTGTTAAATTCGTAAAGCGCGAGATCCGCCGCGGCAATAAATATGACGGCATAATCATGGATCCTCCCTCCTACGGCAGAGGGCCCGGCGGTGAGATGTGGAAAATTGAGGACGCGCTCTTCCCCCTCGTTTCGGACTGCATGAAAATCATGTCGGACGATCCTCTGTTTCTTCTTATCAATTCATATACTGCGGGCTTATCGGCGACAGCGCTTAAAAACGTTATACAGGTTACGGCCGTTAAAAGCTTCGGCGGCAAAAAGGACGCTGATGAAATAGGTATTCCGATAGAATCGGGGCTTGTATTGCCCTGCGGAATTTCAGGAAGATGGTGGAAAGAATAATGTTGACCGGAAAAACAATAGCGCTCGGCGTTACAGGCTCAATAGCGGCATACAAGACAGCAAATCTTGCAAGAATGATCAAAAAGCTTAACGGCGATGTCCATGTGCTCATGACGCGGAATGCGGCTAATTTTATAAACCCCTGCACCTTTGAAACGCTGACACAGAATAAATGTCTTATCGACACCTTTGACCGCAGCTTTCAATACAGTGTTGAGCATGTAGCGATTGCAAAGCAGGCGGATGTTGTTATGATTGCGCCCGCATCGGCGAACGTGATCGGAAAAATCGCAAACGGCATAGCGGACGATATGCTCACAACAACGGTTATGGCTTGCCCGTGCAAAAAGATCATTTCACCGGCAATGAACCACAATATGTTTCATAACCCGATAGTTCAGGATAATATAGAAAAGCTGAAACGCTTCGGTTATGAAATAGCGGAGCCTGACCACGGAATGCTTGCCAACGGCGATATGGGCGACGGCAGAATGCCTGATGAGGGGGTTCTGCTCGAATACATTCTGAAAGAGGCGTATCACGAAAAGGATTTTACAGGCAAAAGGATCCTTGTTACCGCGGGCGCGACCTGCGAGGCTATCGACCCGATAAGATATATAACAAACCATTCAACAGGCAAGATGGGAATGGCGATCGCAAAGGCGGCAATGTACCGCGGCGCGGAGGTTACCCTCGTAAAGGGACACACCGAGGCCGAGCCGCCGGTATTCGTTGAGGTTGTAAACACAAAATCGGCGGAGGATATGTATAACGCGGTTATGTCCCGTTCCTCGGATACCGATATAATCATCAAGGCCGCCGCGGTTGCGGATTACACGCCGGAAGCTGTCGCCGCTGAAAAGATCAAGAAGCATGACGGCAGCTCGGTAATTAAATTAAAGCGGACAAAGGATATTTTAAAGGCTCTCGGAGAATGCAGGCGAGAGGGACAGTTCCTTTGCGGATTTTCAATGGAAACGGAAAATGTGCTTGAAAATTCACGCGAAAAGCTTTTAAAAAAGAATGCGGATATGATATGCGCAAATTCGCTGCGTCAGAGCGGCGCGGGCTTCGGAGCCGATACAAATATTATCACACTGATTACAAGGAACGGCACGGAGGAGCTTCCTATCATGAGCAAATTTGACGCCGCTAACGCTATACTCGACAGGATAGGAGAATTGACCTCATGAGAATGAGAAAAAAGAAAAACTGCGCGGCGCGGATTGAACGCTGCGGAGATATACGCATAACGGAGCCGGAGCGGTACAAGGGCGGATGGCGCGGGATTTTCGGGAACGATAATCCGATACATCTCGAGATCGGCTGCGGCAAGGGCGCGTTTATAACGGGAATGGCTGAGCTTCACCCCGATACCAACTTTATCGCGATCGAAAAGGTTGAGGACGTTATTGTAATGGCTATGGAAAAAGCAGTCGCAAAGGAGCTTTCCAACGTGCGGTTTATGGATATTGACGCGGAAAGGCTTGAGGACTTTTTTGAAAAGGGCGAGATAAAAAGGATATATCTCAACTTCTCCGACCCGTGGAAGAAAAACAAGCAGGCAAAACGCCGCCTGACACACAAAAACTTTCTTGACCGCTACAAAAAGGTGCTGAACAACGGCGATTATATATGGTTCAAAACAGATAACATGAAGCTTTTCGAATTTTCGCTTAATTCATTTGCACAGGAGAATTTCAAGCTTCGGAATATAACCTTTGACCTGCATAATTCAGGTTTCGAGGGAAATGTAATAACGGAATACGAGCAGAGATTTCTTGATCTCGGGCAGCCCATCTATCGGTTAGAGGCCGCATATTTAGGCTGGGAGGATAACAGAAAAGGAGAGAAAGACCGATGAAACATTCAGGCAGCAGAGTTGATGAGGTAAAGATCGCGTATGTCGGCGGCGGCTCCCGCGGCTGGGCATGGGGGCTTATGTCGGATCTTGCAAAGACGACCGATATGAGCGGCAAAGTATATCTTTACGATATAGATCACGAGGCAGCGAGGAAAAACGAGGTTATCGGCAACAGAATAAAGGCTTTGCCGGACTGCAAAACGGCATGGGAGTACAAAGCTGTTGAAACGATTGACGAGGCTCTTACGGGCGCGGATTTCGTTGTAATATCAATACTTCCCGGAACCTTTGACGAAATGGAGTCGGACGTGCATACGCCCGAAAAATACGGTATTTATCAATCGGTCGGCGACACGTCGGGGCCGGGCGGAATTATAAGAGCATTGAGAACCGTTCCGATGCTTGAGGTAATTGCAAACGCGGTTGAAAGGAACTGTCCCAACGCATGGGTTATAAACTACACAAACCCTATGACGGTATGTATGCAGAGCCTGTACCGCGCATTCCCGAAAATCAAGGCCTTCGGCTGCTGCCACGAGGTGTTCGGAACACAGAAGTTTCTGGCTCAGGCGGCAGCAGAGATGCTTGATATAGAAAAGCCGGAGAGATCCGATATAAAGATCAATGTCCTCGGCGTAAACCATTTCACATGGATAACAAAGGCCGGCTACCGGAACCGCGATCTTTTCCCGCTGTATAAGGAGTTCTGCGAAAAGCGCCGTGACGGTGTTGCCGCTCCGGCCGATAACAACTGGATGAACAATTCGTTTACCTCCGCCGAAAAGGTAAAGATGAACCTTTTTCTTCGCTTCGGCTATATAGCGGCCGCGGGTGACAGACATCTTGCGGAGTTCTGTCCGGGCAACTGGTTCTTAAAGGATCCTGAGACCGTAAACGAATGGAAGTTCGCTTTGACAACTGTTAAATGGAGAAAGAACGATCTTGCAAAGAGACTTGAAAAGAGTGATAAGCTTTTCACCGGTGAAATGGATTTTGAAATAAAAGAAACCGGAGAAGAGGGTGTACGCCAGATGAGAGCGCTTCTGGGACTTGAGGATATGGTTACAAATGTAAATATTCCAAACCGCGGTCAGATCCCCAACCTGCCCCTCGGCGCTGTTGTTGAAACAAACGCCCGTTTCAGCGCGGACAGTGTTCAGCCGGTATTCGCCGGGGAAATCCCCAAGGAAATATATCCGCTTGTCAGCCGTATCTCTGCCGAGCAGCAGATAATAACAGACGCCTGCGCCGAAAAGGATCTTGAAAAGGCATTCAACGCATTTATCTGTGACCCGCTTGTTTCAACAATTTCATGGGCCGACGCAAGAAAGCTCTTTGATGAAATGGTGGAAAATACAAAAGCATACCTCGGAGATTATTTTAAATAATGTCTTCGTAAAGCATTAACAGGAACCCGAAAGTCTCCGTTAATGCTTTTATTCTTCTGCTGCGCCTACATTATATATATGAATAGGTCTTATATCTATATAATTATAGGTCGCGATCGGGCGGCAGTCACTGTCCCTGCTGTGCGCCGCAACCAGCACTGTGCCGGGCGTGCCGTTTCCCGGATCCACAACAACGGGGGAATGGGAAAATCTGTCACCCTTATAGAATTTCAGCTGAACTATGTCGCCCAGCGCAACGCGCACAAGCGGAACCACAACGCCCTGCGGTCCGGGACCTGTATTGTTCACAAGGAAATTATACAGCTCCTCTACTCCCGTCCACGAGGCTGTGCGGTTATTCGCGGTCGTATAGAACCAGCCGTAAACCGGAGTATAGTTCATTACACCCGATCCGGCATAAAGGCACTGCGATGCAAAATTCGTGCAGTCTCCGCCGATCTCTGAAAAATCATAAAACCTTGGGTTACGGCGGTACGCCCAATAGCTCGCATACGCCGCCGCATCTTCCCTGTTATACACCATACACTTTAATCTCCCTTCTGCACAGTTTACTTGCTTTATACTATGCAGTATTTGATTTTTCGTGTCTGAAAAAAACAAAGGCTGTTCACGCGCCAAAGCAAAACAGTTCTCTGTTTCTCTTTTTTTCGCAAAAAGCAGTAATCGGATTTAAAAAATTCGATCACTGCTTCATTTTTTATTCAGGTCTCTTTTTTCTTGTCATAAGGCTGTTTACCGCGTCTCGCGGGCTTTTGCCGTTGTAGAGCAGATTGTATGCCTCATCTATAATCGGCGTTTCAACACCGTATTTTTTACCAAGGTTATATGCGGCGGTTGCCGTGTTTACTCCCTCAACCACCATATGTACCTTTTCCAACGTATCCTTCAGCGACAGTCCCTGTCCCAGCAGCTCGCCCGCCGCATGGTTGCGCGACAGCTTGCTTGTTCCGGTTACTATTAAATCACCAAGTCCCGAAAGACCCGAAAAGGTTGCGGCCTTTGCGCCCATTGCCACACCGATTCTTGTAATTTCGGCGCAGCCCCTTGTTATAAGAGCCGCCTTTGTGTTGTCGCCGTAGCCTAATCCGTCTGAAATTCCGGCGCATAACGCTATTACGTTCTTTAATGCGCCGCCAAGCTCAACGCCGATTATATCGTCTGACGTATATACTCTGAATGTGTCAGTCATGAATACATCCTGTAAAAACTCTGCCGTTTCCGCGCTTTCCGAGGCAACGACAACCGTTGTAGGAACTCCGCGACCTACCTCCTCGGCGTGTGACGGGCCGCTCAAAACCGAAATATCCGCCTGAGGGATTTCCTCCTTGTATACCTGAGAAAGTCTCAGCTCACCCTCAAGACCCTTTGAGATATTTACCAGTTTCTGTCCTTCCTTGACAAACGGCGCCATCTGCCTTGCTGTTGCTCTCGTTGCCGGAGACGGCGCGGCGGTCACAATGACTTCCGCATTCTCTATGCACTTTTCCATATCATGAGTGCAGATTATATTGTCGAGAAGCTTTACACCCGGAAGAAATTCCTTATTCTCACGGTCGGCATTAAGCCTGTCGGTTTCCTCCTGTATCCATGACCGGAGATATACGTCATTGCCCTTGCCCGCAAGGAGCATTGCAACTGCCGTCCCCCAGCCGCCTGAGCCTATTACCGCTGTTTTCATATTATCAGCCCTCCTTCTTCTTTGAACCAAGCTTATTCTCAGTACCGTGAATAAGTCTTACTATGTTTGCATGATGTCTTGCGATCAAGAGACCCGCAAGAATAAGCACACAAATAAGCTGAACCGCGTTAAATTCATTACGCACCGCCATCATGATTATCTCAAGCACGGCGAATATAACCGCCGCCATGATTGAGCCGAGGGATACATATTTTGATATTGCCATAATCGCAAGCGCAGCTATAAGCGCGATCAGTCCAAGCCTCCAGTCAAGCATAAGCACAACTCCAAGCGACGTCGCAACGCCCTTGCCGCCCTTAAAGCCGAAAAATACCGGAAAATTGTGACCGAGTACAACGCATACACCGGCTATATAAGGCGGCTGGAGAGTAAGAAGCGCCTCCTGCAGCATACTCAGATCCGAGCTTCCCCATCCCCATAACGCTGCTGTCTCCGGTGTAAAAAAACGACCCATCCAAAGCTTTGCTATAAGAACAGCCGCAACGCCCTTTAATATATCAATTATGAGCGTAATTACAGCATATTTCTTGCCCATGGTTCTGAGCATATTCGTAGCTCCGGCATTACCGGAGCCGCTCGTGCGAATATCCTTTCCGGCAACGATCCGTGATATAAGAATTGACGAATTAACGCTTCCTATAAGATATGCCAAAACAGCCAGACCCGCTATTATGAAATAATATCCTCCCCAAATTGTTGAAAAAAAATCCTTCGTCATTACTAAGCCTCCTTTTACTGTTCCTTCTTATTCCGTTCCCGTATCAGGATAACTATAGGCGTTCCCTCAAACCCGAAATTTTCTCTTATCTGGTTTTCAATAAACCGCTTGTATGAGAAGTGGAACAAATCCTTATCGTTTACAAACAAAACGAAGGTCGGGGGCGCAACGGAAACCTGTGTGCCGTAATAAATACGGAGTCTCCTGCCCTTATCCGACGGCGGCTGCTGCTTCTGAACGGCTTCATTGATAACGTCATTCAGCATACCTGTTGTTATCCTTCTCTTATGCTGCCCGTTTACCTTTTTTATTTCATCAAAAAGCTTATCCACTCTCTGTCCTGTCTTTGCGCTTATAAACATCATTGACGCGTACTGCATGAACGCAAATGTCTCACGGATTTTATACCTGAACTCATTCATGGTCTTGTCGTTCTTCTTTACGATATCCCACTTATTTATAACAAATATACAGGCCTTGCCCTTTTCGTCCGCATAGCCTGCAATCTTTGTATCCTGCTCCGCAATGCCCTCCGAGCCGTCGATCATAATCACACATACATCGCTGCGGTCAACCGCGGCATAGGCTCTTATTACGCTGAACTTCTCTATTGCCTCATTAACCTTGCTCCTGCGTCTGATACCGGCGGTATCAATAAAAAGGAACTTATCCCCATCCTTTTCAAAGCGCGTATCGATCGCGTCACGGGTAGTGCCGGCAATATTTGAAACGATCACGCGCTCCTCGCCGATAATTCTGTTTATAAGCGATGACTTTCCCGCATTAGGCCGTCCGATAACAGCGACCCTGATCTCATCCTCCTCCGGCTCCGTGTCCGCATCATCGGGGAATTTTGCTGTCACCTCGTCCAGAAGGTCGCCTATTCCTAGACCGTTTACCGAGGATATTGCGACCGGATCGCCAAGACCGAGGTTATAAAACTCATAAAACTCAAACGGCGGCTGACCTATATTGTCACACTTATTAACAGCAAGAACTATTTTCTTTTTTGCCTTAAGAAGCATCCGGGATACATCAATATCATTCGCTGTAACGCCGTCCTTGACATTCACAACAAATATTACAACATCAGCCATCTCAATTGCCAATTGCGCCTGCTCACGCATCTTTGAAAGAATTTCGTCCTTGGACGTCGGCTCGATACCGCCTGTATCTATCATAGTAAAATGCTTGTCAAGCCATGACGCATCGGCATATATTCTGTCACGGGTTACACCCGGAGTATCCTCAACTATACTTATTCTCTGTCCGGAGATTTTATTAAACAACGTTGACTTTCCGACATTCGGTCTGCCGACTATAGCTACCATGGGGTTCATATCAGTTCTCCTTTCCGCTGCAATCAATCACAATCCATGATATTGTATCATACAAACATGAAATAATCAAGCCCTAATTTTTAAAAGGCAAAAGCAAAAAAGTGAGCCGCAAACACCGCAGCCCACTCTATCATTACTTGATTACCGACATCATATTTTTACCAAATGGGCTGAAAACTGCTGCCAAACTGGGGTATTTATTTACCGGCTCCTGCTCTGCATTACTGCTTTCTTTTATACGTTACTTCCCCGGATAGCAAATCAAGGATCTCACATCATAGCCCGTAAGCTTCTTTCTGCCTTCAAGACCCGCAAGCTCAATAAGGAACGCCATTCCCGCGACAGTGCCGCCAAGATCTCTGATAAGCTCCGCAGCTGCTTTTATTGTTCCTCCTGTAGCTATAAGGTCATCAATAAGCAGCACCTTCTCCCCCGGCTTAACCGCGTCCTTATGGATCTCAATCTCCGCTGTGCCGTATTCAAGCGAATATACCTTTGATACGGTCTCGCGCGGGAGCTTGCCCTTTTTACGCACAAGAACAAAGCCCTTGCCCAATGCGTAGGCTACAGGCGCGCCGAGCAAAAAGCCCCTTGATTCCGTTCCGGCTATAATGTCAAAATCAATGTCCTTAACCAAATCGATTATTCCGTCAATCGCAAGCTTCAATCCGTCCGGATTCTGCAGAACTGATGTTATATCACGGAATATAACCCCCTTTTCCGGGAAATCGGGTATGCTTGTTATGTAATCCTCTACTTTTTTCATGGCAAAAGCCTCCTCAGTTTATTCTTTTGTTTGATTATATTTTAACACATTTATTGGCAATAAGCAATAGATTTAAAGCATATAAACAAAAAATTCCTCCGCCGGAAATATGGCAGAGGAGTTTTTTGTACTATTTTTTAATTACTTTGACTTCTTCTTTGCCGCTTTCTTTTCAGCTGCCGCCTGAGCCTTAGCCTCAGCCTCGGCCTCCTTCCATGCAGCCCAGAATGTGCTTGCAAGGAATATTGATGTATACGCGCCGATAACTATACCGATTATAAGCGGTAAAGCAAACTGCTTGATCGTCGTGACACCGAGGATATAGATCAATACAATTGTGATCAGGGTTGTGATCGTTGAATTGATTGTACGCCCGAGTGTTTCCTGAATGCTTCTGTTTGTCATCGCGGTGATCGATTCACTGCGTCTGCGTGACTTCATATTCTCACGGATACGGTCAAATATGACGATTGTGTTGTTGATCGAGTAACCTACGACCGTAAGCATAGCCGCGATAAATGTCGAGTTGATTGCAATGTTTGTAACGGTGTAAACTGACGCCATAACAAGAACATTGATAGCAAGAGCTATTACAGCCATAACGCCGCTTCGCCAGTCGAAACGGATTATGATGTATACAAGCATACAGAGGATTGCAAGCAGGGTGTATGATACAGCCTTCTGCTGAACCTGCTTACCAAAGCTCGGTGAAGCTGACTGAACCGAAAGCAATGCCTCATCGTCAAGACCATACTTGTCCTGAAGAGCTGTGAAAACAGCGTCCTTATTGGACTCGCCGCCGTCCTCCGCGTCACCGGCCGGGAGCTTTATAATAGCAGTTTCGCCTGTTGCGCCCGACTTCTGAATTGTAGCGTCAAGACCTGTCGCATCCTTAACAAGCGCTGCAATTTCATCATTCTCATATGTCTGACCAAGGTCGACCTGCATTCTGATACCGCCCATAAACTCAACGTCAAAGTTAAAGCCGCCGTGTACAAAGTACATTACGATACCTGCAGCGATTATGATTATCGGCAAAAGAAGGAACTTTATCTTATTACCTGCATAATTGAATGTCTTATTCATTTACAGCACCTCCCATAGCTTTCTTTGCGTTAAAGAACAAATTCTTATTTGAAACACCGATATTTGTAAGGTTTCTCATAAGGAACTTTGTTATGATGATCGCCGTAATCATTGAGAGAACAACGCCTATGCCAAGTGTTGTTGCAAAGCCTGTTACAGTACCTATACCTGACATATACAATACTACACATGAGATAATCGTTGTGACATTTGAGTCGATAATAGCCGAGAAGGCCTTGTTGAAGCCCGCCTCAACCGAAGCGCGGATCGTCTTGCCGACAGCAAGCTCCTCCTTCATACGCTCAAATATGATACAGTCCGCATCGACCGCCATACCGATCGAAAGAACGATACCCGCGATACCCGAAAGACTGAGGTTTACTCTGAATACGCCCATTGCAAGGCTTATAAGACCTACATAGATAAGAAGCGAAATATCCGCGATAAGTCCCGGAAGTCTGTATCTCCAGATCATGAAGAGCATAACGAGTATGATACCTATCGCCGATGCGAGCAGGCTTGTCGGGAGCGCGTCACGACCCAGCTCCGCTCCTACTGTTTCCTGTGAGATCTTTGTCATCTCAAACGGAAGGTTGCCTGAGCTGATCTGGTTTGCAAGCATCTGTGAATCCTCCGCGGTGAAATCACCTGTGATCACACATGACGTCGAGTCGATCTTCTCCTGAACTCTCGGTGATGATACCACCGTATCATCCATGACGATCTTGATTATGTTGTTCGGTGACGACTTTGCCGCTGCCGCCGCAGTTGCCTCGGCGAACTTCTTCGAACCTTCTGATGTAAATTCAACCTGCACATAATACTGTGAATTTGCATTCTGGCTCGGCTGGCCGTAGATACTCTTTGCTGATGTGACGTCATCACCGTTAAGTACAACATTTCCGTCCGCGTCCTGGAAGGTGAGCTTAGCTACCTGTGAAAGAAGCTCTACCGCTGAGTCGGTCTGCTCGGTTGCAGACATCGAATCATCCTCTTCCCCTTCTGATGCGGAACCGCTTCCTGACGGAATTTCGATTGTGATCTTTCCGCCCTCACCTATTGAGATACGCGACTCTGTGTAGCCTGCGCCGTTAAGACGTGTCTCATAGATGGATCTGACAGTTTCCATTTCGCTGTCTGACGGGTTATCGGCATTGGCCTGGAAGGAAATAACTGAACCGCCGGCAAGGTCTATACCCTGTCTGATGCCGGTGTTACTATCCAGCATTCCGCCGAACTTAGAGTTCATCGCACCGGGCAGACCCAGAAATGCAACGAGGTTAAGCGCGATAGCCACAACTACAACGAAACAAAAAATGACAATGCTTTTCTTTTTCATTTGCGTTTAACATTCCTTTCTTTTTTTAAGATGAGCATAGCAAAACCCACCTATTATAGTAACAGCATATTCCCATTATACAACTTTCCCCGTTTTAAGTCAAGTCTTTTTTTCAAAATTTCAGGCGGTTTTCAGACCTCTTTGTTTATGATTTTCCGCCCTATTCGATTTTAAAACAATGAGTCCTAAAATGTCATTTTCCGAACTGGTCTAAATATAGTATGCCTCAAATTCCGATTTATATATTATTAATTAAACCTGTGCTCTGCCTGTATAAATCTTCATATATTGGGAATAATACCTTTCAGATAGACTAATCTGAAAGGTATTATGATTATGAAAGATATGTTAAAAAAAGTTGTAATTCTTGAAAATCTCTCATCACCTTATGTTCATCAGGCGATTATCGTTATGCGCGACTATAATCCCAAGCTCGAATCTAAGGCCGTAATTGAGGCTGAACGCATTGTCAACGCATACCTTGACAATATGAAGCTAAACTACGGACAGCCTTCGAAAAGATCTGTCCGTAAAAAGCGATACGCTGTATTGCTGACATGCCTTGCAGCAACAGCAGGAGTTTTACTGTATTTTATTATAAATCACTGAAAGAAACCGTCCATGTACTCAACATCCGTTTCATATTTGGCTGCGTTTACCGAGTCTGCCGGATAACGCATTTCATAGTATACCTCCGCACCATTCGCAATAACACTCTTCTTATGACAAATCTCCGAGCCTACCGAGATTGTTATTTCATATCCGGTATCATTGGCGCGTGATTCCAAAGGTGTTCCGCCTGTTTCATCGGCGTACTTTTTCATTAGATCCTTCGGAATCAAACCGGTCACTGCCTTATTTACGGATATAACTGCGTTTCCGTCAGTAAGGCTGTGCAGCGTCTTGTTGTCATTTGTTTCCTTAAAGTCCGACGGATAAGCAAAATTCATCCCGGCTACACTCATCTCGGTATATACGCCCGCCAAGCCCGGTATTGGCTCCTCTGTCGTTACAACAGGAGCATTTGTTTCATTATTGCTCATACCCCCGCCTATAACTACGGCGGGAGCCGCGCTTTCTGTCGGCACTTCCGTTGTTTCCGCTATTTCAGTGGTTTCATTAAAGGTTGAGTTTTTTACAAAGTTTATGTATGCTATCACACCGCTTATCACACCAAGACCGAGAATTACCGCTATAACCGACAAAGCAATGCCAAACCTTTTGCGCTTGATTTTCTTTATTTTTTTTTGCCGCTCCTCAACGGCTTTTGCCTTTCTGCGTGCCAGACGCTCCTCCTTCAGCTCTACAATAAGATTCATCTTATCCTCTTTTTTCCGGACAGACATATTACATCTGTCACAGAAACGCGCATTATCAGGAAGCTTTTTGCCGCAATTTTTGCAATACACAAAATCTCTCCTCTGCCTGTTCTTTTCCCTCATATTATTAAACGATAACCTGAAAATTCGCAAGGGCTATGATGATTATACTACATATCCGCAATTATTTCAAGCTTTTTTCAAAAATAATTGCACAAAAAATAGTAACCCACAGTTTGAAAAAATTTCGGAAAATTTGAAAAAAAGCTTGACAAACATGAATAATCGTGGTATTATATTTCCTGTGTTCGGTAGAACATATGGGATATGCGTGATTAGCTCAGTTGGTAGAGCACCTGACTCTTAATCAGGGTGTCCAGGGTTCGAACCCCTGATCGCGTACCAGCAGATCCGGAATACCTAAATTAGGTGTTCCGGGTTGAAACTCTTTTTTGAAGCAAATATATGCGTGATTAGCTCAGTTGGTAGAGCACCTGACTCTTAATCAGGGTGTCCA
>CAZOHJ010000042.1:0-17482 GCA_964579875.1 uncultured Lachnospiraceae bacterium | reverse complement strand
CGTAAGTAAAAAATCAAGTATTTATGAGGAAGATAGAGTTTCCGAGGGAACTCAATAACTGACAGGGAGGTGGGCAGTATATGCCGGAAACAGCCTCCCATATCTTTTTTAAAAAGAGGACGGTGAACGGAATGGAGGACATAAAAATAGCAATGCTTGATGCCGGAACGCTCGGCGATGATATTGACCGTTCGATATTCGATAAATTCGGCAGGGTCGAGATCTATGAAAGCACAGATTCGCGTCAGGTACAGTTCAGGGTAATGGATGCGGATGTGATCATAATAAACAAGGTGAAGCTCAATGAAAGCAATCTTGCAAGCGCGAAAAAGCTTAAGCTGATATGTATAACGGCTACAGGCTATGATAATGTCGATATCGGATACTGCCGGAAAAGAGGGATAGCGGTCTGCAATGTGAAGTGCTATTCAACCGATTCGGTCGCGCAGCTGACAGTCTCGATGGCGCTCTCGCTTGTAAACCACCTCAGCATATATGACGCGTTTGTAAAAAGCGGAGAATATTCGGCAAGCGGGGTGCAGAACTGCCTTAAACCGGTATTCCACGAGCTGAGAGGCATGACATGGGGAATTGTCGGTCTTGGCGCAATAGGAATGCGGGTCGCGGATATTGCAAAGGCGCTCGGCTGTGAGGTGCTTGCATTCAAGCGCAGACGGGATCCGTTGTTCCGCTGTGTCACGCTGGAGGAGCTGTGTGAAAGATCCGACATAATATCTGTTCATCTGCCGCTTTCGGAGCAGACAAGAGGCATAGTAAGCCGTGATATGATTTTACATATGAAAAAGACCGCTATAGTTATTAACGCGGCGAGGGGCGCCGTGGTGGACGAGACCGCATTGGCGGACGCTATGGCTGAGGGAAAAATAGGCGGTCTTGGCGTAGATGTATATTCAACGGAGCCTATGGAGGCATCGAGCCCTTATATGAAGCTTGCAAACGATCCGGCGGTGATTTTCACTCCTCATATGGCATGGGGCGCGTATGAGGCTCGCGTGCGTTGCATGGAGGAAATTGTGTGTAACATAGAGGCGTTTTTCAAGGGGAAACGCCGTAACAGAGTTGACGCCTGAGGACGGGCGTTTTCAGAAAGGAATATTCGGGTATGAGTGACAGACGTACTGAAACAGGAAATTCAAGAGGGAGATACTCATATGATGAGTCTCCGCGCAAGAGCGCGAGGGAGCGTTTTGCGGAGTATCAGAGAGAGCTGAAGGAGGAGCAGGAAAACAGATACAGACCTCCGCAGAAAACTGTCATTACAAAAGAGAAAACAGAAAAGGAAACGGAAATAAAAGCTCCCGAAGCGAAAAGCAGAAAATACAGCGGGACATATCATATAAAGGATTTATTCCGGGATATTGCCGATGAGATACGATACGCTTTGAGACATGTCAGGATAAAAGAGGAAATAAAAGAGAAAGCATCCGTAATAGGTCTTGCTGCGGCGGTCGCTCTGGCGTTAGTCATATTTATAATTATTCTTTGCGGTGACAAAACCGAAAAAATAAGCTTTACCGGCGGCAGCACAGCGTGGTCGATAGGCGAGGAGCAGTTTACGCTCAGCCAGGAGCCGTATAATTGTGACGAAGCGATATATGTTCCGGCGGAGGATATTCTCAGACAGCTCGGATATGAGGTAGCTTGGGACGGGGACATGAACGCGTTTTCGGTCGTAGAGAAGAAAACAGTTTCATATGTTTATCCTGAGAGCGACATTGTGACCTATGACGGTCAGGATTTTCAGTTCAAAAGTCCGACAATGATTCATAATGACATCGTATTTATGCCGGTTACTATGCTTACGCAGTTTACCGAGGATGATATTATTACAGACGGTGATTTCAAGACTGTTAAAAGACCCTCGCGCGATATGCTGGAAACAACGTCGATTAGTGACGCCTACAGGCTTGCCGCGAAACCGGTAAAGTATAACAATGTGTATCTTGTGGGCGATGATACGGCTATGGAGATGCTTGCATATACGGACGCCAACGGCTCCGAATACGCGTCGGCGGTAAATTCCATTGCCGCGGCGCTGCCGGAGGTGCAGGTATACAATATAGCGATTCCGTCAATGGCGGAATTTTACGGCCCGCCTCCGTTGTATACCGATCAGATTTCGGGCATAAAAAAGATTTATCAGCAGCTTGATACGGCTGTTATGCCGATAAACGCGGTTGATGAGCTGTGGCAGCACGCGGACGAAAAGATATATTTTAACACCGATCACCACTGGACGCAGCGCGGCGCGTATTACGCATATAAGGCTTTTGTTGAAAACAAGGGCTGGGAAGCGGATCCGCTGGAAACCTTTGAAACGCAGAATTATGACGGGTTCCTCGGCTCGTGGATGAATGAGCTGAGCGGAACGGTCGGCGCGGATATATTGGGCGCACACCCTGAGCTGCTTGAAAGATTCATGCCCAAGAACAGCTACAGCGGCTGGGTATATGATGATATGCGTATGCAGAAGCTTGCGGCGGACAATTGGCCCGCAATAAAGACCGATGATAACGCGTATACCACATTCCTTGGCGGTGATATGCCGCTGATACATTTCAGGACGGATCTCAATAACGGCAAAAGCGTTATGGTGATCAAGGAGTCCTTCGGAAACGCGTTTGCGCCGTGGCTGCTCAACAATTATCAGGATGTGTACATTGTGGATCCCCGTAACTTCAACGGCTTCGGGGGGCACAACGAGACATTCAGTCTCCGTACCTTCTATGATGAGGTTGCGCGGTTTGATGATCTTATAGTGATAAGCTATCCGAACTCTACCACATCAAGCCTGAGACAGAATATGGTCAATCTGATAAAATAGAACGTCCGCTATTCATGTATATCAGAAACGGCGCCGCATACCCCCGCGTTTTTCGGGGATGCGGCGCTTTTTTGGGCATATAAAAATTTATATTTGTCAGCAAATATTACGCCTTTTTCATTGACAAGCATTTACGGGTGTGCTATAATATAAAATATGGACAGATATATTTAATCAAGCGGTTTGCATATGAATATTCTTGATACAAACCGTATGGTCGATAGTATAAGGAGAGACTTGGAAATGGATATAAGCTTTGATTTCGGAAGCAAGCAGGCGGCGGAGGGTTATATAAAGATAACCGGCAAAAGCCTGTATGACGATGAGGTTGGTTACGGGATCGCGCACAGAGCGCAGGCAATGATCAGAAATTCCGGCGAGAAGGAGATCATGAGGGATTTCCTCATAATGGATAAAAATTCCTTCCGGGTAAAGGTGCCGAACGGTTTATATAAGATCAGAATTGCTCTCGGAGACTATGAGGACGAGGGCGATGTAACGACCGTATTCAAGATAAACGGCGAGGAAAAGCATTCATGGGTGCACGACAGTACGGTTATAGAGCGGTTCCATGAGGTGGAGGTCAGAAACGGCGAAATTCTTTTTGAATTTTCGGGCAAGCACCCGGCGCTTAACGCGATCGACATTGCGGCAAAGAGATGGCTTAAGATGTCGGAGGTTTCATGGTCGGCTTGCGCGCGGCCGGAATGTCCGTCAATTACGCTGACATGGCCTAAGGTCGAGGGCAGCCACGGCTATCAGATACTCAGGAAAAATCTGAGAAACGGCGAGTATGATCGGCTTGAAAACGTATATACCGAGAACTATACCGACACAACGGTGCATCTTTGCAAAAAATATGAGTACAGCATATTCCCGCTCTATTCAAATAAGTTCAGAGGAAGAAATCACACAACGGTAGTTGCCGAGGTCGTGGACGGAGGGGAGCTTAAGGGCGATATTACGGAGCTTCAGGCGGTTTCAAAGGGCAACCATGTAACACTTCTGTGGGAGAGCACATATGACGCCGCGTTCTATAATATATTCCAGACGGCGCCCAACGGCAAAATGCGTCAGATAGGCACAACGCGCGAGTGCCGGTTTGTGGACACCGAGGTCGATACAACGGTACCGTTTACATATACGGTGGTAGCGGTAACTCCGCACGGCTATTCAACAGAATACAGCGTGACCTCAGAGGTCAAGGCAAAGCCGTTCAGAAGAAAGATGGAGACACTTGACCGTTCATTAGTCGCGGTTCCCACAAAGGACGGAGTATTCCTTGCATGGCGATTACAGGCATATGAGTATAAGCTCGGCATGAGCTTTGTGCTGTTCAGAAACGGTCTGAGAATTACAGGCGTTCTTGACGGCGCGACAAACTACCTTGATCCGGACGGCAAGAAGGGAGATACATACACCGTAAAGGCTGTTCTTAACGGCAAGATGGAATACGGCGGCTATTCGGCGACGGTGTGGGATAAGGAATACCTCTCCATTCCGCTGAACAAGCCGGAGCCGTTCATCTCACCGAGAGGAAGAGTCCATGAATATACCGCGAATGACGCGGCGGTAGCCGACCTTGACGGCGACGGCGAGTACGAGATAGTATTCCGCTGGGACGCGAACGGCAAGGACAATTCGCACAAGGGCTTTTCCGGCAGCTGTATCATTGACGCTTATAAGCTAAACGGAAAGCAGCTCTGGAGAATAGACCTCGGAAAGAATATAAGAGCGGGTCAGCACTATACACAGATGATGCTTTACGATTTCAATAACGACGGCAAGGCGGAGCTTATCTGCAAGACGGCTGACGGAACGGTTGACGGTGCAGGTCAGGTCATAGGCGACCCGTATGCGGATTACCGCAATCAGGACGGCTTTGTGCTTGAAGGCCGTGAATATCTCACAATGTTCAACGGCGAGACCGGAGCAATCATGGATACGACAGACTACGATCCTCCGCGCGGCAATGTTGCGGAGTGGGGCGACAGCTGGGGCAACCGCTGCGACCGTTATCTTGCGTGTGTGGCGTACCTTGACGGTGTTAATCCGAGCGTTGTCATGTGCCGCGGCTATTATGACCACGGACGTCCGACATACCTTGTCGCGTATGATATTATAGATAACCGTTTCGTAAAGAGATGGCGTTTCGTAGCAGACAGGACGCACAATATCGAATACACCTTCCAGGGCAATCATAACCTCGGAGTGGCTGATGTTGACGGCGACGGCAAGGACGAGATCATTTACGGTTCGATGGCGGTCGATCATGACGGACGCGGAATGTATTCAACGGGACTTATGCACGGCGACACGATCAATGTCGGCAAGTTCAGACCGGACGGCGAGGGTCTCGACTGCTTCCAGATACACGAGGAGGCGGAGGCGGAGCTTGGCTTTGAGCTTCACGATCCGGCAACGGGCGAGATAAAGTGGGGCTTTTTCACGGGCCGCGATACAACAAGAGGTCTGTGCGCAAAAATAGATCCGAGATATCCGGGCAACCAGTGCTGGGTAATGAACGAGCCGCTGTACACAATAGACGGCGAGGTGATCACGGAGAACGCGCCGAAGTCGATCAACTTCGCGATATGGTGGGACGGCGACCTTTTAAGAGAGCTGCTCGACTGCGAGTTTGACGATATTATACAGTGCGGGCGTCCTAAGATATATAAGTGGGATTACGAGAATGAAAAGCTTGTTACGATTCTTGATCCGAAGGGAACCTTCTCAAACAACTGGAGAAAGGGCGTTCCGTGTATTCAGGCGAGCATTATCGGCGACTGGAGAGAGGACGTTGTGTGGAGGAACGAGGACGACACGGAGCTTCGTATCTACACCACAACCCATTTGACGGAGCATCGTATGTACACCCTGATGCACGACCCGGTATACCGTCTGAGTGTCGCATGGCAGAACACCGCGTATAACCAGTGTACGCAGACAGGCTTCTATATCGGGCCGGACATGAAGGAGATCCCTGTTCCGGACAATGATTATGTAAGAGGCGAAATACTTCCGGATTTCACAGAGGATATAGAGTAATGAATTAACGGTGCGGGGGAGCGCGGCTTCTGTGCTCCTCCTGCATTATTTAACAGATTATGCAACACTGTTACATTTAGTTTACAATTATATTATAAATTTGTATTTTTTGTTTAAAATTTTTATAAAGTGTTGACCTTTTTAAAAAATTAGGTTAAAATAGTGAGGTGACGTATCGATGCGGATTATTTCAGGATGCCGCAGAGGTCATAAGCTTCTGGAATTTGAGGGGCGCGGTGTGCGGCCTACAACGGACAGGGTCAAGGAATCGATTTTTAATCTGATACAGGATCATATACCCGGCGCTGAAATTCTGGATATGTTTGCCGGAAGCGGCGCATTGTCTTTTGAGGCTGTTTCAAGGGGAGCGGCGCACGCTGTTCTGCTGGATAACGACAGCCGTTCAATTGAGCTTATCAGAAAGAACGTTTCGGGTCTTGGATTTGAAGATAAATGCACCGTCACACAAAAGTCATGCTTTGATTATTTAAAGCAGCGCGGAAAGAAATATGACATAATATTTCTCGATCCGCCGTATAATAAAGGCTATATTGAACCGGCGCTCACGGCGATCGTCAGTAATGACGCTCTGAGCGATGAGGGGATAATTGTTCTTGAAAGCGACAATACCGATTTCAGGAGCGACATTGAGGGGCTTGGTATTTACAGACAGAGGAAATACGGAAGAACCTTTATAACAATTTACAGAAAGATGTAAAAACAGGAAATGGCGTTTATGAGAATTGCAGTTTATCCGGGCAGCTTCGACCCGATCACAAACGGGCATCTTGATATTATCGAGCGCGCAAGCAAGGTATTTGACAAGGTGGTTGTCGGAGTTCTCCGAAATAAAAATAAAAGTCCGGCATTCACGGCCGAAGAGAGAGTTGAGCTTATTAAAAGGGTGACAATGCATCTCGATAATGTCGAAACGGAAAGCTTCGACGGACTGCTGGTGGATTTTGCAAAGGCTCACGGTGCAAGGGTCATAGTCAAGGGGCTCAGGACAGTAAACGATTTTGAATATGAATTTCAGATGGCACTCCTGAACCGCGCGCTCAACAATGAGTGTGAGACTATGTTTATGATGACGAATTCAAAGTATTCATATATCAGCTCCAGCATGATAAAAGAGCTTGCAGGCTATAAGGGTAATTTAGAGGGACTTGTTCCTTCCGAAATAATACAAGATATAAAAGAAAAATACGAGCAGTGATGCTTGGAAAAATAAAAATTGAAAGGATGTTACAGAGATGGACATGGATATGGATATAATGGAAATCATCGACATGATGGAGGACATTATCAATAAGGCATCAACAGTACCGCTCACCGGAAAGATAATGTTGGATAAAGAGGAGCTTCTTGATTACATTCAGGAGATGAGACTTGTTTATCCCGAACAGCTCAAGGAAGCAAAGTGGGTCAAGACAGAAAGACAGAGGATCCTTGACGAGGCTCAGGATCGCGCCGATCAGATAAAGAAATCCGCTGAGGAAATGCAGGAGCAGCTTATTGATGAGCATGAGATCACAAGACAGGCTTATGAAAAGGCTGACGCTATCAGAGATATGTCGGAAAAGGACGCAAGAGAGATGAAGCAGGATGTTGAGACCTATGTTGACGATATGCTTGCTGATGTTGAACACAGACTTGATCTCCTTCTCAGAAAGGTCCGCGAGGACAGAGAAGAGCATATGAACAGCTGATATATGCTGTATAGTCTGATTATTTAATGAAGTTATAACCAGGGCTGGATAATATCTGTTCAGCTCTGTTTGCCTATATAGTATGCATTAATTTTTATGCAATTATTATCATATACAGGAGGGATTATATTATGTTATCAGATATTGAAATTGCCCAGGGTGCGCAAATGCATCATATCAGAGATATAGCCGGAAAAGCCGGAATACCGGAGGAGGCTCTCGAGTATTACGGCAAGTACAAGGCTAAAATATCATCGGAAGCGATCAGGGACGCGGAAAAGAATGAGGACGGCAAGCTTATACTTGTAACCGCGATAAATCCTACGCCGGCGGGCGAGGGTAAGACAACGGTTACGATCGGTCTTGGCGACGCGATGTCGCGTCTTGGCAAAAAGACCTTTATCGCTCTGAGGGAGCCTTCTCTCGGCCCTGTGTTCGGAGTAAAGGGCGGCGCGGCAGGCGGCGGCTATGCGCAGGTGGTTCCGATGGAGGATATAAACCTTCATTTCACAGGCGATATGCACGCGATCACAGCGGCGAACAATCTCCTTGCGGCGATGATAGACAACCATATCCAGAAGGGAAATCTTCTTGATATTGACGTTACAAATATAGTATGGAAGCGCTGCCTTGACATGAACGACAGAGCGCTCAGAAATATAGTGATAGGCATGGGCGGAAAGATCAACGGGATCCCGCGGCAGGACAGCTTTATGATAACCGTCGCATCAGAGGTTATGGCTGTTCTCTGTCTGGCGAACGACATAAATGATCTGAAGAAAAGGCTCGGCGAAATAATTGTCGCATATACCGGATCGGGCGAGCCTGTATACGCAAAGCAGCTCAACGCCCAGGGCGCGATGACCGCTCTCTTAAAGGATGCGATAAAGCCGAATATAGTCCAGACACTGGAGCATACGCCGTGCTTTATTCACGGCGGCCCGTTCGCAAACATTGCTCACGGCTGCAACAGTGTTCAGGCGACAAAGCTTGCGGTCAAGCTCGGAGACTACGCCGTGACCGAGGCGGGCTTCGGCGCGGATCTCGGCGCGGAAAAGTTTATGGATATAAAGTGCCGTATGTCGGGCCTTCGTCCGTCCGCGGTCGTTATAGTTGCGACTGTAAAGGCGCTTAAGTATAACGGCGGCGCTGCAAAGGACAGGCTCAGGGAAGAGGATCTTGAAGCGCTGAATAAGGGTATTGTAAATCTCGGAAAGCACATTGAAAATATGCAGAGCTTCGGCACTCCGGTAGTCGTTGCGGTAAACCGTTTTGCGACCGATACCGATGAGGAGCTGCAGACGGTCATAAATAAGTGCGCCGAGTACGGTGTTGACTGCGCTCTGTGCGAGGTATTCGCAAAGGGCGGAGAAGGCGGACTGAGCCTTGCGAAGTATGTGCTTGACGCAATAGAAAAGCTGCAGGCTGAATATCATCCGGTATATGATGTTGAGGACACAATAGAGAACAAGCTCAACGCGATCGTTACAAAGATCTACGGCGGCAGCGGGGTAGTTTTCTCAGGCAAGGCTAAAAAGGCGGTAAAACGCCTTGAGGAGCTTGGACTTGACAAGAAGCCGGTATGTGTGGCAAAGACACAATACTCGCTTTCGGACGATCCTAAGCTTTTAGGCCGTCCCGAGGGCTTTACGGTCGAGATCAAGACGATCCGCATATCAAACGGAGCCGGCTTTATCGTCGCGGAGGCGGGCGATATTATGACAATGCCGGGTCTGCCTAAGGTGCCCGCGGCGGAAAAGATCGACACAGATGAAAACGGCGTAATTTCGGGATTATTCTGATATGAAGCAGTATGAATCATATTCCCGCGAGGACACCGCCCGGATAGCAGCGGAGCTTGCCGGCGCCCTGAAGGGCGGCGAATTTGTGGCAATGTACGGCGAACTCGGAGCGGGCAAGACCGCGTTTGTGCAGGGGCTTGCGAAGGCTCTCGGGATCAGACAGCATGTGACAAGCCCCACCTTTACTATTGTGAATGAATATGAGGGCAGACTGCCGCTGTATCACTTTGATGTATACCGGATCGCCGATCCGGACGAAATGTATGAGATCGGCTATGAGGATTATCTTGGCATGGGCGGCGTATGCATTGTTGAGTGGTCGGAGCTTATAGAGGAGCTGTTCCCGGAGGAATATATAAAAGTCACGATAAACAAGGACGATACAAAGGGCTTTGACTACAGAAATATAATAATAGAGAGGGTGACGGTATGAAGATCCTTGCAGTAGATACTTCATCATTTCCTGCGTCTGTGGCAGTAACCGACGGTGAGTATATTCTCGGCGAGTATGTCATAAGGAATCAGAGAAAGCATTCGCAGAATATAATGCCAATGATTGACAGTGTGCTCGGCGGCCTTGATATGGACATATCGGAAATTGATGTGTTTGCGGTAACTGTCGGACCCGGCTCATTTACGGGTCTGAGGATTGGGATCTCAACGATCCGCGCTTTTGCGCAGGCGGCTAAAAAGCCGGTTGTGGGGGTTTCAACGCTTGAAGCGCTCGCGTATAACTTTGCCGGGAATGCCGCAACGGTAATTCCCATGCTTGACGCGAGACGCGATGAGGTTTTCACTGCGGCATATGACGGCGGAAATGAGGTTGTCAGGCCGTGCGTAATGACGGTAAACGAAATAGCGGAGCTTTTTGCGGACGGCAGCACGATCTATGCGGGTGACGGAGCGGTAAAGCACAGAGCGGAAATTCTTGCCGCGGACGAAACGGCGGTGATCGCGGCGCCTAATCTCTCGGAGGTACGCGCATCGGCCGTTGCGGCGCTTGCCTGTATAAAGGCACAGAACGGCGGCGCCGTTAATTATAATGAAATACAGCCTGTATATTTAAGAAAATCACAGGCAGAGCGAGAATATGATAACAAAATGAAAGGAAGAACGGACAAATGATAGCAATAGGAAGCGATCACGGCGGCTACGAGCTGAAGGAGCATATAAAAAAGCATCTTGACGAGGTCGGAGCAGAGTATAAGGATTACGGTACATACAACGAGGACAGCATCGACTATCCCGACTGCGCAAGACCCGTATGCGAGGCGGTGCTTGACGGCGCGGCGGAGAAGGGTATTCTCATATGCGGAACGGGAATAGGAATTTCGATCGCGGCAAACAAGTTCAAGGGAATAAGGGCGGCGCACTGCACTGATGTGTACAGCGCGGCAATGGCAAAGCAGCACAACAATGCAAACATAATCTGCCTTGGCGGAAGGATCACAGGCAGAGAGCTTGCCTTCATGATCGTTGACGCATGGAACAATGCTGAATTTCTGGGCGGCAGACACGCAGCCCGTGTCGCAAAGATACACGAGATAGAAGAACAGTCATAAATGCCGAGGCAGTTTTGCTCCGGCATTCTAATTCGGAATGCAACAGATCATATGCTTTTCTTATTCACACAAGTATTTGAAAAGGTAATATAGATACTTGAAAAACCGGGTCTATCCGCACTTAATAGGTCTATTTGCCTTGCCTGATACCTGAATAGCAACATTTTTATGCATAAAATGCCTGAAATCTCTAAAAAGCTATTGACTTATCATGCAAATAGGGTGTATAATGATGCCATGTAGGTAAAAAAGGTATTATTATATCAACCTAATATCAATATTTTATGGAGGTTTTTAACAATGAGTAGAGTATACAATTTCTCGGCAGGCCCGTCAATGCTGCCTGAGGAGGTACTTAAAAAGGCACAGGAAGAGATGCTCGAATACGGCAACGCGGGAATGTCAGTTATGGAGATGAGCCATCGTTCAAAGGCTTTCGATGACATCATCAAAGAGGCAGAAAGACTTGTACGCGAGCTTATGAATGTTCCGGACAACTATAAGGTTATGTTCCTTCAGGGCGGCGGCTCAACTCAGTTCGCTATGGTTCCGCTCAACCTCGGCGTTAAGTGCAAAAAGGCTGACTATATAATCACAGGTCAGTGGGCTAAGAAGGCGGCGGCTGAGGCAGAGAAATTCATCGAGGTAAACAGAGTGGCTTCATCGGCTGATAAAACATTCTCATATATCCCGAAGCCCGATGCGTCGGCATTCTCATCAAAGGATGCTGTTGACTACTGCTACATCTGCTTTAACAATACAATTTACGGCACAAGATATACAGAGCTACCCAAGACGGACGCTGTGCTTGTTGCGGATATTTCATCAAACGCTATGTCAGAGGTTATTGACGTTTCAAAGTTCGGTCTCCTCTTCGCAGGCGCACAGAAGAACCTCGGCCCCGCGGGCGTTGTTCTCGTTATTGCGCGCGAGGATCTTATAGGCGAGCCGCTTGAGGGCACACCGACAATGCTCACATATAAGACACATGCTGACGCGGGGTCGCTTTACAACACACCTCCGACCTATGCGATCTATATTTTCAAGCTTGTTCTTGAGTGGATCAAGTCAAAGGGCGGAATTGCGGAGCTGCAGAAGATCAACGAGGCTAAGGCAAAGATCCTTTATGATTATCTTGATTCATCAAAGCTCTTCAAGGGCACGGTCGTTCCCGAGGACCGTTCACTCATGAATGTTCCGTTCGTTACAGGCAATGCCGAGCTTGACGCTAAGTTTGTCAAGGAGGCTGCAGCGGCAGGTCTTGTAAACCTCAAGGGACACAGAACCGTAGGCGGCATGAGAGCGTCTATCTACAACGCTATGCCGGTCGAAGGCGTTAAGGCGCTGGTTGAGTTCATGAAGAAGTTTGAAACAGAAAACGCATAATTGTAATTTTAAGGAGAAAAGATCATGTATAACATTTTAACATTAAATAAAATCGCCGCATGCGGTCTTGACCGTCTCGGTGATAACTATGCAGTAACAGAAGATGTCTCTGCCGATGTTGACGGGATCATCCTCAGAAGCTTTAAAATGCATGATATGGAGCTTCCGAAGTCACTTAAGGCAGTTGCCCGCGCAGGCGCCGGCGTAAACAATATTCCGATCGGCAAGTGCTCTGAAAAAGGCATCGTTGTATTCAACACTCCCGGCGCGAACGCGAACGCGGTCAAGGAGCTTGTTATTGCGGGTATGCTCCTTGCATCGCGCGACATCATCGGCGGCAATGCATGGGCAAACACCCTTACAGGCGATGACGTTGGCAAGCAGGTCGAGAAGGGCAAGTCAAGCTTCGCGGGTATCGAAATAAAGGGCAAGACCCTCGGTGTTATCGGTCTCGGTGCTATAGGCATTCTCGTTGCAAATGCCGCTATCAGACTTGGCATGGATGTTATAGGCTATGACCCGTATCTGAGCGTTTCAAACGCGCTCAAGCTCGACCGTCATATCAAGTGCGTAAACGATCCTAAGCTTGTTTATTCCGATGCCGATTTTGTCACCGTTCATATTCCTCTTATGGATTCCACAAAGGATACGATCAATGCGGAGGCAATTGAGATAATGAAGGACGGCGTTGTAATTCTTAACTTTGCGCGCGGCGGTCTTGTAAATAATGAGGCTGTAAAGGCAGGTCTTGCTTCAGGCAAGATAAGAAAGTATGTTGTGGACTTCCCCGACGCCGAAACGGTTAATTATCCGGGTATCATTGCAATTCCGCACCTCGGCGCTTCAACCGAGGAATCGGAGGATAACTGCGCAAGAATGGCAGCCGACGAGATCAAGGACTTCCTTGAAAACGGCAACATCACAAACTCAGTCAACTTCCCCAACTGCCAGCTCCCTAATGATAAGACCGGCAGAATTACGATCATCCATAAGAATGTACCGAAAATGATCTCAAAGTGCACAGACGTTTTGGAATCAGTCAACATTTCAGACATGGTAAACAAGTCAAGAGGTGACTATGCATACTCAATCATCAATACAGACCACGCTGTTACACCGGAAATGGTTGCGGCTCTTGAGTCTATTGATGAGGTAATAACTGTAAGAGTTATTAAATAACAATATAACGTTTAATGACGGGGCAAAGCTCCTTATTGAACCTCTGCGGCATCGTCATACGGCGGTGCCGTTTTTTGTTTAATTTTACAAAAAACTATTGCAATATTTTATTTATTGTGGTAAAATAATAATATATAACTATTCAGGAGGTATTTATCATGGATGAGCAGTTTTTTGAAAAAATCAAGAGTGGAGCATACAAAACAAAGGATAATGCAGGGAGATGGGCAAAAGAGGTCGCAAAGCGCACTACAAACGCTGTAACACACGCAAAGCTCGCTTTTGCTGTAAATGAGTCCAACAGCAAGGTCAAGGATATTTATGCGGAAATCGGTAAAACCATATATGCCGACTATCTTGACGGCAAGGAAACGGCAGAGACGCTTAAGCCCTCGTTAGAACAGATCGACAAGCTTATGGAGGAAATTGAAGCGCTTAACGCAAAGATCGCAGAGCTGAAAAACTCACTCAAGTGTCCGGAGTGCGGCGCGTTCAACGCCACTGATGCGGGCTTTTGCTCAAAGTGCGGCACACCGCTTGAGGCTGAGGCAAGCGCCGCTGAATACACGGTAGACGAGGCTTTTGCTCAGGCTGAGGCTGAGGACGCCGTATCGGGACCGGAAGAGGATGACGACGAAGAGGTTATTATAATCAATCCTAAAAAGCCGGAATAATATTACTTTTGACGAGGATTTATAATGGATTTAGATAAGCTGAATATCCAGGGAATGCTGGATAAATTCAAACAGACAAAGGACGGGCTGGACAAAACCTTCCGCGATATTTTCGCGCCGGAGGGCCGCCCCGAAGAACCAAAGCCGGAAAGCGCAGCCGATGTTTCCGATACGGCTCCGGAGGATGAGCACATCGCTCCTGAAGAAACCGCAGAGGACCCCGAGGTATCAGAGCAGGAGACTGCAGCCCCGGACAAGGATCAGGAATGCGCAGATGATAATATCGCAAAGCCGGAGGCAGTGCGCCCCGATCTGACGGCAGTTGAGGAAAAGCTTAATACAATTGAATATCAGCTTGATAAAATTGATGAGGCGGTCAGTATGCTCAAAGCGGATATTGCCGACTCTTCAAACGAAACCGCGCGCATCATAAGAATTGTGGATAACATAAGCGGGAAGGTCAACCGGACGAGCGAAAAGCTCACCGACCTCAACAATTCGCTTGCAAGCGTTTCAAAGCTGAATGACAGTATTTTTGATCTGAAAAACTCCCAGATGAACACAAAAAATTCTCTCGGTGAACTGCAAAGCGCATTCTTCAAGCTTAAAAAGAAAATGACGACAGGCATTACGATCATCAGTATCCTTGTTGCAGTTATAGCTATACTTGAGGTTATTAATCTTTTATCCTGAACCGAATAAATAAGGAAGTCACAAAATGCGGCTTCCTTTTTAATTTTATTTATCCTGTAAATTCAGCGGAACCATCGTGCCGGGCATATTGTACTCCGTAACCTCTCCATCACTCGTTACGCCGATTATCTCTCCCGAATTTAGAAGCACGGTTGTCTGCTGTCTGTTACATACAAAATCCTTAACATCATCGGCAAGCTTTACCGGCTCCCCCGTCTCCGACTTTTCAGACCATTCCCAAAGAGAGCCGTCCTCCTTCAGACCGAATACCGACCAATAGCTTGCCCCCGCCTTAACAAACCCGCTGTCCGCAAGCTTTTTCGGTATGATATCATTTGTTTCTTCGTCACAATTTTTATCTCCGTAATACCACAGGCTGCCGTCCGCTTTCACATAAGAGAACGTATGCTTCAATGTGTCATGCGCAAGATCTGTAATTTCTCTGTCTGTTTCCTTACCGTTTATCTCAAGCACACCGTCTTTTGAAAGCCGCCCTTCCGCATTTACCGTCATGTGATATTCCTCTTCAACTGTTTGATTTGTAACAGTATGAAAAACATCTATGTATTTATCTTCCGTTCCTATTGTTACTATTTGTCCAACGTCACCTAAAAGGCAAAAATCCTTTACATTTTTTTCTAACTCCACAAGCGGAAATGTTTCTGCCGCACGATTTGAATCCCAATCATAATCAACAATTTTATATAATGTATCGTTTTCATCGGTTATATATATACTATTATTGTCATTGGCAAACAGTCTGACATTCTCGGCAATTAATATATCCTTGGATTCATCGGTTAAATCCGTTGTCCGATACAGCTTATTATCACAGGACAGAATATAGTAATGCAAATCTCTCCACGTCCCGGCAGACCATGCTTTATCAGCCGACATTGCTCTGCTGCAGGCCTTTATGTTTCTTCTTATATATACAGGCTGTTTAAAGGTTACATGAGCATAATCAGCATTCCAGATGTACAGATTATTGTTTTCATCAATCGCCGCATTTCTGCCGCACAGCTCCTTAAACACAGTACGCTCTGGATATGGCATAACCGCGCTTGACGCATCATTTAATTTAAAATCCTTAACTCTTATTCCGTAAACATATTCACTGTCAAGATAAATTACATAACCGTATTTTTTACCGTTTATATATTTATAATCCTCACGGAAATAGCTTGTTCCGTCCTCAAGCTGCTGATATGATGAATACCAGCCCTGCGTATCGCCCGTAGTTATAATACTGCCGTTTACGGCATCACCCTTGCTGTAATATTCAAGCTTACTGCAATTAAAAACATGATCCCTCACCTGCTGCGGGTTATCATAGACTGTCACTATTTTATCCTGAGCAGTGTACACCGTTTCAACAGGCTCGCCGTCAACAAAATATCCAAGCTGTACCGTTTCAAGCTCCGCTGTATCATATGTATCACGCTGTTCCCAAGTGGAAAAATTCTGAGACTTAGTTCTTCTGGTTTGCGCTTTCAACGGCTGATTGCTTTCAACGCTTGTAAGCTTTCCCACACCATAAGGGACCCCGTTCTTAACCTGTCCCGTGTAGGTGATGTTTTCGTTGATAACGATCTCCCGCTTATCGGCATTCTCATAATCCCATTCCAGACATGCCCTTGAAACATCAACAGCTGCAATTCTTGCTGTGTCATCATAAGAAACCGTTCCGTACCGCTCCAGCTCGCGAACCTTGATCATTGTCTGCCCGTCAATGGCGCAGGCGTCAACCATACTGTCGGCAACATAAGTTTTAATATCCGTGGAATACATATCGTAAAGCTTCTGATTTACCGGCATGTCCGCCTTTTTTATATTAATATCCGCAATATCAAGCGATGTCCGGGCAAGCTCACCGTTACGGCTGATTTTCAGCGTTCTGTCCGCTTCGTTCCAATCCGCATCAAAGCCATAGCTCCGCAATTCCTCGGCAATTATATACATATTACCGTTTATATTGAATGCCTTTATAGGCTGATCGTCAATCAGCACACCAATATCCGTGCTGTATACCGCATCAATGACCGCTGCATGAGCGGCTGCGGTACCGGATATAAGGCACACCGCCGCGGCTGCAAGCAATTTAATTTTCATTATTAAAATCTCCCTTCATTTATCTATTGTATTAAATTATAGCACATCACGGACTTTTTTACAAGTTTTATATACAAAATAAATTTTGAGAATATTTTTGATTTAAAGAAGTTATCCACGTATGGAATGGCGGTAAGATATTTGAAAAGATAAGTCTGAAAAACCTTGACAGGCTGGCGGGTTTGGTATATATTATATTAAAAAGATAAATTTAACAAATCCGAATATTGTAAGCAGAAAATATCGGTTCTTCACTGTCTGAATATGGTATTATAAATATTGTCAGGAGGAAAACTTATGGATTGGATAACAGGAATAAAAAATGCGTTGGAATATATCGAAAACCACTTAACAGACACTTTAAATTACAGCGATATTGCAAGGCAAGCATATTCATCGGAATATAATTTTCAGAGAGTATTTTCCGTTTTATGCGGTATGACTTTAGGTGAATATATCAGAAAGCGCAGAC
>CAZOHJ010000041.1:0-18707 GCA_964579875.1 uncultured Lachnospiraceae bacterium | reverse complement strand
TATATCCGATCGCTGCGGTGATCGGCTTCATTTCTCCGTCCCATACATAAGCCTTCTGCGAAGGGGTGAGATTTGCATATTCCCTTACCGCATCGTCCGTTGTATACACATAATCTTTGATCATACGCACGCTTTTGAGCGTACTGTCAGAATTATAGTCAGCTATATACAGTGTTGTCTTTCCGTCTGCCGCGCCGACAACAGACGCCGTGCATGCCGCAACAGCTGCCGCGGCAATTATTAGCTGTAATCGTTTAAGCATTATGTTCCCTCCTGCTTCTTCCGGGATCAAAAATCCCATTCGTCCTTAAAATCATTATCGCGGCTGCCCGATAGCATAGCCGCCGTGAGCGAGCCGGTAACAGGCCTCATGTCTTTATCCCAGACAAATGCTTTCTCCCCCGGTCTAAGCTTTGCCGCAGTTATTGCTCCGCTGTCTGTAATAAATTGATGATCCCTTATCATTCTCACGCTCCTGAGAGTGCCGTCTGTATTGTATAAAGTGGCATATATTGTCACCTTTATCGGTTCTGCCGGCTCAAGTCTGACGGCCGTTACGGAATACGGCTTTACCGAAAAGCTGCTGCACAGCTCCTTCCGTGTATAATACTCCTTATCGGAATACACCTCATGCTTTTCTTCGCCGGTCTCTTTGTCATACCAATTATCAGCATACTCAGGCTTTGCAATTGAAGTATCCGCGTAAATCTCTGTGCGCTCCGTCATAATATAATCCTTTTCCGCGCTGAATGGAATGTCCACAGTCTCCGCTGTCTGATTTGTGATGATTACATTAAGCGCTCCGTCCTTCTCGACCGCAAGCTGCGTTACGCCCGCTGTCCTCCCATCCTTATAGCCGTCAAGCGTGCTGTCTATAACATTTCCTATAGAATATTCCTCATACAGCTTCATCATATCCGCTATCGGTGTGGCTTTCAACTGTCCTGCACCGTTTACATAGTATTCCGACCAGTTCGGAGAATACAGACAGTGGTAGTCCGCTGCATATACCTCCGGTCTTATCATAACCCGGTTGAAAAACTCTGACGTTGCAAGCGTACCGTACATTCCGTGCGTTCTGTTTACTTCTTCCTGATTGGAAAAGTTGTTAATATAGGTTGAATGCTCAGAATAATACAGCTTCACATTCGGGCTAAGCTCATTGATCAAATCCCTCAAAGAATCCATATATGTATTCTGATTCTGAACCATATCATACTGCGTATAGTAAAGATGTACCGTCAAGTAATCTATCAGGCTCCCAAGCTGCTCCAGAACATATCTGTTCCATTCCCGCGCCTCAGCAGTATTCTGACCGGTTTCGGTATGTCCGCAGGCGGCAAATACCGCATCCGGTTCAATATCCCTTATCGCCGATATATATGACTTCGCAGCGTTTACATATTCCTCCTTACTCATTCCCTTAGGACCGAGCACGGTAGACGCGTTGAGCTCATTGCCAAGCTCCCAGACGTCGATCTCTACCGGGTCTGTTGTCCCGTATTCCTGCCGCTTTTTCGCCCAATTGACAGATCCGTTGTAATTTATACTGCCATCTCCACAGAAAAATTCTGCAAGATCGGCTGCATCGGCTGCATCTCCTGTTTCCATATTCAACACATAGGTAAGCTTCGCATCGGAGTTCACTGTCTTTACATGATTGACCCATTCTAAAACTCCGTAGTAAATCCTTGTATTCGTATAACCGTTAAACTGCAGCGGGCGGCTTTCGATTGGACCTATCGCGCTCTTCCACTGAAATACTCTCGAGCTGCTCCCCGCCATACGCGCCGAAGGCAGAGAATAGGCGCTCATGACCTCCGCACGGGTTTTATTAACAGACATGTCGCTGTTAATAAAATCCGTAAATTGAGATTCCCATTCACAGTTAGAACCAAGCATGCGCACGGTATTCTCCTTTATCACCAAACTCTCGTTCACCGAGAGCGGCATCTGCGCGGCGTGAGCTGCCGGACACGCGGCAGCCATCGCTATCGCCAACAGAAACGCTGCTTTTTTCATATATTGCCGTCCTTCCGCCATCTTTTTCATTTATCGTAAGGTTATACCTACCATGTAAGTATTACCTGCGTTTTCTGAAACTGATATTTTTCCTGTGCCTTTTCCATCGCAGTTTTCTTCTCTTCCGCGCCGCTCGCAACGGTTACAATGTCTGTTTTAGAAAACCTTGTTATTTTCATTTCCGGTCTTTTAAACATTTCTTTCATTGTTTCTTCCTCCTTTAGATCAGAATATTACCGCACTTGCCGTTGCATTTGAATTTGCAAGGCCCTCTACAATAACTGTTATAAGCGCACTGCCGTTGTTAAGAGTAATTGCAGGCTGCGCTGATGGGAATATCGCTTTATCTGTCGAACCGCTCTTAACTTGCCAATATATTGTATCTATCGTGTCTTTTCCGCTTATATTTGTTTCAAATACAGTGATTTCATCACTTTTATCTCCATTTTTCTTCTCATCATCACTTACAAAACCGCCTTTATTTTCTGTAGTTGACGTATAAGTCTGCGGCTTTATGCTTACTAATTGATATGTCTTTAATGCATCCTCCGTGTATTCATTCACAAACGGATTAAGCTCTGTTCCGTCATAATGCTTTGCGGCCTTCACCGCAGCATTATCATAAATTGATAATTCGTTATCGGTTATCTGCACGGCTCTTGTCACTCCCTTCGCTGTCAATACGGCGTCATTTATCAAGCTGACCCCTGCGGCGCTGATTCCGCGGCTGCCATAACCGCCCGCACTTGCAAGGCCCACGGCGTTTACTGTCGCTCCGTCAATAGTTACATTTCCGCCTGTCTCTATTGCGTTTGACCGTGCCGCTCCGTCCGATGACAACATTTCCGGCGCTTTAACTGTCAGTTTCCCGGCGCCTGTGATTTTGATGCTTGCATTAGGAACATAAATACCGTATGAATACATATAGTTCGCGTTGCTTGTCCCGTTCACGGTGACATCAGCGTCATCCGCAAGGCTGATTGTGAGCGCACCCTCGTTGTTTGTAAATATTCCCGCGCCCCATGTATTAACACCGTTAACAGAAAACCCATTGGCATCTACACTGCCTGTGCCATTAAATACAAGCGTATTCGTTTCTGCATCATATGAAGCTGAAAGGCCGCCGTTTGTCCAACCCGCGCTCGTGATTTGATGACTTGCAACATATACGCCTGTTTCCGGCTCTTTAGGAGTAATCGATACATATTTATAAGTCTGGAGCTTAGTTGTATCGATTTCACTTGCTTCCGAGCCGTCATAATTATTTGATGCTACCGCATTAGCATCGGCATAGTAATTTAATGTACCGGTTATCCCATTCCCCACTAAAGCGACAGCCCTTGTTATATTACCCTTAACGGTTACGCTTGCGTTATTCATAATATCAAGATCTCCGCCTGTTGTCCAGATACCTCGTGCAATGGTTGTGCCGTTAGCATCAACATCAACTGTTGCGCCGTCTATTGTCACGCCTACATCAGAGCCGACAAGCTCTGACGTCCTTGTGTAAATACCTGTGCATTTGCTTGCTCCTATGGATTCTACAGTAAGCTTACCGGCTCCGGTAATATTAAGCTTTGTGTCCTCCAAAGAAATAGCATAGCTTTCTGAATCGGTATATGCCGCCGGAGGCGTTCCATAATTTTCCACGGTCACGTCGGCGCCGTCCTCAAGCTTTATTGTGAGTGTTCCTCCTGTGTAGGCAAAAATTCCTGAGCCCGCACCTCTGCCGGAGCTTTCAATGCTCCACTGTTTGCTTTTTACCGTTCCTGTTCCTTTAAATGTGAGCGTATTTGTGTCAGAATCATAGTCTGCTGATAAATTGCCGTCATCGCTTGACCATGTGCCTGTTTCTGCTATATTTGTAGTTCCACCCACATAAACCGGAGCCGAAGCTTCTGCGTTTACCGTACCCCCGACTCCGGCAAATCCGACCGCAGTAATTCCTGCTGCTAAGAGTTTTGAAATTATTTTTTGAAACCTCATGATTTTCTCTCCTTTTCTTTTAATTGATTTTACAGCGCCGATTTTTTATACCGTCCGCTCATATAACAAAAAACAGCGCTGTACAAATATTTTGAACTATCCCAAGTATGCGATAGCCTTTATTAAATCCTATCATAAAGCTTCCAATAATTAAACGTATAATCTTATAATAAATTGGTGTTATCTTACGATTTGAACAAAACTTGTTAAAGTATGCATTGGTTTTTAGATGTGGTAATGAAATAAGACGAATGCAGGATAATATAAAAAAATGAATTAAAAAAAGTGACTTAACCGTGAAATCCGGCAAGATAGCCGTTGAAAATTTTGAAGATTCGTTAGTTGAACCAACCTTGACGTCTCAATCTGATATCGTAGAGCGGCTCGAAATTATCCGGATTTGAATAAACAATCAAGTTTCCGTACTATTCTGCTTTAAAAATAGCCTTTGCGAAATTGTAAAAATGCGGTCTTATAGTATTTCCTCCGTGATTTCCGTCAGGCACGGTATGCCATATGTGATTTACACCGTTCTTTGTCATGATATTATGATAGCTTTCCGGCGCGTTCCCGACAACACTGTCATTCACAGCCGCACTTACCATAAGCACATACGGGACGCCTTTTGTCTTGTCTATAACCAGCTCATTCTCTTTCAACTGTCCGGGATGCGCGTTTAAGTCATGTCCCGGAGTAAGTCCCGGCGCCGGGCAGACAGCGCCGACATAGCCGAACAGATCCGAGCGTGTCATTCCGATAAACAGCGATTCCCTGCCGCCCATTGAAAAGCCGCTTATCGCAGTATTTGCGCGTCCGGTTTTAACTGAGAAATTCTTTTCGATATACGGCATCAAGTCCGTTATAAGATCGTTTATAAAGTTATCATAGCACAGGGAGTTCTCAATATCCATCGCTGTGCATGTCGGCTTATCCTTGCTGCAGAAAATGTACGGAAAGACTACAATCATCTTTTCCGCCTCGCCGTTTGCCGCAAGATTTCCCAGTATCTGCTGCAGTCTGAGCGATGCATCGCCCTCATCAAGCAGCGCATCCTCGTTTCCCCAGTAGCCATGCAGCATATATAACACGGGATACTTCTCCTCCTCCGTATATCCCGGAGGAAGAAGTACGTTTACCTTTGTATCTCTGCCGGCAGTGGAAGAATAGTAGGTATGTTTCTGAAGTATTCCGTAATCCACTCCGTTAGCCTCATTCGTGATGCCGGCAGCTTCTTTTTTCGATATGTTCTCTCTAATCATTTCCATATATTCCTCCATAGTCAGCTTGATCAATATAACAGCATCTGTATACGACTCCTATTCTGCTGCTGAAATTGTATAAACATTTGTATATCCTGCTTCAATGAGCGTATGAGCTGCGGCTGCGCTCCTGTATCCCTTTGAACAATAAAGAATTACAGTCGCGGTTCTGTTCTCGCTCACAATATACGGATTCTTATTTATCTCATCAACAGGTATATTTATACTTCCGTCCATATGACCGACTTCGTATTCCTCCGGGGTGCGAACGTCTATAATCACAGCGCCGGGAATTTTTAAAGCGTCTTCGGCGGTGATATGTTTTGTTTCATTCCGCTCCGATTTTTCGGGGATTAACCGTTTATCACTGTCAGTCATACGAACAATCACTGCCGCCGCTTCAGCGCGGGTAAGATTTCCGTAATTGTCAAACAACACTTCCGTGCGGCCTGTCATAATGCCCTTTGAGTACATCTGGGCAATGTGATTAACACAGGTGTGACAATCATATAAATCTTTAAGCTTTTCCGCGCTGAGCCATTCCGCTTCATCCGCTTCGCCGTATTCCTTCAAAAGAGTTTCATGTGCGATTCTTGCCGCCGCGCTGCGTTCAATCGGCTCACTCCTGTTTAAGGCATCATAATCCTCAATTATACCACTTGACAAAGCGTAATCCAGATAGCCCGATGACCACGTGTCATCGGTCGGAGCTATATCACCCTTACAGGTTCTTATCGCCATAGCAATAAACTGTTCTGTTGTGACACTTTCATCAGGGTGAAACATACCATCCTCCATTCCCGACATAATACCGCGCTCAGAAAGAATATTTATATATTCCGCTCCCCAGTGATTTTTTGTATCTTCAAATTCAGCGGCATATGCGGTACTTGTAACTACCAGTACCGCCGTGCCTGCCGCTATAAATTTTACAGCTTTGTTACTCAACATTATTAAAAGTCACTACCTTGCCATTGATTGTAAAGTTTTCAAATATAACATCCTCACTAGACGCATCAATATCGCCGTTGGATGCATAAAAACCGATCTTAACCGTTTCCGCCGCACCGAGAACACTGTGTTCCCTCGTTTCAAGCTCGTTCCACGTTGCGCCGTTGTCTGTACTGAAATATCCTCTGAAAACCGCGCCCTCTCGTACCAGACGGAGCTTACAGCTTTCTCCCGCCGTGTCAGCCGTATACTTGTCCTCGCTTCCTGCAGCGCCGTTTATATTCATTGTCGTCATAAAAACATTTCCCTGATATGCGCTGTGATAACGGCGCATTACACTCACATGATTGCCGTCTCCAAGGTATGCTACAAGTGCGCCGCGCTGATAGTTGGCTGACGGTTTATACTTAACCGTTACCTCGGCGTCAAAATCGCCTTTAATATCCGTAAGGTACAGATTCTCCACTGTGCCGCTGCCGTCCGCAGTGCCCCATATGTCGCCGCGCTGAGTCTTTATAGTAAGACTGTTCCCTGCCGTATAGCTCACGTTATCCTCATTTTTACGCACAACACTCCATACTGTTTCCGGTTCGGTATACGGCGGCGCAACAATTGCCTTTATAATAGGCTGCATATTATCCCATACGAAAATAGTCGTATTGATGTCGTCATAAGCTTCCTCGCTTAATACCTTCTTTTTGCCGGCTTCAATTTCCGCATTTTTGATTTTTATATCTGTCAGTTTACCGTTCTCATTGTAAGCGGCAAACGCGGCGTTAACATTCTTTGTTTCTTTGGAAATGTTTGTTATTTCCATATTCAGGCTGCGTTTCTTTGCGTCATTATCATCTTCATAATTGTATACGGCATAATAATCGGGATGAATCGATATTGATGGAATGACTTCCGGATCCGGATCAAAATCCGCCATAACCGTATTGACCTCGTCCTCTGTCAGTGATTTGTCATATATACGCAAATCCATAATCTCACCCTTGAAATAAGGGTCAGCGTCAAACTGTGATTTTCCGATATAATGTTTCGCCGACGAGCCTATGCTGTTTTTCGGAGTATTTGTAAAACTACCCGCCGATACGGCTTTGCCGTCAATATATATTTTTGCGGTATTTCCTTCCTGAATGACCGCCATATGCACCCACTCACCGACCGCAGGCGGCGTGGCAGTCAGCGACTGTTCATTATTGTTGTCCGAAGCGGTAATTGCATACGCGGTCATACCCGAGTCGTTATACGGGCACAAGAACATATATCCGTCCGCTGCGGATGTGCCGAAATCAAAAATCCTCGCCCATGTACGCGCTTCGTCTATTTTTACCCATGCTGTGACAGCAAAATCATCCGCATCTGAAAGCAGTCCGGAGGGAAGCTCCATATATCCGTTATTTTCATTATCCCGGTTAAGGCTCAACGTCCGGTTTTCAGTCACTTTCGCGCCGGAGTTTACAAGCTTTGCCGTATTGCCGTTGCCTGTATGGTCGGCAGTACCGTCCGCTGCATCAAATATATACCAAGCTATAGGGTTAAGCCCATCGCCCAGAACACGGCGCAGCTTCGCTTTCGCAGTATTAAGAGCCGCTGTAACCGTATTGATCTCCTCCTCGGACTGCGGATCGTTATATATGCCATGCGCCTTTTCAAGTTCGGCACAGAACTCATTCCACGCATCGTCATGCTCATATCGGTCAGCAATATTTTTTATATTATCACAGGCGGAGATGAACTCGCCGAATACGTCATACCTTTCGTAAACACCGTTTAATTTTTCCTCAGCCGCGGTGAGATCGGAGTATGAGTTTTTAAGCTCTTCCATATCAGAGGAATTGTTATATACGGCTTCAGCCGAAGCTATTGCGTTGCTGTATTCACTGTTTGCATCCGCAAGGAGCTTTTTGCCTCCATCCTCTTTTTGTGCAAGCACAGCTTTTGAATACTCTATCTTATCACCAAGAATCCCCCTTATGGAAGAAATATCCTGAATCGGTGAGATCCTTATTGTTACATTGTCACAGGCGTCAAGCGAATCTACAGAAAATTCCTTATCCAAGGTCATGTATGAATCATTTGTCCATAAATCCCTGATATAATAGCTTTGCGCGTTTTTAAACGAATCGGCATTTGTCATTTTTGAACCGATATATTTCACGATCGTATCAACGTCAACACTGCGCTTTACCGTATCCGCCGCGCTGCTTACATTTATGAAGGACAAAGCGACGTCACCGTTTGCAAGGGGCTTTGCAAGTATATCTGTACGATTTGTATTTGTTACATAATCCGTATCAGGAGAATCCGAAAGTGAGCAGTAAATGCGTTTTGCCTGAATGCCGAGAGCATCCTGATCAAGGCCGATCATATCTTTATTGGCAATAATATTGTACAGCTCATCGCCCTTTTCCACTCTGCGCAAATCCATTCCGAGCATCAGGGGCGAATTCATCATACACCACATGGTCATATGCGTTTTACTCATGGTAGTCGTAATGCCGTTCATCCCTATAACAAACATATCAGGGTCGTTCCAACCCCTGTCAAGCCCTGCAAACTCATCCATTATAACAGCCTTGCTGTACTGGGACGTAATGCTTGCGGTATTATTGCTGCTCCATGCCGCTGAGCCGGGATTGCCGTTCGAGCCAACAGCAAATGATATGTCGTTTAATATTCTCCACGATGAGCCTACCTTATATCCCCAGTTCTGCGGCTGAGTTTTTCCCCACTCGCAAATTGAAAGAAGCACATCATGATCCGGATCCGCCTTGTTCAATCCGTCTAAAAGCGCCGCATACGAATACAATGTGTTCTCTTGACGGCGATGGTTCATAAGACGCAGTATATTTTCACCGGCTTTTAAATTAACCGTTATCTCGCTGCTGTCGGTAAAAGAGCTTGATGCGCTCAGCAGATCATCAAAATATCTCGTTTCATTTTCCGCGTCTCCCACAGCGACCTGAAGCCATTGACCGCAGCCGACAGTTGTTCCGGACATATAATTTACTGTAACCTTATACTCGCCGTCAGCGGGTGCAGCTACTGTAAACATCAGCTCTCCCGACTGCTCACCGACAGGAGTATTGCCCACATTGGTGCCGTCATAGGTGCCTATATTAGTCACATAATCTCCGGAGGTGTTTTTGCTTGCTCCGCGCCCTGTAAGTTCGCCGTCCGTTACGGCGTTTAAGGTTATGTCCAAATTGCTGCCCTTAACGGTTACCGAACGAATATTGGGCGCGTATGTGTATTTTGCATTTTCCGAATTTGAAAACGTCGCGTTATCCCATAAATAATAGCAGTTGTCAACCTTTAAGAAATCAACTCCCCAGTCTATGTAGGTCTTGGCGTCAACGTCCTCGTAGCCGCAGGTTCCCACGGCAGCCCCCGCGCATAGGTTTGTTCCGATATCATTGTACATTCCAAACTTCAAGCCGCGCTCATGCATATAATCCGAAAGAGCCTTAAACCCGGATGGGAATTTCTCATTATTTGCAAGTTTGCCGTCCACTCTTGTTGACTTGTAGCAACCGTCATCAAGCACCATATACTCATAGCCGAGCTTATCAAGACCAAGCTCTGTTATTTTATCCGCCATTGCCTTTGTGAGTGCCTCGGTATTGCCGCTGCCGAACGCGTTCCAACTGTTCCAGCCCATTGCCGGAAGTCTGCCGTTTTTCTTGTTTAACAACACATTTCCATTTGAAAACGACGGATATGTGTATTCCTCATCTGTAAGAGACATCGGCTCTATCCGTGATGTTGTGAGCGCAAAAGTATTTGTGTGTACAGAAACACTCGCGGCAAAAGCTGTCGCCATACTTATTATGTTTTTCTTGTTCACATTATTCCCTCCTTAAATGTGTATGTTTTTTTAATTTAATTATATTATATCATAAGTTCTATAAATAGAGAAGTACATATTTGTAGAAAAAGCAGACACTTTTTATGTCTGCTTTTTCTACAAAATACCCAAGAGCCGGGAAGAGCCAAATTGTGGTAACAGAAAGAGAATACCGTCGCAGGTGATAACGTAAGCAAGCGGCTCCGGTGATTTTTCCGGAGCCGCTTTAATACTTTTATTTTACTTTTAATGCTCTTACAGCGTTCAGAACCGCAATGATCATTACTCCTACATCGGCAAATATCGCAAGCCACATATTGGCAATGCCAAGCGCGCCGAACAGCAGACATATCAGCTTTATGCCTATCGCAAAGTATATGTTTTCATATACTATTCTCATGCATTTCTTTGATATTCTGATCGCTGTTGCAATTTTAAGCGGATCGTCATCCATAAGCACTATGTCCGCGGCCTCGATCGCCGCGTCTGAGCCGAGAGCGCCCATTGCTATTCCGACATCCGCCCGCGCAAGGACCGGAGCGTCATTTATACCGTCGCCTACAAAGGCGAGAACCTCTTTTGCGCCCTTATTATTGATAAGCTCCTCAAGCTTCTCCACCTTATCGGCAGGAAGAAGTCCGCTGTGAACCTCATCAACTCCAACCGCCTCCGCTACAGGCTCCGCGGCTTTTGCGGCGTCGCCCGTGAGCATAACGGTCTTTTTTATTCCCGCCTTTTTAAGCTCGCTTACCGCCTGACGTGAGGTCGGCTTAATGACGTCCGAAATCAGAATATGACCCGCATAAGCGCCGTCTATTGCGATATGTACAAGTGTTCCCGTTTTATGACAGTCATGATATTCAATGCCCATCTCCCTCATGAGCTTTTCATTTCCAACCGCAATCTCTTTTCCGTCTATTACCGCCCTTATGCCGCGTCCGGCAAGCTCCTCGATCGACTCTGCTCTTGACGCGTCAGGCATAGCTTTGCACGCCTTCCTTATGCTCTTTGCAATCGGATGGTTTGAGCCGCTTTCCGCAAGCGCGGCGTATTCAAGGAGCTGCTGCTCCTCCATTGTATTATGGTGTATTCCCGTTACCTCAAATACTCCGCGCGTTATAGTGCCCGTTTTATCAAAAACGACATACCTCGCGCCCGCCATTGTTTCAAGATAGTTTGAGCCTTTTATAAGTATACCGCGGCTGCTCGCTCCGCCTATTCCGGCAAAAAAGCTCAGCGGTATGCTTATTACCAGCGCGCACGGACAGCTTATTACAAGGAAGGTCAGCGCTCGCATGATCCAGCTCCCCCATTCGGGTGTTGTGTGCATTATTCCCAGCCTTACAAGCGGCCCTATTATCGCAAGCGCAAGCGCCCCATAGCATACGGCGGGCGTATAATAGCGCGCAAATTTGCTTATGAAATTTTCCGATCTGGATTTTCTTGAACCCGATTCCTCGACAAGCTCCATGATCCTCGCCGCGGTGGATTGGTCAAATTCCTTTGTTGTGCGTATTCTTATAAGTCCGGTCATATTTATGCTTCCGCTGTGTACCTCCGAACCCGCTCCAACACTTACCGGAACGCTCTCACCTGTCAGCGCCGAGGTGTCAAGAGCAGTCTTTCCGTCGGTGATTATTCCGTCTATCGGTATTCTTTCTCCCGGTCTTACTATGATCTCCCGTCCGACCTCCACCTCGTAAGGATCGACCTCCACAATTTCGCCGTCCTCCTCGACATTGGCAGTATCGGGGCATATATCCATAAGCTCGCTTATATTCCTGCGGCTCTTGCCCACCGCGATGCTCTGAAACAGTTCGCCTATCTGATAGAACAGCATAACCGCCGCTCCCTCTCTGAACTCGCCCAGCGCGACCGCGCCGACAGTCGCGATCGCCATCAGAAAGTTTTCGTCAAAGACCTGTCGGTTAAGTATGCCCTTTCCCGCCTTTATAAGTATGTCATAGCCGATTATCAGATACGGAACCAGATACATTGCCAGCTCCGCCGCCCGCGGCGGCTCATAAAGATATGAGATCATACAGCATACAGCAAGCGTCACAAACGATGCTGTTATCCGATATAATACTTTTTTCTGCTTCTTATTCATATCCCATATATCTCGCAGTCGGATTCTACCCTGCGGCAGTTTTTAAGGACCTCCGGCATAACCGACTTCGGATCAGCCCCCTCTTCAAATTCCACATTCATCCTGAGCGCCATGAAGTTTACCGCTGCCTTTGCAACTCCCTCGGTGTTGTTTGCCGCCGTTTCCATTTTATTAGCGCAGTTCGCACAGTCCACATCAATTTTATAGCTTTTTTTCACTTTGCTTCACTCCTTGATATACAATATTGAACACATGAGCAGTTGTTCATATGTTCAATTAAATTATATCATCTTACTCCCCTGTTGTCAATAGTTTGCCGGTATTTTACGGCATAAAAAATGCACAAAATCCTGAAAGAACTTTGTGCATTTTAAACTTATTTATCAGCGGCAGCTGCCGCATGAGCCGCATGGGCTGTCTCCGCCGCAGTGATGGTCTCCGTCTGAATGATGCGCGCAAGCAACGCCGGCATCATACTGCAGCTTTCCTGTCAGCCAGTCCTGTATCACACTGTCGCATTCGCCTGTCACACCGCCGAATACGAATATTCCCGCCGCTTCAAGCGCTTCCTTTGCTCCGCCGCCTATACCGCCGCATATAACAGCCTGAACCTCATTCGCCTTTAAAAAGTCAACAATAGCTCCGTGCCCCTGTCCGTTTGTCGATACCACCTCGCTGCCGGCAAGGTCATTTCCGACAAAGGTGTATATCTTAAATTCCTCGCTGTGTCCGAAGTGGCCGAACACATCGCCGTCCTTATGGCTTACAGCGATCTTAAAGGGCGCCATGTCCTTTTTATAGCTGTCCTCGCTGAGAGCCTTCAATATTTCCGCAAAGGAACCAATATAGCCGCTGTCAATATCCTCAACCTTGCCTTTATCACAGAGTGACGCGATTTCGGGATCGATCGGTATTCTGCCGATAAGCGGAATATCATATTCCCTTGCTATTTCCTCAACATGGCTTTCCCCGAATACCTTGATCTCTTTTCCGCAGTCCGGACATTTCAGATAGCTCATGTTTTCAACCATGCCCAGAATAGGAATATCCATCATGTTCGCCATATTGACCGCCTTTTCAACTATCATCTTTACAAGCTCCTGGGGTGACGCTACTATTACGATGCCGTCAACCGGAAGCGACTGGAACACTGTAAGCGGCACATCACCCGTACCCGGCGGCATATCAACAAACATGAAGTCAACCTCGCCCCAGATCACCTCTGTCCAGAACTGCTCAACAACACTTGAAATTATCGCGCCCCTCCAGATCACCGGCTGATTTTCGCTTTCAAGCAGAAGATTAAGCGACATTACGTCAATATCATTCCCTGTCGTTGACGGGATAAGCCCAAGCTCTGTCGCCGAGGCTCTCTCGTTCAGCCCGAACATCTTAGGGATTGACGGGCCTGTTATATCCGCGTCAAGCACCGCCGTCTTGTATCCGTTTTTCTGCGCAAGGCAGGCAAGCATTGCCGTAACCAGTGACTTGCCTACTCCGCCCTTACCGCTTACTATACCGATCACTTTTTTTATATGGCTCAGCTGATGCGGCTTTTTCCTCATATCCTGCGGCGCGGTTCTCTCACCGCAGCTTTCGCCGCAGCTCCCGCAGTTATGTGAACATTCACTCATTTGTTGTCTCTCCTTGTTAATGTTTTTCATTTAAATTCCTCCAGAATATGAATTGCTAACTTTTATTGTATCATATTTACCGCAGGATTGCAATAATTTAATTCAAAATTTCTGTAAGCTTCATTACAAGAGCCGCCGCCTCTGCCCTTGTTGTAAGGCTTTCGGGTCTTATAGTATTATCCTCAAAGCCGCTTATAATACCGTAAGCGGAAAGCTTTTCAAAGGAATTTACCGCCCATAACGGGATGCTGTCCGCGTCCGCATAGGTAAGCTCCGCCGCTTTGTCATCATCTATCGCTCTGCCCATAACGGCAAATGCCTCCGAACGTTTTATATTATCCTCGGGCGCGAAATATGAGGTCGCCCCGTCATCGTCCGAGCGCCCGTTGATATAGCCGAGGCTTACCATCGCCTTTACATAGCTGAGCGCCCATGGCTGAATATCGCCGCTGTCGGTAAAATCAAGCTCTGTGCCGCTGTATTCCTCCGGGTTTATGCCCGATGCATTGCACATGATCGCAGCGAATTGTATTCTTGTTATATTGCTGTCCGGTCTGAACAGCAGCTGTCCATCCTCCTCAAACCCGTTTATGATACCTCTGTCTGCCATCTGTTCAATCACATCATGCGCCCAGTGTCCTTCAATATCGGAAAATATGTCCTTTTCCACAACATATATCGGTATTTCCTTTGTTATTTCTCCCACGGTTATTCTCAGAACAGCGCTTTCGCTGCCGTCATCCTTAAGTGATACGGTTCCGTCCTCGTCAACGCTGCCAAGACTGCCGTCAAACTCCCATCGGAAGAGGCTCGGATATGCCTGAAGCTGCACTCCGTTTACATATGCGGCAGCCTCAAGGTCAAAATTCCGCATTGTGCCCTCCTCAAGATAAAGAGCGTCTGTTTCGCTGCCGTCCGCTTCGTCAGTAACCCGTATTTCCTCAGGGCTTTCAAAAACGGCAAAATCAAAGCTTGTGCTGTAGGCTTCGCCTGTTACATACACGATAGACTGCCCGGCGCCCTTAAAGGTTATGTGTCCCTCATCGTCAACTGCCGTTGCCGCGCCGTCTGTATTTTCAACACTGTAATTCACGCCCGTAAGCGAATCCATTCTGTAGTTGCCGGTGTCATATACCGACACGGCTTCAAGCTGTACCGATGTTCCGGCAAGAAAATTTCTGTTTGCTATTTCACGCCACTCCACATACCAAGGGATCTCCGTCCTCGCGCGCATATCCCTTAAAAACAGATAATTTGCGCAGCTGCGGAGCGCCCCGTCTGACGGTCTGTTTGTTACTTTAAATATCTCGCTGCCCGGAAATACCGCGCCTATAGCTGTAGAACCGCCGCCGTCAAGATTGACCGCGTCTATACAGCCCAGTTCCTGCATTCGCTTTGCTATCGTTGCTATCTGCGCTCCGTAGCTGTATCCGTTCTGCCGTCCGTCCAGCGTATAGAAAACCACCGTTCCGTCATCCTTAACACCCACAGCTGTTCTCGGAGCGGCTCCCGCTTCAAAGCCGCTCCCCGTTATTCCGTTGTTTAAGAGTCTTCCTCCGATCGACGAGACTGCAAATTCAGCCTGCTCCCAGTTATATCTCTCAGCGCCGTATACAGAGTTCGCCAAGGTCACCGTATCTCCCGGCGCAAGCCTTGAAACCAGATCAAAGCAGTCCGCATTCCCGTCAGGGTCCATAACAAAGATCACCTTGCCGTCAGGGATCGCTATATTCCCGTCATAAATATAGACCTCGTCCACGGTCAGAGTCATTGTCGAGTTGATCGTCAGATCACCCTGTACAGGTGTGCATATCGCAAACAAGGCATTGTAGCTCGTGTGAGTTGTGTCCGCAAAATCATCGGTAAGCATATACAGCCCGCTCAGACCGTCCTGCGGCCATTTGTTGATGTACTGAACCGTTACCTTATTGCCGCCGTCAGACAGTGACGCGTCGATACCGATTTTATCAATGAAAGCTGTTCCATCACTGCGGAAGCCTACAGCATCCTGTATTCCGGCCTCCTTTGAAAAAATCTGTCCGTCAATTATTGTATAACCCATAGGTATTCCCGTTGTAAGCGAGAAATAGTCGGCATTTATACCAATAAGCGGTCTCATGTTATTTTCCTTCATATAGTCCGCCGCCGAGGTGATCGTTCGCTTGCCCCATACGCTTGCCCCGTTTACTACCACCGGCGCCGCCTCGGTATTGGGCTTGTACTCCACGTAATTTTCTGTCTGTTTGCCTACCGAAGGGGAATTAAACACATTATGATAATATACCGCTCCGCCGCCCATGTCGGTTGTCCAATTGTCCGCTGTTTCGTTTCCGAGTATTGATGCGGATGCCCCAATGCCGAATACCGCCGCCGCTGCAGCGGCTATAGCTGTCAGCTTTTTTAACATATTGTAATTAATCAAATCTATCATTTCCTTTTCAAACAAGTTAACTCTATTGTATCACATTTGCCCTTATAAATCAACCTCAGGACTTTAATTCAAGTATTTTCCCATACAAAAGCTATGGATTATATACAAAATATTCAAATAAATCTTAATTTACTATTGTATTTTTAGCCGAATTGTGATGAAACTGAAATATTCCATCAGGAATCGCATAAAACCGCGCTTTTTCGGCATATTTATGTCTTCTTATCGTTAAGTTTCCCTAAAGTTTCCCTAATTACGTTATCGGCGGGATCATCTCAATAGCTTTCGCTGCTTGTTCATTATTCATTTGGCCATATACCTCAGATATCATTTTTGCATTTGCCCATCCACATATTTTTTGAACATATAAGGAAGGAACATTATTTTCAATTGCCCTTGACGCAAATGTATGCCTAAAATATTGAGAAGTAAGCGGCGGAATTTCTTCCCCATATTTTTCATAAATTGCACTTCTTATTTCCCTTATTTTTTTACTTTATGAAACAGTTACCTCTCCAACCAATCCCTTACTGTTTACAAAGCCGCAAAAGAGAAACTATGACCTCTTCCTTACTTATACTATGTTTAGGCAAGAAACAGCCTGCGTCATTACCTTCAATAATACCGAGTGATACCATTTCTTTAACATAATCCATTGCCCATTCCGATATATCATCTTCGTCATTAAAATGCTTGTAGGACATAGCAGTATCGGCATCCTTATGAATAATATGATACGTTTTTGAAAGAATCTTAGCAAATTCTTCACGAGTTATATTATCATATGGATAAAATAAATTTTTGCTCTTTCCATCAATAATCCCTAACTCATATAATACTTTTATATCCGGCATATATATTGTATCATCAAATGGCTTTGCTAAATCTTTCATAAGATACTCTCTTCTTTGTGTATAATAATAATCGGGATAGTTATTGTCTGTAGAACCCTCAATTAACCCGAAGTCTATTAGCTTTGATATACAGCCTGAATTATCTGACTTAATTAATTCATCTAAACAACCTATGTTTACAAGGCAATGCGTAATCAGACTGGAAGTTTCCATTCTACTAATATCATATTGATAATCTATTGCATGAATCTTAGGCAATAAACCTGTTCCGATTGCATCTTCAATATATTCTTTTGCCCAGTCGGATGGGAACTCAGATAAATTCCGATCTTTTACATTTATAGCACCTGTTTTCATACCATCCAAAAGTGTCATGAATTTATACAATTCATTATATGATATTTTATAACAATCTGCATATTTATATTCGGAACCTTTAATTTCAAAACAATTCATATATGCCGCATCTCTAAGCGTTATACAAAGCCATATACTATCTGTATCATCATAATATATGTTTATATTGAAACTATCTACCTCTGTTATTAATGAAGCTTTTCCAATCTTCTCTGCCTTTAGTGAATTAATAAGAGTAACTATATGCTTGATTTCCTTTTTATCATATGTATCTGCATTAAAGGCTCTTTCTGAACCTGTTTTATCCTTATCATACATATCAGCATTAACACTTATCTCTTGTGTAAGCGATGACCATGTATCAATATGTTTAATAGTATCAATATCAAAACCAATATTGACATTCTCTGCTTTGGCAGTTATACCATATATACATATCATAAATAATAAAATATAAAATTTTAAATATTTCATATTGTTTAACTTTCTCCTTCATCAATTATAAGCTTTCATAGATATTCTCAGATATAATGGCATACCATTTACTACAGATTGCTCTATTCTTAAACCATTTTCAGTCATAGTGTCTTTGTAATTGGCTCTTTGCACTATACTATTATTGGCATCTTTAAAATTAATTCCCACTGTTAAATATTCTTCAGCTCTATTGTGTTCTTTTTTATAATCAATTGACGCTTCAGTGTTTAAATCACTGCTATATGTCCCTATTTTATAATGATATGCATGGAGCAGTTCATGACCTAATGCAATCACTGCACTTGGATGTTCAGTTAATATTTCGCCATTTTCGTCAATTACATCATATGTTTCAGTGCTTTCAGATTGAAAATAAACTTCACTACCTCCTGTTATAACGCTTTGTGCTTCAAAGTCAAAATCAGGATAACCATTTCGTTTGATATTATAATTTAAATTTATAACCGTATCAGATCTGATTAATGATTCTACCAAGGTTTGTCCCACATGCTTATCTGTAGAATATATTGTATTTATATCAAATTTTTCTGTTTCATAGTTATATGATAAATCAATATCAGACAGTTCTTCTAAATATTGAGTAATAGCTTCAATATCCCCATTTTCAATATTATAAGAATTAACTGTCAATTTCAGACCCAATGGATCAAACAATTTTACCGGATTCCCCATACAATAGCTATACCAATTCACCCCGTCCTTTGCCGGATCCTCTGTTAAAAATCTGCCGGTAGTGGTATCGTAGTAACGGT
>CAZOHJ010000040.1:0-19180 GCA_964579875.1 uncultured Lachnospiraceae bacterium | reverse complement strand
TTTCGCAAAGTTGTATACCTTTGCGAAATTTTTATGCTTTAAAGCAGCTTATTGCATTTTTGAAACTTACTTATCACGAAACATAAGAGTCATTGCACGATTTATTTTTAACTCCAGATATGATACGCCGGACGAAAATCAATCGGATTTATGATATTTTAAATTCGAAAAGTGACAAATAATTTTAATGTGAACAAAAGAATATTATCAGTGTGAGGATTGCAATAATTGTCCATACAAAGAAAAACAAGACCACTTCCATTTATCCCCAAAGAAACGGATCCCAAAATTTGAGATCCGTTCCGCATTTGGGGACTTTTTTTACCGCCCCCTTGTTTATATTTCAGTCATGCTTTTGCAGTTCTTTTATCATATTCAGAAGAGTATTAATAAAGTCAAGCGAATTGTTCTCCTTATCCGGCATTTTTATCCTCAGTGACGGTTTTTCTTCTGATACCACCTTGACCCTTGACGGATATTTTTTGTCCAGTCCGAATATTATTTCCGGCGTCAGCTTATCCGGAGCAAAGGTCAGGGTTATCGTCCTCATCTTTTCCGTAATCTCCGTACAGCCCGCCTCGCGCGCGGGAATTTTAACTGAGGACACCGCGATTATATTCATTACCGGCTTGGGCGGATCACCGTAACGGTCTATCAGCTCATCCCGGATCTCAAACGCGTCCTCCTCGTTTTCGATCGCCGCGATCTTTTTATACATATCAATTCTCTGATTCGCGGAGGTGATATAGCTTTCCGGTATATAGGCATTGATGTTTATGTCAACCGAAACATCACTTACAGCGGTATCGGCTATGCCCTTCGCCTCGTCAATACTTTCTTTCAGAATCTTGCAGTACATATCATAGCCCACATTATCCATATGCCCGTGCTGCTCCGATCCGAGAATGTTTCCGGCGCCGCGTATTTCAAGGTCACGCATTGCTATCTTAAAGCCGGAGCCAAATTCCGTAAATTCTCTTATGGCGCTGAGCCGCTTCTGTGAGATGGGAGAAAGCACCTTATCCCGCTGATAGGTCAGATACGCGTATGCCGCGCGGTTTGAACGTCCCACCCTGCCTCTTAGCTGATAGAGCTGCGCCAGCCCCATTCTGTCCGCATTCTCAATAATAATCGTATTCGCGTTTGGGATGTCAAGCCCCGTTTCGATAATAGTTGTGCATACAAGAACCTGAGTGGTCCCGTTTACCATGTCATACATTATATCCTCAAGCTGCTGCTCATTCATCTTTCCGTGACCGACCGCAACCTTTATATCCGGAAAATGCTCCTCGATCCATGCCGCCTTGCGGAATATTCCCTGCACACGGTTATACAAATAGAACACCTGCCCTCCGCGGGCAGTCTCGCGCCTTATCGCATCCAGAATAACCATCTCGTTGAACTCCAGAACATAGGTCTGCACCGGATAACGGTTCAGCGGCGGCTGGGTGAGAACGCTCATATCACGAACCGAGGTCATCGCCATATGAAGTGTTCTCGGTATAGGTGTGGCGGTCATCGTAAGGACATCCACATTGGTTTTAAGCTCCTTCAACCGCTCCTTATGCGCAACGCCGAAGCGCTGCTCCTCATCCACAATAAGCAGCCCCAGATCCTTGAACTTAACATCCTTTGAAAGCAGGCGATGTGTTCCTACTACTATATCAATTCTTCCGTCCTTCAGCTTTTTAATTATCTCCTTCTGCTGCTTGGGAGTTCTGAACCTCGAGAGCATCTCTATATCTATCGGAAAATCCGCCATTCTGGACAGAAAGGTTTCATAATGCTGCATTGAAAGCACTGTTGTAGGGCAGAGATACGCGACCTGCTTGCTGTCGCATACCGCCTTGAACGCCGCGCGCAGCGCGACCTCGGTTTTACCGAAGCCCACATCGCCGCAGAGCAGCCGATCCATCGGCTGCGGCTTTTCCATATCAGCCTTGACCTCCTCAATCGAGCGCAGCTGATCCTGTGTTTCATTGTATTGAAAGGTGTCCTCAAAATCCCTCTGCCATGGGGTATCCTCGCTAAAGGCATGACCTTCTGTCTTCTCACGCTCGGCGTAAAGCTTTATAAGCCCCTTTGCCAGCTCGTCAGTCGATGCCTTGACCCTCGTCTTTGTCTTTACCCACTCCTGCGTTCCGAGCTTATTCAGCTTTACCGTTTTTTCCTCGCTCTTGCCGCTGTACTTATACAGCAGATTGAGCTGGTCAACCGGAACGTACAAAACATCGGTGCCCCTGTATTGTATTTTCAGATAATCCTTTGAAATCCCGTCAACGGTAATTTTCCGGATCCCCGTATATTCACCGATCCCGTACGTGACGTGAACAACATAATCGCCCGGACTTATGTCATTATAGGATTTGATCCGGTTTGCATTGTCCTGTCTGCGGCGCTCTCTTGAGGTTTTTGACTCAAAGATCTCCTTTTCCGAAACAAGCGCAAACTTGATCTCGGGGTACTCAAAGCCGTTCGTATGGCTGCCGCGTATAATTACGGTCTCTCCCTTTTCAAATCTGCCGTCCTCAGCAATACGGCATTTTATACCGCGCTCATTGAAAACGCCGTTCAGATTTTCCGCGCGTCCTTTCGTTGCCGCAAGAACAACAACCGTATAACCGTCACTCTGCCATTTTGTAAGATCCTCATACAGGTACTCTATTTTGCCATGGAACGAAACGGTAGTTTTTGTCACAAACATTTCAAGGTGCTTAAAGCTGAAATCATTCTTTGTATGTGAAAGTATCTCGACCGCTATCAGTCTCATCGCCGACAGCCCCGCAACGAGCTCCTCCCCGCCTCGGTAGAAATCTGTTTTCTCCGCGCCTATTATCTGCTTTAATTTTAGCTCCGTTATTATCTCATTATGCTCCCATGCAAATGTTTTAAGCCGCTCGGAGATACGCTTCGGATCAAGCACGAACGCTATATCGCTTTTCTCAAAATAATCAAGCAATGACGGGATCCTGCCGTAAATCAGTGAAATGTATTTGTCAGCTGACGGGAAATAATAGCGTTCGTTGAACGCTTCTATATCCGCTTCAAGATTTTTTATATATTCCGTCATATCGACCTTTTTTCGTCCTGCGCTCTTGACGCGTCTTTCAAGCTCCAGCACAATTTCGTCACGCCGTTTCGGAGAATACAATGCCTCAGCAACAGGGATGATCCTCACGGACTCAATATTGTCAACAGTCCTCTGACTATCGGCGTCAAAGCGTCTTATGGAATCAATTTCATCATCCCAGAATTCAATTCTTACCGGGTCGTCACAGTTCGGGGAATATACGTCAAGAATACCTCCGCGTACCGCAAACTGACCCGGGCCCTCAATCATTTCCTCGCGGTGGTAGCCCATAGCCGTAAGCTTATCCGCCAATACCGCTATATCCTGTATTCCTCCGACCTCAAATTCAAGAATACTGCCTGTAAATTTATCCTTATCCGCAGTATAGGTCATGAGTGCGTCAACCGAGGCCACGACAATAACGCCCCTGCCCTCGGTTATTTTATTCAGCACAGAAAGCCGCGCATTGTCGTTTGCGCGGCCCATTGATTCAATATTATAGAATACATATTCCTTTGAAGGGAACACTGCGACATTCTCATTATATAATCTGAGATCGTCGCGGAGCGCTCTTGCCTCCATATCGGAATATGTCACAACCAGCGTGTTTCCGCCGTTTTTTTCATGCGCCGCCGCGATAAGCTGCGGCTGTGCGCTGTCTACCACGCCGGCAACCGACATCGGCGTGTCGGAGAGGCTGCCTATCATCGCCTCATACGGACGATAGCCCTCCAGAAAATGTTTTAAATCCATTTTGATCTCCCTGTGGATTTTATTTACCGTTAAATTTATTCATTGCGCTCCCAACGCCTCTTGCGATAATTTCCTTAACAGCCTTATCCGCCCGTATTATCGCATCCTCAAGGACTGGTATCTCCTCCTTGGTGAAGCGGCCGAGGACATAATCCACAAGGTCATAATCCTTATTCTGCGGCAATCCGACTCCTATGCGCACCCGCGGAAACTGATCGGAGTTCAAGTGATATATGATCGACTTAAGACCGTTATGTCCGCCCGCGCTGCCCTTGCCGCGCACCCGTATTCTGCCCGTGTCCAGTGATATATCATCGCTTATTATTATGACATTCTCAACCGGGAGCTTAAAGAAATTAACGAACTCAACTATGCTTTCGCCGCTGTTATTCATAAAGGTCTGAGGCTTGACGAGAAATACCTTTTCACCGCTGATCTCAGTTTCCCCGTAAAGAGCCTTGTACTTGAGCTTTTTTATTTTTACATCTGCTTCATCGGCAATATAATCTATTGTATGAAAGCCGATATTATGTCTTGTCATTTCATATTGGTTGCCCGGATTACCCAGACCCGCTATAAGATACATCTTATTCCTCCGTATATTTATTGCCCTTCCAGCCGGCCTTGTTGACCTGTCTTGCTCTTGCAATGGAAAGGTTGTTGTCGGGAATGTCCTCCGTAATTGTTGAGCCGGCGGCGATATATGCGCCGTCACCCACACTGACAGGTGATACAAAGTTTGTGTTGCAGCCTACAAAGACATTGTCACCTATTTTCGAACGGAACTTATCCTTACCGTCATAGTTGCATGTGACTGTGCCGCAGCCGAAGTTTACATTTCTGCCTATATCGCTGTCTCCGAGATATGTGAGATGTGAAATTTTCGTCCCATCGCCGACCGTGTCGTTCTTCAGCTCAACAAAGTCGCCGACCTTTACGTCTTTTCCGACCTTGTTGCCCGGACGTACATATGCAAACGGTCCCACTGATGTGCCCTCGCCTATCTCGCTGTCAAGAATAACCGAGCTTGTTACGGTTACATTGTCCGCAAGAACGGCGTTTTCAAGCTTGCAGCCCATTTCTATCACACATTTTGCGCCTATCTTTGTATTTCCCAGAATGGTTACATTTGACGCGATAATTGTATCCTGTCCTATTTCAGTCTCAGCTCCGATTATTACAGTCGATGGATTAATGATAGTTACGCCGTTTGTCATGTGCTTTTTATTTATTCTGTCCTGCATGATCGCCTCGGCCTCGCTCTGCTGGATACGGTTATTTATGCCGCGGATTTCATCATTATCGGCAATTGTAAAGCCGCCGATCTTCTTTCCCGCCTCGCGGAGTATCTGTAATGTGTCGGTAAGATAATATTCTCCCTGCGCATTGTTCGGTGTGAGCTTGTCAAGCGACCATACTAACGCTTCACTGTCAAATACATACATACCGGAGTTGATATCCCTGATCTTCTTTTCCTCCTCCGACGCGTCCTTCTGCTCAACTATCTTCAATACAGAGCCGTCCTCACTGCGGACAATTCTTCCGTAGCCTGTCGCGTCGGGAAGCTCCGCCGTTATCACGGTCGCGCTGTTGCCCTTTTCGGCGTGATACTTAACGGCTTTCTCAATCGTTTCCGCCCGGATAAGCGGAGTGTCGCCGTTAAGTATCACTACATATCCCTTGTAGTCCTTTATGAACGGGATCGCCTGCATAACCGCATGGCCTGTGCCTAACTGCTCCGCCTGGATCGCTGTTTTTGCAGTCTTCTCAACAACGGGGCGCACCATTTCCGCTTTGTGGCCGATTATTGCTACGACCTCCTCGGCTCCGGCATTTTTTGACTCGTCAATAACCCATTTAACCAGTTCCTTGCCGCATACCTTATGGATAACCTTCGGCATTTCCGACTTCATTCTTGTACCCATTCCGGCAGCGAGTATAACGCTTATAAACATATCACTTCAATTCCTTTCTTGCTGTTTCGGCATCGCTCTTTATCTGATCGACAAGAGCTTCAATGCTGTCAAATTTTTTATCCCCGCGCAGACGCTTTATAAACTCCACACGGATAAGCTCATTATAAATATCCTCATTAAAATCAAGGATATGACTTTCTATTGTTACCTTATCGGCGCCGAAGGTCGGATTATTTCCGACATTTATCACGCTCTTATATTTATTTCCCCTTACATATGTATATCCTGCATAAACGCCGTTATGCGGAATAAGCATGTTCTTCTTATAAGAAATATTCGCTGTAGGCAGCCCCATTTTTCTGCCGTTCTGCAAGCCTTTTACCACCATGCCTTCGATAGCAAACGGTCTTCCGAGCATATTTGCCGCATGCTGAACGCTGCCGTCCATAATATAATGTCTTATAGCGGTGCTCTTCACCGCAACTCCGTTGTGATCAATTTCATCCGTCACAATCGCTTCAATGCCTGATTTTTCGCAAAGCTCCCTGAGCATCGCCACATCTCCGCTCGCCTTGTATCCGAAGCGGTAATCATAGCCCACGCACACCGCAACACAATGAAGAATGTCCATAAGCCGCCTTACAAACTGCTGCGGCGTAAGCCGCATAAACTCCTTATCAAAGTCCCGAAGATAAACAAAATCCATGTCTGCCTTTGAAAGCAGATCAAGCTTCCGGTTTTCAGGTGTTATTATCGGCACGCTCTGATTATTTATCGTACACTTAGTATGCTCATTAAAAAGCAGTACACCGCATTTAAGACCATGGGCGCGCGCATAGTCGTGGCACCTCTTTATAATTGCCATATGCGCCACATGCAGTCCGTCAAAGTTGCCCAGAGCGACAACTGTTCTCGGGAACGGCACACTGCCTGTTTGGCGTATTATCTGCATAATAGTTTCATCCCCTTAACCCCAAAAAGATTTTATCAATATCAGCTTTTGTTCCTTTATTTCAGACACGCACAAAAACCTTCCGTCCGCGCCGTACAGCCTGCATCGCTGTCCCTCGCTGCCGCCGCGCCACGTCATACGCACGCCGTTTACTATGCTCCGCTCCTGTTTTTCGTTCAGATGTATCTTCGGCAGCTCTGCAAACAGCGAATCCGTCGGCATAAGCGCAGTTTCCGGGTTCTCCATTGCGTCAAGCTGTTCAACCGTATACGCCTGCGATATTTTAAATCCGGCGGTTTCCGTCCTTCGCAGCTCCGTCATCACCGCGCCGCAGCCAAGCTCTGCGCCTATATCGTCACAAAGAGCGCGGATATATGTCCCCTTTGAGCAATGCACATCTATTGTTATATACGGCAGTTCAATTCTCAGAATATCAATTGAATATATATTTATTTTTCTCGGTTTTCTCTCTGCCTCTATACCCTCACGGGCAAGCTCATAGAGCCTTCTGCCGTTCTGCTTTATCGCGCTGTACATCGGCGGCAGCTGCTCCTGCTCACCCTTAAAGCCTTCTATTGTATGCCTGATTTGCTCCCCGGTCACATTAACGGGTCTTTCTTCAAGCACACTTCCTTCAATGTCAAGCGTATCGGTGCGCTTCCCAAGCTCAAAAACAGCCGTATATCTTTTATCCGCCGCGGTGAGCATATCCGCCGCCTTTGTAGCGTTTCCCACGCATATCGGCAGCACTCCGGTAGCAAGCGGGTCAAGTGTTCCGGTATGTCCGACACGACGCGTTTTATACACTCTGCGCAGCATTGCTACAACATCATGAGAGGTTTTGCCCTGCGGCTTGTCTACAATTACAACTCCATTCATGCAAGCGCCCTTCCGCAGACTTCCACAACCATTTTTTCCGCCGTTTCCAGATCGGGCGCGTCAATGGTGCAGCCCGCCGCCTTTGTATGACCGCCGCCGCCGAACTCCTGCGCCGCCGCCGCCACATCAGCGCGGCCGTTTGAGCGAAGACTGCCGCGTATTTTTCCGTCATACTGCTTTAGCGCGATGGCAATTTCGGTGCCCCTTATACGTCTCGGAAGATTTACAAGGTCCTGTATGTCCTCCGGCTTCATTCCGTATTTTGCCGTTTCTGTCTCGCTGATCGCAACGATTTTAAGCTTACCGTCATAATATGAATGTATACGGCTTGTAAGCTCCGCCTTCATAAGCTCCGCTTCAAGCTCCTCACAGTCAAAAAGCTGTCTTGCGATCTCCGCATGGTCTATTCCCGTTTCAACAAGCTCCGCCGCAATTCTGAAGGTTCCGGGAGATGTGTTTGAATACGCGAAGCAGCCGGTATCCGAGCATATTGATTCATAAAGAAATTTTGCAATTTCATAATCAATTTCAATATTCATCTCCTCGAACAGCTTAAACAGCATTTCCCCGGTTGAAGACGCGTCCGTATCAACATAATTTGCATCGCCAAAAAACGTATTGGTCTTATGATGGTCAATATTTACGACCCTTTTTGCGGCATCAAGTATAGACCGGCGCAGACTTACGCGCGTCAGGTCACCGCAGTCAAGAACTATACAGGTATCGCAGTCTGTAGGCTCACCGTCATATATAACCGCTATATCCTCATCAAGGAATTGCAGTCTTTTCTCAACAGGCTCCTCGACATATATAACCGCCGGTATGCCCAGCTTTCTCAGCGCAGCCCGCATCGCAAGACAAGAGCCTATCGCATCGCCGTCCGCCTTGATATGCGGTATTACAGCCGCCTTTTTTGCACTTTTTATAAGCTTTATTACTTCTTCCATTATAAACTGCTCCAATAAAATAACAAATAAATCCAGTATAATTATAGCATAAAAGCCCGTACTCGTCAAGGACTTACGAAAAAAATGCAGAACCGTAAGACTCTGCACTTTCAACACAATTATTTAATATTTTTCAGAAGCTTATCAATATGTGAGCCATGTTCAATTGAATTATCCAGCTCAAATATAAACTCCGGTGTGTATCTGAGGTCAACGCGCCTGCCGATCTGACGGCGTATGAACCCGGCAGCGGAATTAAGCCCCTCCATCGCCTTCTTCTTTGTGTTCTCGTCGCCCATGACCGAAATATATGCCTTTGCATATCTCAGGTCGTTGGTTACATGAACCGCCACAACACTGGTCATGAGCGGGATACGCGAATCCTTAAGCTCACGGATAACCGCCGCAAGCTCGCGCATTACCTCACCGTTTATTTTATCAATTCTTGCCATATTTTCTCCTGTATTCCACCGGGTTTATCGCTCGATCTCCTGCATTTCGAAGCATTCTATAGTGTCGCCTTCCTTTATATCGTTGAAGTTCTCAATACCAAGACCGCATTCAAACTTTTCGGTAACCTCCTTAGCATCGTCCTTGAAGCGTTTAAGCGATGAAACCTTTCCCTCGTGAACAATTATACCATCGCGCACAACTCTGACGGACGCGCTTCTCGTAATTTTACCCTGTGTTACATAGGTTCCGGCTATAAGACCGACATTCGGGACACGGAAGGTCTGACGAACCTCCGCGTAACCGAGAACGACCTCCTTGAACTCAGGATCAAGCATACCCTTCATAGCGGCCTCTATTTCCTCAATTGCCTGATAGATGACTCTGTAAAGCCTTATGTCAACATCTATTTGGGCGCTCATTGCAACAGCTCCGGCATCTGGTCTTACATTAAAGCCTACGATAATAGCGTTTGATGCGTTCGCAAGCATTACGTCAGACTCATTTACGGCGCCGACCGCGCCGTGGATGACCTTAACTCTTACTTCCTCGTTTGAAAGCTTTTCAAGACTCTGCTTAACAGCCTCGACCGAGCCCTGAACATCCGCCTTAACGATAATCGGAAGTTCCTTCATGTTGCCCTCGTCGATCTGGCTGAACAGATTGTCAAGAGATACCTTAACAACAGAATTAAACTGCTCCTCCTGCGCCTCCTGCTTTCTCTGCTCTGCAACATCTCGGGCAAGCTTTTCGTCCTTAACAACGAATATCTCGTCTCCGCCTGCGGGAGCCTCGTTAAGACCCTGTATCTCAACCGGAGTGGACGGACCGGCCTCCTTAACGCGCCTGCCCTTGTCGTTTGTCATAGCTCTCACATGTCCGACTGAGGTTCCGGCAATTATAATATCACCCTGTCTTAATGTGCCGTTCTGCACGAGAACAGTTGCAACAGGGCCCTTGCCCTTATCTACACGCGCCTCGATTACCGTACCCTTCGCAAGCCTGTTCGGATTAGCCTTAAGCTCCTTCATATCCGCAACGAGGAGTACCATCTCAAGGAGACTGTCTATATTTTTCTTATACTTAGCGCTTATTTCAACACAGATCGTGTCACCGCCCCATTCCTCCGGAACAAGACCGTATTCCATAAGGTTCTGCTTAACGCGCTCCACGTTTGCGTTTTCCTTATCAACTTTGTTGATCGCTACGATTATTTCTACATTTGCCGCCTTTGCATGATTGATAGCCTCAACAGTCTGCGGCATGATGCCATCATCTGCGGCAACCACGAGAATAGCAACATCGGTTACCTGAGCGCCGCGGGCGCGCATTGTTGTAAATGCCTCATGACCCGGTGTATCAAGAAAAGTGATCACTCTGTCATTCAGAGCAACACTGTATGCGCCGATGTGCTGTGTAATGCCGCCTGCCTCTGTTGAGGTTACGCTTGTATGGCGGATCGCGTCAAGAAGCGTCGTCTTACCGTGGTCAACGTGACCCATAACAACAACTACCGGCGGACGCTCTGTAAGATCCTCCTCCTTATCCTCTTCGTCAATATCCATAAAGAGACGGTCTTCCTTGGAAAGAACTATCTCCGGCTTAACTTTTATGCCGAATTCTCCCGCGATAAGCTCCGCAGTGTCATAGTCGATCGACTGGTTCACTGTCGCAATCACTCCGAGCAGCATAAGCTTTTTTACGACCTCAGCAGCGCCCTTGCCCATTTTCTGAGCAAAATCACCGACCGTGATCGTCTCGGGTACTTCAATTTCGGTAATCACCTTCGGCTTAGGTCTGTTTGTCTTTTTGTCACGCCTGTTATCGCGCTTATCCTTAAAATTAGGCTTCTGACCCTTCTTATCGCTCTTGCGTTCGTTCTTCTTATTCTTGCCCTTATCGCGTCTTCTCATACTCTCGTCATCATATTTTGAAAGACGCTCGCTCTTTTCAAGCTTATCAAGATCGACATTAGATGTTCTTGTATCTACTGTACGACTCTTCTTTTCACTCTTTATGATATATTCCTCTGAGGTATCACTGCGGTCAACATTTGAAAGATCAACCCTTACACCGGCCTGCTTCTTAGCCTGATTATGGTGCTTCTTCTGTTTCTCCTTCCTTGCCTTCTCCTCTGCCTTTTTCTTTGCTCTCGCTTCTGCCTCGGCAGCCTCGCGGGCAGCCTTCTTTGCCTCGGCCTTTGCCTTTTCGGCAGCCTTGCGCACTTTTTCCTCCGCCTGTGCCTTTTCCTCGGCGGCTTTTCTTTCAGCCGCTGCCTTTTCCGCAGCCGCTTTGTTCGCTTCGGCTCTCATTTCGTCTACTTCCTGTAAGGTGAACTGTGTGCCCTGAGTAATTATATCCACAACCAAAGCCGCCTGTTCTTCGGAAATGTTACTCGTTGAGCTCTTAACGTGCTCACCGTAATCGGCAAGCTTTGTTATGACCTCCTTATTCACAGCCTTGAACTTTTTTGTTAATCCTCCAAGTTTAGTTGTTGATGTATCTGCCATACCACATCACCCTTTCTCTGTCTCGCATAAGATATATTTATCTAAAATCGCCTTAGCGAAATTTTCGTCATTTACTGAAACGACCGCTCTTTCTCCGCCGCCTGTCACATGCCCCAGACTTTCCATATCGGATATTTCAATTAATTTTACGTTATAATATTTACAGGAATTTCTGATAGATTTTTTTGTGTTCGGCGCTGCATCCCCTGCAAGGAGCACAAGCTTTGCTTTACGGGATCTTATCATGTTCCCGCACACAAAGGCTCCGGTCGAAACCTTTCCTGCCCGCTTTGCCAGCCCGAGCATTCCAAATACCTTATTCAAATCATATCCTCCAGCTGTCTGAACAGTTCTTCGGCCGCCGCGCATTTAAGATGCCTGTCAAAGCAGCGTCTTTTTTCCGCTTTCTTGATACATTCGGGATCACGGCATATGTATGCTCCTCGTCCTCCGATTTTTTTATGTATGTCCGGAACAACGGTCTGCTCTTCTTTATCAACCGCAACACGTATAAGCTCCGATGCAGGACGGCGCGTCCTGCATACAACACACATTCTCAGCGGCATATGCGCCATAATATCACCTTTTCCGCTAAAGTATTTTATATTATGCTTTATTCTCCCGCGCTGATATCTATCTTCCAGCCTGTGAGCTTTGCGGCAAGCCTTACATTCTGTCCCGCCTTACCGATTGCAAGTGAAAGCTGGTATTCAGGAACTGTTACCTTCGCGCACTTTTCATTTTCATTGATAACGCATGAGAGAACCTTAGACGGTGAGAGCGCGGCAGTTATGAACTCTGCCGGATCCTCGCTCCACTTTATAATATCAATTTTCTCATTCTTAAGCTCATCATTGATTGCCTGCACTCTTATTCCCTTAGGCCCTATGCATGCGCCCTGAGCATCTACGTCAGGATCGTTTGAATATACGGCAATCTTTGTTCTTGAACCGCCCTCTCGCGCGACGCCCTTGATCTCAACAACGCCTTCCGCAATCTCCGGCACTTCCTTCTCGAAAAGCTTCTTTACAAGTCCCGGATGAGTTCTTGAAAGGATAAGAGTTGTGCTCTTTGAATCCGACTTAATATCACTTACATAGAAACGGAGAACATCACCCGGCTTATAGGTTTCTCCCGCCGGCTGCTCCTTTTTCGGGAGATACGCGTCAGTCTGGTCATACTGCTCAACCTCAACATACACCTTATCTTCATCGGCAAGGATCACGGTACCGGTCACATTCCCGATCGAGCGTTCTGCATGATCACCATATATTATGCCGCGCTCCGCCTCATGGATTCTCTGCTTGACGACCTGCTTGGCGGTCATAGCGCTTATTCTTCCGAAATTCTTCGGTGTAACCTCAATGTTTACAATATCATCTATCTGATAATCACTCGAGATTTTTCTTGCATCCTCCAGCGAAATCTCCTGAACATCATCATACACAAGCTCGACAACGGTCTTCTTTGCATATACATGAATTTCGCCCGTTTCTCTGTCTACTGAAACAAGAACATTCGGTACATCGCTCTTACCGATATAATAATTCTTCTTGTATGCGGCAACCAATGCCGCCTCAAGAGCCTCAATTATAACATCCTCATCAAGTCCGCGTTCCTCGCATAAGTCTTTTATTGCTTCCAATAAGTCATTCATTTTCTGTATAACTCCTTACCTTAAAAAACAAATTTTAATCTGATATAAACAGCATCTCTGAGCGGCTGCTCAAGCTCGCCGTTCTTCGTTTCAATAACGGCTGTCTTGTCATGGTAGCCTCTGAGCACACCCTCGTATTCCTTAACACCATCCCGTGCGGCGTAGAGCTTGACCTCTACCTCGCGCCCGATGTAATACAGAAATTCGCGTTCCTTTTTCAGCTTCCTGTCAACTCCCGGCGACGAAACCTCCAGCGAATACTCGCCTTCTATCGGATCCGCCTCGTCCAGCATTAGTTCAACCGCTCTTGAAAATGCCTCGCACTCGTCAATGCCTACCCCGTCTTCTTTGTCTATATAGTAGCAAAGAATATCCTTCGCATATTCAACATCTACAATGTAAACTCCCTGCTCCTCTGCGACCTTTTCACCAAGCTTCAGCGCTGCTTCTTCAATTTTACTTGCTTTTCCTGCCATATATGCCTCTATTTCTTTTCCATAATTAAAGAGTGCGTATGTCACGCACTCTCAGAATCAGTTTCTGCAGCTGTTTAAAACAGCTCCGGAAATCCCACTACTCCAAACATGGTAATCATATCATAAATTCTTGATTTTGTCAAGCATCATGTAAACATATCGTTATTTTGTACAATTTTTGGTGATTATATTCTGAGCGAATAAGCTATTACGGACAATTTAAAACCGATTGTAAGGAGTTCCGCTATTCCCCATAAATCACTCCGTCAGCCTCTTCACTCTCCGCTTCTGTCGAGTATGAGGACTGCGAACTGTCGTCAGATGTATTCGCGTCCTGTACAATACCCTGTATCAGACAAAGCTCGTCATTTGTAAGCTGAGATACCTTAAATCCCGAAAGAACTCCCCTGTCTGTAGAGCGGATATATCCTCCAATCGTATAATATCCGCTTGCATAAAACTCAGGCTCCTCGCTCGGATCGGCATACCACATATTGTTGCCATCCGTGCCGAACATTTCCATAACAAGCGCCCGGAGCTGAACCATGTTCGGAACAAATACATCACCGTTTGCGGACTCGCTTGTGGCATTTCCCGGGATGGTTTCCGACCTGATACCCGCGGAGGTAAAGTTTTTCAGATACTTTGAATATCTGAGAACATCCTTTACCGTAAGGTTTGTATCCATTTCATTCTTTATATCGGTAAAAATTGAAGGTATTTTCTGTATAAGCGCAAGATTAAGCTTCTGGTCAACAAGCGCCTTTAGAAACTCCTGCTGAACCTTTATTCTGTCAGCATCGCCGTTTGCATAGCTTTTTCTTATATGCGTCACAGGGTCGGGATTGCCTTTTCTGTAACGAAGCAGCTGCACGACCTGCGCGCCGTTAAGATCATAGGTGCCCGGCGGAAGATTTATATGAAGGCTCTGTACAGGGTCATCGTATACCATTCCGACGCCGTCACCGTAAATATCGGGAATTGTGAAATTCACCGGACCAAGCTCATCGATAATATGGGCAACTCCGTCAAATGAAAAATCTATATAAAAATTGATAGGCACACCGGTCAAACGTGTCACTGCCTCACAAGAGGCAGCCGCGCCTCCTATTACACCATCGGTCATATAGGCATGAGCCGCATTGACCTTCTGATAACGGTTGCCTACAAACATTCTCATATCTCTCGGTATTGAAAGCAGATTAACCGTATTTTCCTCTGTATTATATGAAGCAAGCATCATGGCGTCAGTGCGCAGCCCGTCCTCATCGGTACACATTACAAGCACATTTATCGTGCCGCTGTTCTCCACAGCGACAGTGCCTTCTGTTCCGCCGCCTGAGATCCCTCCGCCGAGACCTGTAAAATCAAAGCCCATACAAACCATAAAGGCGAGGAATATTACACCCAGCGTTATGCCGAGTGCCTGAAAATATTTCTTAACATTAAATCTCATATAGTTTATTTACCTCATTACCCGATATTATTCATGTTTTTTCTGCATAATACACTTAAATTATATCACATATATATTACATATATGTTTCCCTATCATTACATTTTAATAACATTTTCTGCCGCAACGATAATTCCCAGCTTTGCCGACTCATAGGTGAGTCCGCCCTGCATGTATGCAATGTACGGCTCACGCAGCGGAGCGTCCGCTGAAAGCTCTATTGACGAGCCTGATATAAAAGCGCCTGCCGCCATTATTACCTGATCCTGATAACCCGGCATATCCCACGGCTCCGGCACGACAAAGCTGTCGACCGGTGCGCCCTTCTGTATGCCCCGGATAAATGCGATCATCTTATCCTTGTCATTAAATTTTACAGACTGGATTATATCATGTCTTTCCTCATCCGGTTCCGGGTCTGCTTCAAAGCCGAGCCTTTTGAATACCGCCGAGCACAGCACCGCCGCTTTCAGCGCCTGCAGAGTGACATGGGGCGCCATAAAAAATCCCTGATAGGCTTTACGGTTAAATTCCATTGTAGCGCCGCACTCCCTGCCTATTCCGACACAGGTAAGACGATATGCGCACAGCTCGATCAGCTCATGCTTTCCCGCAATATATCCGCCGGTGGGCGCAAGTCCGCCGCCCGGATTCTTGATGAGCGAGCCGGCCATAAGATCCGCTCCCCAGTCGGTAGGCTCCGTTGTATCAACAAATTCACCGTAGCAGTTATCAACAAGGCAGAGTGTTTCAGGTGATATATCCTTTACAAACTTGATTATACTGCCTATGTGCTCCGCGCTGTAGGTCGGTCTCCAGCCATAACCCTTTGACCGCTGTATCATAACGGCGCGGATCTTCTTCCGTTTTAATTCCGCTTCAATCGTGCTGTAATCCGGCTCTCCGTCAATAAGGTCTATCTGTCTGTATTCAATCCCGAAATCCTTTAATGACCCGTTTCCGTCCTCACCGGCGATCCCTATTACCTCTTCAAGCGTATCATAGGGCTTTCCGGTTATAGCCATCAGTGTGTCGCCGGGTCTTAACACCGCGTAAAGCATTGTTGCAAGAGTATGTGAGCCGTTCACCCAATTGTGCCGGACAAGCGCATCCTCCGCGCCGAACACCTGCGCATATATCTTATCAAGAGTATCGCGGCCGTCATCATCATAGCCGTATCCGGTTGTCGGCATGAAATGCCTTTCCGAAACCCTGTGGTCGGAAAACGCCTTCATCACTTTGAGCTGATTTATTTCCGCTGTATTTTCAAGCTCCTCAAATTTATCCTTAATTGAGGTCTCTGCGTTGTTTATAAGTTCAACGGCACGTTCTGAGACGTCGAAATTCTTCATAATATACTCGTCTTTTGTCATTTCTATTATCCTTTCCGTTTCTGAAAACAATTATAGCATAGGCAAAAAGCTTTGTCAATTGAAATAATATTTTTGAGAAAAATAAAACTCTCCGAAACAGAGAGTTTTATTTTCATTCATTCAGTATCTTCATTATTTTCTCATGGATTTTACCGTTCGTTGCCACAATGTCGGACGGGATCTGATAACTCGGCTCATTCCCTTCCATATCTGTCACCATGCCTCCCGCTTCACGGAGAATTATAATTCCGGCGCTGTAATCCCATGGTTTCAGATTTCTTTCAAAGAACGCGTCTATTCTGCCGCACGCAGCATAGCAAAGGTCAAGGGCTGCGCTCCCGCAGCGGCGTATGTCTTCGGAGGCTATAAACAGCTTCTTTATGATCTCAAAATTTTTATCCGCCAGCTCCTTGCGGTATGGCGAGGTGCCTACGCTTATAAGCGATTTTGCAAGCGTATCCGCGCCGGTGACCTTAACAGGTTCACCGTTAAGGAACGCGCCCGATCCCTTGCGGGCATAAAACAGCTCGTCCGTGAAAGGATTGTATACAACGCCCATAACCGGCACACCGTTGTCTACCATACCTATTGATACCGCGCTCATCTTATAATCATGAATAAGATTGGTTGTGCCGTCTATAGGATCAAGCACCCATACCCTTCCGCCAAAATCAATATCGGAGTTATCCTTTTCCTCACTCATAAACTGAACCTGCGGATAAAGCTCCGCCAGTCTCGGCCTAAGAAATTCCTGCACGCCCATATCGACCTTCGTCACAAAATCCGCAAGCCCCTTAACCGCAACGTCATGCGCCGATCCCCGGTCAAGCGCGATTTTCTTTGTTTCTTTTATTAATTCCAATAGCTTTTCCATTGTATTACCTCTTGTCATTCGGGATATGTATATTTATATGTATTTCTCATGTCAAAAAAGCCCATAAAATCCTGTTTCTCCTCACCGTCAACAGTGAATTTAACAAATCTTATACCTTTTATTCTCGTAACCGAGTCAACTATCTGGTATATTACAAGCTTTTCTATGTCACGGCTGCACGGAAGCCCGTCCGCTATTTCGGAGCTGAGATCTACATACACGATATTACCGCTTACTCTCGTGCTTATACAGCTACGATCCTCCGGCAGCAGCCTTCTTATTTTGTCATTATCATCATGCCCGGCAATAAGCCTGTCCACGACCGCGCTCACCTGATGCTCTTTGTCTGCGTCTATTATATTCTCGCTGTACGACAGCAAACGATTCATTTCGGAATCAACAAAGTATATTGACGTTTCCACCGTAGGCACCTCGTCTCTTCTTGAGCAGGCTATTACAAAGCAGGTTATGCCGGTTACCATTATTAAAGCAAAAATAATTTTTTTCACAATAATCCCTCCATATAAAATATATGAAGGAATCAAGCATTTTATTACTTATTTTCCTGAGCGAGCGCCAGCTCAATCGCCCGCGCAAGCTGGTCCGGGCACGAGGTTCCCCGTCCGTTGCAGTCAAGACCCTTTAAACGTCTGATCACCTCGTCCGCCCGCATACCCTCACAAAGTGCACCGACTCCCTGTGTGTTGCCGTTACAGCCTCTTGTGAATCTGACATTCTTTATAATATTGTCATCAATTTCAAAGTCTATCTGCGCCGAGCAAACTCCGCGCGGTGTGTATGAATACTGCATATGCTTCTCCTCCTGTGTATTTAACGCTTTCGCTGTCTCTATTATACTACTTTTCCTTATCATTTTCAATATTAATATGTAATTTTTGCGTTTTTTACTAAATTCTATTGACTTCAAGAAAGAAAAATATTATAATAACGTTAAGGTGTTAAATATTGCACGATATTTTTTAGGAGGGATTTAAAATGAAATTATTTCTTGATACGGCTATTGTAGATGAAATAAGAGAAGTAAATGACATGGGAGTTATCTGTGGTGTTACCACAAACCCGTCCCTTATCGCAAAATCGGGGAGAAAGTTCGAGGATGTTGTTAAGGAAATTACAACGATCGTTGACGGTCCGATCAGCGCTGAGGTCACGGCAAAGGATCCGGACGAGATGGTTGAGCAGGCTAAGCCGCTTGCCGCTATTCATCCGAACATCATCATAAAAATTCCGTTCAACAAGGAAGGGCTTATGGCTTGTAAGAAGATGACGGCGCTCGGAATAAAGACAAATGTTACTCTTATTTTCTCGGCCGCGCAGGCTCTTTTAGCCGCAAAGGCGGGCGCAACCTATGTAAGCCCGTTCCTCGGCAGACTTGACGATATAGGCACAGACGGCATGAATCTCATTGAGGAAATAGTTGATGTATTTGCCGCGGATCCGGCAATTCAAACGGAGATCATCGCCGCTTCGGTAAGAAATCCGATCCACGTTATAGAAGCCGCAAGAATCGGCTGCGACATCGCCACGGTACCTTACAAGGTTATCATGCAGATGCTTAACCATCCGCTCACAGACAAGGGCATTGCACAGTTCGATGCTGACTGGGCAACAGTCCCGAAGGATTGATTGAAACAATTTAAACCTCAAAAAATAAGAAGCCGCAAGCGGCTTCTTATTTGGTTAACAGCCTGTTTCTCAGGTCTCATATTCTGCTTTAAGCCTTGAAAGCTCTTCCGGAGTAATCTCCAGAAATTCTATAATTTCTGAGTCCATATCGCCCCGCCGTATCATTTTATACGCCATTTTTCGCGTCTTGACCCACTCACCTTCTGCCCTGCCTTCTGCT
>CAZOHJ010000039.1:0-19424 GCA_964579875.1 uncultured Lachnospiraceae bacterium | reverse complement strand
GCCATCGGAAACACCGACTGAATCTGTCTCTTTAATTGATGAAGCTGTAAGTGTACATATTCCATTAACGGAATTATACTATAATAAATTCCAAGCGTTCCGATTCCCGTTTATCGGTTAATTTCAAAGCAAATCAATACCAAAAAGGTCATTCACTGCTTACTGACATAAATAGTGAATGACCTTGTTTTTTTAACCCTGATTATTGTAGCTGTAGTTCGGAGCTTCCTTTGTGATATAAATATCATGCGGATGCGACTCGCGAAGACCTGCGCCTGTTATTCTGATGAATTTGCCGTTCTCCTTGAGCGACTCTATTGTCGGAGTACCGCAATAGCCCATGCCGCTTCTCAGACCGCCGATAAGCTGGAAGATTGTGTCCGAAAGGGGGCCCTTGTACGGCACGCGGCCCTCAACGCCCTCCGGAACAAGCTTCTTTGAGCCTGTCTGGAAATAACGGTCCTTTGAGCCTTTTTCCATTGCCGCAAGCGAGCCCATGCCGCGGTATACCTTAAAGCGTCTGCCCTGGTATATCTCAAACTCGCCGGGGCTCTCGTCACAGCCGGCAAGCAGACTTCCCATCATGATCATGTCGGCGCCCGCCGCAATTGCCTTAACGCAGTCACCGCTGTACTTTATACCGCCGTCCGCGATACATGGTATACCAAATTTTTTAGCCTCGTTACAAGCATCATAAATAGCCGTGATCTGCGGAACACCGATACCGGCAACAACTCTTGTCGTACATATCGAACCAGGTCCGATACCGATTTTAATGCAGTCCGCTCCCGCTTCGATAAGCGCTCTTGCCGCATCTGCGGTTGCAATATTGCCCGCGATAACCTGCAGCTCCGGATACACATTCTTGATCTCACTGATTTTATTAAGAATATTCTTTGAATGACCGTGAGCCGAATCGAGACATACAACGTCTACTCCCGCATCAACAAGCGCCTTAACTCTGTCCAGGCAATCCACAGTAACACCGATCGCAGCGCCCGCAAGCAGCCTTCCCTGCGCATCACGCGCTGAGTTCGGATACTGAACAGCCTTTTCAATATCCTTAATTGTGATAAGCCCCTTAAGATGTTTTTCGCTGTCAACTATAGGGAGCTTTTCTACTTTATACTTAGAAAGGATTTCCTGAGCCTTCATAAGGTCTGTACCCTCAGGAGCCGTTATAAGATTCTCCGAAGTCATGGCATCTTCAATTTTCTTTGAAAAATCAGTTTCAAATCTGAGATCCCGGTTTGTTATGATACCGATAAGCACATGATCGTCATCAACAATCGGAACACCTGAGATCCTGTAACGTCCCATCAGGTCGTCTGCTTCCTTTAATGTGTGATCCTTGGAAAGACTGAACGGATTGGCAATCACACCGTTCTCCGAACGCTTTACCTTGTCCACCTCCGAAGCCTGATGTTCGATCGTCATGTTTTTATGAATTATACCAATACCGCCCTCACGCGCTATTGCGATCGCCATCTTGGACTCTGTCACAGTATCCATAGCGGCGCTCATGAATGGTATATTAAGTCTGATCTTCTTTGTGAGGTTTGTGCTGAGATCAACCATGTTAGGGGTAACCTCTGATTCCTGCGGAATAAGGAGCACATCATCAAAAGTAAGACCCTCTTTTCCGAACTTATCCATGCTCGTTTTCTCCTTTCAAAATTACACGTTTCAACTATATGATTAAAGACTATTCTATCAAAAAATATCTTATTTTTCAATATTTTTATACAAAATTTTTTCAATTTATAAAATATTATCAATATAGTCCGATAAAGCCGCTTTCATTGTGGCAAAATCACTAATTTTGAAAATTTCGGTCTTGATCGCGCCGGATCCCCGCATACCCTTTATATACCACGCGATATGCTTCCGCGCCTCCTTTATGCCGCGTGATTCTCCCTTTGCTTTTACAAGGCGTTCTGTGTGATTTAAAGCGGTTATAAGCTTTTCCCCGGGCGTGGGCGCTGTTTTTATCTCTCCGTGTTCGAGCAGCTCATTGATCTGCGTAAATATCCATGGGTTTCCCTGCGCCCCCCGCGCAACCATGACCGCATCGCAGTCTGTATATTCAAGCATTCTCAGCGCGTCTTTGGCTTTATATATATCGCCGTTTCCGATTACGGGTATTTCAAGCTCCGCTTTTATTCTCTTTATTGCGTCCCAATCAGCCTTGCCGCTGTAAAATTCCTTACGGGTTCTGCCGTGAACCGCAACTGCCGCAGCGCCGTTCTCCTCCAGAATATGCGCGCACAAAAGCGAGTTGTCCGTTTCCCAGCCCTTTCTGAGCTTCACTGTTACCGGAACAGGTGACGCGTCCGCAACCGAGCGCACTATCCTGCCCATAAGCTCCGGATTTTTCATAAGCGCCGAGCCGTCACCGTTGTTTACGATCTTAGGCGCCGGACAGCCCATATTTATATCTATTATATCAGGTCTGAACTCCATAACCTTCGGCACGATCTCCGCCATGATCTCCGGCTCCGAGCCGAAAATCTGTATCGCGCAGGGGCTTTCCCCTGTCATATCCATAAGGACTGCCGTTTTTTTATCGCGGTAATGCAGTCCCTTCGCGCTTATCATTTCGCTGTAAACCATTCCCGCGCCGAATTCACGGCAAATCTCACGGTAAGGCTTATCCGTGACGCCCGCCATCGGCGCGAGAAATACATTGCTTTTCAATTCTAAATCTCCGATTTTCATGTGCGTTATCCTTTTCAGTATTTTCACACATTATATCAATCCGCGAACCGGTTGTCAAGATATTTATCTGTCGATATATTTCAGAAGCTCCGCAAGCTGAACGAACTCCCATCTTTCAGCCTTCGCTTAATGTATAAATGTAGTAATAGCTGCCGTTCCTTTAATATTCATTACTCTTTATCTCCTTTTACTGCTCCGTATTGATTGAGAATAGCAAATCCGCAATCTCATTACCGTCCAACTCCTCGGTTGTTATTATATACGCCGCATCATTACTTTTCATATAAAAGTAATATGCCCGATCCGGCCGGAAGGCTGCGACCTGAACGCCGCTTATTTCGCTCTTCATTACCTCCGGTGAACTGAGCACGGAATCCACAAAAGTCGTATCCCGTGATGTAAGCACACTTACAAATCTTCCCTCCGAGCCTTCAAAGATGAATATCCTTGTATCATTTTTTAATCTGCCGTCAGCATCTACCGCAAAATAATATGAATCATCACCTGTGTATCGCATATCATCACTCAGATCCAGATCGTTAATAACGTCAAAGCCCAGATAATCAAAATACATTTTGTTATCCCATTCTTCGGTATGATACTCCTCCGCGTTTTTCTCTGACTCTGCCGCCGGCGCGGCTTCATACATAAATCCCGTAAGAACCGATTGTGAATTCATTCCTAATGTTACCGGTCCTGTCGGGAATGGGAGCACAAGCGAGCCGCCATCATACTCTGATACTGTTTCTTCCGTCACGGAGGCTCCGGCACCGGAGGAGCGTTTCATAACGCGCTGCTGTACGTCAGGCGTTTCCTGTTCCTTGGCAGACGCTGTATATTCCTCATATGTCTCATTCATATTTCCGTTCGTTTCCTGCGGAACAAGCGGTCTGTCCGAAGCTATGGCGACCTCCGGTGCAGGTACCGTATTCTGCCGTGTACTCTGCTGTGCACTCTGCCGGCTTTTTGCCGCCGGCTGCGTATCAGTCTTAACCGGAGCCGACGTGCTCATACCCTCAAGAGCCTCCCGCGCATAGTCCCCGGTTGTTTTTTTCGCCGGCTCCGACGTGTAAACAGGCCTTTCCTCATTCTCCGCCGCCTGCGCGACAGGCTCTTCCGTATTCTGTTCGGCCGTCCCGGATACAGTCTTTTGCGGTGCGGCAGTTTCGGTTACGGCGGTTTCGTATATAATACCGTCATCGCTATGGCTGAAATCATATCCCCGGACAGCGGCAAATATGGCAACCGCCGCCGCTATCGTACCGATTGCCGCTATTGCAGGTCTTGCATCATATCTTTTCCGTTTTCCCGCAAGCACACGCGCCCTCAGCTCATCACCCGCCTTTATGCCGTCAAACAGCTCCTTATAGGCTCTGCGGAATTCTTTATCCTCCATGTCATATCACCTCCCCCTTTAAAATATTCTTCAGCATTTCGCGTCCCCTATGAAGCTGAGCCTTGACTGTGCCCTGTTTGAGCTTCATTATTCCTGTGAGTTCATCAATGCTGTAACCCTCGTAATAATGCAGATGAATCACCGTTCTGTATTTCACCGGGAGCTGCATAACAGCCTCATATAGCTCGCTTTTTTCGTTATCCTCAGCAGGAATGTTTTCATCCAATGCATCGGTTTTCCGGAACCATGACGACGTCAATAAATCCTTTGTATGATTTATTGTGACCCTCAGCAGCCACGCCTTAAGATGCTCCTCACGTTCAAACTGTTTCTTGCTCTGCATAAGCTTTAAAAACACGTCCTGAGTCACATCCTCCGCATGCTCACGGGATTTTGTGCGAGCTAAAGCAAGCCTATAGACTGTGTCTATATAGCGCTCTGCTATATCATCGTACGTATAGCTGTACATCGCACATCCTCCCATTATCTCTTAAAACCGGTTTCATTAATAATACGAATCAGAACATTAAAAGGTTGCATTAGCTTCAAGTTTTTTTCTGAATATTAATAAAGGGAGGACAATGTCCTCCCGGGGTAATTTTACAATTAATCGTCAAGCTTCTTTACACTTGTAATGAAACCCGTGGTATGAACGTACTTTGAGTATATCTCGGTATTTCTTCCCACCGAAAGCTCCTCCGAATCCGCTGTAATATAGCTGTTATCAGACTCCTTGCCGCGTGTCCTTATTGTAACATAAACGGTATATCGTCCCGGCTGCTTTGCATATACCATACGTCCGTCGGCCGTTTCCGAAAGGAAGGATGCCGGTTCTGTCCGCACATCAATAATCTCACCGAGATCCACGGTCGCTTTTTTGTCCGATAGCTTGCCTTTTTTTTCAAGAGCGTCCACTGTGTATTGTCTTACTGACTCAAGCTTCACGGTATACTCAAATTCCTCGTCGGATTTGACCGCCGTTGTTATTTTACTTCCGAAACGTACAAATATACCCGCTATAACCGCAATTATCAATACTATCACAAGAAGGTCTATAATGTTGAATTTTCCTTTGATATTTCCGTCTTTATTCATTTCATTATTCCTCCTCGTCAATAGTGATCACATAGCCCTCTGCGGCATAGCCCTTACCCCTGAAAGGAAGCTTTGTTCCAACCTGAACTATTGTCGATCCTGCCGTAAACGCATAGTCTGTTTCCGTTACATCCATTTCTACTGTGGCATATATATCTATTCTGCCGTCAATTGATGAATTCTTGTATTCACCGTCTATTGCATCGTAAACCATTGCTTCCGCCGGCTCGGTTCTTAGATCGATCAGCGTTCCCGAATCCTTCTCGGTAAGGCTCACCGTTACATTATCGCCGATAGCCATTGCGTCCGCAAGAGACTGCTCCTGATTTGTTATCATTACCTGAACCCTTATTTTACTTGCATCGCCGCCGATCGCTTTTGTGCTGAACATCTTATAGCAGCCTGCGCATGCGGCTATGACCAGAATAACGATCAGCGTATCAATCAAAGTCCATTTCTTCTTGTCTGCCATTATTTTTCTCCTTTTCCTTCTATTACGTCAAGATAAAAATTCTCGGTATTGCGTGTCATAGTTTCAGCGGTAAATGTGCTGTTGAAAATCTCCACGCTTCTTTTACTCATATAACCGTAAAGCTCATCATCTCCCAGCAGTCTGTGAATAGCCGCTCTCAGCGCCGCGCTGTTTTGCTTTGCAACAACATATCCGTTTTCCTTATTCTTTATAACGCCCGGATTTCCGCCGAAGTCCGAGACAACCGCCGGAATGCCAAGGCTCATGCCTTCAAGCAGCGCAAGGCTCGTCGCCTCGGTGCCGTATGAGGCATTGACCTGAATATCGGTTATATTCATAAGCTTATCCACATCTGATATAAAGCCCGTAAATATTATCTTGTCTTCTCTTTCAAGGCGTTTCACCTTTTCCTTCAGAGCGTCCTCATATGAGCCTGTTCCGGCTATAAAAAACTTCGCCTTTATTCCGTCCTTAAGGAGCATATCGGCAGCCTCTATGAAATATTCGTGACCCTTTATGTCCTCAAGCCGCGCAACTATCGAGATAACCTTTTCGTCAGCGGCAACCCCGAAGCGTTTTCGTATTTCGGCTTTTTCTTCCTCAGAAGCGGCAGCAAGACTCTTAACACCGTTAAGGATTACATTGATCTTTTCCGCTTTTACTCCGGTATCCGTGAGATTTTCCTTTGCCGCATTGGCAACAGCGATTATGCCGTCGGAATAGTAATTATTAAAAATGCCGTTTATCTGCCTGCCCGGAAAGCTTGTCATGTATTTCTTGGGCGGGAACACGCTGTGCCGTGTATAAACCACCTTTGCTCCCGAATGTCTTGCGGCAATGCGCGCGGACATGCTCGCATGAGTGTGTACCAGATCCGGCTTTTCTTCCTTAAATATACGCTTCAGCCTTTTGATCGACTTTATATCAAGCGACTTTTCCGCAATCCCGTCAACCTCTATAACCTCTATGTTGTTTTCCTCAACCATTGGCTTCAGCAGACTGTCCGGAGGGAGAATGACCTTAACATCAAACCTGCTGTAATCAAAATTTTCAAGCAGAGTTATAAGGCACTTTCCGGCTCCTCCGATATTGGTGTCGGAGGAAACCTCAATTATCTTTTTTCTGTCCATTATACATCGCCTTCTTCCTTACTTGTAACATACCGGAAACACATTGTAATTCCTATTACCATGAAGAACACCGCCATAACACGATAATTATAGAAGGTATAGTCAAACAGGCTCTGGAACAGGAACCCGCAAACGCCCGCGCCAAGCGCCAGCGTCATAGACGAATTAAATGATTTCTTTGAGCGTCTTGCATATATTCTCTGCGCACCCTTGAGGTATACAACGATAACCGCAAGGAATGAGATCAGCGCCGGAAGCCCGCCCTCAACAAGCAGCTGGAGGAAGGTATTGTGCGAATGAGGAGCTATGACCGCGTTATACGAGAAGAACGGATAAACCTGATTGAACGCGCCCTCTCCCATTCCTATGCCTCCGGCAAGATAGTGTCTAAGGATACCGATCGCGCCCATCCAGATATATACCCTGTAAGAGGTGGAGGAATCATCCATATCACCTATACTCATGAGCCTGTCCACAATCGTCTGCGGAATTATGAACGGCAGTATGCACAGCGCCAGCGGAACAAACGCCCACCATCGTCCTTCATAGAAGGTTATGAACAGCACGACCGTTACCATAAAACCGAGCCAGCAGCCTCTTGACTGTGTAAGTATAAGACACAGAAAAATAAGTCCTGTTACCGCGAGATATACCCACTTTGAAAGGCTCTTTGCCTTGTCCTTTAAGAAGAACAAAGCCGAAACCGGGAGAACAAGGAGAAGATATTCACCAAGCACATTGGGATTGGCAAGCGTTGAATAAACACGCATTGTCTCATCCTCAAACATTTCCTCATCTATCCACGCGTTGGTTGTTGTCCAGCCGAACATATACTGCATAACTCCGTAGAGCGCAACCAACGCGCCGGAAATTACAAATAATCTGAGCAGTCCGTAAAGCTGTGACCTTGTTCTTATCGTATTTATAATTGAGAAGTAGAAGGTCACAAATATAAAATACATGACCCATACCATAAGGCTTGAGGCGCGTGAAAATGAGAAAACACACGAAACAAGCATCACTGCAAGGAATATCAGAAGCGCGGCGCCTACACCGTCCCGTTTCCATACAAATTTCTTGTCAAGTATTGACTTTATAACAAGCGATACCGTTGTCCAGAAGCATATTCCCGCTATCGGCATTGATGAAAACGGTATAAGCGGCGCGACAAACACAGCCGCATAAACACCCGTTACCGGATACTGCAGCACAAGCAGCATTCCGAATGCCGCAAAGGGGATCAGCATACCGTAAAGCGGCATAACCGCCATAACGCCGCCGGTAAGAACGCCCGCAGCGGCCGCGGCGGCAAGTCTTGTTATTCCCGTTGTTTTCTTCTCGTCATAGAAGTCAAAGGTCACATATTTTACACCCGCGCACGCCTTGCAGAACCCGATAAATCCTGAGCCGGAAAGCCAGCCCATAATATTAAGATTCACCAGTGACATTAATGCGGCAATTACCGAAAGACAAAGCACAAATTTGTTTACGCCCATTCCCCTGATGAAATGCAGTGTGTTAAACACCAGTGCCGCGCACAGAAGCATAATGCCCCAGAACCGGGTATTTATCGCCATAAAGTTCCGGACATACGCTCTTGCGGTTTCACATATAATGCTTTTCCGAACCTTTTCCGCCAGCTTTTCTCCGACCTTGTCCCTTATAATTTCCGTAAGAGTAAACGGCGACATAATCGCGCGTACGAAGAAGCTGTCGCGTGACGATATACCGCCTGTTTTCAGGAAATTGATTATCCGGCTGTTTTTCCAGGAGCGCCGGAAAAAGCAGTTTATTCCCATAATGATCGCCCACAGTCTGCTTTTTGTGAAATAATTCGCAAATCTCAGACATAAATTGGCAACCGTTGTAGCTATAAGACTGTTCATTTTAATTACCTATCATTCCTTTTCTTTTATTATTCCGCTCGGGAAGCAGCTCCATTATTATATCGATTTTCAGGACCAATGCCATTATTCCGTATACAATAACTCCGGCTGCGCCGCAGATCATGCAGATCACCGCGTTGCCGATAAGATTTCCTGTAAGCCCTCCGAAAACCGGTGATACAAGACTGTATACCGCATATACCGCAGCCGCCATAACAGCAGTTGCGATAAGCACCCTAAGCACGGTTACCGCGTCTTGCTTCCTGAGCATTCCCGGATGCTTCCTTCCCATGCTGACCGCATTGAGCACGGCATTGCATATGCTGCCGCACGCGGTTGCCAGAGCCAGCCCGTTCGCCTTGAGGAATGGGAACAGAAGATATGCCAGCGCAACATTCACGATCATACTGAGAATAGAGTTGCGCATCGGTATCTTTGAATCCTGCATTGAGAAAAATGTCTTTGACAAAACCTCGTTCACTGCAAGGCCTATCATTCCGATCGAATAGTATTTAAGCAGCACGGAAATTGATATAACTCCGGTTTCAGTCATCTTTCCCAGCCCGTATATCATTCCCGAAATAGGCCCGGAAAGCACCGTAACCCCTGCCATAAGCGGCATAACTACAAGGAACATTGCGCGTATAGACATTGAGAACAGCTTTTTTGCATCCTCATCACGCTTATCCGCAATCGCCTGTGCAAGCTTCGGAAAAATAAGGTTTGTCACTACAAAGCTCACAACGCCCGTAACCACCAGATACAGCCGGCTCGACTGCTGGATATACGTTACGGCGCTGTCAATATTTGAAGCAAGCTTTGAATTTACAAGCGTGTAAAGCGGCTGAACCCAGGTTGCAATAAGCATAGGTCCGGCAAGCTTTATCGCCTGAACTATATATTTATCCTTAAACCGGAAGTCAGGTCTGTATCTTACCCCGAACTTTTTTATCCATGGAACTTCAATCAGAAATTGCAGGCTCCATGCTATAATCATCGTAACCGCCAGTCCGTAAACTCCGAATTTTTTGCCCAGAGTTATATAATAGACTATAATAGCCGCGTTTGAAACGAGGCTTATTACCGACGGGATATTGTATTCGCCGAATGACTGCAAAAGTCCCACAAAAGAGAATGCGAGTCCCGTAAATATTATCATAGGGAACATTATTGCCGTCAGATTTGCCGCAAGATCCCTTTTATCCGCCTCATAGCCGGACGCCATAAAATTGACAAGCGGCGCTCGCATGAGTATTCCCGCGGCGGAAATCAGCGCCGTGATGCATATAATCATGGTTACAAATTTATTTACGAAGCTCATAGCCTCTTTTTTACCGTTTTCCGCCATTATGTTATTGAATACCGGAATGAAAGTCGCCGATATAACTCCGCCGACAACGACGTCAAACAGAGTTGTAGGGATCGTGGAGGCGGTAAAAAACGCGTCGGATTCAATACCCGCTCCGAAAAATGCCGTAAGCATTGAATCTCTCGCCAGTCCGAGCACCTTGGAAAGCAGTGTCGCAGCGACCATAATTCCGGCTGTCAGCAGCATTTTCTTTCCGTTTGTTTTGCCGCTCATTTTCTTTCACCGCCTTCATAAAGCTCCACCGCAAGCTTACCGTTCTCAAGGGCCTTTTTATTCAGTGTCTTATAGCACTCCCGCAGCTCCCCCTTGATTTTATCATAATCGGTAAAGCACTTGTCTATAAGCGCTTTTCCCTTTTGTACATCCATCCCCTTAATATCAAGGCACATAGGCTGTCCTGCATAGTCCATAAAGCTCTTTATCTTGGGGTCATACGCAAGACCGATAAGAGGCACCTGACTGCTTGTCGCGTATATCAATGAATGGAGTCTCATCCCTATGCACACATCAAGAGCTGACACAAGCGACATCATATCAAACACGTCGAGATGTATATCCACAATTGACGAGGAGGTTTTCAGCTTTGACATTATGCTTTTTGAAATTGCCTCGTCCTTATTGGGCTGCATCGGTATGAAAACAGGATAGCAGCCATATTTCTCTGCCGCATAATCGCACATTGCCGCGACCGCGTTTTCAAACGCGCCGTTCGCATCCTTTGAGCGTCTTACGGAAACTCCGAGCAGCTTTTTTGCATTTTCCGGAACTCCGAAACGCTCAAGCAGCTCTCTGCCGTATTTTTTGTCTGCAATATCCATACCGAATACCGGATCCGCTGTAACAATAATTTGCGGCTTATCTACTCCTATTTCCCTCAGCGTTTCCTTTGCCGAAGGATCGCGCAGTGTTATAAGATCAACCTTATTGAGAACTTTTCCCGCAAGAGCAATATTCCTTGTATTTGTGAGAGGGCCTATGCCGTTTGAATACATCATAACCTTTACCCTCTTCATCTGCGCAAGCTTTATTACGGTAAGATAATATAGCAGTGATTTTGTTGAGGTAGCGTCCTGAATAAGTGTGCCTCCTCCTGAAATAAGCATTCCCGCCTTTTTCATATGCTTCATTATTGAGAGCATATTAAGGCGGTTAACCGCCTTTACTCTGTACTGCTGTATTGTTTCCTTCGGATTTGCCGAAAGCACAACAAGCTCCGGACTTTCCTTATGACGTTTTATGTCATTTATTATTGCCATAAGGAGCGCGTCATCACCGCTGTTTTTAAAGCCGTAGTAGCCCGAAATCAGAATTTCCTCGCGATGCTTATCCAGCGCCCATTCATAAACCTTTATTGTATCGTCAGCCATACGGCTCACGGAATATTCCTTTTTGATCAGCTCGCGTCCGTATACCGCAAGCCTGTGCCGCTCCTCCGCAGTCATCCCGAAATATTTCTTTATATCCTCCAAAAGCAGCCGCGGCGTACTCTCCGCGCAGCCTCTGCAGCAGAAATTAGTGTCTATTCCCACTCCGAGCTTGTCTTCATCAAACAGCCCGATATATCCCTCATTACCGGCAATAATTACAGGCTTTTCCGCCGCCATTGCTTCAAGCGCCGCGCGGCTTACACCGACAAACAAATCCGCCGGAGCGACAAGCTTATTTATATCGGTTCTCGCACCCGTGAGAACTATGCATTCTCTGCCGAGCTGCCTGTTTACCGTCTCTGTCAGGGCTTTGACATTCCCGAAGTCGTCGCCGCCGCCGACAATAATTACCTTAAGATCCTTAACGAGCTTATCAGCCTCCGGAACGACCTCAATAAGCTGCTTTGCAACGAGGGAGCGCGACTCGTCCATCCGGCTCACATACACGATAACCGTATCGTCAGCCCTGATGCCCAGCTCCTTTCTTATATCCGCGTCATCGGTATCCGGCGAGAATTTATCAGTATCAATTCCGTTTATGGTTACGCGGATATCTCCCTCCGGTATCTTGTAGTTATCCATAAGATAATCCTTTATATCCTCGGAAACCGCAACCGTTTTTTCTCCCCAGTCCGTTATATATTTAAGACCGTATTTCAGAGTAAAGACCCAGTGCGCCGTTGTTACAAACGGGAATTTCATAATCCTGTGAAGCTTTCCCAATATAAAGGAAGGGATCCGCGCATGAGAATGAACAATATCTATTTTTTCTTCAACAATTATCTTCTTTAATAATCTTACTGATTTCAGTACATTTAACGGGTTTTTATTCTGGAGCGGAACAACATAGTGCTTAATACCGGCTTCCTCCAGCTCCCGGACATATGAGCCGCCGTTTGAGGTTACCACCGGAACGAAGCCTCTTCTCTTCAGCTCCTTGGCAAGCTCGACAACATGCGTCTCCGCGCCGCCGATATCCAGCTGCATCAGCGACAGCATGACCCTTAATCCTTTTTTCAAGAAATCACCTGCTTAATTCAAATTATACCATAAATTTCAATTATGTATAGTAATCTATTGTAATTATAATTGATTTGCCCCAAATAATCAATACTTATCCCTTTTTTGTGATAGAAATGTAATCAAAAAGAAATATATTAATAAAATATGAACAATACAAAAAGAAAAGCCCCGCATACTGCGGAGCCTTTCCATATAAATACTGTTAAGCTTATTAATCCTTATAAGCCGGCACGAAATCGGGATATGCTGACGGCAAACCATGCTCTGTCGCATCAAGACCTTCAAGCTCTTCTGCCTTATCCGCTCTGAGCCTTCCTGCCTTCTTAAGGATGCCGAAGAGGATGCAGCCCATTACAGCCGCCCATGCGATAAGCGATGCAGCGCCGATAAGCTGAGTTACAAGCAGATGCGCGCCGCCGCCATAGAACAAGCCCATATCCACGCCGGAGGCCGGATCGGATGAGAACAAGCCTACCGCTATAACACCCCAGAGACCGCATACTCCGTGAACGCTGACAGCGCCGACCGGATCATCAACCTTGATCTTTGTATCAATAAACGGTACGGCTACGCATACGAGCACTCCTGCAACAATACCTATAATAATTGAAGCAGACGGTGATACGCAGTCACACGGCGCGGTTACGCCAACAAGACCTGCAAGAACACCGTTAAGTGTCATTGAAACATCAGGCTTCTTATATCTTATCCATGTGAAGAACATAGCCGTGATCGCAGCCGCGCAGGCAGCGAGGTTTGTTGTGATAAATACCTTTGATGCAAGAAGTGTCGCGCCTGAATCAAAAACTCCGTCCTCACCGGCTTCTATAAGACCGCCTGTTGACGCCGGGTTAAATCCGAACCAGCCTACCCACAGAAGCAGCACGCCGAGAGCGCCTATAATAATGCTGTGACCCGGAATTGCGCGGGCTTTGCCGTCCTTACCGTACTTGCCGATACGCGGTCCGAGGATCGCGGCGCCTACGAATGAAAGCACGCCTCCAAGCATATGTACGATACCTGAACCTGCGAAATCGTGGAAGCCCATCTCCGAGAGCCAGCCGCCGCCCCATACCCAGTGTCCTGCGATCGGGTAAATAAACAGTGAGATCATCGCGCTGTAGAGGCAGTATGCGCTGAACTTTGTTCTTTCCGCCATTGCGCCCGAAACGATCGTTGCCGATGTAGCGCAGAATACTGTCTGGAAGAACAATGCCGTATAATCCATATCCGGCGCCGCCGCCGAGCTGTTCATGAACGCTCCTCCGAACGGTATTCCTATAAAACCGTTGCCTTCGCCGTACATAAGTCCATAGCCTATAAACCAGTAAATAATCGAGCCGAACATAAAGTCAACTATGTTCTTCATTACAATGTTGCCTGTGTTCTTTGCTCTCGTGAAGCCGGCCTCAACCATTGTAAAGCCGGTCTGCATCAAGAATACGAGTATACCGCCTAAAAATAACCAGAAAGCGTTAATGACTAATGCCAGCGCTTCGTTGTTAGCTAAAATATTTTGTAATTCCATTATTAATCAATCCTTTCCTATCCTACCGAGAATGTTTTTTTCCTGCTTACAAAAGAGCCGCTTTGTCTGTCTCTCCTGTACGAACCTTGATCGTCTTAGCAACGGGTGATATGAAAATCTTACCGTCGCCGATCTCGCCTGTGCGGAGAACGCTGAGCGCTGTATTTACCACATCATCAACCGGAACCGAGCATACAACCATCTCTATCTTGATTTTCGGAAGAAGATCCACGCTGTAATCAACACCTCTGTACTTATGCTTCTGTCCCTTCTGAACACCGTAGCCCAGCACGTTATAAACAGTCATACCGTTTATGCCGATCTCATTCAGGGCTTCCTTCAGCGGCTCAAGCTTGCTCTGTCTCGTGATGATCTCAATTTTGGTCATTACATCTGCCATTTTTAATAACTCCTTTCACCTTGAACGGATAAATAAAAAACGTGTTTTTATCAGATAACCGTATCTGATAAAAACACGCCATTGTGTCCGAACAAATTTTGTATAATTCCATAAAGCCCTTGGCTGAACTTTATCTATGCTTTGTATTATACTCTTTTATGTTTAAAATGTCAATATGCTGATTTAAAGTTTATGCATGAGTAACATTTTTTCTCTGAAATGCATTTTTTCTTTATCAGAAATTCACAAACTGTTCATAATTTCAGTCATACATTCATGACAAATCCGTTATTTTATCGGTCGTCAACGGAATCATGCCGTCAAGCGACTGCCAGACAAAACATTTATACTCCGTTTTATCTGTTTTTGGCAATCTTAACATATAAATACCGTCCGCCACGCATTGTGAATCCATATTAATATAAGTCATTACTCCGTTTGAGTACGCGGTAAACATCATAGCGGGTTTATTCATCTCCCCAATTCTAAACCGCACTTCATTGAACCCGTCCGCACTGCATAAATCTATTCGCGAAACAAAACATTCGCATCCGCTCAGCATATATCCGATAATATTGTCAGCGCGGACAAGACCAAAGCCGTATTGCGTGTCATAACCGTCCTCTCCCAAATCCTCCGACGTTTCAATCAGAATATTCATAACGCTGTCCGCCGTAAGCTCAGGATTAATTTCTATCATATCTGCTATTATTCCGCTCACGCAAGGCGCGGAAAAAGAAGTGCCGCTGTCGGTCGTTTCCTTTTCCATCCCGGAAAGAATATTTATATTTTCGCCCGGCGCGGTAACAAAAACGCTGTCATTCGTATTTGAAAAAGAGGATCGTTCCTTTTTGTCATTAACGGAACCTACTCCTATAACGCTATCGTACGCGGCGGGATAATTTAATTTGTCCGAGCCGTTGTTGCCAACGGCGGCAACTACAATTATTCCCTTTGACACGGCATAATCAACGGCAATTTTAAGCGTGTTTGACTCAATCGTGCCACAGCTCATGTTTATCACATCACAGTCAAAATCATCCGCCGCTGCTATGATTGCCTTCGCCAGACGCGCGGTTGTGCCGCCGATTGTATTTCCATCCTCGTCGCAATCGATAAATTTAAGAGGAATAATTTCCGTCTTATGCGCCGCGCCGATACATTTATTTAAGCCGTATCCCGCGCCGATTATTCCGCACACCGCAGTGCCGTGCCCTATATTATCGTTTGTATCATCGCTGTCATCCACGGCAAAATTCGCTCCCTCGCGCAAATTACCCGCAAGCGCGATATGCGCCTTGCAGCCCGAGTCTATAACGCCCACGCGCACGCCTTGACCGTATACTCCTATATCCCACATGCTTTTAATGCCGGTAATCATATACTGCCCATAGGTGAGAACGCCGCTGTAATCATAGGTGTCAAAAAGCTCAACCGGGGCGTCCTCCTCTGCGTATTCGAACATATCGGCATTTGATATATCGCTTGTCGTATATAAGCCTAATTCCGGCGCGAGAGGCTTTAAATCATCACAGCAGCTCATAAGCGAAATAATACCGGCGTTTTTGACTTTAACAATATACTCTCTCGCCGAAGCGCAATTCTGAAATAACAGCAAAGCCGCTGTTATTACGATAAATCCCAGATACTTTTTCATAGTTTGTTTCCTTATCAAATTAAATTCCCACAGCCATACGGCTGTGGGAATAAACGTTTATTCTGCGATTGCGTCCGCAATCGGATTCATGCTTCCAAGAGACTCCCACAGCATAAGCTTCATATTCCCTTTTTCAAATTCAGTACTGACTTCTATCGGGTCAGCGCTTGTAACAGAATATACATAAAACGCTTTCAGGCTGTTGTCGATGTTATAAATCGCTTGTATAAGCACAGTGCCCGATTTTACGGTCGTTCCTTCAAACGTAACGGTACCGTTGCTGTAGCTCATTTTGATATCGCTCTCGGGTATGTCGGGTATATCGCTGCCGTCCGCACTTAAAAGCTCTGCTTCAGTGGTCACATAATCGCCGTCCTCGTCCGTTATGTAAATTTTCGCGTATGATACGCCAATCATTTCACTTTCTGTAAACCCAATTCTGTACTCGACGTCGTTCGCTTCCCTTGTAACCTCCGAAATCATATTGTCAGCCGCATCATACAGCTCAACGTGCAGTGTGCCGCTCATATTATACGAATCCGTTATATCAAACAAATACGAATTATCCGACAGCAAAGCCACAGATGTGGAGGTTTTTTGAATATTCAGCTCCTCCGGTGATACAACGTTTGTCGCTATTCCATGCTCCACGGCGTAATTGTACGCATCGGAGCCGGATGAGCAGGTAATGGTTCCGCTCTTTGCGAACAGATCAACCTCCGAATACAAATTCGTGCCGTTGAACACGTCGTCCGCGATTTCCGTTACAGAATCCGGCATTGTTACATTCTTAAGACTGCGGCAGTTATAAAACGCCTGTTCGCCGATTGTTTTAACCTTTGTAGGAATGTTAACCGTTTCAAGGCTCTCACATTCCGCGAACGCCTTCTCGCCGATTGTCTGCAAGTCATACGGCAGAGTTACGGATTTGAGCGACGCGCAATGGTAAAACGCGTATGAATTCATCGTCGATGCGGTAATTATGGCAATCTTTTCCAAAAAGTCACATTCTGAAAACGCTCCGGCAGGTATCGTCGTCTGATTAAGGACAGACACGTTTTTCAGCGTTCGCGGTATTTTATAATAATGATAGCTCTCATCGTTATTATAATATTGAACTGTGCCCGTTATATCGCTGTCGTCATAGCCGAAAAATCCGCCCAGCACCGAGTTTTCGGAGCTTTGGTCGCGTCTGCTTGCTCCTATAAACGGCACGGTAAGAGTTTGTATTTGCGTGCTGCCTTCAAGTATTTTGCTTCCGATTGTACTTATACTTTTCGGAATATATAAGTTTTTCAGATTTTTACAATTGGCGAACGCACTGCTTAACACGCTCCCGCCGCCGTCTATGATTATATCCTCGATATATGCGCAGTCCTTAAACGCCTCCATAGGTATGTAATTCCCCAAATCGGTACCGGTAATTTCAACCTTTGTCACCTCAGCCGGAATATTCTTGTTGTCACAGCCGAAGAAATATCCGAATACGCCATTTGCTGTTACCATGGTTGCGCCGGGGGCGTCATTTGCGCCAACAAACGGAATTTTCATCGTATGCAGCTTTATACAGCCCGCAAAAACGCTTTCTCCGATTGTGTGCACGCTGTTTGGAATTACGATATTTTTAAGCGATGCGCAGTTACGGAAGGTATAATTTTCAATGTATTTAACCCCGTCGGGAATATTTAACTCCGTAAGCTTTTTACAGCCGTCGAACGCCGCCTCGCCTATAGAGGTGACTGTGTCGGGCACCTTAATCGTAACCGCGCCCGCGCAGTTGCGGAAGGTATTATCGCCTATCGACAGCACTCCCGACGGTATCGCAAGCGCCGCAAGCGATGAGCATCCGTCGAACGCTCCCGCGCCGATTGTTTTGATCCCGCTGTTTATCGTGATATTCTCAATACCGGACAAATTCTTAAACGCGTTCTCAGGCACGTTTGTTTCATTCGTAATGTTTACGGTTCGCAGAGAAGTCGGGACTCCTTCGCCGAACACGTATTCAAACGCGTCCTCCGTGTTTGAATCCCCGCGCTGCGAGCCGATAAACGGCAGAGTGATTGACGTGATTGCGGCGCAGCCCTCAAAGGCTCCCGCGCCGATTGACGTTACGCTGCCGGGAACCGTTATCGCACCGATTGCCGCGCAGTTTTTGAACGCATAATCCCCGATGCCTGTTAAGCCCGCCGGCAACGCGGGCGGTTTAAGCGACCTGCATCCCTCGAACGCGCCGTTTCCTATTGTGATGACGCTTTCGGGGACAGTAACCGTCAGTGCCTTATCAAGCCCGTAAAAAGAGTTTGCGCCGATCGTATTTATTCCGTTTACAATACTTATGCCCGTTATTTCGCTTGCAAGAGCGTACCACGGTGCGCCGCCCCGCTCATAGTCGCGGATTTCGCCCATGCCCTCTACGGTGAGAACTCCATCGTTGACCGTCCAGGTTATTGCCCCGTCCGTGCCGCTGTGCGGTATTGACGTGGCAGTCGGGGTGGGCGTTTGTGTTGGCGTCGGCGATGGTGTTTGTGTTGGTATCAGTGTTGGTGTTGCTGTCGGTGTCGGTGTTGGTGACGGCGTTGGTGTTGGTGTCGGCGCAACTGTTGCTGCCTCCGTGGGGTGAACCGTTGCTGTGCTATATACCGGAATCGTAATTTCGCAAGGATCAAATGTATCTACTGCATCAAAGTCAGCATTTGTAATATCTACCTTGTTTACCTTTACCTTAAATGCCGGTGTACCATCTGCTACCGTAAATGTAAATGTACCAAACAATTCATCTGCATTGCTTACCGGTTCATTGATCGGTGCCCAAAGCTTCAATACACCACTTGCAATATTATCTTTGTTGACTGTTACACTTATATCTGGGAATGCTATCTCAAACTTTGCATCTGTTACTGTATTTGCATCAAAGCCAAGCTCTACAATAGCAGTCATAATGCCGCCTTCAAAGCCTCTGTAATAAGCCTTGACAACCTTTGATGTTGCTGTACTGTTTTCAGCATCATATACAAGCTCTATACCCTTAGTGACAGGTGACGGTGTAGGGGTCTGTGTTGCAACGGGTTCGCTGCTTGTACCCGGAAGAAGCGCTGCCGCCTTTTCTCCCAGTACGCCCTGATAAGTGACTATATTGTCTATAAGTACATTTGAATAAGCTGTAAGTTCATCTCTTTCATTTGCCGCTGTAAGCATCGGAAGAGCTGTTACATATGAAGCACTCTCGCCTGATGCGACAATCGTCTGCTTTATCTTCTGTTCACCATCGACAAATACTCTGTATGCATCGTTCGATACCATTACGGTTACTATATGCCATACGT
>CAZOHJ010000038.1:0-19592 GCA_964579875.1 uncultured Lachnospiraceae bacterium | reverse complement strand
TTCATCAACTTTTGTGCCTTGGAGCGCAGCAGAAAGGAATGGTCATAATAATGAAGTACGATACAATAATATTTGATCTTGACGGCACCTTGCTTAACACTCTTGACGACCTTGCGGCAAGCGTGAATTACGCGATGCGGGAATGCGGATTCCCTAAACGAACCATTGACGAGGTTCGCCGGTTCGTGGGAAACGGAGTGCGAGCGCTTATAAAACGCGCGGCGCCTGACGATATAACCGATGAGCAGTATTGGGAGGCGTACAACTGTTTTGAAAAGCATTATGCCGCGCATAACCGCGATAAAACGACGCCTTATGACGGTATTACGGAGCTTTTAAGCGAGCTTAAAAAGCGCGGATACAGGTGTTCTATTGTGTCAAATAAAATAGATTTTGCGGTAAAGGCTTTAAGAGAGGAATTTTTTGACGGTGTGATCGACGTTGCGGTAGGCGACTGTGAGGATACCGCCAATAAGCCCGCGCCGGATATGGTACATAAGGCGATGCGGCAGCTTGGGGCAGAGCCGGGCGGCTGTATTTATGTGGGTGATACGGACGTGGATATTGAAACCGCGGCAAACTCAGGAATGCCATGTATATGTGTGAGTTGGGGTTTCAGATCGCGCGGGGAGCTGGTCGGCTATGGAGCGGAAATGATTGCGGATAAGCCGGCGGATATTCTGGACTTTGTATAAAAAAACAGGCGGGAAAACCTGTTTTTTCATACTGTTATTCACTCTCATTAAGGATTACAGGCTCCTGATACGGCGCCATAGCTTCATTCCAGATATAAACGCTTATAGTGTTATCGGGATTAGAAAGCTCAATAGCAGCGTCTTGACTGCCGGTGAAATTGTCCGCGTTCCATAGATGTAATAAGCTTACACCGTCGGGCGACGTCTCTTTTACAACAACACGGATATTTTTCGGTAAATCCGATCGGAAATTTATCATCATCTCCGGTATGGGATCCTCAATGCTGCTGCTGTCAAACAGGATTTCCGGCTCGGAGATCTCAAGTTTTGCGAAGATAGGACCGACAGACGTCACATCTGATGTATAGATGTCAGATGATAAATTGTAGTATAGTCTGCCGTTATCTGAATAGCAGGAGTATATATTCTCATTATTACAGTCTATCGGTATAACATCCGCCGTTCCGGACAAAATATCATATTCAATTATATCATAGGCTGTGTTGAAATACAGCTTGTTGTCTGAAAGAACAAGCCCGGAATAAGTGTCTGCATACATCCACAAACCATTGTATGAATAAACTATCTCACTGCTGTCATTATTGTCAACAGGAAACCTGTTTAAATGTGTCTGACCGGTATATACGTCATACTCAAGATAATAATAGCTGTTGTTAAACTCAACGATCTGTGAACCGGCATTGACCCACGGACTGTTGTCAAACTCATCCCCAAAATACAGATTTAATTCAGGATATGTTATATATCTGTCTCCGTCATAGACATTACTATGACTTTCACGCATTTTAGAATCGCTTAACAGGAAATACTTCATAGATGAGCCTGAACCGTCAGGGCGGGATGTATCATCCCAGGTTACATCAATATGATACCATTTCGGCACATTACCGTTTTGAGGCGCTGCAAGCTTAACAATATTCCATGTGTGATACGAATATCCGTATTGATCAACGCTTGTTACAAATGAGGCTTCGATCCCTTCATTCATTGCCAAGTAATTGAACAGAATAGCGTAGGTCTGGCATGCGACAGGCAGATTTTCGGGTATGAAACGAATATTGTTTCTTTTACAGGGATTTCCGTATTCATCGCTGATGGCGTTATCAAAATCATAAGAATAATTCTGAATAATATAATCATGGATATATATAAGCTTAGTCAAATCGGAAACATTACTGCCATCGGGGATGTCAGCCATTATTTCTTCGGTAAGCGCGTCAAAATGCTCCTGAGTTGTTTTTACCCATGGCAGAACCTCATTCAGCATGGAATAATCTATATAATAATCGTCATCATAAATGTCCAGCTGATAAATCGGATAGAGACACTCGATAATTTCTTCACCGTCGGCATTTACTGTTGTACTCGGATAAAAGTAATAATATGATCCTGTATCTGCGATCAGATAATATGAGCGCGGAGAACAGAAAAGCAGCAGCTCATAGCATTCTTCGAACTCATCGGCACATATGTTGAATTCGGTTATATCAATTTCCTCGGCGAAGTTCTCCGTTTCCTCATGGAAATAATCAAGCAGATCCGTATTTTTCTCCTCACTGAATATACTGAAGGGACTGTCGCTTTGCGGAGACTGAGTCAGATCTGAAAGCGATAAGCCGGAAAAATTCGCGTCTGCAATGTTGCCGGAGCATAGCTCACCGCGCAGGGACAGCGGTTTATCATCTGAGAGCATATCTGAAAAAAGCTGCTCGTCTGTATCGGTAAAACACGAGATGTTCTCCGCATATGAGGTCAGCGTATTAAATATGAATAAATTTAATAATATTATTATTAATGTAAAACTCCTTGTTTTCATTGTCTTCACTCGTCTTAATATCCATATTTTAATAAAAAATATCCTTATACATATAATTATACCAAACAAAGAAAAATTTGTCAAGAGAATTTTGTTGAAAATATATTATTTTCAAGCAAAAAAATTATTTTTTTTGGTGCATATTTCTATTTGTAATGAATATAGATAGAAGTGTAAAAAGCGTTCAAGGAGGAAGTACAGATGGAAGGAACGAATATATATAGCGACATTGCCAGACGAAATAACGGGGATGTATATATCGGTGTGGTGGGACCTGTCAGAACAGGGAAATCCACCTTTATAAAAAAATTCATGGATACCCTGGTAATACCTAACATGACAGATATGTATCAGGCGGAGCGTACTCGTGACGAGCTGCCCCAGTCTGCAGCGGGGCGTACAATTATGACTACAGAGCCGAAATTCATTCCGAATGAGGCTGTGGAAATTGAACCGGGCGATAACGCCAGAATGCGTGTCAGAATGATAGACTGTGTGGGATATATAGTTGACGAATCGCTGGGCTACCGGGAGGACGGGGAGCCGAGAATGGTAACGACCCCGTGGTTTGAACACCCGATACCGTTTAACGACGCGGCGGAAATAGGCACAAAAAAGGTAATAACGGATCATTCAACAATAGGACTTGTGGTGACAACGGACGGCTCCTTTTCGGAGATCCCGAGAGAGGGCTATGCAGGCGCTGAGGCAAGGGTCATAGCCGAGCTTAAGGCTATACATAAGCCCTTTATAGTTCTGCTGAACTCCGCAAGACCGGAGGCGGCAGAAACAAAAGCCCTTGCGGAAACAATTGCAAAAACGCATGATGTTACGGTTCTGACCGTAAACTGCGCCGAGCTTTCGGGATCGGATATCAATGCGATAATCAACAAGATCCTGCTGGAATTTCCGCTGAGTGAAATTGAAATACAGATACCCAAATGGATGAACAGACTTGGCGAGGAGCATGAGCTTGTAAAGGATATATATGAGCTTATCAGAAATGCCGCGGACAAAGCCGAAAGCATACGGGATATTGAAGCGGTGCGTGAAAGTCTCGGAAGACCGGATTATGTGAAAAAGGCAACGGCAGGAGGAACAGATCTCGGAACAGGAAGCGCACGGATCGAGCTGGAGCTTGTGGACAGTATGTTTTATAAGGCGCTGAGCGAGTCTGCGGGGCTTGCTATAAAGGATGATGAGGAGCTTATGAACTGTCTGACGGAGCTTTCGGAAATGAAGCGGGATTATGAGCACATAAGAAATGCTCTGGAGTCGGTAAGGCAGACCGGCTACGGTATTGTGTCGCCGACAAGCGATGAAATGATTCTTGAGGAGCCTAAAATCATAAAGCAGGGCGGACGCTACGGGATAAAGCTCAAGGCGTGCGCGCCGTCAATACATATGATGCGCGCCGATATTGAAACGGAGGTAAGTCCGATCGTGGGAACCGCAAAGCAGTCAGAGGAGTTGGTGGAGCACCTTCTTTCAACATATCAGGATAATCCGGCGGAGCTGTGGCAGTCAAACATTTTCGGGAAGACCTTAAATGAGCTGGTAAATGACGGTCTGCGCGGAAAGCTGGAGAGAATGCCGGAGGAGGCGCGGGGCAAGCTGCGGGAAACTCTGGAGAGGATCATCAATGAAGGCGGCGGCGGTCTGCTCTGCCTTATTCTGTGAGACGCTGATATTGACGGAGGACAGGGAATGAAAAGGTGGCTGGTGTTGATTTTAACTTCGGTATGCATGTTATCGGGATGCAGCGTTCACGGGGGATATGGCGTTACGATAACCAAGGAGGAGCAGGAAACGGATTATTCAACGGTTTATGCGGAGGTGATAGCCTTTAACGGTTTTGCGGATAAAGAGTATGAAGATGAGCTTAATTCGGAGCTTGAAGAAAATATTTATAATGCGATAGGAGAATTTGATCAGCTGGCGCAGGACAGTGCGCAGTCTATGCCGCCGGGGGTAAAATCCGAGCTGCATATAACTCAGAATGTGAAGCGCAACAGCGGCGGAATTATTTCGTTTTTCACAGAGAATTACACATATTTCGGCGGTGCGCACGGGAATACGACTCGCTATCCGCTGACAATTGACACAAGGCAGGCGGAGCCGCATAATCTGGAGCTTTCCGAGCTGTTTACGGATGACGGGTATATAGAGAGGATAAATAATCTGATAGACGTTATGGTAGAGGAAGATCCCGATGAATACGGCGAGCTGTGGGCTGAGCCGCACATAACGGAGGGCGCAAAATATGAGTATTATCTTACGGATGAGGAGCTTGTTATCTGGTTCCCGCCCTATGAGCTGTCCTATTACGCAAAGGGCTTCATTGAATTTCCAATAAGGCTTACGGAACTGAGCGGCCTTTTAAAGGAGGAGTACAGAGCATCGGAGTAAAATAAAATCCCGCCTGACCGAAAAGGACAGGTGGGATTTTATTTTACTCCGATGCTTTATAGTCGCCTAAAGAGTTTATAAATTCAAGAATGCGGAATTTTATTTCGGTTTTTTCGTTTTTTCCGGTGATAAGCTCGTAGGTGTCCCTGTGCAGCGTACCTTTCAGCTCTGCGGTCGTTTTTTCATCCGCGTAAACGCTTCCGTCATCACTGACGCAAAGCGGCGGATACATAACGCACCACCAGTTGTGACCGCTGCCGCTGCCGAGAACTACTTTTACTCCGTAATATTCCCCCGCCGGAAGAGTGATGTTTTTATACGACTTTCTGGGAAAACTGAATTTTCCGTATTCCGCGCGCGCGCCGTAGGGGACGCCTTGTCTTGCAAGATAACTGTTTGCCGCCGCCTCGGCGGCGCGGACAAACCTTTCCGTATCCCTTGCGCTTATATCATGCACAGCCTTAAGCACCTCGTCCCGCACGGCAAGCTTAACGCTCCGGTCATACCCGGAGTCGCTTTCGGCGATAATATGCAGCCGTACCAATGAGCCATCGAGATCATTCATCACATCACGGGTGTATGCGGTGACCGACAGTATGACCGCGGCTGAAAGAAGTACGGGTATCAGAATTTTTTTCATGATCAGATTCTCCTCTATAGCATATCATAAGAAATTTGCAAATAAATTCTTGACAAATCTAATAATTTTATACACTCCTGCGCATACTAAGGAAAAACAGGAAAGGAAGTAACCATAATGAAAAAAATAATATCCATAATAACAATGTCGCTTATGCTCATGCTGGCGGTGGTTGAGTATCCCTCTGTACGGGTATACGCATCTACCTCCGATCTGCAGCTTATGGCAAGAGCGGTCAACGGAGAAGCGAGAGGCGAGCCTTACACGGGTCAGGTGGCTGTTGCCGCGGTAATATTAAACCGAGTAAAGCATTCCTCATTCCCGAATACCGTGGCGGGGGTTATTTATCAGCCGGGAGCATTTACGGCTGTTGCGGACGGGCAGATAAACGAGCCGATAGCCGCAAATTCAACTGTATATAAAGCATGTCAGGACGCTATGAACGGATGGGACCCGTCCGGCGGCGCGATATACTATTTTAATCCCGATACCGCAACAAGCTCATGGATCTGGACGCGTGAGCTGATCGTCCAGATAGGAAAGCACCGTTTCTGCAGATAAGGAGGGACATAATGTCTAAATCAAATAAAATATGCGCGGCGGTCATTGCCGTGCTTGCCGTTCTGCTTATTATATTCTGCGCTATGTGGTATCGCTGCTATAAGCAGAATAAAGAGCTTAAGGTAACTGTAAACAATAACTATGACAGGGCGTTTCTGGAGCTTACAGACTATGTGAGCGAGATCGACGCCTTGCTGTCAAAATCCCAGCTTGCATCCGATCCTGCGCAGCTTGCGTCCATTTCAAATGAGATATTCATGCAGGCCGCTGAGGCGAAATCATGCTTCGGACAGCTCCCTACGGAGGATACCAATCTTGAGAATACGGCAAAATTTTTGTCGCAGGTAGGCGATTACACCTATGTTTTGTCACAGAATATGATAAACGGAGCCGGAATAACGGATGAGGAATATAAGAACCTTAACTCACTGAATGAGTACGCATCAGATCTCAGTAAAAGTCTCTCGGATATAGAGCGGAAAATATATTCGGGAGAGGCGTCATTTAATGTTGTAAAAGGCGGCAGCGTAACCAAAGCCATGGCAGCGGGTGAAGGAATATTCAAGGATCTTGAAAATGTGGAAAAATCCTTTGAGGGATACCCGGCGCTGATATATGACGGCCCGTTCTCGGAGCATATCGAAAATATGGAGTCATATATGCTCAAGGGCGCGGAGGAAATTTCAAAAAAAGACGCCCTGCAGAAGGCGAAGGATTTTCTGGGCGACAGGGGAGAAGGGCTTCAATTTGAAACAGAAACGACAAATACGGCAATTGAAGCGTATAATTTCGGAAAGGACGATAACGGCAATCATATAACCGTAAGCATAACCAAAAATGGCGGCTATGTGCTGTATTTCCTTGAAAACAAAACAGTACGGAATGCCAATTATGACGTCGAGGCGGCAACCGGTCTTGCGTACAGATTTATTAACGGGCACGGTATAAGCAGCATGGCAAACAGCTATTATGAGGTAACGGATAACATTGCCACAATAAACTTTGCATATTCACAGAACGGCACAAAGTGCTACAGCGACCTTATAAAGGTAAAGGTTGCTCTTGATGACGGCACGATCGTGGGAATGGAATGCAAGGGCTATCTTATGAACCACCGCGAGCGTCAGATACCTGATGTGATGCTCAGCGAGGAGGAGGCAAAAGCGTATGTTTCGACCCATCTGGAGGTCAGCGCCGTATCGCTCGCGGTAATTCCGAAGGATTCGCTGCGCGAGGTGCTCTGCTATGAGTTCAAGGGAACGTATATGGATAAAAACTTTATCGTCTATGTCAATGCCGAGACCGGCAGGGAGGAACAGATCCTGCTGCTCATTGAGTCGGATACAGGTGTGTTGACGATATAGTCAGACGCCATAAAAGGGATGCGTACAGCATCCCTTTTACGGTTTAATTAACCTGCGCGGTAATCTCATTGCCGAGTGTATCGGTGAATGAATAGGTGAAACCGGTATTTAAAATATCTCCATAGCCCAGATCCTTCAAGCCCTGTGCAACCACCGACGCCCAGACATATGCGCCCGCATATGAGGAGTGGAGCGTGTCGCCGCCTACCTCGGTGAGGTTGAAGTTCTTTGTTATATTGCCGTCTGCGTCATCCCCGTAGATGGAATATAAGAGGTCATAGCTCTTTTGCGAGAGGTCTATGAGCTGACACCCGGTATCAACCGCAATATCCCTCATGTAGCCCGACCACACAACCGACGGCTTGTAATCGTGCGCCGAAGCGTTGGGTGTTACAAGGATGGGCGTTATGCCGTTATCGTTGCACTGCTCTATCATACTTTTAACGCATGTGTCCATTTCATCGCGGGTAGAATATGCCCTGTCGTTGTAAGCGCATTCGATAAGGAGAATATCGCCCGCCTGAGCGTTGGCTGTCACTCCGGGGAATGCGGTGGTATAAAGTCCTGCGGCAAACTGTCCGCTGTTCGCGAGGTTTGTCACCGGAGCATTTAAGAAGTCAGGGAGCTGTTGACCCCATCCGGATCTGCCGCCGCCGACATCCTGCTCAAAGCCGCCGTAATAGGCGCAGGCGAGTGAGTCCCCTATAATGTATACGCGCCGCGGTCTTTTGTAAAATACGGGCTTTTTTGTAACCGTTACATAGTCAAGCTTTGTTGAGCCGTCAGTCATTGACACGGCGATTTTCCCGCCTGTTATTTTTATGTCCTCAGCTGTGTAAAGCGCGCCGTCTGTAAGCGTTCTGTCCGCGTCAGCCTGATCAACGTTGTTTCCGACCATTGTGCCGTTTACATATATATCGCCGCGCTTTGCCTCGGCCTTTTTGAAGGCAATATCATAATACCCGTCAGGGAAATCAGCATTGAGAGCTTTTTCCTCCGCGGCGTCTCCTATATCGGTGAAGGTATAAACAGGGGAGATCTCATATTCCGCTCCGGCGCTGTGTTTCAGCTCAAAGCCGGAAACAGTCGTGTCCGCATGGGTTATTTCCTCAAAGCCTTCCGTAGTGCGGAGATATACCGTTTTGTTTCCGTTCGACGGAAGAAGCTTATCACCTGCTTTTACATCGCGCTTTTGCACGCATGACAGCTTTCCGTCAGCATCATATACAGCGGTGATAACAGCCCCGTCCGAGACGGCCTGCGCAGCCGGGATTTCCGTGGGCGATGCATCCTCTGTCACACCATCGGAATAGGTCACAAGGTATGATGAAATATTTTCATCCGAAGTAATACTATTTATTGCGTATGATATGTCGTCCTCTGTCATACCGTCAATATATAAGCCTTTGACCGTATATTCGGCGGATATTCTGTAGCCGCCCGGTGCGACCTCCGCGGAAATAACCGCGCTGCCGGCGTTTTTTGCTGTCATAATGCCGTTATCGTCAATGCTTATTACCGATTCGTCCGATGAGCGGTAATCTGTAAGCGTAAAATCAGCGTTCAAAGTCTGTCCGTCAATGGAATACACTTTATTGCCGTATTCGTCATATAGCTCCGATACGCCGCAGTCGTCATAGCCGGACATTCCGAATGCGGCAGTCGAATACAAATTAATGGGACGGCTGATATACTCTATCCTGCCGGGGGCGGGGTTATTGTATACCTCTACATTTTTATAGGTCTTATGACCGTTAAAATCCGCGCATATTACCGCGGTTCCCTCCGCGCCCAGCGGCACATACAGCACAGGGCGGGACTTGCCGGAAAAACGCGAATAGAAATAGGATATGAATGCGCCGTCTATACCAGATACGGATATTTCCGGCTTTATATCATCACCCCAGAAATCATATGACACATCATATTCCGTTACAGCGTAGAGAATGCCGTTGCCCGATACATTACAGAAGGCGGAGGATACTTTGTCCGGCCCATCTATTACCGCCGCTGCATTATCCGGATATGTTATACCTATGTATTCAAGTGTTACATCGGTTCCGATTATCCTGTCTATTGTATTCAGCTCCGAGGCGATATTGCATTCGATAACGTCTCCGTTCTGAGCAAAATACATTTCACCCGAATTTTTGTCAATTACGGCCTCAAATTCCATATTATCCTTTGAGGTTACAAAGCTGTCGTTCACATAAATCCCCTCATCGGTGTACCGGATCCCGAGGAAAGCATGGACGTCGGATATAAAGCGTAAGTCTCCCTTGCCGTTAAACGTGAGCCTGCCCCGTATTTTAGTTATGGGCCGGGAGACTATGCCGCCAAGCTCAAACGGGTCGTGTGAGGCAATATCATCATCAAAGACAAGTGTTCCTGCAGTGTTCCCGAAATCGGATTCGTAATATACATCGTCTGTTTCACACTCTAAAGGGAGATCAACCGTCAGATCCGAGCTGCCTACAGTGACGCTTGTTTCATTCTTAAAATAGCCGTCCTTTTCCGCATAAGCCGTAACGGTTTCGCCCTCCTGCAGAGATGAGACCGTAAGAGCGCCGCTGCCGTCGGCGCAGAGCCTTATTCCGTTTACCGTCACGTTCGCATACCGCGCCGAATTTATCGTCAAGCTGTGAAGCGGTTTTCCGTCGCCGTCTGTTATTTCGATCTTACTGACAGCTATCGCGCCCCACATATCGCAGTGAAATTCGATCGCGCTTGTGTCCTCACCGGTAACGACCGATTTTGTAAGCCATGTGTCAAATTCGTCGCCGTTGACTGAAATATAGCGGTCTGCAATTTTCAGATACGCATACGGGTCGTTGGCGTTCCTGATCGTGGAGCCGTTATTCGTGACCGTGGGCTTCGCGTAGGTCAGAGTTACCTTGCTGCCCGCGGGAATTTCGGGCATATTGAGCGCGAAAATCGAGTTGTTGTTTACATTGGTACACGCGAGATAAATATATGAGCCTTCCGCCTTGAAGGCGTCATATATTGGGTAGGTTCCCACATTCTTATTGTTTTCAAGAGTTGTTACTGCCGCATATTTACGGTTTATATCGCCTGATGTGGTCAATGAAATATCGTCGGTCAGTTTAACATCGGTGTAGTCTGTCGGCTCGCCCGTGGTAACGATATTTGTGCCGCTGAAAGTGTAGGCTATGCTGCCCGCGGCATAAACATAAAGCTGTGAAAATGCCGATGCGGCGATGCAGACGGCAGAAAAAGCCGCGGTTATTTTCTTGTTCATAAGAGTCGCTCCCTTTTTTATGTATTGTAGTAATTTTATCACAGAAAAACAGATAATTCAATAAAAAATACCGTGGCTTTTGCCACGGTATAAGGTTTAATATTCTTTGTTTTGGATTTTTGCCTGAAGCTGTTTTACATAGCGCTTATATGCCTTGCTGCCGACCTTTATATACAGATCGGGATTAATGTCATAAAGCTCTCCGATAACATCAATAACCGCCTCCGGATCATATCCGTAAATACACATGAACGAACATTCACCGTCAACTGTTTCAACATAGAATATATCCATTGATGATATAAGACCGCGCTTGGAGCGTGAATGCTCATACGGATAAAGCGTCTTTACAAAACGTTTTCCCGCTTCCGACGCATTGCGTTTTACAAAATCCTTTGTTCCGACCAGCACTACAGAAAGCTCCTCTGCCGGAATTTCGGTAAGCTTTGTTTTGGCGGGCTTTAAATCCGATAAAAATCCTCCGTTGATATCGTACGGGAGAAAGTCGTTTGCCCAGCTTTTCATATAAAGAGCGTTGTCTCTGATTTTTATATATGTTCCGAACACGGAATTCAGCTTCAGCAGCGAAAGGACCACAAATATAATTGCAGCTATCGCAAACGGAATCCCGAGTCCGAACTTAGCCGTGGATATATCGTATATTGCCATAACAAAGCAGAACAGAAACAGAACTGCGTATACGGCAATTATCATCAATGCCCTTCCTCTTATAGACGAGTCGGCGGCTGCCTTAACTGAACCGGTCATTTGTGCCCTCCTTAATAAGTAAATCTTCTTGCGCAGCTGAATTCACTTGCGTAGTATGGCGTATCAATAGACTGATATTGTATCACTGTGCCTGTGTATGGCGCGTGTATCATCATGCCGTTCCCAACGTAAATGCCTACATGGTGAACATTCAGACCGCTTCCGAAGAAGATGAGATCTCCGGGCTGCAGTTCATTTTTTGAAACGGGAACGCCTTCGTTGACCTGTGTATATGTAGTACGGCTTATTTCAATACCCAATGATCTGAATACATACTGAACAAAGCCTGAACAGTCAAAGCCGGAGGGAGTTGTACCGCCCCAAAGGTACGGAACGCCAAGATATTTTGCAGCCTCCTGACAGATCGCGTTTCCGGAAGCCGATGAAAGCCCCGGGGCGGAGATCATTGAAACCGTTGTCGGCTTTGTGATCTGCAGTTCGTCGCTTCCCTCAAAATACTCAACCCTCTGCTGCGCAGCGGCAAGAGCCTTATACTTTGCGGTAGCTTTTACCTCTTTCTCGGTAATCTTCTTGCGTTTAACGGTCGCTGCATTTCCGTTCCGATCCGTGACGTCTACATCTACAATATCCTCGTCATAGAAATATACAAGCCCCATTTCCTTATCCTCATAGACAGGATAGAACCTTTCACCGTTTTCGAGAATGTATTCTGTTATTACCGGCTCGGGAAGCTCAACGGTAATGTTGATATTGTCGTTTATCTTAACAACACTCTTGTCGCCGCGTCTTACCGCGCTTACATATATGTAATATTCACCCGGATCAAGATTGTTTATCCTTGCGCTCTTTGCATCTGCGACCGGCTGTGAAAGGATCAGCTGACCGTCAGTGTTGTATACGTCAATAACAAAGTCATGGTATATATCGCTTTCCCATGCTAAATCGATAAAGTCATTGTCTGTGGCCGTTTCTGAGGTTGTAACCATAACACTGTTTGCAGGCGCTTCACCGTATTGAATAATAAATTCTTTGCCTTCCGCTGTTCCGTCAGGCTTTACGGCGCTGACCTTTATTGAGTAATCCTTGCCCGCTTCAAAAAGAGAAGACTCGAATGTAAGCTTTGTATCAGCTGTTTTTATGTAGCTGTTTACTATGTAATCATCATCTTCTATAGAATATATCTGAACGAAATATTCATCTGCCGTGCTTTCCTTAAGCTCTACGGTGACGTCCTCGCCTTCGCCTATGACCTCCTCGCCTGCGGGGGAGATGATCTCAGGACTGCCCGGCTCCGGAGTCGGAGCCTCTGTCGGCGCGGCAGTTGCCGCGGCTTCGGGAGCTTCCGCCGGCACGGAGTCCGATGCTGCCGTCTTTGCCGCCGTGGAAATTGCGCTTGATATGCCGTTTACCGTTGTTGCGGCGGGTATATCAGCAGGTTCGGCCGTTGCTGCTGCAGACTCCGCATCAAGAGCAACAGCGCCGGAGGCGGCAGTGTCTGACGAGAGAACTATACTGCTTATGGTTGAGAAAACAGTATCGGAAACCTCCGGTTCCTCTGCGGCTGCCTGTGCGGCAGGCTCAGGTGAAACGGAGGGCGTCTCTGTCGGCTCCGCGGTGGGCGCTTCTGTCGGAGCCGCGGTAGGCTCAACAGTCGGCAGCACCTCAATATCCTCGGAGGAGGTTGAATATATATCATCTGTAAGACGAGCCGAATTACAGATTATGCTTGCCATTACCGAGCTGTCATCAAGGATGCTTGTGCCTGCGCCGACAGCCGTAACCCCCTCATGAAAGCATTCGTTATTGCTTTTCAGGAGCTTGGAATAGATGCTGAATATATCATATCCCGATTCGTGTTCCGCATCGTCCATTATATGCTCGTTGAGCGTGTCACGCGCGGCATTTATATATTTCGGCTGAACAGCCATCTGCCCTGCCGTTCTCCATAGCTCAGAGGAAATGCTTACCGCGTCAAGTCCGTTTTTAGCCCTGTTAGCGTTGATCATGTCTACAAGCTCGGCGGCGCGTATCTCAGATGAATTTTCCTCAATGCCTGTAGTCTTGTAATACGGATTATAAATTACCGTATCAAGCTTGCCGTTTCCATCCTCATAAAAACGGAAGCTGTCGGGGTCAAGGTCAAGGTATTTATAAATTTTCGTGTAATCATCGCCTGAACCGATACCCGCAAAGGAGAAACTGCTGTTGGAATAAAACGCGCATATTCTCCCTTCTTCAACGCCGATCATCATAAAGCTGTTATAATCGGAATTGTATACATACCAGTCAAAGGCGTAGTCGCTCTTATCTATTCTGTCCGGCTCGCCGAGAATGTCCGTAACAGAGTCGATGCTTGAACCGATCCTTACTTCGGCGCCGTTTACATCAAATGAAATATCCTGCATAAATAAATCATACAGAACATTCACAAGAATTTTACAGCTGTCCCAGTTTATTTCCTTATTCGGCTCGGAATTTGATGTATCAATAATTATTCCGTGCTTGATCATGAACGCGTAACCGACACGGTTCTGCTCGTCAATAAGCGCGTTGTCATAGCACCTGTTCATGATTTCATCGACCTCTTCGGTCGAAAGCGCAAATGAGTCGTCAAAATCAATTATCGTTTTGTAAAGGACGGTCATTACATCCTGCTTGCGCAGAGCCGCTCCGTCTGCTATGGAGTCAAGCTCATCTGTATTGGCAAAGCCGAGCACAACTGCCTTTGCGAGAATCGGATCCTCTGTGCTGTCAGAAATAGCGGAGGGAACCTCGACTTCCTGACCGTACAGCTTTTCATAGAGAGCCACAGCCTGATCCAGTATATCTCTTTCGGATACTTTTGCGTTTTCAGCCTGCGCCGCTATGCCGAACTGTCCCAGACCGGCAGAAAGCGCCGCGACGAGTACCAGTAATCTCATTTTAGGAAGCTTAGAGTTTTCAGCCAAATTAATTCAGTCCTTTCTTGGATCTTAGCCAATCCTATTATAAATCTATATTATTATAACAGAAAAAATTTGCATTGTCTACACCTTTTTAATGAATTTTTTATGAACTATAAAGAAAAAAACTGCGTGAAATGAACAGAGTAAGGAGCATTGTTTATAAATTGTCGGTTTGTTCTTGACAACACAGGAAAAAAAGGTTAAAATTACTTTAGTGAATTTTCTATAGGCGTTAATAAAGAAAGGTAATCTGATTTATGTTAGAAAAGCTGGAATCGTTGAAGAAAAGATTTGAATTTGTTTCCGAAAAAATAAGCGCCCCCGAGGTGATCGCGGATCAGCCGGCATGGCGTGAATACTGCCGTGAGCACAGCGAGCTGTCGCCTATTATTGATGAGTACAATAGATATAGATCACTTTTAGCTGTGATAGAGGATGATAGGAAGCTCCTTGAGGGGGAGGATGACAGGGAACTGCAGGAAATGCTGCGGGAGGAAATTTCAGAGGCGCAGAGCGGCGCCGGAGAGTGTGAGGAGCGGCTTAAGATCCTGCTCCTGCCGAAGGATCCGAATGACGAAAAGAATGTTATCATGGAAATACGCGGCGGCGCCGGCGGCGAGGAGGCGGCGCTTTTCGCGGCTGACCTTATGCGCATGTACGGTATGTATGCGGAAAACCATAACTGGAAACTGGATATTATGAACTCCAATCCGACGGAGCTTGGAGGCTATAAGGAAATTTCCTTCTCGATCGAGGGAAAGGGCGCGTACTCGCGCCTTAAATACGAGAGCGGCGTGCACCGGGTACAGCGTGTTCCGGAAACGGAATCCGGCGGAAGAATACACACCTCCGCCGTTACGGTCGCGGTGCTGCCGGAGGCAGAGGAGGTCGAAGCGAATATTAACCGCAATGATCTAAGGATCGATGTGTTCCGCGCCGGAGGCCCGGGCGGACAGTGCGTAAACACAACGGATTCCGCGGTAAGAATAACCCATATCCCCACGGGTATTGTTGTATCCTGTCAGGACGAAAAATCCCAGCTGCAAAACAAGGACAAGGCGATGAAGATCCTCCGCTCGCGCATTTATGAGGTCATGGAGGCGGAGCGGAACAAGGAGATCGCCGACACAAGAAAATCACAGGTAGGCTCGGGTGACAGAAGCGAAAGAATAAGGACATATAATTTCCATGAGAACCGCGTGACCGATCACCGCATTGGGCTTACGCTGTATAAGCTCGGACAGTTTCTTAACGGAGATATGGATGAAATTATCGACGCGCTTATCACAAGCGACCGGGCGGCAAAGCTTGCGGGGGAGGAATAAGGATGAGCAGCTTTGAAAACAGCGCTCAGATACTCGCGGTCAAGGCGTTTTTAAGGGAGATTTTCCTGTCAATACTTGATACGGTAAACGGCTCGTTTGCGGCATTTTATGAGTGGATGAAAAATGTGCCGATCCCGGTTCCGCCGACAATGCTGAAGCTGTTCAGCAACAACAAGGCAAATTTCATGATCTTCTGTCTTGTTGTGATCTATGTCCTGTATATAAATATAAGGACGTTCAGGCTGTTTGCGGCAGACAAAAGGTATGCCGTGCGGAGCATGGAGAGAGTGCCGGAAAGAGCGCTTTTTAAGTATATGTGGCTCGGCGGCGCCGCCGGAGCAGCTATGGCAATGTGGATCTACAGGCATAAAACCCAGCGCCGGAAATTTGTTGTAACGGCACTGGCGCTGCTTTTTGTGCAGCTTCTTGCATTCAGCTTTGTTCTGGGTTTTCTCGGCTTCTGGGCATTTTTCTGATGAATTTACAAAAAGAGCTGGAAATTTGCTCTGAATTGTGATAAAATATAAAAGACGGTTGATTTAAACAGAAAGGCAGGCTGCATAGATATGGATTTTAATGATTTATTGAACAGTAAGGATTCGGGAGGCAGACTCCGTATAGTACAGGAGCTTGTACCGGGCAAGGAAATAACTCTTGCGCATGTGATCGCAAGTCCCGATCCGATCATGTATCAGAAGTTGGGGCTTAATCCGGAGCTTGATTTTTCGGGCGCGGCGATCGGGATACTAACGGTAAGCCCGGCGGAAACGGCGATTATTGCGGCTGACCTCTCAACAAAATCCGCAAATGTCGATCTAAGTTTCGTTGACCGTTTTTCGGGAACGCTCATAACGACGGGACTTATTTCGGATGTTGAATCGGGTCTTAAGGCGGTTCTCGGCTATTGTGAGGAAACACTCGGATTTAAGGTATGCAAGTTATCGCGTACATGATATAAGGTTGTATTATAATATGAAGAAAATCGTACTTGTCGGACGCTCCGAGGCGGGAAAGACGACCCTTACCCAGGCGATGAAGGGCGAAAAGATACACTATCATAAAACACAGTATGTCAACCGTTTTGACGTTATAATAGACACGCCGGGTGAATACATACAGTCAAAGGAGCTGGGGAACGCCATTGCGATGTATGCCTTTGAGGCGGACGTGGTAGGGCTATTGATCAGCGCGGCGGAGCCGTATTCGCTTTATCCGCCCGCGTGCGCCGTTGTGTCAAACAGGCGCGTGATCGGAATAATAACACAAAAAAACAATCCGTGCGCGGACTTGTCTCAGGCGCGCCGCTGGCTGGAGCTTGCGGGCTGCCGGGATATTTTTGAGGTGGACAGCAAAACGGGCGAGGGCATAGCGGAAATTCTCGAATATCTCCGTGAGCCGGGGGATGTTATGCCGTGGGAAGAGGAAGCGGCGGTCGCGGCGAGCTTGCCGGAATAAAGGACGATCATATATTCCGAATCAGAAATAATGGGCATATTTCGTAAATTCTGAATTATTTTCGTTGCGGTACTTGACTGGAAAGGCTTTTTGGTATAAAATATGTAGGAAAAAATATATTAAGGAGGATTTTTATGGAAAACATGGAAAAAATCTATAGCATTGCTCCGTTTGCGGTTCTCGCATGCGCTGTTGTCGCTATCCTCTTCGCGGCTTATAAGTTCTTTGAGGTAAAGAAAGCTCCGGAGGGAACAAAGACGATGTCGGCGATCTCGCAAAAGATTCGCAGGGGCGCAATGGCATATCTCAAGCGTCAGTATAAGACGGTGGGAATATTCTTCATTGTAATGGAGGTTATTCTTGTGATCCTGGCGGCGGCAGGACTTCTGACCTGGTATGTTCCGTTCGCATTCCTCTCGGGAGGCTTCTTCTCGGGGCTTTCGGGATTTATCGGTATGAAGATTGCTACATATGCCAACACGCGTACCGCTAACGGCGCGAGAGAGGGTCTTAACAGGGGACTTAAGATCGCATTTTCATCAGGTACGGTAATGGGTATGACGGTCGTCGGCCTCGGACTTCTCGATATCAGCGTATGGTTCATACTTCTCCGCTTTGTATTCGGTGAGGATATCAATTCAACAATGGCGGCTATGCTCACCTTTGGTATGGGCGCAAGCTCAATGGCTCTTTTCGCAAGAGTGGGCGGCGGTATCTTTACAAAGGCGGCGGATGTCGGCGCAGACCTCGTAGGCAAGGTTGAGGCGGGTATTCCCGAGGACGACCCAAGAAACCCGGCTTGTATTGCCGATAACGTAGGCGACAATGTAGGCGACGTCGCGGGTATGGGCGCCGACCTTTATGAGTCATATGTTGGCTCGATTATTTCCTGCGGCGCTCTTGCGACTGCGGCGAAAATAGGCGTTCCGGGCGTTATTCTCCCGATGGCGATCGCCGCGATCGGTATAATCGCGTCAATTATCGGCTCGTTCTTTGTTAAAACAAAGGAGGGCGCTACGCAAAAAATGCTTCTCGGTTCACTCCGTACAGGCACATATATAGCTGCCGTTCTTTCGGCGGTAATAAGCTTTATACTTATCATGGTTCTTCTTCCGGACAGGGCAAGCGTATTCGGCGCGGTTCTTTCGGGACTTCTCGCGGGTGTGCTGATAGGCTTCTTTACGGAGTATTACACATCTGATTCCTATAAGCCGACAAAGAAGCTTGCCGGTTCATCGGAAACAGGCTCGGCTACAATAATTATTGACGGTATCGCTCTCGGTATGCAGTCAACGGCTATTCCGGTAATCATCATCGGTATCTCGGTTATTGTCAGCTACTTTGTAGCGGGCGGCGCGTCAAGCTTCGCGCAGGGCTTATACGGCATAGGTCTTTCGGCGGTAGGTATGCTTTCAACTCTCGGTATCACTCTCGCAACAGACGCTTACGGCCCGGTTGCGGACAATGCCGGCGGTATTGCGGAGATGTCAGGTCTTGAGAGCGAGGTTCGTAACCGCACGGATGCTCTTGACTCGCTCGGCAACACAACAGCGGCTACCGGCAAGGGCTTTGCCATCGGTTCGGCCGCTCTTACCGCTCTCGCGCTTATAGTATCGTATACAGACAAGGTATCGGGCATAAACGAAAATATTCTTGATCTTACTATCACAAACCCGGCGGTATTGATCGGCTTATTTGTAGGCGCAATGCTCCCGTTCCTTTTCTCGGCTATGACAATGAAGGCTGTGGGACGCGCGGCTCAGAAGATCGTTGTTGAGGTAAGACGTCAGTTCAGAGAGATCAAGGGTCTTATGGAAGGCAAGGCTGAGGCTGATTATGAAACCTGTATAGATATTTGTACAAGATCATCGCTTCGTGAAATGATCCTTCCGGCCGCTCTGGGTATTATCGCGCCGATCGTTGTCGGCCTTATACTCGGCGTCAACGGCGTCGTAGGTATGCTTGCGGGCGCGCTTGTGTCCGGCTTTGTTCTTGCCATCATGATGGCAAACTCAGGCGGCGCATGGGACAACGCGAAGAAGTATATTGAGGCGGGAAACTACAACGGCAAAGGCTCCGAAAATCACAAGGCTGCCGTAGTAGGCGATACCGTAGGCGATCCGTTCAAGGATACATCGGGACCGTCGGTAAATATCCTTATCAAGCTCTTATCAATGGTTTCAATCGTGTTTGCGGCGCTTATCGTAAATTACGGCGGATTGGGCTTGTTCTGAAATTGATATAATCAATGCAAAAAATACCGTCCCGGTTATTTCCGGGACGGGATTTTTCTTAATCATACGCTTTATAAATATCATCAGCTCCGGCAGTAACATCTGTTACATAAAACACACGGTTTTCATAGGTCTCCGT
>CAZOHJ010000037.1:0-19731 GCA_964579875.1 uncultured Lachnospiraceae bacterium | reverse complement strand
GCCCGAAAGGAGATTTATATGGACGGAGTAACGGAGCTGGCAAAGAAAATAAAAGACCTTGAAAGCGTTCCCTATTCGCCTATGAAATGCATAAAAATCATATAGGGACACAAAAGAAAAAGATATCAATGAAACGGAATATGCGCAAGCGCTTGTTAAATGACGATTTATTAGTTGAAGTTGTAAAAAAATTGTGTAATCATTTTGTAATAAACCGTGAATTATCCGTATTCGTGCAAACTTCCCATATTGACATTTTCGCGGGGATATTATATAATAGAACAAAACAACAGAAAGGATGCAAATCTATGGAAAAGAACAAATATTCGGCGCCTACAGCGGAACTGCTGCGTTTTTCCTCGGAATATATCGCTGCCGGTTCGGCTATAGGCGCGACGGAGGAAGCTTTAAAAAACGGCGTACTAAAGGTAAACGGCGAGGACGTCAGCACGAAGCCGATCTTATCGTTTCGGTTTTAAAGGAGGATAAACAGCGATGAGGAAAATAATTACGTTACTGTCCGCGCTGACATTATTTACAAGCGCGTTTCCGGCAATGGCGGCGGATTCCGTTTCCGTTGAAGAAATTATACCAAGTGACTTTCTTGACAGCTCAAAGCAGTCGGCGCTCGGCAGCGTAACGGAGGAGAGGTACGCCGGGAACGGCATAAGGACTATGTCTGAAAAGAAAAACCCTTCGGCTGCGATAGCTAAGGGCGCTCTCAGCGGGTCGGTGAACGGCGGAGCCGTTCAAGAGGATGGGAGCTACATAAAGTATGATAACGGGGAAACGGCGTCGGTCTATACGCTGACGATCGACCCGGGAAATTATACAATCGATGGGTTCTGCGCGGCTTTTTCGGACGGAACGGAAAGCCTGCTGAAGGATTTCGGTATTCCCGAGGTGTCGGGCGGCGATGCTTCGGTCAATATTATTATAAACCGTCCCGAAGCGAGCATAGCGCTCCGCTCATTGAAATCGGGCGGCAAGGATGCGTTCGGCAGCGACGGAACGCCGTATGCATACGAAATAGTCGAAGGGAATGCGGAGGACTGGCGGCTGGATTCCACGGGGCATTATATTGAGGAATATATCGGTTCGAAGGTTGACGAGCTTGTGATACCGAATATGATAAACGGCAAGAAAATATTCGGTATCGAGAATGACGCCTATCTGGAACAAAACCAAATCGGCACGCTTTTCGGTCCCGTTGATTCAAGCGGCGGTTTGCAGGCGGACGAAAAAGCGACGTCCATTGTAATTTCGAACGGTATCACGATTCTCGGCAGTTATATGTTTTTCGGCTGCGGGGATATTCAAAGCGTGACGATCCCGGCGTCTGTTCAGCTTATCGGATATGCCGCCTTTTATAAATGCACCGGCTTGACCGGAGGGCTGGATCTTTCCGATTGCCCGTATCTTTATCCGTACGCATTCTGCGGCTGCACGGGGCTTACCGGCGCTTTGACGCTTTCCGAAGCCATGACGGAAATACCGAGGGCGGCGTTTGCGGAATGTCCGCTCAGCGGCGAATTGGTGATTCCGGACAGTGTGACGGATATCGGAGCGTTCGCTTTCGAGCTTGACAGTGCGAAGGCAACCTCTTTCACCTCGTTAACGCTGTCAAACAATCTGAAAACAATCGGGGCGGTGGCGTTCCAGTATCAGAATAAGCTGGCAAATGCGCTGACGCTTCCGGACGGCTTGGAGCACATTGGGGATCTGGCGTTCGACCATTGCCAAAAATTCACCAATACATCCCTTACGATCCCGGCGAGTGTGAAAACCATCGGCGGCGATTTGGCGATCGTGCAGAATAAAGGCACGGAGAATACCGGCTACGGCGGACACGTGTTTTACGACGCCTTTTATAAAAGCACGGAATTCGTTGTCGCGGACGGAAACGAGAATTTTAAGGCAGAGAACGGCGTGCTGTTCTCAAAGGACGGAACGCGGCTTGTATTCTATCCGACCGGAAAGACGGATTATTCCTATGTGATCCCGGATGGCGTGACACAGATCGACGAAATGGCGTTCGGACATTCCAAGGTTCAGAATGTTACGCTGCCGGACAGCTATGTTATAGAGACCGCCGTTCCGGAGAATATTCTCAATCAGGACGGCAGCAATCTGGCGGTAGCGTTTTATGTCTACAACAGCTGTAAAAATGTGTATGTTAATGATACCAATCCAAATTACATCTCCATAGACGGCGTTGTCTACTCAACGGACGGCGCGACGCTTTGGTATATGCCTGTTATGCGGGACGGAGCGGCGGTTCAGAACGGCTGCGCGACGGTCAAGAACGGCGCGTTCTTTGACAGAGCGGGCAGCGTCGGCTGGGATTCGATTTCTATTCCGGCGTCGGTAACGCTGATCGAGGATAATTCGCTGTCCTTTATAAATGCGTGTTCGGTGACGATCACGGTCGATGAAAACAATACGGCGTACAAGCTCAACGAAAGCGGTAAGCTTGTTAAGCAATGATAAAAAATTCGGAATGTAAGAAACATATTACGGCGGGACGCTCCGAGCGGCGGCTCTCGCGGTTATGGGAAAGGAATAACGGATGCTGCAATACGGAAAATTTGCGTATATTTATGACGAGCTGATGCACGAGGATGTGGATTATAAGGCATGGTGCGATTATATTGAAAACCTTTTTGACCGTCACGGCGCGGAGCCGGACACGATATGCGAGCTGGCGTGCGGGACGGGCGGCATGACCGGACTGCTGGAGCGGCGCGGCTATGATATGACCGGAGTGGACATAAGCGGCGATATGCTCGCGGTGGCGCGGGACAAGCTGAAAAGTCCGAGGCTCATACTCAGCGATATGGCAAAATTCACGCCGCGGGAGAGCTTCGACGCTTTTTTGTGCATGATAGACGGCATAAATTATGTGATCGCGCCAAAGTACGCTCAGAAAACCTTTGATACGGTAAGGGAGCATCTCAATGAGGGCGGCATATTCATATTTGACGTGAGCACAAGGTATAAGCTTGAAAACGTGATAGGAAACAACACCTTCATACATTCCGGGTATGACATTTTCTATTCGTGGCAGAACAGATATATTGAAAGGTACTGTCTTTCCGATATGTATCTTAATTTCTTTGTAAGGGGCGCAGGGGAAAAATACAGTCGGTTTGAGGAGCGGCATCTGCAGAGGGGCTGGAGCGAAAAGCAGCTCCGGACAATGCTTCGCCGCGCGGGCTTTACGGATATTTCGGTATATGACGAGCTGTCCTTCGGCGCGCCGGAGCGTGACAGCAGCAGGATAGTATTCGCCTGTAAGTAAAGCGTATCAAGCATTAAACGTATCCCAACAAGTAAACAATTTGTGAACAATGCACAGATTTACTTGACATAAAACCGTAAGTATGCTAAAATAAGCATAAATTGATATAGCGTAAGTTAATATAGAAAGAAGGTTTTTTTATGGACAGACTCACAAAACGTACCGAGGGCGGACGTATTTTACTGAACCGCAGCATGTTCCCTGAGTATGCGGAGGAAACCTTACAGAGAGAAATAGCGGCATTTCCGCCGTTTGCGCAGGTGCTTGAAAGATTGTGCGAATACGAGGATACAACGGGAACAGGGAACGGATAACAAAAGAAGATGACAAAACGGACAGACCGCGATTTGCGGTCTGTTTTTTTGATGTGAGCAGATTTACATAATCATCGAAAAACTTGAAAATTATGGGGAATAAAAAGTTATAATATTTGTCGTGGCGGATGACGTATAATTTTACATGAACGAAATTTTTTTCGATAAGCAGGTTGACATAAAATATAGGTTTTTTTATTGAAAAGCTTTCTCCGTTATGGTAATCTTATAGCACAATCGATTGAAAAACAAAGAAAAATAAGCTTTTTGCGAACAAAGCTATACGAAACGGAGGAAATTAACATGGAAAATGTAAGGGTACTTATAGTCGATGATGACGAAAAATATGCTAAGGAGCTGGAGGACTATTTCAAATCTACAAACGACATAGGCTGCGCCGGCATTGCCGCAAACGGAATAGAGGCGCTGGGAATGATAGAGGAAACAAAGCCGGATTTGGTTCTGCTTGACGCGATCCTGCCGAAGCTTGACGGAATAGGGGTTTTAAGGCGGATAGCCTCGGGGGATATTAAGGAAAAGCCGATATTTATAATGAACACGGCGTCCACACTCGAAAGTCTTTTCGAGGTAGCGGCAAGATACGGCGCGTCATATTTCATGATAAAGCCGCAGAGCGAGGAGAGCATATGCGGCGTTATCCGCGACCTGTGCGGTATTAAAAAGACCCATGAGGCTGAGCTGCCGACGTATGTCGGGGATGCGAAATACGACCTTGAAGGTCTTGTCACCGAATACATACATGAGCTTGGAGTTCCGGCGCACATAAAGGGCTATCATTATCTGAGAACCGCGATTATGATGGTGGTAAAGGATATGGATCTGCTGAATTATATAACAAAGGAGCTTTATCCCGAAATCGCAAAGGCGTACAGGACAACGTCAAGCCGCGTTGAACGCGCGATACGCCATTCGATAGAGGTCGCATGGACGCGCGGAAAGCCGCAGACGATGGAGGAGGTATTCGGCTACACGATAAACACCGGCAAGGGCAAGCCGACAAATTCCGAATTTATAGCCATGGTTGCGGATAGGATAAGGCTCAAGGTAAAGGCATAAAGAAAAACGGACGGCTCACGCGGGCTGTCCGTTTGCTTTAAAGCAGGTTTTTTCTTTCAAGGTCAAAATCGATCAGCTCCGTGGCGCAGCCGATAAAGCTGCCCATGGTTTTCTCATCGAGGTAGGGATAATCCCTGTCGAGCGCACGCCCCGCCGAATCGCTGTAATAATCCCCGATAAAGCGTATCTGCGCGGTGAGCTGCCCCGGCTCGTAATAGGGGAGGTAGTCCTTGACCTCGCCGGCTCCTTTTATGATCTCATAGGGGCGGAAACCGGGGTTATCACGCAGGAATTTAAAATCCAGATCATACCAATCGACCTTGATCGTTCTGAGAAAATCGGGATCCTTTTCATATTCGTCGGCATAGGTTATTTTAGTTGGCAGATACATCATAGTTGACCACATAATATCCGTAATAAGATGCACATAGTAGCCCAGATAAAACCAGTAGTCCTCGGTATCCTTTTTCCCTTTGAGGTACGCGTCCAGAAACTTCCAGTATTCGCAGTACAGCTTGACGCCGCCCGGCGCCCAGTGGGTTACCTCCGGCGGAGGCATAAATTCGCCGTAGCTGTCCTTAACTCCGTAGCCGCAGTCCGGCGCGACCGAGCCGAGAACGAAATCTCTTTCGCGGGGAATAAGTCCTCGCTTAAGATATTCATCGGCAATTCTGAGATGTACTATCCATGTTGCCATAAAAGCCAAATCCTTTCCATATCTTTTTTCCAAAAAGTAATTATACTACAAAATCCGCGGCTTTTCAAGCCAAAATCTGCCGATTTTAAGCGCGGAAATTTATATCGGACTTGTATGATTTGGCTATATATATGCAATAGATCCTGTATCACGCGTTTTAAAAAAATCATATTTATGTACCATAAAAGGTGTTGACAACAAGACAAATGTGTGGTATAATTTGCTTGCAGCGATAAAAGACATATGCGTTTTGATAAGTCTTTGCAAAAAATATGAAAAATACGCGTTCGGACAGGAGCGGACGTATGAAGGAAAGGAGAATAATATGATTTATTCGATAAGCGACCCGGATATCGGACATGCGATTGACAAATTCGCTACGGGAAATTACGGAGAGGACTTTTACGGAGCCGACGGCGCGGGCGTATTCTGCAGCGTTTGCGGCGGAGAAATAAAGGCCTGCGAGGAATTTTATGATGTGGACGGAACGTTTTTCTGTATGCGTTGTGAAAAGGAGGCGGAGGAGAGGATAATCGACAGCATAAGGGAGGAATACATCTTTGAGGCGTGAGAGGAGCGATGCGCATATGAAAAGCGAAGCGAGCGGAACGGAGAAAAAAGGCAGCGGCGCGGATGTGCGCGGCAGAAACAGGGACTGCTGCTTTTTTGTCGGCAACGGGACATTGTATTCATGTCTTGTGCTGAAGCAGTTTTATAATTTTCCGAGCCGGCACGGGCTTTGCGCGAAATGCCCGTTTTTCAGAACGGAGGAGGAATATATGAAGGGACTGCGCACGGCGCCGTATGAGCTGGAGCCGCTCACATATATGAAATACAGGAGTTGAGCAAAGGGAGCGCGGGGCGCTCCCTTTGCCTTTGTCTCAGTGAAACATACCGATCGCGGTATCAATCATGTTGCCCATGTTTTTGAAAACGCCCTCGGTGCGGCGGGCAAGGCGGCTGCGCTGGCGGTCGGTCACGGGATCCGCAAGCATTGTTACCGCGGCGCCGATTACAAGACCTGTCGTAACACCCTTAAAAAATCCCGATGTTGATGAACCCATCATAAAAATCACTTCCTTAATTATAATTGCAGTCATAGTTTTTGCCGCAACGGTTGAAATAATACAGGGAATTAACGGGAATTTTCTCGGTAAAACAGCTTTTTTGAAATTAATCTATTGACTAATTTCAAATTTGTGATATTATTATATATGTGATTTTACATAAATTAAGGAGTTGGAGCAAATGGCAAATATCAAGCCCTTCAGAGGATATATATATAATACCGATAAGGTAGGAGAGCTGGGGAATGTTGTAGCGCCGATGCGTTACAATATAACCGAGGAGGAACGATCGAGACTTTACGGAATGAGCGACTATAATATAGTAAGGGTTTTCGACGGCAAATCCTCGGATACCGACACTGCGGAGGACAACAAGTACACAAGAGCGAGAAAGTATCTTCAGGACTGGATCGCCGACGATGTGCTTGTTCGGGACAAGGAAGAAGCGATATATCTTCAGGAGGAAACGATCGAGGTAAACAAAAATATCTATTCGAACCTGACCTTCGTCGCGCTCCTGGAGCTTGAGGAGCTGGGGAAGGGAAACATTCGCTCGTGCGAGGAAATAAGGGAAATGTCGAAGAAGGACCGCTATGACCTGCTTGAGGCGACAAATACGGATATGAGCATAATTTCATGCCTTTATGTGGAAAGGGGCAAGCACCTGCTGAACCTTATGAACGATCTGAAGGAAAGGACTCCGGATCTTGAGTTCACAACGGCGGAGGGCATGATCGAGCGGCTCTGGAGAATAACCGACAAGGATATAGTAGAGGATATAACGGAGAGCTTCAAGGAGCTTCCGCTTTATATAACGGACGGACAGACCAGATATTCGACCTGTGTCGAATACCGCAACTATATGCGCGCCAATAACCCGCTCAACACGGGCAGGGAGCCGTATAATTACACCATGGTCGCGCTGTTCAATTCAAATTCGGACGGCTTCGTAATAATGCCGTCGCACAGGAAGATAAAGCTTCCGCAGGGCTTCTCCGAGGAATTTTTCGTGGCGCTGGTTCAGGATCATTTCAAGATCGAAAAGATCATCGTGGACACGCAGGACGACAGCCTTACCCAGACGATGAAGAACCAGATAAAAACGAAGCGTCCCGAAACCAGGCTCGGCGTCTATCATGGCGGCAGCTATTTCTACCGGCTGACGCTTAAGGATCCGGACTATATCAAAAAGGAGCTTCTGCCGGAAATGTCAAAGGCGTATTGCAGTCTTGACACGGTGGTGCTGAGAAAGCTAATAATAAACGATATATTTAATATTGAGGAGGATTACGAGGATCTTGTTTCCTCCACAAACAGCTCAACAGACTGCTATAACGCGGTAAAAAACGGCAAGGCGGATGTTATGGTCGTTATGAACCCGGTAAAGGTAGAGCAGATAGAGAACGTCACAGCGGCGGGCGAAAAGATGCCGTTCGGAACGATAAGCGCGTATCCGAAGCCGACTGTCGGAACGGTTATAAATGTAAAAGAGGATTAAAATAACGGGGGGATTTCAATATGAATAAAAAGCTTATAGGGTTAGCGACGGCAATCGCGGCGGCGGTGAATACGGCGGCGTTTACGGGCGCGGCGGCGGCTCCGGATAATACGGAAATGCCGACGGGCGCGGCGCGGCTTGAAATAGGCTATGTTATCGACGGCGGAGCCGATCCGGGAATAATGTCGGAAACGGGAATGGGAGTTATGGAAGATACGCCGAAATTTTACGGCTATGGCTCCGATTACGGCTATAGCGACATGACAAAGAGGAACGAACCGCAGGAGCGCAGACGGTGCTACAGCGACATGCTTAAAAGATGCGTGACTTTTGCAGCATATTCCGGGGACGTGGAATGGACGACGGTAAGATACAACGATGCAACGGGAGCGACGCAAACCGAGCGTCTGCATTTTTTGCCGGGCGTGTCGGGGTATTCATATTCTTACGATTTGACAACGACGGAGCTTGCCGAGGTTTATTTCACCTTCCGTGAAGATCATCCGGAATATTACTGGCTTTCCACTCAGATTCTTTTTTCATCCGATTATTATACGGGAAAAGTGACTCTCATGCCATGCGTATTTGACGATTACGCGGAATACAGCGTAAGAAACGAGCTGAACGGCGCGATCGAGAGCAGTGTTGAGGAGCTTGTGAGCAATGCGAGAGCGCTTAACAGCGCAAGCCCGTATATAATTGCGAAGCGGGTGCATGATGATATTGCCGCCGCCGTGAAATACGGCTATGATGAAAACGGCGAGCCGCTTGATACCGGTTACGCGCACAGTATAGTGGGCGTATTTGACGGCGATCCCGAAACAGACGTTGTTTGCGAGGGGTACGCAAAATCGTATCAGCTCGTGCTGAACGCGCTAGAGCTTGATAATATATACGTTGTAGGTCTGGGAAACGTTGGCGATCACGCATGGAATATGGTGAAGCTGGATGACGGAGAATACTATTGGGTCGATGTGACATGGGACGATTCATATATCGATTCCGGCAGCGCATCGCGTATGTACGCATATTTTGCGAAGGGAAACAATTCTTTCAACAGCAATCATACGGCATATTCTCCGGAGAACACCGGAATATATTTCCTTTACGAGCTGCCGAAGGCGCCGGACAAGGATTTTGACGTCTCATCAATAGTAACGGCAACGCCGACTCCGACGGCAACGGCGAAGCCGACAGCGGAGCCGACGGAGAAGCCCACGCCGATGGCAGCGGCAACAGCGGAGCCGACAGCGGAGCCGACCGAGGAACCCACGCCGACGGCAGCGGCAACAGCGGAGCCTACAGCGGAGCCGACGGAGGAACCCACGCCGACGGCAACGGCAACGGCGGAGCCGACAGCGGAGCCGACGGAGGAACCCACGCCGACGGCAGCGGCAACAGCGGAGCCGACAGCGAAACCGACTGAGGAACCCACGCCGACGGCAGCGGTAACGGCGGAGCCGACAGCGGAGCCGACGGAGAAGCCGACGCCGGCGCCTAAACCGATCCATGTGACGGCGGAACGGAGAGCGTTTGACCCATTTGACGACGGAGTGATGATAACGCCGGATAATTATAAGCAGGACAGTAAAATGATCATTGCCATATATGACGGGGAAGGACTTCTAAAATCGCTGTCGTTCGCTGAGGATTACGCGGACGGCGTATATCTGCCGCTGGTATTTAACGATAAAATAGAGCTGAAGGTGTTTATTTTTGAGAACGGCACAATGCGTCCGCTCTCGGATGCGGTCGGGCTATGGCTGGAATAATAAATTATTAAAATTCGAAGCGATTAATGCGCGGTTCATACCATGCTCCGTACTTGTACATCAATGTAAGCTGTGAGAAAAATTTGAAAGATTCATATACTTTATCTTGACAATCAGGATGATTTTAGGTATAATATATAATGTGTGGAAATCGGGGATTTTCACTTACGCGTGTTATGGACGGAAACGGCGGAAGCTTGTCCGGCGCGGCGCGCGGCATATACAATTGAATAAGGAAATAACCGCAGAAATATAGCGAGGTGGAGGCTATCTATGGGTATATCAATTGTTTTATCATTACTTTGTGGTGTTGCCCTGTTCCTTTTCGGTATGTCTCTTATGGGAGACAGCCTTAATAAGGTTGCCGGAAATAAGATGGAGCAGATTTTGTACAAGCTTACAAATACGCCATTAAAGGGTATTTTGCTTGGCGCCGTTGTTACGGCGATCATCCAGTCATCAGGCGCGACAACCGTAATGATAGTGGGCTTTGTTAACTCGGGTATGATGAAGGTTGCACAGGCAATTGGTATCATCATGGGCGCGAACATCGGTACAAGCATTACCGGCTGGATTCTCTGTCTGTCGTATATCGACGGCTCGAACGGCATTGCATCAATTTTTTCTACAGCGACAATTTCGGCAATAATCGCCATAGCCGGAATTGTTATTAAAATGGCGTCGAAGAAAAACGCGTACCGCAGCGTTGCGAATATTATGCTTGGCTTTGCGATCCTGATGACAGGCATGCAGATGATGAGCGGGTCGGTGGCTCCCTTGAAGGAGAATGAGACATTTGTAAATATGATTACGATGTTCTCAATGCCCGCGCTCGGCATCATAGCCGGTATTCTTCTTACCGTGGTTCTTCAGAGTGCATCGGCTTCTGTCGGCGTAATTCAGGCGCTTTCGGCAACGGGCAACATTTCCTTTGCCGCCGCTCTCCCGATCATAATGGGAATAGGCATAGGCGCTTCATGTCCTGTTCTTCTTTCGGCTATCGGAACGAATAAAAACGGAAAGAGAACGGCACTCATCTATCTTTTAAACGATACCTTCGGTATGCTTATCTGGTCGATAATATTCTATTCGGTGAACGCGGTCGTAAAATTCAAATTCATGGATATGGTCATGTCCCCGATAAGTGTCGCGTTTCTTAACACGGCCTTCCGTATGGCGACAATGCTCGCCTTGACGCCGTTTATGAAACCGCTTGAAAAATTGGTGTTCTGGCTTATCAAGGATACCGAGGAGGATAAGGAAAATCAGGCGGATTTCAGTCTGCTTGAAGAACGTTTCCTTAATTATCCCGTTCTTGCGATCACTCAGACGCAGACCGTTATGAATGACGTTGCAAAGAGATCGAGAAAGGCGGTTTACCGCGCTCTGGGACTGCTTAACGAGTTTGACGACGCGATCTTCAACAAGGTAAAGGTTACAGAGGCGTTGGTGGACAAGTATGAGGACAAGCTTTGTACATATCTTATGAAGCTGACGGCGAGGAAGCTCACTCCTTCCGAAAAGCATAAGGTTTCAAAGCTGCTCTATACGGTAAGCGATTTTGAATCCCTGAGCGATTATGCCGTTAATATCGGCTTTATCGCAAGCGATCTTTCCGAAAGAAGGATTGTGTTTTCACCGAAGGCGCGTTTCCAGCTCGATATACTTGCGGAAGCCGCCAAGGAGATTGTTGATCTTGTGGTTGACGGCTTCGGAGAAAACGACTTTACAAAAATCAAAAAGGTAGAGCCGCTTCGCGAGGTCATTGAAATCATGTGCGATAATATAAAGGAGCAGCATATAGACCGTGTCCGTGAGGGCGTATGCGTTCTTGCCGACGGAACTCCGTTCAACGACATACTTTCCTATGTTGAGAGAATAAGCGCGCATTGCTCAAATATCGCTGTCGCAGTGAATAAGCTTGAGACCCAGGCGTTTAACAGCTCCGGTCATCCGAAGAATATCCACGAGATAAAGGACGCGGAATATCTTGATACGTTCAAATACTATGAAAAAAAATATGACATCAACGTTCCGATGTCATAACCAACACAAAAATTATATTTAGGAGGAATAATACAAATGAAATTTATCGGAGAATTTAAGGAATTTATCGCAAAAGGAAATGTTGTGGACATGGCGGTCGGCATTGTTGTCGGCGGCGCGTTCACCTCGATAGTAAATTCGCTGGTCGGGGATATTATCACCCCGTCGATAGCGCTCATCACAAAGCTTTTCCGGAAAGGGACGGAGGCTATCGCGGGCGAGGTCGGCGCGGAAGAGACGACGGACAAGCTGTTAAACATGTCAAACTGGGTTATACCCGGAACTGAGATCAATATCGGAAACTTTATCCAGTCGATTATCAGCTTCCTCATTCTCGCGTTTATTATCTTCTGCTTTGTCAAGGCCATAAACACTATGCGCGGCAAGATGGAAAAGAAGGAGGAGGCAGAGGCGGCACCGGCGGAAACTCCGGCGGACATTAAGCTCCTTGAGGAAATCCGCGACGCGCTTGTTATGGATAGATAAAAATGGTATTAAAAGATTTAAGAGAAGATAATAATTTAACACATATTCATTTTGACGAAAGGGTTTCTGAAAGTGACCTTTTGACCCCTGCATCATGACATTGATACCCGCCGAGAAAATAATGGGACGGTTCCTTCGTGTTTTAAAGAGAATCGTCCCTTTATGTTTTCCCCTTGCGGTTTCACCGGTTATACTCAAGAGTAAAACAGCGTTTATTTTATGATCGTTATGGTCTGAGTACTGTCATCCCATTGCACAGATGCTCCCAATCTTTCAGAAACAAATCTCAAAGGTAAATAAGTCCTCTCATTTTCTATAAATGCAGGGGTTTCAAGTACATAGTCTGTATTCTCCGTCGGATCAAATCCGTCCACAAACGGATTCGTCCATACTATAACCTCAGGATTGCCAATTTCAATCTCATAGCTGTATGCACCCTGATCGGGATTAATTGAAACGGAACCTTTAAATTCATTCCAGCCTACCTCAGCGCCTAAGGCTTCGGCGATAACTCTTATCGGAACCATCGTTGTGTCATTTCTTAAAACAGGCGCAGCATCAATTTCTGTTGATACGCCATTAATGTAAATTGTATTATTTCCTATTGTAACTTCAATTTTAACATCATATGATACATCGGCCATTGCAGCATTAGACATGCAAATTATAGAAGTTAATAACAATATTGAACTTATTGCTTTTCTCATTTTTCATTTTCTCCAATACTTATCATTTTTTACTTTTGGCATCAAGTCATCACTATAACCTAAGCTCCTCATCTGCCATATCAGCCACCTCATCATTACGCTTCAGCGGCGCACTCTTTTACGGCGTGAATAACTATGTCTTAATATGGCATTTGAAAGCTTATGCTTATCGGCGCATGCCCTTATTGCACTGTAATGTTGCCTAAACCAACCTGTGAATAATAATTCTCACCGGCTATAACCTTTAACTGCAACCCATAGTTAACGGGTATAGATACGGTTTGAGGCATACCGTCCGCATCAACATTTATTTCTTTTACGAGTTTTCCGTCCACAAAGAATGATACATTCTTATCTTCCATATCAGAATCATCCACATGACCTATAGTAAACTGTATCGTAGAGTACTTACTGTTAAGATTGAACATAGCATAATTGCCAACACCGTAATCTAATGTAAATCCATTGCTGTATTCCTCGCCTGCCATTCTGAATTTTTTACCCTCTTGCTGTAAGTATATATCACATTGCTCTGTTTCATAAGGCGGGCAAACCTCCATCAAATACGTTCCTCCCGGAACCAGAGTATCCCAAAGATATACGCTCTTTGTAGCTCCGTCCCATGTGACCTGCATTCCCGCAACTGATGCCGCTCCTCTTACGGGCAGATATGTTGTGCCATCATAAATGAAAGGCTCAATCACACTGCCGTTTGAATCCTTTAATTCGCAAAGCACATTATCCTTGTACACCTTAATATTATCATAGGTGACTTCAATGTTCTTTGTCATACTGCTTGCGTAAGCGATACCGCCTGCGCCAATTGCGCCGATTGCAATTCCGGCTATCAGCCCTTGTATTCTTTGCTTCATTTGTCATTCCTCCAATAGTTTTTATGAATTAAAAAAATGCGCCGCTGCACTAAAGACAGACAACGCATATAAAAACACCTGCTCTGCTTTAATGCTGCGACACATTTATCATAACATCTTTCCCAATAATAAAGTATATTACAAACAAAGCAAATAAGCGTTTTTTACAACCCTTATTTACTTTATTATTGAGAAGATATTCAATTATGATAAATTGTCGCACACATATACTACCATACTTTTGCGGATTTGTAAATGGCAATAATAGCTAAATATTGATTAGAATCTTTGGACATTATTTTTACAGCAAATACGTTGACAAAATTAAAAAAAGTGAGTAATGTAATCTTATCAGCAAAAACACAATATCTCAAAACGAGATAATATATAATTTCTTTAATTATTGATATTATGGAGAGATAACGCCAGATGCCAACTGATGCGCTTGTTAAGCTTGCGTTTTTCTATAAAACATCTGTGGATTACCTGCTTGGTATTACCGATGAAATCAAGCCTTATCCGAGAGCAAAGAGGTCTTAACCGCATACTCTACAAATTTAAAGAAAAAAAGAATAATGAATAAAGAATAATAAAAGCGCCGCAAGGGGAATCATTATTCACTATTCACTATTCATTATTCGTTATTCATTTAGCCGCGAAGCGGCGCTTTGTTACCTCCGACAGCAAAGCTGTCTCCGGCCGCGTAACTAAAGCTCCGCTTAATACATTCCGCCCATTGACGGATCCATCGCGGGAGCTGCGGGAGCAGGCTCCGGCTTATCCGCAACGAGACTCTCTGTGGTAAGAACCATCGCCGCAACCGACGCCGCGTTCTGGAGAGCGCTTCTTGTTACCTTAACCGGGTCAACTATGCCCATTTCTATCATGTCGCCGTACTTGTTTGTAAGCGCGTTGTAGCCCTCGCCGGCGGGGAGCGTCTTAATCTTGTCAACGATTACCGCGCCTTCAAGCCCCGCATTCTTCGCGATCTGCCATGCCGGCTCCTCGAGCGCCTTTAATACGATCTGAACGCCCGTCTTTTCATCGCCTTCCGTTTCGTCAAGGAGCGCCGCGATCTTCGGGAGTATATCAAGATACGACGTACCGCCGCCCGCGATTATACCCTCCTCAACAGCCGCCTTTGTCGCTGAGAGAGCGTCCTCTATTCTGAGCTTCATTTCCTTCATTTCCGTTTCCGTCGCCGCGCCGACTCTGATCACCGCAACGCCGCCCGCGAGCTTTGCAAGTCTTTCCTGCAGCTTTTCACGGTCGAAATCCGAGGTTGAGTTTTCAATCTCGCTCTTGATGACCTTAACTCTGTCCGCGATCGCCGCCGAGTCGCCCGCGCCGTCAACGATTATGGTAAGTTCCTTTGAGATCTTTACCTGCTTAGCGCGTCCGAGCATTGATAAGTCTGTGTCCTTAAGCTCAAGACCCAACTCCTCCGTGATAACCTGACCGCCTGTGAGGATCGCTATATCCTGAAGCATTTCCTTTCTCCTGTCGCCGAAGCCCGGAGCCTTTACCGGAACGCACGTAAAGGTGCCGCGCAGCTTGTTGAGAATGAGTGTTGAAAGAGCTTCGCCCTCAACGTCCTCCGCTATAATCATCATCTTCTTACCCGCCTGAACTACCTGCTCAAGAAGCGGGAGGATCTCCTGTATGTTTGAAATCTTCTTGTCTGTGATGAGGATATAAGGATCGTCAAGAACCGCCTCCATCTTGTCAGTATCGGTAACCATGTACGGTGTGATATAGCCGCGGTCAAACTGCATGCCTTCAACTATTTCCGAATACGTTTCGGCTGTCTTTGATTCCTCAACGGTAATAACGCCGTTAGACGTAACCTTTTCCATTGCCTCGGCGATCAATTCGCCGACCTCATCGTTAGACGCGGAAACCGCCGCGACTCTTGCTATATCGTTCTTGCCGGATACCTTCTTAGCCGATGAGAGAAGGTTCTCAACCGCAACATCTACAGCCTTATGGATACCCTTTTTAACGATCATCGGGTTAGCGCCCGACGCAACGTTCTTAAGACCTTCTCTGACGAGCGCCTGAGCGAGCAGGGTAGCCGTTGTGGTACCGTCGCCTGCGACGTCGTTCGTCTTTGTCGCGACTTCCTTGACGAGCTGAGCGCCCATGTCCTCGAACGCGTCCTCAAGCTCAATTTCCTTTGCGATAGTTACGCCGTCGTTTGTGATGAGCGGCGCGCCGAACTTCTTGCCGAGAACTACGTTTCTGCCCTTGGGGCCGAGTGTAATCTTTACCGTATCCGCAAGGCGATTGATGCCTGCTTCAAGCGACTGTCTTGCGTCCTGCCCGTATTTAATTTCCTTTGCCATAATTAATTACTTCCTTCCTTTGATCAATCAGTCCTCAACCTTTGCGAGAATATCGCTCTGGCTTACTATCTTATACTCCTCACCGTCAATCTTGACGTCCGTTCCGGCATAGCGGGCTGTAAGCACCTTGTCGCCTACGGCTACCTCCATGGGAACCGTCTTGCCGTCAACTACCGCGCCCGGTCCGACGGCTATTACCTCTGCGACCTGCGGCTTTTCCTGTGATTTTGACGAGAGAATAAGACCGCTCTTTGTTGTTTCCTCAGCCTCGAGCGCCTTGATAACGACTCTGTCTGCCAATGGTTTGATTGTCATAATAAATTACCTCCTATTATTGTATAAGTAATTGAAAGGCAAACGCCTTTTATTTGCTTTTCGTTTTTGTCAGCACTCAACTTCTTTGAGTGCTAACAGTGTATATTATCGTCCTTTTACTGTTTTTTTTCAAGCCGCGAAATTATCAAGAAAAATGAAAGTTTCTCAAAAATTCTTGAATTTGCTTTGATTTTCTTTTTCTATTGTATTCTGCCCTTTTTTGAGAATATTAACACTTAGTTCATAAATTAGGCTTACGATAAAAAGTTTTCCATGAGGGCGAGTGCGTCGGACAGCTCCTCAAAGCGAAAGCCCTCCTTTAATTCGGCGACGTCCGAGGCGGGGAAGGACGCCTCGCTTATTTCATCGTTTGAGATAAGCCGGCTCGTTCCGTTCCCGTCAAGATAAAGCCGCAGCTCTCCGTCCTCTAAGACAACCCTGTATCTCTGCGCCCGCGCGGCTGTCGGAACGCGTGTTTCCGCCGGTATTCCCGTCGCCGTTACCGACGCCTGAGTCGTCATAAGCCCCTTACCGCCGCGATAGCCTATGCCTATGCCGGCGGCAAAAAACGCCGCCGTTAAACATACATATGCGGCTGCCGCGAGAATATTCCTTGAGCTTGTAAGCAATTGTTTCATAGTGATTCCTCCTGTTATATGAATGAATTTAAATGAATTTTTACCGTAAATTAAAAAAAACATACCAAAGCTATTGAAAAAATTACGATTTTATTATATAATATCTATATATAACTATCTGACAGGAGGATATGTCAATGGCGGATTACAGCAGACGCAGCCGCGGTTCTTCGGATAACCGTAAGAATAACACAGATGATTTTGACTGGGATGAGTTTGATCGTCAGACCTCAAAGGATATAGAAGATTACCGTTCGGCGGAGCCTTTGCGCCGCAGACGCGCATCGGGCGGCGCATCGGGCAGGCAGTCCGCGCCGCGCAGGAGCGCGGGCGGCGCGGGCACGCGCAGGGTGGACGATCGGCGCACGTCGGACAACGGCGGCTACGAAGGAGACCGGCCGTCGGGCGGCGCAAGGAGGAAAAGGAAAAGGAAGCTTACCGAAAAGCAGAGAATGTTCAGAAAACGCGTAAGAACCGTTATTCTTGTCGTTGTTCTCGTGTGCGTTGTGATAGGCTCGGGCATGTTTATAGGCATGTACGCCGCCGTTTCGCGCGAGATAGGGGATATGAATATTGAAAACCTCGCTCTCAACTATACATCGACAATATATTATTACGACCGCTACGGCAACGAGCAGGAGCTTTCAAAGATCCATTCGGAGCATAACCGCATATGGGTGGATTCCAACGCGATCTCGCAGACGTTTAAGGACGCTATCGTTTCAATCGAGGACGAACGCTTCTATAAGCACAGAGGCGTGGATCTTAAGCGCACGCTGGGCGCTACCGTTAAATATGTGGCGTCAAAGGTCGGCATAGGCGAGTCAAATTACGGCGGCTCGACAATTACCCAGCAGGTTATAAAGAATATAACCAACGAGACGGATTTCAAGGCTACTCGTAAAATCAAGGAGATGATGCGGGCGATCGCCATTGAACGGCAGCTTTCAAAGGATGAAATACTTACAATGTACTGTAATATAGTATACTTCGCGAACAACTGCAACGGCGTGGAGGCGGCGGCAAAGACCTATTTCAACAAGTCCGCGAGCGAGCTTAATCTGCAGGAGGCGGCGTCGATAGCGGGCATTACGCAGTACCCGTCCGAGTACGACCCGCTCGCGCATCCGGATAAAAACATTGAAAAGCGAAACACGGTTCTTGCAAAGATGCTTGAGCTTGGCAAGATCTCCGAGGCGGAATATAACGCCGCCGTGTCGGCTCCGCTTGAAACGAACAGCGAATACAGAGACGAGCAGCAGGAGGTCACCTCGTATTTTGAGGATCAGGTTATAAACGACGTTATAAAGGATCTCATTAACCAGAAGCAGTATTCGGAGGACTTCGCCACAAGTCAGGTCTATAACGGCGGTCTTAAGATATACGCCACGATTGACGCGGATATACAGGATATTATGGAGGACGTATTTGAGGACACGTCAAACTTTCCATACGGCTCTACGGCGGAGTCCGCGATGGTTGTTCTCGATCCGTATACCGGTCAGATCAAGGGACTTATAGGCGGACTGGGCGAAAAGAGCGATGTACGCGGCTTTAACCGCGCCACGCAGGCTGTGCGTCAGCCCGGCTCGTCGATCAAACCGCTGTCGGTTTACGGTCCGGCGATCGACATGGGCGATATTACGGAAATGGACGTTGTGACCGATGAGGAGATTGAAATCGGATACGACAACTGGAAGCCGAAGAACTCATATTCGGGCTTCAAGGGCGATATGACCATCAAGGAGGCTGTCGCGAGATCGGCAAATATTCCGGCGGTCAAGGTTCTGGACACGATCGGTCTTTCAAATTCCATAGGCTACCTCCAGAACAAGTTCCATCTCTCGACTCTGAACGATGAGGATAAAAACTATTCGTCCCTTGCCCTCGGCGGTCTTACGCAGGGCGTGACCGTTAAGGAAATGGCGGCGGCATACGGCGTATTCGCGAACAGCGGTAAATATATAACGCCGTACACCTATACGCAGGTCGTTGACGGCACGGGCAATGTAATCCTGCAGAACAATATTAACGAAAGTCAGTCGATGAGCGAGTCCGCGGCATATATAACGGCGGATCTTCTGTCCGGTCCGGTCAACCTTTCATACGGTACCGCGACACGCGCAAGATTAAGCGGCGGTATGCCGGCATACGGCAAGACGGGTACGACAGATGACGACTTTGATAAGTGGTTTATAGGCTTCACGCCTTACTATGTGGGCGCGTGCTGGTTCGGCTTCGATTCCCCGTCGTCGCTTTCGGCGTCCGGCATAAGCGGAAATCCGTGCGTAACGGCATGGAAGCTTGTGTTTGACAGGATAAGCGAAAATCAGGAGTATACGGAGCTGCCGGTTCCGTCGTCGGTAGTACAGGAGGAGGTGTGCTCCATAAGCGGTAAGCTGGCGAACGATACCTGCGATACCGTTACGGCGTACTTTGTCGCGGGAACGCAGCCAAAGACCTATTGCAGCAATCATTACGATATAGAGGAGTCCTCGGAATTTGAGGGACACGGTACGTCTACCACGAATACCGGCTCGGGAAGCTCGAAGGAGGGCACCGGCGCTAAGACGAATACGGGCGGCGGCGCATCGTC
>CAZOHJ010000036.1:0-20116 GCA_964579875.1 uncultured Lachnospiraceae bacterium | reverse complement strand
GTAACTTATATATATAATATCATAAAACCTATGATTTGGCAAGACAAACCGTCAAAAAAATGCTTCAAAGCCGCTAAAATCCCTCCCCGGGAACTGTGAAGATGTACTATTTAATAGAACAAATTTCAAAAAACTCTTGTATTATCTGCCTTTATGTGATATACTATAATGGAATTTTTGTATATATTATATTATACAATATTGAAAGAGGTACGCCATGAACAGTGCATATGTATATCTGCAGCTGTATAAGATGTTTGACAGCCGCACCCCTCTCCCGGCGGACTGCGGAAAGCTTTGTGACGCCGCATGCTGCAGGGGTGAGGATTCGGGAATGTTTCTTTTTCCGGGCGAGGCGGCTGTATACAGGCTTTTAAAGCCGGAGGGCTTCAGGATCGAGACGTCGGATCTGACATATGATGACGGCGGCAGAGAAAAGCGCACGCCGATAATCTTCTGCGAGGGGGAATGTGACAGATACGTCCGTCCGCTCGCGTGCAGAATTTTCCCGCTCACTCCCATACTGAATGATGAGGGAAAAATCGAGATAATTACCGACCCGCGCGCAAAAAGCGTATGTCCGCTGGCAAAGACGTTATATATGGATGAATACGATGAAGCGTTTGTAAGCTCTGTAAAAAAAGCGTTCACTCTGCTTGCCAAAAACAAACATGTTTATGCATTCCTGAAGAAATATACCGAATATATAAATGAGTTTAACAGATTTTTTTCTTAAAATATATATGACCCGACTGAGAGGATGAGGCTTATGGGTTTTTTGCGCAAACGTAAAAAAGCTGAAAAACAAGAAACCATTTCATCTGAAAAAAAATTTAAAAAAGCATCCGAAGAATTGACCGGAAAACATACCGATGGAGATAAAAGCGCGGCAAAGGTGCGCAAACGCGCCGTAAAACGTGATGAGTTCCGAAAAGCGGCGCTTAAGGAATTTGTGAATGCCGCCCGGAGCAGTGAGAATACCCCGGAGGATATTTCCATGAAAAAAAACGAAAACAAGGCTAAAACAGAGAAAAAGCCTGTTGGAAAAAAAGCCGGAAAGCCGTCAAAAAAAACGCCCGTAAAAAAACCGCGCAAAAAGCGCAGACTGCCTAAGCTCATATTGGTTATTTTTATAATGATCATGTTGTGCTGCGCGGGGCTTTATACATACGGATGTCTCACAGTGTCCTATGACAGAATAGGAAACAACATATATATAGAGAATATTGACTTAAGCGGTCTTACGGCGGATGAAGCTCTTGAAAGCCTGCGTCAGTCCGAGCTTATGAGCAATCAGACGATCACGCTTACATACGGCTCGCATTCTGTTTCTCTCAACTGCGCCGATGCGGGGCTTACTCCCAAGGTGGAGGACACGGTTGAAAAGGCCATGCGGTACGGCAAGAGCGGCGATATTTTCTATGACGGCTTTGAAAACACTCTTTTGCTTTTCAGAAAACACACAATCATACCCGATGCGGAGGTTGACGAAAGACTTCTCAGAGAAAAGATAACAGAATTCGGCAACAGCATATACGGCGAGCTTGTCCTGCACAGTCTGGAGCTTGGAGACGGCGTTGTCGTCTGCACACCCGGTCATTCCGGCTTTGACCGCAATACCGATGACGCATACGGCGAGATCCTAAGCGGTCTGCAAAATGACCGGCACACTATCCCTGTCGTTCTCAGAGAGGGGCGTCCTTATCCTGTTACGGCTGAGGACGTGGATAATTTCGTTTACTGCGATCCGGCAGACGCGTACTACAAAAAGGAAAACGGCGCCATACTTGTTGAAAATGAGGTTTACGGCAGATACCTCGACATTGCCGAAACGGAATCGCTCATTTCCAAGCTTCACGAAAACGGCGATACCGTTTACATTCCGTATTATACAACCGCGCCGGAGGTCACCGCGGAGCAGCTTAACGCAAAGCTTTTCAACGCCGAGATCGGCAGCTATTCAACAAGCTACGGAACCTCCTCGGCAAACCGCTGCGCAAATATCGCCAACGCGGCTTCCAAGATCAATGAAACCGTGCTTATGCCCGGAGAGGTATTCTCCTTCAACGACACCGTGGGGCCGCGCTCGGCGGCAAACGGCTTCTATACCGCAAAGGAATATGTTAACGGAGACACGGTTGACGGAATAGGCGGAGGAACCTGTCAGGTCTCATCGACCTTGTATAATGCCGTGCTTTATTCGGACTTGTCCATTGTTTCAAGAACAAACCATATGTTCCCTGTTGATTACTGCCCTGTCGGGCAGGATGCGACAGTTGCCGACACCGGCGTTGACTTTAAGTTTGTAAACAGTATGAACTATCCTATAAAAATTTCCGCCGTTACAAGCGGCTACACCGTAACTGTAAGCATAATAGGAACTGAGCGCGATGAGCCGCGGAAGGTCAAAATTGAGAACACCACAACAAAATCCGGCTCGGATACATCAGTTCATTCGGTGAGATATGTATATAACAGCGCGGGCGAGCTTATCCAGACGGATGATCTCGGAAACAGCTATTATATGGCTCATGATAATTAACACAGGCAGAAATTGTTAATTTAAGATAAATTTATTATGAAAAATATGCGTTTTTATGCAAGTTACCTATTGCAATATTTTTGATTTTGTGTTATGATAATTATATTGTACAGCAAGGGCGTTGTACGGTCTTATCACTGGGAAGCTTTTCCCATGTGATCGGTCGTGCATTGCCTTTTTTGTTTATTGCGAAGTTTTAGCTGCGGCTGAGTAGGTTTATGTATCCGCTCAGCCGGAGCCGGAGCTTTAAGACGCTAAAAGAAACGGGGAATTGTTATGTTTGATGAAAAGCTTACAGCCCATCTTGCAGAGCTTTCGAAGCTGAAATTCACTTCCGAAGAGCTTTCAAGGATGACTAAGGACATGACGGATATCATTGCGCTTATGGACAAAGTATGCGGTTTTGATCCTGCCGCAAAGCCGTATACGCTTGACAGCGTTGATTATGAGGATTTGCGTAAGGATAATTATAAGGATTCATATCCGAATGAAAAGATACTTGAAAATGCAAAGAACGTTAAGGACAGCAGCTTTGTTGTTCCTAAGGTTGTATAAGCGGAGGCATGGATATGAGCTTACAGGAATTAAGAAATAAATTAGACAATAAGGAGATCGGCGCAGTCGAGCTTGCGCAGGATTATTTAAATAAAATAAAGGACCGCGATAAGGTTATAAACAGCTATATCACAGTATGCGGGGAGCAGGCGCTGGAGCAGGCAAGAGCGGCTCAGGCGGTTATAGATGCGGGTAATTCAAAGCCGCTCACGGGTATTCCTCTTTCCGTTAAGGATAATATCTGCACTGAGGGGATAAGAACGACCTGCGCTTCACGGATGCTTGAGGACTTTGTTCCTGTTTATGACGCGACAGCGATTGAAAAGCTCAAAGCAGAAAATTTTGTAATGCTTGGAAAAACGAATATGGACGAATTTGCAATGGGCGGCTCGTCGCAGACCTCATATTTCGGCGGTCCTAAGAACCCGTATAACACAGACTGTGTTACGGGCGGTTCATCGGGCGGCGCCGCCGCGGCTGTTGCGGCAGGTCTCTGCGCCGCGGCCCTCGGCTCTGACACAGGCGGCTCGGTAAGACAGCCCTCCGCCTTCTGCGGTGTTACAGGTCTTAAGCCGACCTACGGCGCGGTATCACGCTGGGGACTTATCGCATTCGCATCGTCGCTTGACCAGATCGGCGTTGTGGCAAACAGCGCTCTTGACACAGGCTATGTATTAAATTCAATTTACGGCTGCGATGAAAACGACGCCACATCATCGTCAAGATCACAGGGCGGCTATACGGAGCTTGCAGGCTCGGATATATCAAAGCTTAAAATAGGCGTCCCGACGGAATTTCTTGACGGTTCATCCGAGGAGGTCAGGGCTGCCGTGCTAAAGGCTGCCGATTACTATAGATCACTCGGCTGCGAGATAATGGAATGCTCTCTCCCGTCACTCGAATATGCGGTTTCCGCCTACTACTTGATTTCTTCAGCGGAGGCTGCGGCAAACCTTTCACGATTTGACGGTATCAAGTACGGCTACCGTTCGGGACTCGGCGAGGACTTCAATGACCTTATTAAAAATTCGCGCCGCGAGGGCTTCGGCGATGAGGTCAAGAGAAGAATTATGCTCGGCAACTATGCGCTTTGCTCAGGCTACTACGATGCGTATTACAATAACGCGCGCCGCATACGCGCACAGATACGCAGGGAATACGCGTCAATATTTGATAAATGCGACGTAATCCTCACTCCGACTGCGCCGACAACGGCATACAGGATCGGTGAGCAGGAAAATGACCCTGTAAAGATGTATCTTGCTGATATATGCACCGTTACGGTAAATATTGCGGGGCTGCCGGCAATATCAACCGCCTGCGGCTACGGCTCAGACGGTATGCCGATAGGCATGAGCCTTACGGGGAGGGCATTTGACGAAAAGACAATCATCGCGGTCTGTGACCGATTTGAAAAGGACTTTGAGAGAAAGGAGTGTGCCGTATAATGAGATACCAGCCGGTTATGGGACTTGAGATCCACTGCGAGCTGCTGACGAATTCAAAGGTGTTCTGCACTTGCCGGAACGAGTTCGGCGGCGGAGCAAACACAAGAGTATGCCCTCGCTGCTCGGGTATGCCGGGCACGCTGCCGCTTCTCAACAAGGGCGCGGTAAGGCTTGCGGCAAAGGCGGGCTTTGCGACAAACTGTACCGTAAACAACTACAGCGCATTCGACAGAAAGAACTACTTCTACCCCGATCTTCCGAAGGCATATCAGATAACACAGTTTGAATCGCCGATATGCACAGACGGATATATTGATGTTGTAGGCGGTAAAAGGATAAGAATAAACAGAATACACATTGAGGAGGATGCCGGAAAGCTTGTGCATGACGATTACGAGGGTATTTCAATGGCGGATTACAACCGCTGCGGCGTTCCTCTTATCGAAATTGTTACGGAGCCGGATTTCAGGACTGTTGAGGAGGTACAGGACTTTGTTGTTCAGATAGGTCAGCGTCTTAAATATGCGGGCGTGTGTGACGCAAGGATGGAGCAAGGCTCGCTCAGAGTTGACGTAAATATTTCGATCATGCCCTACGGCTCGGACGAATTAGGGACCCGTGCGGAGATCAAAAACCTTAACTCGGTCAAGTCAATCGGACGCGCAATAGAATACGAAATTCAGAGGCAGGCGGAAATTCTCGACAAGGGCGGCAAGGTATTACAGGAAACACGCCGCTACAACGAGAACCATGACGACACAAAGGCAATGCGTTCAAAGGAGGAGGCGCACGATTACCGCTACTTCCCTGAGCCGGATATTCCGCCGGTGCTGTTCACAGACGAGGAGATCAACGCGATAAGAGAAGAAATGCCGGAGCTGCCCAAGGAAAGACTTGAGCGCTACACAAATCGGTATAAGCTTCCGGAAGAGGATGCGAAGCTGATCATATTGCAGAAGGAATTTTCGGACTTTTATGACGATGCGGTTAAAATAACGCCTGAATACAAGCTTATTTCAAACCTTATGCTCGGCGAGATAAGCCACCTGATCAACGAAACGGGCACGGATATAACGGCGGTCAGGTTCTCGCCTGCCGATATTGCAAAGGTTGCGGAGATGGCGGCCGCGGGAACCGTTTCAAAGGGCTCGGCAAAGGATATAATCACGATCCTGTTCAACGAGGGCGGCAATCCTGAGCATATCGCAAAGGATAAGGGCTTCATCATGAATAATGACGCGTCGGGTCTTGACGCGGTTATAGACGAGGTTCTTGCTGCAAACGCGGACGCGGTTGCAAAATATAAGGAAGGAAACGCGAAGCTTTTCGGGTTTATCATGGGTCAGGCAATAAAAGTCTGCGGCAAAAGCGCAAACCCGGGGCTTATAAAGAAAACATTAAGCGAAAAATTAAAATAGGCTTCCCTTATAGGGGATCTGTCACACGGAGTGTGACTGAGAGGTCAAAGAAAGGAAATCATTACTATGCAGCAGATAGACGGAAAGTCACTTATAAGCGAGCTTAAGCTTGATGACTTGAAAAAAGCTGTAGGAGACGACGTCACCTTCAGCGCCTGCGTTCACAAGCTACGCAGGATGTCGTCCTTCACATTTGTAATCGTTAGAACGGGAAGATACCTGCTCCAGGCGATTTACGAGCCGGAGCTGTGCAAAGCGGAGCTTAAAGAGCTGTGCGAGGGCGCATATATAGAATTAACAGGATCTGTTAAAGAAGAAAAACGCGCAAACTACGGGTACGAAATAACCTTGAAGGATTTTACGGTATTGTCAAGACCGGCGGCGGAGTATCCGCTGCACGTTTCGGACAGAGTTCTCGGCTGCACGCTTGATACAAATCTTTCAAACCGCACGGTTGCTCTCCGCCACCCGCGCGAGAGGGCGGTCTTCAAGATCGCGGAGGGCGTTGTTTCAGGGTTCAGAGAATTTATGCTTTCTCAGAGCTTTACGGAAATCCATTCACCTAAAATATGCGGCGCGGCAGCGGAGGGCGGCGCTAATATTTTCAAGCTGAAATATTTCGGTGAGGATGCGGTTCTTGCACAAAGCCCGCAGTTTTATAAGCAGACCTGTGTCGCATTCTTTGACAGAGTATTTGAGATCGCTCCGGTTTACAGGGCGGAGAAGCATAACAGCGCAAGGCATCTTAACGAATATATCGGTCTTGACTTTGAAATGGGCTTCATCAAGGATATGTCGGACGTTATGCAGATGGAGACGGCAATGCTTAAGCATACGGTTAGTCATCTTGAAGAAAATTATCAGACGGAGCTGCAGCTGCTTGACGCGGAGCTTCCGGCTATCGGTGATATTCCGGCGCTTACCTTCTTTGAGGCGCTTGACGTCTTAGGCAAATCAAGAAACCAGTTTGACCTTGACCCTACGGATGAGATCAAGCTGTGCGAATACGCAAAGCAAAAATATGACAGCGAATTTATATTCGTAACAAAATTCCCCGGTTTGAAGCGTCCGTTCTATGCAATGGACAGCAAAGAAGACCCGAAGCTTGCGGAAAGCTTTGATCTGCTGTTCCGGGGACTTGAAATCACAACCGGCGGACAGAGAATACATGACTACAACGAGCAGGTCGCAAAGCTTGCGCGGTACAACATAGAGCCTGAGGAGCTTGAAAGCTACCTTTCAATACACAAATACGGTATGCCGCCCCACGGCGGTCTCGGCATAGGTCTTGAAAGACTTGTTATGAAGCTCCTGCGCCTTGACAACATACGGCAGGCGTCACTGTTCCCGCGTGATATGCACCATCTTGACCCATAATGCGTTTTAAAACGCAAAAATCATATGCTGCTTAAATCAAGAGGTGTTTAAAATGAAACTGTTTAAGAAAAAGCATACATCGGAGCCTTTACCGAAAGGATATACAACGGATGATATCCGCACGGAATCAAGTATATGCACAGGTGAAACCACGATAGGCTTTTATGACGCCGCAGAGCGCCGCCTTATGTATGCCGAGCTTGTAAAAAGCGATGAGGATATTACCGCATATTATGAAAAATACGGAGCCGAACGCCCTTAGAAGTCCGGCTCCGTATTTTTTCAAAAAATCTTTTAAATTTTGCAACATTTTTACAAGATGAAAAGTGTTATACTTGTAGCTACAAATTTTGTATCAAAGGAGATAATGGTAAGATGAAAAAAAACAGATTTATCGCGGCAGTCCTTGCGCTGTCCTGTGCTTTTGGCTCCATGGCATTTGCCGCCGAGGGAACCGAACCCACAAACGCACCGGACTCAGCGGTTGAGGCTACAGCCGAACCCTCTGCAGCAGAGGCTGCCGCCGAGCAAGCAACAGAAGCCGCAAGCGCGGCTCCTTCCGAAGCCGCCACCGCGCAGGCCACTGAAGCTGCGACCGCAGCGCCCACGCCTACGCCTACTATTGATGTAAACGCGCCGAAGCTTTATGAAAGACCTGCATTCATTCCGGCGCCTACAGCGGAACCAACCGCGACCCCGACAGCAACAGCGGAAGCCGCGGCAACGGAAACAGCAAGCGCAGCGCCGTCCGAAGCCGCGACAGCAGCGCCTACGGCAACGCCGACAGCCACACCGACCGCAGCGCCCACGGCAACGCCGACGCCGCTGCCGGCTAAGCAGTCTGTAACGCTTAAAAGCCTGCTTGGAGTCGCTTCACTTACTTCAAAGTATACCGATACCTATTATGCGGATATAAAGGCCGCTGTTGTCGATATATCCGGGAGCAATTATACCTACGGCAAAGAATACGATGCCGCCTATAAAGACGCCGCGCTGACAGAAAAACAGTTCAAAAACCTTATGGCGGGTTATGTTGAAGAAACACTTGCTGAGCTGAATGCGACAGCCTCCGGCAGCACTTTTTACAGTATTCTTTCCAATATATCTATAAGAATAAGCCCTGCTGCTTCTGTCACTACAACGCCTGTATTTGAGAAAAAGGCGGCAGATAACGAAAGCGCCGCAGAATGGTATTACTTCCCTGAGTATACCAAAACAACAAGCATAACCGCGCCCACAGCCGCGCCGACCGCTAAGCCCACGTCAACTCCGAAGCCGTCCTCACAGACAGACAAGGATTCGGGCAGCGGCAGCGGCAGAAAGTCATCAGGCGGCAGCGGCTCTCAGATCGCGACAGGCGTCAATGCCGGCAGCTCATCCACGGCAGCGACCGGCTCATACAGCATAGGCGGTTTTACCGATCTGGGCAGCGTCCCGTGGGCACAGACCGCAATCACCGCGCTTTCCGCAAAGGGCATCATAAACGGTCGTTCGGACAGCGTTTTTGACCCCAATGCCAATATTACAAGAGCGGAGTTCGCAAAGATCGTGTGCACTGCGCTTAATATCTCAGACAACGGCAATGACAGGCAGTTCTCTGATGTAAGCAGCTCGGACTGGTTCTACCCCTATGTCCGTATTGCTGCAGGAAACGGCATTGTAAACGGCGTTTCAGATACCGCCTTTGACCCGAACGCGGTAATAAAGCGTGAGGATATGGCAGCCATGCTTTACAGAGCTATTAATGTTTCGGGAAAATCACTTCCCGCCGGCGCCGCGAAAAGCTTCGCCGATGAAGGCAGCATTAATGACTACGCCAAGGAAAGTGTTTCGGCGCTCAGCGCCGCGGGAGTTATAAACGGTCTTTCGGATACCGAATTCAGTCCGGCATCGACCGCGACCCGCGCACAGTCAGCAGCGATAATATATCAGTATTTCACCGCTGCCGGGATAAAATAAGGCATAAAAATCTCCCCGCATCTGTATCGGATACGGGGAGTTTTTTTATAATGTTACGCCGTCCTTGAAAATGGAAATTTCCTTGTAGCCGTTTATTTCGTTCTTTGTCCTCTTACCCTCCGCAACAGAGATCACAAAGTCAAAGAAATCCTCGTCAAGGTTTTTGCCCTCAATGATCGGGCCGGCATTGAAGTCTATCCAGTTGCTCTTTTTTTCCGCCAGCTGTGAGTTTGTCGCAACCTTAACCGTCGGAACCGGTGCGCCTACCGGAGTTCCGCGGCCCGTTGAGAACAGTATCATGTGACAGCCCGAAGCCGTAAGATTTGTTACGGCAACTATGTCGTTGCCCGGGCCGGTAAGAAGATTAAGACCCTTTGTCTTGACATGCTCACCGATTGAGATAACATCCATAACAGCGCCGCCGCCGCTCTTCTGAACGCAGCCGAGGGACTTGTCCTCAAGAGTCGTTATGCCGCCCGCCTTGTTGCCCGGTGACGGATTTTCATATACGACCTGATTATGACGCATGAAGTATTCCTTAAAGTTATTAATAAGGTCAACTACCTTATTAAAGGTTTCTTCGTCCTTTGCGCGGTTCATAAGGATCGTTTCGGCGCCGAACATTTCCGGCACCTCTGTAAGGATCGTGCTTGCGCCGTATTCATTTATCTTATCCGACAGACGTCCTATCAGCGGGTTAGCCGTAAGACCGGAGAAGCCGTCCGAGCCGCCGCACTTAAGACCGATCACAAGCTCGGAAATATCGCATTCCTCCCTCTTTTCCTTTGAGGCTCTTTCGGCAAGACCGCCGATTATTTCAAGCGCCTCCTCAATTTCATCATCGCTTTCCTGCGCGATAAGGAACTTGACTCTTTCATCGTCCCATTCCTTAAGAGCTTCCTTAAATACCGGAATGTTGTTATTCTCACAGCCGAGACCGAACACGAGAACTCCCGATGCATTCGGATGATTAATAAGCCCCTTTAAAATCGCCTGTGTTACAGCCTGGTCATCGCCGAGCTGCGAGCATCCGAAGGGATGAACATATGTAAAAATGCCGCCGCACATATCGCCGTAGCGTTCATTTGCGAGCCTTGCGATCCTTTCCGCGGCCTTGTTTACACAGCCTACGGTATTTATTATCCAGATCTCGTTACGGATACCCACACTGCCGTTTTTTCTCTTATAGCCCATGAAAGTCCCGCGCTTTCTTTCCGGCTCCTCAGTCTTAACCGGCTCATACCTGTATTCAAGCAGACCGGAAAGGTTTGTTTTTATATTATGCGTATGAACATGCTCGCCCTCTTTTATATCCGCAAGAGCGTGTCCGATAGGATAGCCGTACTTGACAATATTCTCGCCTGCCTTGATGTCGCGGAGAGCCACCTTGTGTCCGCGCTTTTCGCCGTCAAGCATTACGGCTACATTGTCGTTTTTATGTATCTTAAGGTTCATAGCCGGCCTCCGGTTAAGCAATAACCTTTTTTATTGCCGCTCTCATTCCGTCAGCCTCAATGTCTTTAACATAAGCTGACACTGCCGGCTCCATAAATGAAAGATTCGTATCCCAGAGGCTTGTATTCGCAAGAATTTCCGCAACAGACGCGTTCTTCATGAACTCCATAACAGCCGCGTCGTCGTTTGCCTCCTCGCCCTTGTAGAACTCAATGAGAGCCGCAAGACCGAAGGTAAGGACCTCGGGGAGCTTTCCGAACTGAGCGTTGTACTCGAGAAGTGACGGAAGAACTCTGACCTTGTATTTTGAAACCGAGTTAAGAGCAATACTCAGGAGCAGATGCTTGATGAATGGGTTCTTAAAACGCTCGATCACCGCGTTTGCGAAATACTCAAGCTCCTCCTTCGGGAGGTCGAGAACCGGAATAATTTCCTCAAAAAGACCCTTGTTGATGTAAGCCATGAAGTCCTCGTCATTCATCATCTCGCCCACTGACTCCAGACCGGCAAGACGCGCCGCAAGAACGCTCATTGTGTGTGCGCCGTTAAGGATCCTTACCTTTCTCTTCTTGTAGGGAGCAACATCGTCCGTCCAGATAACATTGATGCCTATATCTGTGAACGGCAGCTCCTTTGCAAACCTCTTATCGCCCTCGATTACCCAGAGGTGGAAGATCTCGGCAGTATTGATTACATTGTCAAGATGACCGTACTCCTCCTCCATCTGCTTGGCCGTATCGCGCGGATAGCCTGTAACAATTCTGTCAACAAGCGTGCTTGTGAAGTAGTTCTCCTCCTCGACCCACTTTTTGAACTCCTCTCCATACCCGAAATCGTCAGCATATTTTAATACGCACTCCTTAAGAGCCGCGCCGTTCTTGTCGATAAGCTCGCAGGGAAGGATAAGAAATCCCGGGAGTCCGGCGTCAAACCGCTTCTTAAGGAACATTGTCAGTCTGCCCGGGAAGGTGTTGTTCTCAAAATCATCCCCGCTCTGACCCGGCTTGTACTCGATACCCGCCTCTGTCGTATTTGATACGATATAGCGGAGATCGGGGTTCAACGCGCATTCAAAGAACGCTTCCGTATCGGTATACGGGTTGATACCTCTTGTAATGCACTCAACGACTCTTGTTTCCTCAACTCTCTCTCCGTCTATAAGTCCGCGGAGATAAAGGTCATAAAGACCGTCCTGCTCGTTAAGGAATCTGACAACAGGGCCTGCGTTGATCGGCTGTACTACAACAACACCGAAGTCGCCGCCGTTTTCCTTATTTAATCTGTCGAACATCCAGTCAACAAATCCGCGGAGGAAGTTTCCCTCGCCGAACTGTAAAACCCTCTCCGTGAGCCTGCACGGGGTTTCTCTGTGTAATCTTTCCATAGTAGTTAAATCCTTTCTTTTATGTCTTATTTATATTTATTTTCCAGATCTGTGAGGTCAGGATCGGAGCCGTCTGTTTCCGAAAAGGTGTGAAGGTCTTTGTTAAGCATTTCCTCTGTCTGCTTTGCCTCGAGGTTCTTCTGCGCCTTCAGCTTTTTCCACCATGCAAAGGCTATGAGAAGTATTATTATAACCCCCGCGAATACGATAAAGTATACAAGCGGTGAGATCGTTTTGTTCATAATACGCTTTCCGGCGTCACGGAATGCGTCGGCAAACAATTCATCATCACTTCTGTCTGAAACAAAGTAGGCGTCAATATAATCCATAAGGATATTGCATGCTTCCTCGTCCATTACTGTCTTTGCCTGAGCGCCGCAGGTATACCGCATACTGTAATCCGTGCCGCCGTCCGGACAGTGGAACAAAAACAGTATATGACCCTCGTCAGGGCAAAGCTCATTGTACAGCTCCTCGGAATACTGCTCCATATCATCTGATGACGGGTTTGTTGTCCCGTTTACCGTATCGGTGATATACAAAAGCGGATGAACGCCTGTTTCCTCATAAAACGATTTTAACCCGTTATTAACCGTTGTGCTGTTTCTTATCCAGCCAAGCTCGTCAACGTAATAAGCCGTGCTCGTTGTATACTGCTTATCAAGCCTTGTTCTCTCAACGGTCGACCGTGTTATGCTGCCGGCGGAAAACATTCCCGACGCCGCCGAAAACACACTCATCAGCACAATTATCAGAATCAGTACTATAAAAATGCTGCCGCAGCCGCCGCGGTAAAAACCGCCCCGCATCGGACCGCCGTAAAAGCCGCCGAAGCGCGGACCGCTGTAAAAGCCGCCGCCCGAGGGTCTTCCTCTGCCCGCGCCTCCGCCGACAGAGCCTCTGCCGCTGCCCGAATGCATTCTTCCGCCGGAAGAATGAGAGAATGAGCCGGAGCGTCCGCCGGAGGAATGACCTCCGCCGCCGCTGACACCTCTGCCCACGGATTAAACCCCCATTTCCGCCTTAAGGCGGGCAAGCTCGTCATCAACCGATGAGGCGTTTATTCCGCTGTACTTTTCGGCTGCCGCTGCCGCCGCGTCAACAGGCTCCTCATTAAGCTCCTTTACCGCGTTGGCCTCGTCCAGAGCGCGCTGAGCCTTTTCCTCCATACGTGAAAATGCGCCCATAGCGCCGTTTATCCTTGCGCTTGAATCGGAAATCTTATTTATTTTGTCCTGCGTTCTTGCGACCGCCATCTGACCCTTGACCTTTTCTCTGCGCGCCTTAAGAGAATTGATGTCGTTCGTAAGCTTATCATGCATCTGACGCATCTGCACGGCATTGCCGTGAGCCGTGTCATATGTTTTCTGCAGCGCGGCAGCATTCGCCTCTATCTCCTGCTTCTTTGCGATGAAGATCCTGGCGTCGCCGTCGTTTCCTGCCGTGACTGCCTTCTTTGCAAGCTCAGCATACTTTGCCTCCTCCTCCATTGCATTGTCAAGGGCGCGCTTTGCGGCTGTTTCCGCCGCCATAACCGATGCGGTTTCCTTTTTTACCTCCGCAAGGTTCTCAATCGCCTCACGAAGATACTGGTCGATCATCTTTTCAGGGTTCTCGCACTTATCAATCAGTGCGTTAACGTTTGCCGAAATAATTTCCGAAAATCTTGATAAAATTCCCATTTTAAATCCTTCCTCCATTTGTCAGTCTTATTATTCTCCGATTTATCAGAAACCGAAGTATTCCTTTGCGTTATTATATGAAATATCCTCTACAATCTTCCCGAGTGTTTCATAATCCTGCGGGAACTCACCGTTCTCTACCCATGTCCCTATAAGGTTGCACATAATTCTTCTGAAATACTCATGTCTTGTATATGAGAGGAAGCTTCTCGAATCCGTAAGCATACCTACGAACTTGCAAAGTGCGCCGAGGTTGCCCAGAGCCTTCATCTGCTCTGTCATACCGTCACGCTGGTCATTGAACCACCAGCCCGAGCCAAACTGAATCTTGCCGGCACACTCACTGCTCTGGAAGTTGCCGAGCATTGTGCCGAGCACATAATTGTCCTTCGGGTTCAATGTGTAAAGAATTGTTTTAGGCAGCTCATCATTCTCGTTCATGGAGTTGAGCAGCTTTGAAAGCCCCTCAGCTATGTTATAGTCATTGATCGAGTCAAAGCCCGTATCAGCGCCGAGCTTTTCATACATGCTCCTGTTATTGTTTCTGAGCGCACCCATATGCAGCTGCATAGCCCAGCCAAGCTCATGATACTTAGCGGCAAGTCTCCGCAGAAGCTTTGTCTTATAGCCCTCCGCCTCGTCAAAGGTCACTGCGCCGCCCGCGGCAGCCTTAACATAGATCGCGTTTACCTCTTCATCCGTCAGCTCCTTATACGGTGCGCCGTCAAGAGCATGGTCCGACACCTTACAGCCGTTCTCGTTAAAGAAATCAATTCTCTCATATAAAGCCTTAACCAGCTCATCAAAGGTCGGGAGCTGTCTGCCTATAACGCCCTCCAGTCTCTTTATATACGGAACAAAGGTCTCCTTGTCAATATTAAGAGCAAAGTCCGGACGGAGCGCCGGGAGAACCTTTGCCTTTATATGTCCTTTTTCTTTAATCGCGATATGATACTCAAGGCTGTCCGCAGGGTCATCTGTTGTGCAGATAACCTCAACATTTGACCGGTTGATAAGCTTTGACGGGCTCATTTGCGTTTCCTTTATAACCCTGTTTGCCTCATCCCAGATCTTTTCGGCATTCGCGGCAGTAACCACATCATAGATACCGAAATATCTCTGCAGTTCAATGTGGGTCCAGTGATAAAGCGGGTTTCCAATCGCATACTGAAGGCAGCCGCAGAAGGCAATGAACTTATCCTTTGCAGGAGCATCGCCTGTCATATACCTTTCGTCAATACCGCATGATCTCATAAATCTCCACTTATAGTGATCTCCGCCGAGGAATATCTGCGTGATATTCTCAAACGGCTCGTCATCAAGCATCTGCTTCGGCACAAGATGACAGTGATAGTCGATAATCGGCATCTTTGCGCTGTAATCGTGATACAGCTTCTTTGCTGTGTCATTTGTCAGCATAAAATCTTTGTCCATAAACGGTTGCATTTTGCTTTCTCCTTTTTGTTTATATTTTTCTCTCTTAATTATCAGCTGTTTTTGAGATCCTTTACGGTATAGCCCAACGGCTCCGTATTCTCAAAATATTTAAGCATTTCTCCGCAGTCCTCAGTGCATAAATAAAGGTCACGGCAGCCCCGCTTTATAAAGCCCTCCTCCGTGCAATGCTCCATAAACGCCATAAGATTGTTGAAATAGCCGTCAATATTGTAAAGCGCGATAGGCTTTTCATGTCTTCTCAGCTGCTTTAACGTAAGCACCTCATAGAATTCCTCAAAGGTCCCTATGCCGCCCGGAACGACGATGAATACATCTGAAAGCTCCTCCATTGTCTTTTTTCTTTCGCGCATCGTCTCAGTAAAAATAAGCTCATCACATTCATCATAGATCGTCTCTATTTCCTCGTTGCGGAAAAAGTCCGGAATAACTCCCGTTATCCTTCCGCCGCCCTTTGCGAACCCTCTTGCGGACGCGCCCATAAGACCGTTTTTGCCTGCGCCGAAAACAAGCTCATGTCCTGCCTTCGCAAGCTCGAAGCACAGCCTTTCAACCATATCAATATAATGCGGGTTGATGTCGTTGCTTGCCGCTCCGAATATACAAATCTTCATTAAATGCCATTCCTCCTTCCATGCATATATATCAGCAGTTATTATATATTATACTACAAATTCAGCCTTATTGCAATAAATTTTTTGTAAAATTGCACAGATAAATTAACGTTAAAGAAATCGCTGCAATATACATATGCACATTGCAGCGTTTTGATTACCGAAATTATCTCAATATCAGATATACCGTATATGCGATATACACGCATACCAGTGAGATACCCTCCCAGCGGGCGAATTTCCGTCCCGTTATGCAGTAAACAAAGCCGAGAGCATTGACGCCGAGCATTATGAAAGCGTCAATTAACGCATCCGGCACAACGCCGATCGGATTTGCAGCCGAGGACAATCCCATTACAAACGCAAGATTGAAGATCGACGAGCCTACAACATTGCCTATCGCAATGCCGCTCTGTCCCTTCCTCGCGGCTATGACCGAGGTGACAAGCTCCGGCAGCGAGGTTCCGATCGCAACGATAGTTACTCCAATCAGGGTTTCCGACATTCCGAACGCAAGCGCTATATTCCGCGCGCTGTTTACAACCAGCTGACCGCCCGCAACGACCGCGGCAAGACCTATTATTATGAATAATATACTCTTGATCGGAGACATCGGCTTTTCGTTATCCTCTGCCGTTTCGCGGTTTTTGACCGCGCTGTATACAAGCAAGCCCATATAGCAGACAAATATAAAAAGCAGAATAACACCGTCAAGTCTTGACGCCCTGCCGTCCAAGCACATAATGATCGACACAAGCATTATACCCAGACACACCGGGAAGTCGCGCTTAAGCACGATCTTATCCACCATAAACGGAGTTATCGCCGCGCTGAGACCCGCGACAACAAGCATATTGAACGTGTTTGATCCGACAAGGTTTGAAATCGCGATTTCGTTGCTGCCCTGAAAGCCCGCCGTAATGCTTACCGCCGCCTCCGGTGCGCTCGTCCCCATTGAAACGATCGTAAGTCCGACAATGACCGACGGGACGCCGAGCAGCTTTGCTACAGATGACGAGCCGTCAACGAACACGTCCGAGCCTTTAACGAGCAGGACAAAGCCGACCAAAAGTAAAATGACTGTTAATACCATAATTTTTCTTTCCTTTCTTCTGTAAATTAATTAATTTGTTATATGTGCAAAAAGAAAAGACTTTTACCGCACATATATTATGTACAATAAAAGTCTTGCAATTTCATTACGATACTGCCCGATACCTCATCGGGCGGGTGTGACGCACCGTACACACAGCCTGTAAGCTATGCTGCTACTCCCTCTTATTAACGCTATTATATTATCTGAACCGGAAAACGGCTGACGCATCGTCCTGATTGGCGAGGAGCAGATCCATCAAAGTCTGATCGCTGCTTACCTCCATCGACTGAAGAGCCGGAACGTCTCCGTAGACCGTTTGCAAAGTGCCGTCCGCCGCTCTTATTATTTCGGTTTTAAACAGCTCTATATTTATTTCGGGATCGATATATTTTTTCATTTCGCTTTCCTCCTGTCATTCCACTTCAATCGTAAAGCCCGAGACGTCGGTCACATCGCCCTCGCAAATTATACTGAATTGCACGCTTCCCTCGCCTGTGACGGTTGACTCCGTCCATGAATTATTATATGAACTCATTACCGCGGTACCCCTTTCCGGGTCGGTGATCGTAAGCTTTGAGATCCCGTCGTTCGGCACAAGACTGAATTTGAGAACCGACGCCTTATCCGCGGGATCGTCTGTATTATAATATCTTCCGTCTATCGTAAGATCATCGTTGTATACGGGCGCGGTGTACGACGCCGTTCCTGTCGTTTTAAAGTCGATTCCGTCAAGGAGAACGCCCTCCTGCGGCGCGTCCTCATAATACACATCGCTGTAGCCGCTGCAGGTGATCCTGAACTTTTCAAGATACGGATAATCCACGGCGATAATATACTGTCCGTAAGCGTCCGTTGTCGTTGTGTATTTCTCGCCGTTGATCGTTACGGTTATCGATGTGTTCTTGATCGGATTGGTTGTGCTTGTTGTCGAGGACGATCCGCCCTGTCCGCCTCCCTGTCCGCCGGTATTGCCGGTATTGCCGGAGCTTGTGCTTGTTGTGGTTACCGTGCCGCTTATAAGTACCTTGTCGCTTGCGTCGGTGTTGTATTTCATCGCATCGAACGCCGGGAGCGCCTTGGTGTTAAAGTCGAAAAGGTCTGAATTGGAAACCACATTCGCTTCTGTACAGTTATCGCTTTCACGAATAGCCCAGCCGGTGTTGTAACCGCTCGAATTATTCCAAGTTGAGTTATCGTAAGCCATGATCGGATCCCAGTACATATCGCCTATACATCTGCCGCCGAGCGTCTTTTTCAGCTTTGCGTAAAGCTCCGTTAAGAACGCTTTCTGCCCCTGCTGCGACTCGCCGTAGCTGCTCTGATAATATCCGTTGTCCTCAAGCTGTCCCTCCCAGCCATCGCCGCGTGTCGCGTTCCAGTTAAAGCCGGTTTCCATGATGATAACGTCCTTGTTATACTTATTGATAAGCGTTGTAAATTCCGAAACGACCGTATCTATGGAAACATCGCTGTTGTAATACGGATAGAACGAAACGCCGATCACATCGAAATCAATGCTTGAAAGAGCGGCGATAAACTGCGTCCTTGCCGTAACCTTGCCGCCGTTATCCGTGTGAAGAATGATCTTCGCGTTCGGGCAAATCGCGCGAACCGCTTCCGCGCCGGCATTGGCAAGCTTCGCTATATATGTTGAATTGTTATAAAGTCCGTTATTTGATGCGTACTTGTTAAAGCACATACCGTACTGCATCTCGTTGCCGATTGAAACAAATTCCGGCTCTGTGCCCTGATCTACCAAAGCCTGCAGAACCTCCTTTGTATAATCATAAATCTTATTCGCATAATACTCGGCGAGAGCAGAGCCGCTAAGGCTCGACGCACCGCTTGTCCAGTCAACCGGAACCATCTGTGTCGCGCCGTCCGACCAATAATCGGAATAGGCAAAGGTGAATTCAATCTGCATTCCCTTTTCCTTTGCGCGTTTTGCAAGGTCAAGGCAATCAGCTTCGTCCATATAGCCCGCCGGGAGATAATAGTCCCCATCGCCGTGGCCGTCGCCCGGATTGTTGAGAAGTCTGATACGGGCAAGATTAAAGCCTTCCTCCGCCATGATTTGCAGACAATCCTTTGAATTTCCGTCCGCGTCCTTATATGTGAGAGGCCCCTTTTCCTCAAGGTATGTGAGCTTCGAAATCTCGCCGCCCTTCAGGAACTGAACTCTCGTGCTGTCGGATTCCGAAAGCGCGACATTGTCAAGCGTGATAGTCTGCGTGCCGTTTGCGTACAGACCTATATCGAGCGTGCCGCTGTCCACCGTTACGCCCGGAACGATGATTTTCTCGCTTGTGCACAGCGGAATAGCTGTTCTCGCCATGGTGTGACCCTTTGCCTTCGCGAAAAGGTACGCCGCATCGGTCGTTGACGGTATCGACGCCGTTACGGTCGCCGTGAGGTCATACGTACCGTCCGCAACGCCCGTGATTTCCTGCCGGATCTTCGATTCGCCGCTTGTCGAGGACACGCTGAGCGCACCGCCTGAAACGGACATCTTTGACCCTGTTACCGTCCAGCCGTTCGTGCCGTCCGAAAAGTCGCCGTTCGTAACAGCCGGAACCTCCGTCCCCGTTGTGCCGGAGCCTGTTCCGTATCCGAGCTTTAATACCGGGGCTGTATAACCGTTGGTGCAGGAGCCTATTACCCATGCCATATTTACGCTGCTTGTTTCGGCTCCTATGCGGAAAGCAACATTGCCCGCCGAGCTGTCAAGTGACTGCATATAATCGGTTATATCAATAGAAAACTCGCCCGTTTCCGTAGACGTAGGGGTTGCAAACGTCGCGATCGCAGTTGCTGTATATTCGGGCGCATCCGTCGAGGGTGATGTAGAAGTTCCGCCGTACTTATTACCGCTGTCAAATGCCGAGTACGTCGCGGGATAAACGTATGCCGTATCTGATAATTTTGCGCTTACAGTGGTCAGAACCAGCTCCGCCGAAGTCAATTCGGTCGGTGAAAAAACTTCCGGAAGCGTGAAACCGATATATGCCGCTTTTTCCCAGCCCGTGTATCCGTGGATCCACAGATCGAGATCATATGCAGCATCCCCCTCCTGATACGTCCACTGCGCGGTCTTATCCGCCGTGATGTTCGCATCGGTCAAGTCGGCGCTG
>CAZOHJ010000035.1:0-20131 GCA_964579875.1 uncultured Lachnospiraceae bacterium | reverse complement strand
GAGAACAATTTTTAAGGCTTAATATTGCCTGTCCGCGAAAGCTGCTTATTGACGGACTGGAACGGCTGAAAAAAGGTGTTTTGGAATACGCTCGAAGTAGTATGACAGAATAATATCGGGGTGTGGTTTAATGGACAACAAGGCGTTTATAGAATATCTGAACAGCGGCAAAGAGATTAAAAGCTGTTCGGAAATATCCGCTGAATGAGAATAGCATTATGTGCAATTTTATACTTTTTACAAATATTATTTAATGAACCGGTATCATTCAGGCAATCATTTACGGCGGCAAGCTTGGTATTTTTATCCCATTTCCTGTTGGTGTGTGTTTCTTTAAGTCCTTCAGTTCCTTGAGATTGATATTTTATCACTTAATAGGTCTGTTTGCCTTGCCTGATACCCGAATAGTAACTATACCGTGAATTATCCGTGACAAAATACTTACTGCTTCTTGACGAAATGACCGAACGGTGTTATAATAATAACGAAAATTAGTTTTGGAGGAAAAGTATATGAAAAATACATTTGTCACAGATACTATAAAGTATATCGGTGTCGAGGATGCTGATATAGACTTGTTTGAGAGCCAGTATGCGGTTCCCAACGGTATGACATATAACTCATACCTGATCATGGATGAAAAGATTGCCGTTATAGACACTGTCGATAAGCGCAGGACCGATGAATGGTTTGCAAAGCTTGAAGAGACTCTTGACGGCAAAACGCCCGACTATCTTGTGGTTTCTCACATGGAGCCTGATCATGCGGCAAACATCGCCAATGTGGTGGAAAAGTACCCTTCAATCAAGGTTGTGGGCAATGCTAAGACCTTTGTTTTCATAAGTCAGTTCTTTGATATTGACCTCACAGACAGAAAGGTTGTTGTTAAGGACGGAGATGAGCTTTCACTCGGCTCGCACACATTGAAATTCATATTTGCTCCTATGGTTCACTGGCCTGAGGTCATGATGTCTTATGAGTCCTCGGAAAAGGTTCTCTTTTCGGCTGACGGCTTCGGCACCTTCGGCACAATTGAAAATCAGGAGGAGGACTGGGCATGTGAGGCAAGACGCTATTATTTCAATATTGTCGGCAAATACGGTGTTCAGGTGCAGAATGTCCTTAAAAAGACCGCCGCGCTTGATATAAATGTCATATGCCCGCTCCACGGGCCGGTGCTAAATGAAGATCTCGGCTATTATTTCGGGCTTTACGATACATGGTCAAAGTATGAGCCGGAGGCGGAGGGCGTTTTTGTTGCCCATGCTTCAATCCACGGCAATACCGCAAAGGCGGCGGAGGAATTTGCCGAAATTTTAAGAGCAAAGGGCGCAAAAAAGGTTGCTGTAGCCGATGTATGCCGTAATGATATTGCAGAATGTGTTGAGGACGCGTTCAAGTACGGCAAAGTTGTGTTTGCCGCCTCTTCATATGACGGAGGAGTGTTTGCTCCTATGCATGATTTCTTACAGCATCTTATAATGAAGGGCTGGAAGAACAGAAAGGTCGGAATTATCGAGAACGGCACATGGGGACCGACTGCCGCGAGAGCAATAAAGGGTATGCTTGAAACAATGAAGAATATTACGATCTGTGAAAACGTTGTTACTATCAAATCCGCAATGAAGGACACGGACAGACCCGGACTTGAAGCGCTTGCGGATGAAATATTAGCAGATGAATAAATATGCCAATTTAACGAAAGGAAACTATACTGATGAAGGATTTTACATTATTAAAACAGAACGACCCTGAGGTTTACGCCGCCGTCATGGACGAGGCTAACCGTCAGAAGAATAAAATTGAGCTTATCGCCTCGGAGAACTTTGTTTCCGAAACGGTCATGGAAGCAAACGGAACTCCGCTTACAAACAAATACGCCGAAGGTCTTCCGGGCAAGAGATATTACGGCGGCTGCGAATATGTAGATGTTGTTGAGAATATCGCAAGAGACCGTGCAAAGAAGCTGTTCGGAGCCAACTATGCAAATGTTCAGCCGCACTCGGGCGCGCAGGCTAACATGGCAGTATTCTTTGCTCTCCTCACACCGGGCGATACCGTCCTTTCAATGAGCCTTGACCAGGGCGGTCACCTCAGCCACGGCTCGCCGGTCAATATGTCGGGTAAGTATTTCAATATCGTACCCTACGGCGTTACGAAGGATACAAACACTATAGACTATGACGAGGTGAGAAGACTTGCTCTTGAGTGCAAGCCTAAGCTCATACTTGCCGGCGCGTCGGCTTATCCGAGAATAATCGACTTCGAGAGGTTCGCCGAGATTGCAAAGGAAGCAGGCGCATACTTCATGGTTGATATGGCTCACATTGCGGGGCTTGTTGCCGCGGGTGTTCATCCGTCGCCTATGCCGTACGCCGACGTTGTTACCACAACAACACATAAGACTCTGAGAGGACCGAGAGGCGGTCTTATCCTTACAAATGATGAGGAGCTTTCAAAGAAGTTCAATAAGGCTGTATTCCCCGGCATCCAGGGCGGTCCGCTTATGCACACGATCGCTGCAAAGGCTGTTTGCTTCGGCGAGGCTCTTAAGCCGGAATTCAAGGAATATCAGGAGCAGATCGCCAAGAACGCAAAGGCTCTCGCCGCTCAGCTTGTACAGGAAGGCTTCAAGCTCGTTTCAGGCGGCACAGACAACCACCTTATGCTCGTTGACCTTACGGATAAGGATGTTACAGGCAAGGAAGCGGAAAAGATGCTTGATGAAGTAGGTATCACATGCAATAAGAACGCTATCCCGTTCGACACAAAGAGCCCGTTCATCACAAGCGGTCTCAGAATAGGTACTCCGGCCACAACCTCACGCGGCTTTGTTGAAGAGGATATGATCGAGATCGGTAAGCTCATTGCTATGACCATCAAGGACTTTGAGGGCAGCAAGGAAGAGGTTAAGGCAAGAGTTGCCGCGCTCTGCGAAAAACACCCTCTTTATGCTTAAATTGAAGGGACACAATATATAATGGATTTTAAAGAACATATAATAGAAAAGCTTACGGAGCTTACAGGTCTGGAACGGGATGCCATTGAGAAGGCGGTTGAAACCCCGCCCGATGAAAAGCTCGGCGACTTAGCCTTTCCGTGCTTTCCGCTCGCAAGGGTTCTCCGCAAGGCTCCCCCGCTTATCGCGCAGGATCTGGCTTCACAGCTGTCCTCGGACGAGCTGATAGACCACGTTGACGCCGTAGGCGGCTATCTGAATTTCTTCTATAACCGCGCGGCGTTCATAAGCGATACCGTAAGCGCGACAAGAGAAGCCGGAGAAAACTGGGGCAGATCGGATATGGGCGAGGGCAAAACGGTTCTCGTTGAGTATTCCTCACCAAACATTGCAAAGCCGTTCCATATAGGTCACCTTTTCTCAACGGCAGTGGGTAACTCCCTTGCAAAAATATATAAATTCTTAGGCTATAACGTCCGGTCGCTCAACCATCTCGGCGACTGGGGCACCCAGTTCGGCAAGCTAATAAGTGCGTATAAGCGCTGGGGCGATCCGGCATTGATTGAGAAGGAGCCGATAAAGGAGCTGCTTAAAATATACGTCAGATTCCATGAGGAGGCCGAAAAGCATCCTGAGCTGGAGGACGAGGCAAGAGAATATTTCAAAAAGCTTGAGGACGGAGATGAGGAAACCACCGCTCTCTGGAAATATTTCAAGGATCAGAGCCTTGTTGAATTCAAACGCGTATACGATATGCTCGGCGTTGAATTTGACTCATACAACGGCGAAGCTTTCTATTCGGATAAGATGGACGAGGTCGTTGAGATCCTCCGGGACAAGGGGCTGCTTGTCGAGAGTGACGGCGCACAGGTCGTTGACCTGTCGGATATGAATATGCCGCCGTGCATTATCCTTAAATCTGACGGTGCAACAATTTACGCAACGCGCGATATAGCCGCCGCGCTCTACCGTCACAGAACCTATAACTTTGACAAGAACATTTATGTTGTAGGTATTCCTCAGTCGCTGCATTTCAGACAGATTTTTGAAACAATGAGGCGAGCGGGCTGGGAATGGAGCAAGGACTGTATTCATGTGGGCTTTGGTCTGGTTAAGCTCCCGGGCAAGGCAATGTCGACCCGTCACGGCGATGTTGTATTCCTTGAGGATGTTCTTAACGAATCGATTGAAAAGACAAAGGATATTATTATAAACAACGGTTCAGCTGTTGACGATATAGACGATGTTTCAAAGAAGATAGGCATAGGCGCAATTCTTTACACCTTCCTGAAAAATTCGCGTGAGAAGGATATTGTATTCTCATGGGATACAATGCTTGACTTTGACGGGGAATCGGCTCCGTACTGCATGTACGGTTATGCCCGCGGCAGAAGCATTCTCAGAAAGGCTGACGGAATAGATTTCACCAATGCCGACCTTTCAAAGGCTGTTTCAGATGACACGTACACGCTCGTCAAGCAGCTTGACGGCTTCGGCGACGCGGTAAAGGACGCCGCGGCAAAGAACGAGCCGTTCTATGTGAACCGCTATGTAACAAACCTTGTTAAGACATTTAATAAGTTCTATAACACAAACCCGATCATGCGCAGCGATGTTGATGAGGAAACAAAAAAGGCGCGTCTTGCAATAGTGGACGCGACCTGTACCGTCATCAAATCCGCGCTTGCGCTGCTTGGCATTGATGTCGTTGAAAGCATGTAACAAGAAAAGCCTCCCGCGGACGATCCGCAGGAGGCTTTTCTGTTATATCGTTTCCCCTATATCAAACAGATACAGCATACTTTCCTTTACCGTTCTGCCCGTAAGGCTTTCTATAGCTTTTTTATAAAGCTCAAGCTGCTTATCGTATTTCCGGCGTATCTCCTTTTTATTATTTCTGACCTTATCGGTCTTATAATCCAGAAGCACATAGCCGTCCGGCTCCTTGAAATAGCAGTCTATTATTCCCTGAAGTATCAGCTTTTCCTCCGCGTATTCCTCAGAAAGCGACGGGTCATATTCCGTTGCCGGGATATTTATCTGGAACGGCTGCTCACGATGGATCTCCGGCGATGCAAGAAGACGCTTGCCTATATCACTTTCGTAAAATCCCTTTAATTTCTCAATATCAATATATTTAACATCCTCCACCGTGATCTTATCCTCGCGTATAAGCCTTTCTATTCCGTCTTTTACACGATCCGCGCCCTTTTTGCGGATAATGTCAAGATTTAACTCCGACATGACAAGATGATACAGAGTGCCTATTTCGTTTGCCGGCTTGTCTCCCTTTTCCCGCATGAATGCCGGCTTAGGGTGAAGGGGTGAAAACATCAGATCCGCCATATCATTCGCATCGGCGGTTCTTCTGCTGTCCGGCTCGTACACCGTATCATCGTTATCCTCTCCGCTCATACGCTCGATCGTAAGCTCCTTGAGCTGAGTTACCGAGGCTCTTGAAGGAATTGTGCTGCTTTCGCTGTAGGGATATCTGTAATCCAGTATATCATACACCGCCCTGCGCAGCTCAGGGCTGTCCTCAAAGGTTTCCCGCTCCTCCTCTTTCTCCGTTTCCGCTTCCTCTGCCGTCGAGGTTATATTATGATACACTAGCTTCCATGTTTCGGGTGACGCGTACGCGGCGGGACATATCCAATCGTAAAATCCCTTTGCCGTCAGAGCAACGGAGGGAAGCATTTTTCCGCCCGAGAGCTTGCTGCTCCATGCAATGTCAAGAGCCTCCTCTGTTACCTCCTCCCCTGTATTGACGCTTGCGATAACGTACAGCTTCTCCCTTGCGCGGGTCAGCGCAACATATAAAAGACGCATTCGTTCGGCGGTAAGCTCATTTTTATTGACCTGCGCGATGGTCTCCTTAATTTTAGTGTCCCTCGTATAATGTTTGTCATAATAAATATACGGCAGACCAATGCCAAGCTCTTTATGCAGCCTTATTATAGAAACATCCTCCGCGGTCCTGAACTTCTTTCCGGCGCCGCATACAAACACATACGGAAATTCAAGGCCCTTGCTCTTATGGATAGTCATAATCCTTACCACGTCATGATTTTCGCCGATAAGCTTTGCGCCGCCGAGATCCTCGTCATGTCCCTCTATCTGCTCAATATATTTTATAAAGTTGAACAGACCCTTGAAGCCCGCATTCTCGTACTGCCTTGCCCTTTCATAAAGCAGCCTCAGATTGAACTGCGCCTCCTCGCCCTGCTCTATCGCGCCCATCATATCATAAAAATATGTTTCCTCATAAATTGTCCATATCAGCTGCGCAACCGACTTGCTGCGCACATAGCCTCTCCAGCGTTTCAGATTTTCCGTAAACGCATAGCATTTCTTTGCCAGAGACCTGCGGTCATGCTTTTTCAGATCCGCGTAGGTTTTCTGTCCCTTATAGATATATTTCCCTTTATTTAATCTCTGACCGCCTTTCGCGGCAAAGGAGCGTACCGCGCTTATGAAATTATCAAAGTCCGAGCCGGCAAGCCTTATACGCGCAAGCTCATCCTCGGTAAATCCGCCTATAGGCGAGCGCATAACCGCCAGAAGGGGAATATCTTGACGGGAATTATTAATGACTGAAATAAGCGAAAGCATCACGTTAATTTCGCGGCGGCTGAAAAATGTTTCCGTTTCCGTAAATGCCGCTATGCCCCTGTCGGAAAGCGCCTTGACAAAATCCTCGCCATTGCTTTTCACGGAGTTCTGCAGGATCACAATATCTTTTTTCCTTATAGGGCGCAGCTTTCCCGTGTCCTTGTCATACACCCTTGCTCCCGATTCCAGCAGCTCCTTGATCTTGTCCGCCGTAAAAAGTATTTCCTCCATACCCTTGTCCGTTTCGGCGCTGCTTCTCACCATTAAATAGTGCAGCTCGGATTTCAGATCTGTTTCAGGCAGGGGATAATAGTCCTTTGATCTCACTATTTTTTCGGTTCCGGTGTATTCAACATCTCCCGCCTCACGGCTCATTATGCATCCGAACACGTCATTTACGCTGTTCAATATTTCCCTTCTGCTTCTGAAATTCTGCGAAAGCACAAGCTTTTTATCCGCCGTTTCACCGGTCATATATTTGTCGCTCTTATCTCTGAAAATATACGGATCGCCGCCGCGGAAACGGTAAATACTCTGTTTCAGATCGCCGACCATAAATATATTATTATGAGAAATCATATTGAATATCGCATCCTGCAAGCCGTTTGTGTCCTGATATTCGTCTATCAGAATTTCGTCATACTTAGCGGCATAAATATTTCGTATGTCCTCATGGTCACGGAACAGCTCATATGTCATATGCTCAATATCAGAAAATTCACGCACACTGTTCCTATCCTTCAGCGCGGCATATTCCCTCATAAACTCCTTTACGATCCATACAAGATCACGCGCCTCCTCATAAAGCAATCCGCTGTCACAGGCTTCCTCAAACGCGCCGCGGCTTACTGTTATTCCGTCATTAAGGCGGTCAATAAGCTCCTTCCGTATAAAACCGAGACGATCCTCCTCCGGCTTGCTATCGGGTCCGTTTGCTTCGGGCGGTGTCTGAACTACGCTTACAAGCTTACGCTTGCCCTTCTTTGATTTAAACAGCCTGTCATATACATTATAAATATCATCCCAGTCCTCCGCGTCCCTGACCGATACGGCAACAGCCTTAAGCTCCTTCGCGTATTCGATCAGCTTTTTGTCCGCAGCGTCACCGATAAAGCCGTCAAGCTTTTCGGCGCACCTTGCGGCAGCGCTCCTTGATACCCTCTCATAATATAAGGCGACCGGCATTTTATATGCCGGCAGACTGTAGTTCTCCGCGGCATTTTCCAGCCAGCCTGCGGGATCTGCAAAGGACATAACAAATTTGTATATAAAATGGATCACCTTTGCAAGACCTTTGTCATCACGGTTTGACGCGTAAACATCTAACAGTCTTTCAAATGCGGAATGCTCGTCCTCATTGTCGTTTTTATACATTCTCGCAAACAGGCTTTCCATCGCTTCGTCACGCAAAAGCTCCTCCATTGCCGAATCTATTATACTTACATCGGGGTCGGCGCCGAGCAGATGGAAATTATTCTGAACCACACGGTTACAGAACGCGTCTATTGTCATTATATTCGCCGTCTGTGCAAGCTGCACCTGCTTTTTCAGCATTTTTATCTGTCCCCCGTTGTTTGACGGATCATCCATTTCCTTTGTAAGACGCTTTATTATTTTTTCACGCATCTCCGCGGCGGCGGCCTCGGTAAAGGTCACAACAAGCAGACGGTCTATTTCAGTCTCGTTTCTGATTATCTTCCGCAATATACGCTCAACCAATACCGCGGTTTTTCCCGAGCCGGCGGCAGCGGAAACAAGTATATTTCCTTCCCCTGACAGGGTGTGTATTGCGCGCTCCTGTTCCTCTGTCCATTCCATATTACTCATCTCCCTTCAGCAGCTTCCATACATCGCTGTCCTTTTCCTTAACAGGACGCTTTTCGGAAAGATTATCATCAAAGCGGCAGACTGCGCTGTAGGCGCAGTATGTGCAGGCAGTATGCTGACTGTCCATAACAAGCGGTGAAATTCCGATATTTCCGTCTCTTATTTCCTTATCCATAGAAATCACATTGTCGTGGACAAGCTCGATCAGCCGCTCACCTGTTTCCCTGTCCTGAACATTCTTCCCAAGCTCAGGCTTTTTACCGAAGAAAAGACTTCCGTCCTGTCCCGCAAAGCCGGACTCGATTCTGTCAATGGATTCTTGTTTTATGTCCCCATTGTTATCGGTGTCAACAAAGGTCACTCCGTTAAGCTCTGTATTTTTTTTCAGACCCGTCTGCGCGGTCGAATCACGGCCTGTTGATTTTATATGGGCATAATCATTACGCACCTTGCTGTAATACATTCCGGATATCATCGCTTTATCATCAAGCATTCGCATTACCATTGCATATATTACCGGCTGCATATCGTATCTGTTATATATCTCCGATACCTTAAATTCCTGCTTGCCGGTCTTGTAATCTATTATCCGGTATTCGTTCACGCCGTTGTGACGGCATACATCAAGCCTGTCTATTATTCCCGTTACGCCTACCTTATCTGTTACCGGAGCATTTATCCTTTTCTCGTATGCGGCGATCTCAAACTCTCCCGCGGCAATACTCCTTCGCACGGTTTTAGCCGCCTCCCTGACCGTTTTTCCCATGCGCCTGAATATATCCGCAGTGCGCTCCTTATCCTTAATCTCCGCGCCGTTTATGCGCTCTATGGTATCCTTAACAATTTCGTCAACTATTTCCGCGCAGATATCATCATCGACCTTGCTCCAGTTCAATCCTTCATCATTGTCGATGCGCTCGCAGAAGCGCCGTATTATCTCATGGGCATAGCTGCCGGTATCGGCGGCGTTAAGCTCCCATTCCTCCCGCTCCCTCGCGCAAAGACCATACTGTAAAAAGTATCTGAAAGGACACTCCGCATAGGAATTAAGCCTTGTCGCGCTGTACATTATCTGTCCCCTATAAAGCTCACGGGACAAATCGGGGTTTAAGGATATGACCCTGTCGTTATAATTGTATCTTGTTTTATTAACGGTAAACAGCTTGTTTTTCCATTCCCCGTGCTCGTTAAACCATTCGTTGACATGCGACCACAGCGGATGCGCCTTAGGATGTATCAGCAGCTTATGAAGGGTCGCCTTGGGCGAGGAAATAAACATCCTTTTTTCCTCCTCCGGCGGCACAAGAATATCATTATATACGCGTATTCCCGGCAGCTTTTCACGGATATCAATAACCGTCTGCGCCGCGCGGCAGCCCTTGCCGTCCGGCGTCTGAACCGGGTAGCTTATGCAGAGCTTATCGGTAACGGCGCTGAGAACCTTGTATACACTGTTGTGAAGCTTTGAGTTTTTCTTTGCTGTTACAGGCGCAAGGTTAATATTGTGGTTGGCGAGATATTCCCTGTCCGCATTTGACAGAAAGCCCTCAACCGCGGTTTCCGTCGGATACGTTCCCGAAACGGCTCCCGCCATAAAAATGATCTTAGGATTAACGGACTGATTTTTTTCAACCGAGCCTATGAACACACGGTCAACACCCGACGGCACCGTTCTTATCTGGCACTGCGTCATCGCGGCGCGTATATATCCGCAGAACTCCTTATGGGTAACTTTATATGTCCCCAAGGCAGTATTGACCTGGTCGAGAACATCAAGCACATGATTCCATATCTGCCCGAAACGCTGCGCGTCCGCCGTTGCCCGGTTCATTGCCATTGCAAGCAGCTCGGCTTTAAGACCGTTATATAAGTTAATGTCCTCAAGAAATCCATACAGTGCGCAGCAGTAATCCGTAACAGTTTCCGCCTGCTTTACGGCGTCACAATACGCGACAACAGGCTTTACAAGCGTCTCCCGCAGAGCGTCAAGATCCGCGTCATTATCCTGCGCTTTTTTTCGCTCCGCTCCGAAGGCCTCATCTATAACATTTTTCTGTCCCTCTATCCACGAGCGGCACCACATACTTCTGCCGCGTATGCCGTATTTAAGCGCATAATTTTCAAGTATATCAATTTTATCCGACGGAACCCTTCTGTACCGACTGCTTCCGTTTTTGCCCTTGACAGCCGTATAAACAAAGCCTGCGCGCAGATATTCAAACATGGAGCTATAGCTCCAGTTGTTCTCTATCACATCAAACAGCGAAAGTATCTGCATTGCGATCGGGTGCTCCGCTATGGAAAGTCTCTCATCAGAATAATACGGGATCTCATATTCGTCAAATATCGCCTCCACTATATGGCTGTAGCCTTCCGGTCTGCCGCATATGACTGAAATATCCTTGAAACGGTATTTGTCCTCGCGCACAAAATCAAGTATGCGGCAGGCGATATGCTCAATTTCCGTATACGCGTCCCGAGCCTCAAATATCTCGGCATTATTTACGGCTCCGCCATACCTTACCCGTTCAAACCAGTTTGAGAACAGGAATTTTAAGTCCGGCGCATTTTCAAGATGCTCCATGCCGCCGTCAAGATGTATTATCTCCGCGTTTGCATATCCGGCAATTGCCGATACCGCCGCCCTTGTTCCGTAATAGGTATCATTCTCACAGGTATTGAAGGCTATCGTTATGTCCGCGCCTCTGTCTATAAGGGACATTAAAACCTGCATCTGCTGAGGAAGAAGCTCATCAAACTTATCCATCCAAATGCTTGTGTTTTCATCAACGCTTTTTCCCGCGATCCCTGCCAGGCGCAGCAAATCCTCGTCACTGTCGACATAATCGGTCGCATTAAGCAGCGCGTCATAATAATCCGAGATCATAGCGGTGATTTCAAGCTTCTGCCTGAGTATCCCTTCCTCCGTCTGCTCCGCCCGCTCTCTTATCTCTTTTCCGGTTACAACATATCTGTGCAGCTCGCTTATAAGCGACTGCGCAACATCAAGAAAGCCCTGCTTGCTCACTGCCGCAATAAGCTTTGCGTCAAATTCATCTCTGCGCTTTTCAAGCTCCGCAAGGCACTCTTCAACCGCGCGGCAGATAAGCGACTGCTTGCCCGGAGCCGCAAGTCTGTTTTCTGTCCCCGCAAGCAGCTCCCTCGCCATCTTCTCAAAAGAAGTTACCTCTATATTATTAAGACCTGTTCCTCCGAATTTATCTATCAGCATTTTTTCCGTTTCATGCGAATAATGCGACGGAACAAGCATAATGCACTTATGCTCCGGGAAGCTCTCATGCTTTTTTCTCATTTCATCAACGCAATACGCGGTCTTTCCCGACCCGATATTGCCCGTTACTATTTTTACCGGCATTTCGTTCACCTCTCTGTATACCTCAATTATACACGAAAACACCCGCGCATGTCAACTGCATTTTATTTGTTGGGGTGTTTATGGTACTATTTAATAATTCAAATCAGCGCCGCAGGAGATTTCCGCCCTCTCATACGCTTTGCAGAAAAAATATGCTGCCAGAGGATATACGCTCCTTCCATAATATAAAAACCAATCATCGGCAATCGGATAATAGTGAAAAGACAAGATAAATCTTTGTGCAAAAAGCGACAAAAAACAATATATAGAAAACCCGGATAAAATGTTTTGTTTGACTTTTAGGGGAAAATGTGCTATAATAAAGATATGGAAGTAAATGATACATTGGGGATTTGTTCAAAGGAGAGCATGATCCCGGTAAAGGAGCGGAAAAAGCATGTATTGTGTCGGAGATAAGGTTGTGCATCCTATGCACGGTGCCGGAGTTATCAAGGATATGAAAAAGATTGCGCTTGCAGGAGTTGAAAGAGATTATTACGTGGTCTGCTTTGCAGTCGGCAGCATGATTTCCGATATTCCGGTCGAAGGCTGCGAGAAAATCGGAATCAGAGGTGTTATTTCAAAGGACGAAGCAAAAAAGGTTCTCGAATTCTTCCATGACCTTAAAATCGGAGACGATATTAACTGGAACAAGCGGCAGAGAGACAATATGACCAAACTCAAATCCGGTGATATATACCAGGTTGCGGGCGTTCTCAAGGAGCTTATGTGCCGTGAAAAGCGCAAAGGTCTTTCAACAAGCGAGCGAAAAACACTTTGTTCTGCAAAGCAGATCGTACTCAGCGAGCTTATTCTTTCCGGAGTTGCGGAGGAAAGCGACATCCAGATGATCCTCGATGATACGGTTGCAGAGACGGTCGGATAAAGGTTATTTATAAACTTAAAATTTTCGGGCAAAACGGACTTTCCGGTTTTGCCCGTTATTGTATACGGAGGAAAGCATGAAAACAACAGCAATAATTGTAGCCGGGGGGCGCGGAAAACGCATGGGAGCAGCCGTCAACAAGGTCTTTCTGCCGCTGTGCGGCAGGGAGCTTTTGTCTCACACCATGACGGCATTTGAAGGCTGCGATATGGTGGATGAAATAGTAGTTGTCACGGGCGCCGCCGATATTCCGCTTGTCCGTAAAATTGCGGAACATGACGGCATATCAAAGCTCACCGCGGTGACTGAGGGCGGAGCAGAACGTCAGAACTCGGTTTATAACGGACTATGCGCCGCATCGGGCGATATTGCGGTGATACATGACGGAGCGCGCTGTCTTATCACCCCGACGGAAATTAAAGCCGTTATTTCGGATGCTGTAAAATACGGTGCAGCCGCAATAGGCGTCACTGTAAAGGATACCCTGAAAGCAATAGACGAAAACGGAACGATAACGGGCACAATAGACCGTGAACACACCGTTCAGATCCAAACCCCGCAGGTATTCAGGCTCAGTGAAATAAAGGCACTGCATGAGCGCGCGGCAGCGGACAAAATCACCGTTACCGATGACTGTTCTATATTTGAGCAGTACGGAAAGAGCATTCATGTAACAATCGGCACCTACGAAAACATAAAGCTTACGACACCGGGCGATATTGCAATCGGTGAGGAAATACTGAAAAGGAGAAATGCGCAATGAGAGTCGGATTCGGATATGATGTACACAAATTAGTTGAGGGAAGAAAATGTATTATATGCGGCGTGGATATTCCGCATGATAAGGGGCTTCTGGGACATTCGGATGCGGATGTCGCAATTCACGCGCTATGCGATGCGCTGCTGGGTGCGGCGGCTCTGGGCGATATAGGAAGACTATTCCCGGACACCTCCGCGGAATTTAAGGACATAGACAGCCGCATACTGCTTCGCAGAGTAGTCGAAAGAATAAAGAATGAGGGCTATACAATAGGCAATGTTGATATTACAATAGCCGCGCAGAAACCTAAGCTTCTCCCCCACATTGAGAAAATGCGGGACAACATGGCGGCGGATTTGACAATTGATCGCGGATGTGTTAATATAAAGGGCACGACGACAGAACGCCTCGGCTTTGAGGGGCGCGAGGAGGGCATAAGCGCCTATGCCGTTGCGCTGATCAATTAACAGGAGGGACGTCATACATTGAATATTTATGATTTTGACAAAACCATATATGACGGTGATTCCACCGTTGACTTTATAAAATACTGCTCAAAGCGATACAAAAAGGCTTATATTACGGTAATACCGACAATGTGGTCATTTCTGCTCTACATGTTGGGTATCTACACTAAAACACAATTCAAGGAGCATATGTACCGTTTTCTGCGTTATATAGATAATATTGACGAGGCTCTTGAGGATTTCTGGAACGGGCACGAAAAAAACATTCTTGACTACTATAGGAAACAGCAGCGGCCGGACGATATTGTAATATCAGCCTCACCGGAATTTCTTTTAAAGCCGGTCTGCGGCAGGCTGGGAATAAAAAGGCTGCTTGCGTCACGGGTAGATAAGCATACCGGAAAATACGATGGCGAGAACTGCTGGGGGGCGGAAAAGGTCAGCCGTCTTGAAAAAGCCTATGGCATAACCCGCTGTGACGGCTTTTATTCGGACAGCTTCAGCGATACCCCGCTCGCGGAAATTTCAGATAAGGCATACATCGTGCGCCGAAACGCTCTTACTCCATGGAATGAGTACGAGGAAAGCAAGGGTGAGAAATTAAAGCATATGTTTATAAATCCGGAATTTTTCATGTTCCTTGTCGTCGGAGTTATAAACACGCTGAGCAATATCATCTTTTCCACGATTTACTCACTCTTTATACCGAGCACCACCGCTGCGTTCCTGCCGGGATATGTCACCTCAAATGTTGTGGCATACCTTCTGAACAGCAAGCTGACCTTTAAGGAAAGTCTGGGATTTATGAAGTTCATAAAATTCTTCATATCCTACATTCCCAATTTCATTATTCAGACGGTTATAGTATGGCTGTTTGATACCTTTATTCACGGACCTAGCGTCATTGCTTACGCCATCGCGGCTGTAATCGGAGTTCCTGTGACCTTTATTCTTATGAAGCTATTCGCGTTCAGAAAGAAAAAATAAAAACATAAAGACGGAATGCTCATCGCATTCCGTCTTTATGTTTTTATTGCTTATTTGCGTTTACGAACCCGACAACCTTTGAAATCGCCTCATCAAGGCTTATTTCAACTGCCTTTTCCATTGTTCTTTCCTTATATTCAACAACGCCCTCGCCGACTTTTTTGCCGACCACAATTCTAACCGGAATACCGATAAGGTCAGCGTCCTTGAACTTAACGCCGGCGCGCTCCTTGCGGTCATCAATTATTGTTTCGATGCCCGCAGCCTGTAAAGCCTCATAAAGCTTTTCCGCCTCTGCCGCCTGCCCGTCATTCTTGTAGTTTGCTGGAACAACTATTGCCTCATACGGCGCGATCGACACCGGCCATATTATACCGTTATCATCATGCAGCTGCTCAACCGCTGCCGCAATACAGCGTGTAACGCCGATACCGTAGCAGCCCATGACGACGGTGTTCTGCTTACCGCTCTCGTCAAGATACTTAAGTCCCAGAGCATCCGAATACTTTGTGCCGAGCTTAAAGATGTGTCCCACCTCAATGCCCTGCTCCGACTTGATCTTTCCGCCGCATTTCGGGCACCGGTCGCCCGTTGTTACCACTCTTATATCCGCAACCACATCCGGCTCAAAATCTCTGCCTATATTCACATTCTTATAGTGCATATCGCTTTCGTTTGCGCCTACGACAAAGTTCTGCATCATTTCAACCTCTTTGTCGGCATAAACCGGAATACCGAGGTTTATCGGTCCTGCGAAACCGACCTTTGCACGGGTAATTTCCGTTACCATATGCGGCTCCGCAAGCTCCAGATCGTCCTTACAGCCTATAAGGTTCTTAAGCTTGACCTCGTTAACGTCACGGTCGCCGCGTACCATAGCCGCGATATACTTATCATCAGCCTTGTATATAATAGTCTTTGCGAAGTTTGTCGCCTCCATGCCGAGGGACTGCACAAGCTCGTCTATCGTATGCGCATCAGGAGTTTTGATTTTCTCCATCGGAAGATCGCCGGGGATCTGCTCAGTCTGAACCGGAATACACTCGCACTTCTCATAGTTTGCAGCATAGCCGCAGTCATCACAATATGCGATACCGTCCTCGCCTACCGGTGACTTAACCATAAATTCCTGTGAGCCGCTGCCGCCCATAGCGCCGCTGTCGGCATCAACAATCGTGTAATCAAGGCCGAGTCTTGTGAAGATCCTGTTATATGCGTCATACATAGCCTTGTAGGACTTATCAAGTCCCGCCTCGTCAAGATCAAAGCTGTAGGCATCCTTCATTATGAACTCGCGGCTTCTGATTACGCCGAAGCGCGGTCTGCCCTCGTCGCGATACTTTGTCTGGATCTGATAAAGCGTCATCGGGTATTCCTTATATGACCGCACATTATCAATTACGCACTGAGTAAAAAGCTCCTCATGCGTAGGTCCGAGACAGAAGTCACGGTCATTGCGGTCTTTGAGCTTAAACATACTCGGTCCGAAAACCTCCCAGCGTCCCGATGCCTGATAAGCCTCTGCCGGAAGAAGCGCCGACATCAGAAGCTCCTGCGCTCCGGCTCTTTCCATTTCCTCGCGAATGATATTCTGCACCTTATGCAGACTTCTGAGCCCTAGCGGGAGATATGAATAAACACCCGCCGCAAGCTTTCTTATAAGCCCCGCCCTCAGCATGAGCTGATGGCTCGCTATCTCCGCCTCTGCCGGAACCTCACGCAGAGTCGGCATTAACAGTTTTGACATTCTCATAATTCTTTTATTCCTTTCATCCTGTAATCAAGTCCTGTCACTCTTTATCATTGAGCCTATTCCTGTCTTTGTGAATATTTCAAGCAGCAGGCAGTGCGGTATGCGTCCGTCTATTATATGGACGCCGTTTACGCCTTTGTTTATGGCGTCTATGCAGCCCCTGACCTTAGGTATCATTCCGCCGTTGATAGTGCCGTTTTCAATCATCTCGTTAATCCGTCCGGCGCCCGCCGCGTATACGATATCACCATTCTCATCCTTTATGCCCTCGACATCAGTCAGGAGAATAAGCTTTTCCGCCTGCACAGCCGCCGCGACCTCCGACGCGACCGTGTCAGCGTTTATATTATAGCTGTTGCCTTCATCATCAACACCGATAGGCGCAATTACCGGTATCCACTGGTCTTTGCAGAGAAGATCGAGGATGCAGCGCTTAATATGCTTTATACGGCCTACATAGCCTATATCTATCTCTTCACCGTCTATCACAGTCTTCTGCTTTTCACATTCTATAAAGGAAGCGTCTATACCGCTTACGCCGACAGCGCGTCCGCCCTTCTTATTCAGGAGGGATACGATCTCCTTGTTCGTCTTGCCTATAAGAACCTCCTGAGCAACCTGCACCGTAAGCTTGTCGGTAACTCTCAGACCGTTTACAAATCTGCTTTTAACACCCTTCTCATCAAGCGCCTTTGAAATATCCGGACCGCCGCCGTGAACAACTATCGGATTCAGTCCGATGAACTTGAGAATAGTAATATCCTCCATTACCTGGTTTTTACGTTCCTCGTTTATCATGGCGTTGCCGCCGTATTTGATTACAAACGTCTTGCCCGCAAACTCCTGTATATAAGGCAGCGCTTCAACCAATATCTGTGCCTTTTTTATTAATTCTTCCACTTTTATTTGCCCCTTAATTATAAATAAAATCCCGCGTTGGATATACCTGTCTTTTCGTCAAGACCAAAGAGAAGGTTCATGTTCTGAACAGCCTGTCCCGCGGCTCCCTTATAAATGTTGTCAAGAGCCGACACGATAACCGCGCGGTTGACTCTCCGGTCAGCAACAATGCCTATATCAACAAAGTTCGAGCCTGCAACATGCTTTGTTTCAGGCAGCTTTCCGGCATCCTTTACGCGCACAAAATACTCGTCCTTATAGAAGTCCTTATAAAGCTCTGTCAGCTCCTCTGTCGTACATTCCTTATTAAGATTTACATAGATCGTTGAGAGGATACCTCTCTTCTGAGGGATAAGGTGCGGAGTGAACGAAATAATAACCTCCCTGCCCGCCGCCTTTGACAGCTCCTGCTCAATTTCCGATGTGTGGCGGTGAGCGGCTACCTTATACGCCTTTGTATTCTCCGTACACTCGCAGAAGTGATATGCAAGTCCGAGACCTCTGCCCGCGCCTGTAACGCCTGATTTCGCGTCAACTATGATATTCTCCGCACTGCCTTTTCCGCTCTTTAACAGCGGATATGCGCCAAGGATCGAACAGGTCGTATAGCAGCCCGGATTTCCTATAAGCCTTGCCTTTTTGATCTCCTCTCTGTACAGCTCCGGAAGACCGTAAACGCTTTCCTTCAAAAGCTCCGGCGCGCTGTGCTCCTGCTTATACCATTCCTCATAAACCCTTACATCATCGTAGCGGAAGTCACCGCTGAGGTCAATCACCTTTAATCCTCTTTCAATAAGAGACGGGATAACGTCCTTTGAGGCGCCGTGCGGAAGCGCTGTAAAAGCGACGTCACACTCTGATACTCTGTCAAGATCAAGCTTTTCGCATTTGAGATCAAGCACATGATCAAAGCTGCCGTATACCTCTGAAATCGGCTGACCGTCAAAGCTCTGTGAACCAAGTATTTTAAGCTCAGCCTCAGGATGAGCCGAAAGGATTCTTACAAGCTCAATACCCGCATAGCCTGTAGCGCCCAAAACCGCTGTCTTTATCATTTTAACCTATGCCTTCTTTCGTTTTATGTATACTTATTCATGTGATCCGGATTTTTATTCATCCTGCCGGATAACATACTATGCTGATTATTTTATCATATTCCCCTTTATTTGTAAAGTAAAATATTAAATAAATTATTTTATTTATAATGGGCATAATTATATATGCTTTTCAAAATCCGACGATTTGTAACATTTGTAACCTTTATGTTACAAAATATTAAGGTTGATAGTATTGAAACTTAATATTTTATTTTATATAATATTATAGCATGGGTGTATTATTATTCCATACTTTTAATTTTTGGAAGGAGGGAAAATACTGAAGACGCGGTTATACAAGCTGTTATGTCTGATCTGCGTTTTTACACTGCTTCTGACGATCTGCACACCACAGGCCTTTTCGGATAAAATGTCCGGCAAAGCGGCATCTGTATACAGCTATACGCTTAATGACGAGATGGCGCAGTACGGTGTCCTGTCAACAACAGAGGTCATTGAAAGCATACCGAACGGCGGTGTCACCGGAATTTACCCGTCCGGCGTCATCTACGCAGACATAATCAACTTCGACAACAACGAAAACCCATACCTTGTTATTTTCCGTGCCGACTCTGCTCTTCAGGGGGTCTGCGTGGACGTATACAGATACGACAGTGAATCAGGCAAAGCCGTTTCCGTTATTACCCTTGCCCAATGCTACAGCTCCGAGCCGGGGATAACAGGCGAATTTGCGCTTGGTTTCAACGAAACAAACAGATATATAATATATAATGAATACCTTTACGGTGAGAAGCTTCGCGCCGATTACTACACAGTAATAGACGGTACCGCATATAAGTTCGTAATCAATCCTGATTATGCGCAGGAATCGGGCATAATAGGCTTTAACAGTGAAATACTATACCCCGGTGTTGATCTGAGCGGATATAATCATTATCTTGATGATTTCTTTTCAAGCCTTAAAAATGCCTCAGCGGACAGCGTAACCTATGAAGACATATATGAAAAGCTTTCCGACACGGAGGAGAGCCGCATTGAAACGGTTCTCACAGCTGCGGCGCATTTCAGTTTTCTTGATATAGGCAACTGCGCAACCATGTATGATTATGACAAGGCGCTCAAGTCTCCGGACGCGGACAATATCTTCTACAGCATAACCAATCTTTACGATATGGGCGAGGAGATGTATTATGTGCGCTTTGCTACAAATGTATCCTTCTATAATTATGCAATCCTCAGAAGAACCGACAGTATCGATGAAGGCTATCAGATACTTGCCGTCAGAACGGATTCTATTCCGCTCTCGGACGTTGAACTGGAATCATATCGTAATGTGTACTCACACAATAAGCTTCTTTATAAAAAAGCAAAAGGCTCAATTACCGTCTCCGAACCGATTATCAAAATAAACAAGCAGGAGCATAAAAAGCCGTTGGAGCTTCCGAAGCTTTTTGACCCGCGAATGCGCAAGCCCGCAGGCTTCATAGGCGGCGGGATATGTCTGGCGCTTATTGTTTTACTATGGATCACTATGGTATCTGAAGAA
>CAZOHJ010000034.1:0-20191 GCA_964579875.1 uncultured Lachnospiraceae bacterium | reverse complement strand
ATCCGATGGAGCATGAATTGAGCGCGTTTTACGATATTACGCACGGAGTCGGACTTGCGATATTAACGCCGTATTGGATGGAGTATGTTTTAAACGAAGATACGGTATGGCGTTTCGTTGAATATGGCAGAAACGTATGGGGTATCGCAAACGGAAGCGACATGGAAATCGCAAAAGCGGCGATTGAAAAAACGAAGGAGTTTTTCAAGTCGATAGGGCTTCCCGCGACGCTCAGCGAGATTGGTATCGATGGAGCGCATTTTGATGTTATGTCGCAGAAAGCAGCGGATTGCGGACTGCAATGCGGCTTTATACCGCTTAACAAGGACGATGTAAAGAAAATTTATCAAGCGGCGTTATAACAAGTCAGAGCAATCAAAACGATTGCTCTTTTTGGTTGCCCGAAAAAAGCCCCTTTTTATTATGTTATATGAAAAAAATACTTTACAAATACTTAGAAATATATTATAATATATAGCAGAGTAATTTTAAATCGAATCGGAGGAAAGATATGTTTTCATCTTCATATATAATAAGCAGGATAATCATGATACCGATAGTGCTGATAGCTCTTACCTTCCATGAGTTTTGCCACGGCTGGGTATCGGATAAGCTTGGCGACCCAACGCCGAGAATGACGGGCAGACTGTCGCTTAATCCTTTGGTGCATCTTGACCCTGTGGGCGCTGTGCTTATGGTTCTTACCGGTTTCGGCTGGGCAAAGCCGGTGCAGATCAATGCAGGGTATTATAAAAATCCAAAGACAGGTATGGCGATCACCGCGGCGGCGGGGCCTCTTTCAAATCTTGTTCTTGCGTTTGCGTCAATGCTTGTTTATACGATCCTTTTTATTATAAGCTATAAAACAGGCGTGTTTGTTAATTCGATCAATACAATAGGCAGCGTGCTGTTTCTGTTTGCGCGAACAAATCTGTGCTTTCTGGTGTTCAATATAATACCTATACCTCCGCTGGACGGCTCGCGTGTGCTCGGTCTGTTCCTTTCAACGAACGCGTATTTCAAACTGCAGCAGTTCGAGAGATACAGCTTTCTGCTTATCATACTGCTGTCGTTTGCGGGAGTGTTTGACAAGATTATCGGAACGGGTGTGGGAATAGTGCTTACGGGCATTCTTCATGTGTGCCAGTCTATTGCGAATCTGTTCATATGATGCGGTGGTACGGATGGAAGAAATGAAATATAAGCTTGACAGCTTTGAGGGCCCTCTTGATCTGCTGCTGACACTTATCAAAAAGAACAAGGTCAGCATATGGGATATACCTATTGTCGAGATCACGGATCAGTATCTTGAAGCTATCGAGGGAATTGAGAAATCACGTCTGGACGATACGAGTGAATTTATAGTCCTTGCGTCGCAGCTGCTTTATATCAAGTCGAGAATGCTGCTCCCTAAGGACGAGAAAGAAGAGGACGAGGAGGATCCCCGTGAGGAGCTTGCCCGCAGACTTTACGAATACAAAAAGTTCAAGGAAGCCTCGCGGGAGATGCGAAAAAGCGAATTTTCGTCAAAATATATGGTGTTTCGCGGGGAGGAGAAAATCAAATTCCCTGTGCCGGAATACAGCAGACATCATGAGCTTTCGGAGCTTGCGGACGCCTTTAACAGTATATTACAGCGGCGCATAAGAAAGGCAAAGCCGGAGAAACGTGCTTTTTCGGGCATTGTAGGCCGCGAAAAGGTTTCGGTTGAAGATATGATCGAAAAGGTCTGCAAGGTTATGCACAGCCGCAAACGAGTAGGATTTTCAGCTCTGTTCCGCGAGGAGGACTCGCGGCCGGAAATGATCGCCACCTTCCTTGCGGTTCTTGAAATGATCCAGCTAAAGCGGATACGCGCCGACTATGATGAGGAGCAGGATGAGTTTATAATATCCTCCTGTGCGGCAGCTGACGGAGAGCAATATGTTAATGAAGGGATAAATTCTGATGGATAACATAAAATATGCCATAGAGGGTATATTATTTGCAGCGGGTGAGCCGGTCAAGGCTGCAAAGCTTGCGGTTGTACTTGATAAAACTGTGCAGGAGATCGAGACTGCCGCAAACGAGCTGAAAGAGGAATATGACCGGGAGCACCGCGGCTTTAACATAATAGAGATTTCTGACGGCTATCAGATATGCTCGCGCCCTGAGTATTATACATATATACGCGAAATACTGGGCGAGCAGAGAAATCAGCCGCTTTCAAATGCCGCGATGGAGGCGCTCGCGATAATCGCGTACAAGCAGCCGGTGACCCGCGGTATGGTTGAAAAAATCCGCGGGGTAAATTCCGACGGCTGTGTGAACAGGCTTTATGAGAGAGGTCTTATAGACGAGTGCGGCAGACTTGACGCGCCGGGCAGACCTATTCTGTATAAGACAACGGATACATTCCTGCGCTGCTTCGGTCTGCGCACACCGCGGGATCTTCCTCCGATTAATTTTAAGAATATAATGCCGGAGCTTGCGGAGACGGGCGAGCAGACGTCCCTTATTGAGACTGAGGACGGCGGAGAAACGCCGCAGACACAGGAGACGCGGCAGGAGCAGTAAAGGCGCATAAAGGAGAGAGAGCATGGGAGTATTGATTGTTGCTGCAATAATTATCGCGGTTCTCGCAAGTATATTTTTTTTACCGATAACATGCACGGCGTATCTTTCCTACACAAACAACACGCTTGACCAGTCGCTTGATCTGAAATACGGCTTTATAAGGATACGCGCTCCGGAAAAAAAGGAAAAGGCGTCAAGGGCGGCGGACGAAGCGGCTGAGGACACGGATAAAGAGGCGGAGGACAGGCCGGACAAGGTGAGGCTTGTTATCTCATTTGTACGCGGAAATATCACTGAGATCAAGGAAACAATTTATAAGATCCTCGGATATATGTTTCGGTGCGCGGTTAAAATAAAGCTGCTGGATATAAAGCTGATTTTCGGGACGGAGGACGCGATGCAGACCGGTCTTTTGTTCGGCGCGGCGGCGGCGTTCGTGTATAACGTGCTGGGCGTTATGGATAAAAAGATGCGTCTTAAAAAGCATAAGGAAGAATTGAAGCCCGATTTTAAAAATCCGCATATTTTTGCGGAGCTTGAGGCTATAATAACAACGAATTTATTTAACATAGCGGCGCTGGCAGTGCTTGCGCTGAGCGGCGGTATACCGCTGTATAAGAAATACAAGAGTATGAAAGGGGAACCAAACAATGGCAAATCCGATTAAAGACCTGATTGAAACCGCCATAGATTCTATGGACGGACTGTTCACCGCCGAGAGCATTATCGGTGATACGGTAACAGCGGCGGACGGCACAATGATCATTCCTATTGCAAGGGTGGCTTTCGGCGTCGGTGGCGGCGGAAGTGAGTTCAAGGAGACCGACAGCGCGGGCAACAATCTTTTCGGCGGCGGCGTAGGCGCGGGCGCGTCGATCAGACCGGAGGGCTTTCTTGTTATAACAAAGAGCGGGAGTATCCGTTTTGTTTCAACAGATGAAGGCTCAGGACCGGTTGAAAAGCTCATAGAGCTTGCGCCGGATGTTGTTGACAAAATATCCGGTATATTCAGAAAAAATAAGGACAACGGAGAAACGACAGAAGAATGATAACTTTAAAGGATAAAATTTTGTCCGGTGTTATGAAACCGACAAGATATACGGGCGGCGAACTGAATGCGGTTATTAAGAACGCAGATGAGGTCGATATAAGATTCGGCTTTTGTTTCCCCGATGTATATGAGATCGCAATGTCACATCTCGGATTGAAGATAATCTATCACACGCTGAATAATCGTGAGGATACATGGTGCGAGCGTGTTTTCGCGCCGTGGGATGACATGGAGCAGGAAATGCGAAAGCATGATATGAAGCTCTTCGCGCTTGAATCCGGTGACGAAGTGACCCGCTTTGATATACTTGGCTTTACATTACAGTATGAGCTTTCATATTCAAATATCGTAAATATGCTCAGCCTTGCCGGAATACCGCTTATGGCAGAGGAAAGGGGCGAGGAGTTTCCGATTGTTTACGGCGGCGGCCCCTGCGCTTATAACGCGGAGCCGATCGCCGATATGTTTGATTTCTTCATGTTAGGCGAGGGCGAGGAGCAGGTCCATGAAGCTATGGAGGTACTAAAGGCATGGAAGAAGGACGGCAAAAGGAGCAAAAAGGAATTTCTCGAAAAGCTTCTTGACGAGTCGGAGGGTATATATGTACCCTCATTTTATGATGTCGAATACAACAGTGACGGAACGGTCAGGAGCATAACCCCGAACAATCCGCATGCGCCGGAAAAGGTCACAAAGCGTATTATGAAGGATTTTAACGCAGCCTATGCGCCTGACACGATCATTGTGCCCTTCGGCGAGGTCGTTCACGACCGTGTTATGCTGGAGGTTATGAGAGGCTGCCTGAGAGGCTGCCGATTCTGCCAGGCGGGCTACATATACCGTCCGCAGCGGGAGAGAAAGCCGGAAACACTTTTAGGGCTTGCAAACGATCTTCTTTCATGCAGCGGCTACGATGAGATCTCACTGTCGTCACTCTCAACAAGCGACTATTCGGGTCTGCCGGAGCTTACCGACGGACTTCTTAAAGTCACAGAGGAAAAGAAAATAGGACTCTCGCTGCCGTCGCTCAGAATTGACAACTTTTCTTTGGAGCTTATGGAAAAGGTTCAGAAGGTGAGAAAGAGCGGCATCACGTTTGCAATCGAGGCGGGAACGCAGAGACTGCGGGACGTTATAAACAAGAATGTAGTTGAGGAAAACGTCATGAAATCAACGGCGCTGCTCTTTGCGGGAGGCTGGACAAATGTAAAGCTGTACTTTATGCTCGGACTGCCTACGGAAACCGATGAGGACGTAAAGGAGATCGCCGCGCTTGCCGGACGTATACTGGACGTTTATTTTGAAATTCCCAAGGAGGAAAGAGCAAAGAATATAAATATCACGATAAGCGCATCGTCGTTTGTTCCGAAGCCGTTTACGGCGTTCCAGTGGTTCCCGATGGATTCCCGCGAGGAGCTTATAAGAAAACAGCGCCTTGTAAAAGAAAACATTCCAAGCAGAAGAATACGCTATACCTATCATGATAACAAGACAAGCTATCTTGAGGGTGTTTTCGCGCGCGGAGACCGCCGTCTTTGCAAAGCGATCATAAGGGCTGTTGAATTGGGCTGCAAATTTGACAGCTGGGGCGATTTCTTTGACTTTGATAAATGGATGCAGGCTATAAACGAATGCGGACTTGACCCGGATTTTTACGCGGCAAGAGAGAGAAGCTATGACGAGGTTCTTCCGTGGGATCACATTGATATCGGCGTTACAAAGCGGTTCCTTATAAGTGAAAACGAAAAGGCAAAGGCCGGGGTCACAACACCGCATTGCCGCCTGAAATGCTCCGGCTGCGGCGCGGCGCGCTTCGGTACGGGAGTATGTCTTGAGAAACGCAATAAGGAGGGCGCTGCGGAATGAGCAAGTTTATTTTGAAATACGGCAGAGATGACCGTGTGAAGTTTATTTCGCATCTGGATTTTGTACGATGCTTTCACAGGGCAATAAGGCGCTCAAAGCTGAATTTCGAGTTCTCGCAGGGCTTTAACCCCCATCCTGTTATGACGATCGCTCAGCCGCTCCCTGTCGGCGTTACAAGCGAATGCGAATATATGAAGGCAGGTCTGATAACAGGTCTGGGCAACGAGCAGGTGAGGGACGAAATAAACCGCTGTCTGCCGCCGGGCTTTAAGATTTATGCCGCATACCGTCTTAAGGCAAAGGAGATCGACCTGACAAGGATAAACCGGGCGGAGTACATTGTTGAAATCGAGTGTGAGGCTCCGGGAGATGTAAACACGCTGATGGCGCAGAGTGAGCTTACGGTCCCGAAAAAGACAAAAAAGGGTGTGAGCGATTCGGATATAAGGTCGCATATTTTTGAAGCTGAGGAGCTGGGCTATAAGGACGGCATTCAGACAATACGACTTGTGGTATCCTGCGGCAGCGGCTATAACCTGAAGCCGGAAACAGTTGTCACGGCAATGGAGAAATACTGTGAGGGTTTTAAAGCGGCTTTCACCGCCGCGCATCGTAAGAGAATGCTGATTGACGATAATGAAGTTATGTAAAAAGACGGCTTTAATAAACTCATTTGCGCTTTACATCACCTATATCGACAACCAGCTTGTAGCCGGAGCCTTCAACGCGTCTGTCAAGACACTGACGGCATTCCGCCACCTCCTCACCGGTGCAGATTTTGTTGTCGTAAAGCTTGTACAGCTCGCGCACATCCTTGGGCGATAAATTCGGCATTACAACATTTCCGCCGTCTTTTAGACCCATTTCGCGCCCTAAAGGGTGTATTGTGCCCAGAGCTGTGGTCGCGGGGATAAGCGCGTACGGAAACATAAGGCGCAGGATCGCTATGAGATTGAGGCAGCGCGCAAGACTTCCCTTTGCCTCATCGCGAAACGGCGTGTCGGCATGGGGGAGAAACGGCCCTATGCCTATCATATCCGGCTGCAGCTCCTGCAGAAAGCGCAGATCGGTCACAAGGTTTTCAAGTGTCTGATGAGGTGTTCCGACCATAAAGCCGGAGCCGACCTGATATCCGAGCTTTTTTAAATCCCAAAGGCATCTTTTGCGGTTTTCAAGACTCATGCTTTCGGGGTGCAGAGCGCGGTAGTGCGCATCATCGGCTGTTTCATGGCGCAGAAGATACCTGTCGGCGCCGGCTTCACGATATGCCTTATAGCTTTCACCCGATCTTTCGCCTATGGACAGCGTAACGGCGCAGTCCGGGTACGTCGCCTTAAGCGCGGAAACGATTTCGCATATGTATTCATCGGAATAATACATATCCTCGCCGCCCTGCAGAACCCATGTGCGGAAGCCAAGCTCATAGCCCGTGTCGGCACATTCAAGGATCTGCTCCTTTGTAAGGCGGTATCGCTCAAGCTTTGTATTGTCCCTGCGCAGTCCGCAGTAATAGCAGTTGTTTTTACAGTAGTTTGTAAACTCGATAAGACCGCGCGTGTACACATCGACGCCGTAAAACTCCCTCCGTACGGCATCGGCGGTCTTATGCAGATAGTCACAGTCCCGAGTATCAATAAGCGCCGTTAGCTCCCTGTCCGGAAGTGTATGCTTGTCCCGTAATTTGTCTGTAAGCTCGTTTATATTAAAATTCATAATACCGCTCCAAATCCTATAGAATTAATATGTTTATTATATATCTTTTCATATATAAAGTCAATAAGATCGCGTCTGTAAATTTTTAAATTATTTCTTGACATTAATAATATTCGTGATATACTTTAAGGAGATATAACGCGACAGGAGAATGAAATAATGAACAACAGAGCAATAATTGCAATGAGCGGCGGAGTGGACAGCTCTGTGGCGGCATATATCATGCGGGAGCGGGGCTATGATATAATAGGAGCAACGCTGCGGCTCTTTACAAATGAGGATGCCGGTATCCGTGAAAAAAGCTGCTGCTCGTTAAGCGATGTGGAGGACGCGAGAGCGGTCGCGCACCGTCTGGGAATAGAGCATTATGTGTTTAATTTCAGTGATGATTTCAGAACCGAGGTTATGGATCGCTTTGCGGACGCATATGAAAACGGCAGAACGCCTAACCCATGCATAGACTGCAACAGATATATCAAATTCAAGCGTCTTTTGCAGCGCGCGAAGGAGCTTGAATACGATTATGTCGTAACGGGTCATTATGCGAGAATTGCAATGGAAAACGGGAGATATGTCCTAAAAAAGGGAGTTGACGAAACAAAGGATCAGACATATGTGCTGTATTCTCTCACACAGGAGCAGCTAAAGCACACATTACTGCCGCTTGGAGAGCTGAGAAAAACAGAGGTGCGTGAAATAGCGGCGGAGCAGGGCTTTATAAACGCGAAAAAGCATGACAGTCAGGATATATGCTTTGTGCCGGACGGAAACTATGCGGGATTTATAGAACAGTATACGGGCAGGAAATATCCGTGCGGTTATTTTGTGGATCCGGAGGGAAATGTTCTCGGAACACATAAGGGAGTGATACGCTACACAAGGGGGCAGAGGAAGGGACTTGGACTTGCGCTGCCAAAGCCGATGTATGTGTGCAGAACAGACCTTGATAAAAATCTTGTGATATTGGGAGATAATACGGATTTATTTTCAGCCTCGCTTGACGCCTCGGAGATCAACCTTATGGCGGTTGAGCGCATAGACCGGCCTATGCGTGTTCAGGCAAAGATCCGCTACAGCCAGAACGCTGCGGAGGCTATAGTATGGCAGACGGACAATGACAAACTTCATGTGGAGTTTGACGAGCCGCAAAGAGCGATAACGCCGGGACAGGCGGTTGTGCTGTATGACGGTGAGACCGTAGTCGGAGGCGGGGTAATAGATTAAACGGAAAAGCAGGACGGCATGCGCCGTCCTGCCGCTTTATACGGAAAGCTGATTGCTTTTGTTTCTGTAGAATATGAGCTTGAAGATCGTTCTTACTGCCGGTTGGATAAAGAATAGCTGTGTAAAGTACGCGAACGGGAAATTGAAGCATACAAGCTTTATCCAGTTTGCAAGGAGTGTGAACACATTGAAGCCGGCATAGTACGGGTAGTACAGGAATGCGGCTATAAAGCTCATTGCCGGACACATGATAGCGACTGTGGCGCATATTATAGTTGTTTCAAACTGCATCGGATCTGTCTGGAGCGGATTATATACACGCTTTGCAAGCCTGAATGAGCACGGACTGCCCATGAATATTTCGAGTGTGTAGGCAAAGCAGAATTCTATTAAAATAACCGCCCAGATCGGCATATTATGAGCGAACATATACACTCCGCCCTGCATATTGATCGCGTCTATAACGCCTGTTGCTCCCGGATTGATCGCCATGAGCGTGCTGCCGTTTACCACATAAAGGCTGTAAAAGACATAGGCATGTACTGTGATGATTACTGTGATCAACGCAAACATGCATCTTTGAAACTGATTATTAGGCATTTCTTTTTTCCTCCTTGGCGCAAAAAAATACACGTAACAATTCAGAGCTGTGAAAGGATCGCGTATCGTACCGTGATCAGATTTACATACATGAAGTATTACATGTGTCGTTTGCGAAATTCTAATTTAATTGTGTTTTATATTTAATACCTTGGTATAATAGCATAAATTCGCCGCATTGTCAAGCAAAGACAGAGAAAGTTTGTTAAGGTAGCACAAAATAAAAATCATAAAATTTATTTTGTATATAAAACTTGCAAAAAAGTCCGTGATGTGCTATAAATTAATACAATAGATAAATGAAGGTGTATTATTGTACAATAAATTTGAGAGCTGCGCCATAGGTTTCATCAATTTTTGCGCCTTGAAGCGCAGCGGAAAGGAATGGTCATAAATATGAATAAATTATGACCAATCTCTTAGGACTATGAACATTTTGTTAATATTAGCACTCACCCGTTGACAGTGCTAACAAAATTTGATATAATAACTGCAGAACATAAGGAAAAGGAAAACAAAGAAAACTTTTACTTACACCTATTTCCCTCTTCCCGAGTTCATAGAAAGCAAGGTATAAAGCATGATGTTTTTTATGAAAGGAGCGATGAATTATGTTGGTACCAAGCATTTTCGGAAGAGATATGTTCGATGATTTCGGAGGATTTCCGTTCGGGCATACAGGAAGCTATCACCCAAGCAATTTGATGAAAACCGACGTCAAAGAAGCCGACGGCAAATATGAGATGGTTATTGATTTGCCGGGAATTAAGAAAGAGGACGTAAAGGCCGAGCTTAAGGACGGTTATCTGACAATCAGCGCCGAAACGAATTACAGTAGTGATGACAAAGACAGTGAGGGCAGATATATCCGCCGTGAGCGTCATTACGGCTCATGCAGCAGAAGCTTTTATGTTGGCGAGGATGTTAAGCAGGAAGAAATCAAGGCTTGCTTTGAGGACGGAACCTTGAAATTGACAGTCCCCAAAAAGGACGTCAAACAGCTTCCCGACAACAAAAATTATATTCAGATAGACTAAAGCCGAAACGTGTGTAACTCAAATGATATGCAGAGACTGTATCATAATAAACGGTAGCTCGCACGAAGCTGTTTAAAAAAGCAAAAACTCTCATATTACAGCTTAATTTCGCTGTATATGAGAGTTTTTTTTGCGCAATGCTTTTTTCGCGGAGCTTGTCTAACGGCGCTGCTTTAGACACGTCTCCCAATTGTAAAGCCTTATAATGGCAATTACCTCCGCAGTTCTCAATTTGCATTGTACAGCTATATTTTTTTCAGCTTTTTTACAAAGCCGCGATAAAGGAAAACCGAAATGATGAATGTTATCCCGTCCGCAACAATCTGCGTCCATGCAACGCCGTACATCCCAAAAACAGCGTTCATCAAAAATAGTACGGGAATGTTGAATATTCCTTCGCGGCAAAGCGTCACAAGCAGCGATTCACCGCCGCTGCCCATTGCCTGAAATGTGTAGCATATCTTTTTGTTGTAAAACAGAATCGGTGTAACCAAAAATCCGATCCGCACAAAGGTCGCTGCCAGCTTAACGGTTTCCGATTCATCAATAAACAGTCCGGCGATCTGATTGGCAAAAAGCTCAAAGACGACAAGGCAAATCAGATTAAAAACCAGCCCCGCATTCCGGGCGCAGCTAATGGCGTCCGTCATGCGCTTATGATCGCCGGAGGAATAATTGTAAGCTACCAAGGGGATCAATCCCTGGCATAAACCGACACTCACATTCAGCGGAAACATTTCAAGTTTCTTAAATATCCCATTGGCTGCCACCGCCGTATCGCTGTAGGTGGCGTACAGACCGTTTGTAATCATAATCGTGATACTGACAAGGAAGCTGCTGACAGCAGACGGAAGCCCGATCGCCAAAATTCTACCCAACCGCTTTGCACCGCGAATGGCGCTGCGCGGTGAAAAAGAGAGAACCGATTTCCTCCGCAGACGGAAAAACACCACTGCGCAATAAATTGCGGCAACCACGTTGGAAAGCATCGTGGCAATGGCGGCTCCGGCAACCTCATATCCCTCCGGCAGTATGACAAACATAAAAAGCGGGTCCAGCGCGATGTTCAAAACGCCGCCCATTCCGACGCCGAAGCCGGCCTGTCTCGCATAGCCGGCATTTCGGAGCAGATGAGACATCGCCATGCACATAGTCGCCGGGACGCCGCCGATCACGATTGCGAACAGCGTGTAAGATACCGCATAGTTAATCGTGTTCTCCGTAGCACCCACTAACCCAAGCAGCGGTTTCCTCAGGGCAAAGCAGAGTAAGGCGTAAATTCCGGATATGATAATTGTGCCGTACATACTGACAGCACAGACTTCTTTTGCCCTCTGCTCGTCTTTCCGCCCCAACAGCTGGGACATGAGACTTCCGCCGCCAATACCAAACAGATTCGCCCATGCGGTAAGTAAAAAGAACAGAACGCTTGCCACCGATACGGCGGCAACCTTGAGCGGGTCGTTCGTCTGTCCCACAAAAAAAGTATCGGCCAAATTGTAAATCATTGTGATAAGCTGGCTGATAATCGTTGGTATCGCCAGCTTTGCGAGAGCCTTGTTTACCGGCATGGTTTCAAATATTTCAGTATTATTATTCATAAATCATTCATTCCTTTCCCGTGCGGATTGTGTGTATATTATCAAGAGCTATTTGCAGAAGCCTGTCAAGCTCTCTTTTTTTTATCGTTCATGCCCGCCGTAAGCTCCCGCTGTGTTCCAAACGGGAGAGAATGCCGGCTATAGTTGATTGTGATAACTTCATTTTTTCTTTCAGCACAATGCATTGAATAAAATATAAGTGATACAATTACGGGAAAGAACAGGAGTATAGGAATGATCTGTTTGCTGCGGCATTGGCGGTACGGACGGCTGAATAATTTCAGCCTCGGCTTCATAAAATCAGAAAGGGCAGGATGCCGTTCGGGCGCCCTGACCTTTCTGTGTATCTGTATAGGATTTTATTATCCCCGTGAATTATTTCTCAGCCTTCTTAACGAGTGACGCATACTTCTCCTCGGCGTTCTTAACAGCCTTGTCGAAGAGCTGCTCTGCTCTTGCCGGATTAGCTCTCTTGAGTGAGTTGTAACGAACCTCACCGTCAAGGAACTCCTTATAATCCTTAGTCGGAGCCTTTGAATCGAGCTGGAACGGATTCTTACCCTCAGCGGCAAGACGCGGATCAAATCTGAAGCAGTGCCAGTAACCTGACTCTACCGCAAGCTTCTCTTCTGTCTGAGCCTTTGCCATACCCTTTTTGATACCGTGGTTGATACACGGAGCGTATGCGATTATGAGTGACGGGCCGTTGTAGCTTTCAGCCTCCCGGATAGCGTTGAGACACTGCTGCATATTGTAGCCCATAGCAACCTGAGCAACATAAATGTAGCCGTAGCTCATAGCGATCGCAGCGAGATCCTTCTTCTTAACTTCCTTACCGGCAGCTGCGAACTTAGCGATAGCGCCTGTCGGTGTAGCCTTTGATGACTGACCGCCTGTGTTTGAATAAACCTCTGTATCGAATACGAGGATATTTACGTCATTGCCTGATGCAAGAACGTGGTCAACACCGCCGAAGCCGATATCATAAGCCCAGCCGTCGCCGCCGAAGATCCAGATTGACTTCTTAGCAAGGTATTCCTTGTCAGCCAATACGTTCTTTGCATCCTCTGAGTTTACGTTAGCGATTGCCTTGATAAGCTCCTGTGTCGGAACAGCGTTGCACTTGCTGCAATCCTTTGTTTCGATGAACTTATCAAATGCAGCCTTAACAGCCTCATCAGTTTCAGCTACCTTGGCAGCCTTTGCGATCGTCTGTGTTCTGATAGTATCCTGAGCGATAAACATACCGAGACCGAACTCAGCGTTATCCTCGAAGAGTGAGTTAGCCCATGCCGGACCGTGCCCCTCATCGTTTACCGTGTACGGGTTTGACGGACATGAACCGCCCCAGATCGATGAACAGCCTGTAGCGTTTGCAAGATACATTCTGTCACCGAAGAGCTGTGTAACGAGCTTAGCGTACGGCGTCTCACCGCAGCCTGCGCAAGCGCCTGAATACTCAAGATAAGGCTTCTTGAACTGTGAACCCTTTACCTTTGAAGCCGGGAACTTGTCAAGAACCTCTGCCTTCTCGCTGAACTTTGTGGAGAAGTCGAAGGGAGCCTGCTGATCAAGCTGAGTATCGAGCATCTGCATAACGAGCGTATCAGCCTTGTTGTTGCCCGGACATATGTTAGCGCATGAACCGCAGCCTGTACAGTCAAGAACCGAAACAGCCATTGTGTAATACAGACCGTCGAGCTGCTTAGCCGGAGCGTACTTGATGCCTTCCGGAGCGTTTTCAAGCTCTTCCTTAGTGAGAACTACCGGACGCAGACAAGCGTGCGGACATACGAATGAACACTGACCGCACTGGATACATGTATCCGGATTCCATGACGGAACCTGAACCGCGATACCGCGCTTCTCGAATGCGGCTGAGCCTGACGGAACCTCACCGTTCTGATACTTAACGAAGTCTGAAACCTTGAGCTTTGAGCCTTGGAATGCGTTGATCGGAACAAGGATGTTGTTTACATAGTCAATAAGATCGCCCTCGCCGTCATGGTGGATCGCGATATTCTCATCCTCGCAGTCCTTCCATGCTTCCGGAACATCTACCTTGACGATCTGCTGAGCGCCCGCGTCGATAGCATCCCAGTTCATCTTAACGATAGCCTCGCCCTTCTTTGCATATGAATGCTCTGCCGCTTCCTTCATATACTTGATAGCGTCGTCCGACGGGATTATGTCAGCGAGCTTGAAGAATGCCGACTGGAGAACAGTGTTTATTCTGTTGCCGAGACCGATTTCAAGACCGATCTTCACACCGTCGATCGTGTAGAACTGAATGTTGTTCTGCGCGATATATCTCTTAACCTGACCCGGAAGGTGCTTGTCCAGTTCCTCGCCTGTCCATGAGCAGTTAAGAAGGAATACGCCGCCAGGCTTAACGTCCTGAACCATGTCATACTGTCGTATGTATGATGCCTTATGACATGCGACAAAGTCAGCCTTGCTTACGAGATATGTTGAAGTGATCGGAGCATGACCGAAACGGAGATGTGAACAGGTAAGACCGCCCGACTTCTTTGAGTCATAGTCGAAGTAAGCCTGTACGTTCATGTCTGTGTGGTCGCCGATGATCTTTACCGAATTCTTGTTAGCGCCTACCGTACCGTCAGCGCCGAGACCCCAGAACTTACAGCTCTTGATGCCTGCCGGAGTTGTATCCGGATTTTCGCCGATCGGGAGCGAGAGGTTTGTAACGTCATCCTCGATGCCTACTGTGAAGTGTTTCTTTTCTGTGTTCTTGAATACCGCGACTATGCACGCCGGAGTTGTATCCTTTGATGCAAGACCGTAACGGCCCGCGTATACGTCTGCGTTCTTGAATTCGCTTTCCTGAAGAGCAGCGCATACGTCAAGGTAAAGCGGCTCGCCGAGAGCGCCCGGCTCCTTTGTTCTGTCGAGAACAGTTACCTTCTTTACTGTCTTAGGAATAACGTCAACGAGATGTTTAACTGAGAACGGTCTGTAAAGTCTTACGCATACAAGACCGACCTTGTCGCCCTTTGCGTTGAGGTAATCAACAGTTTCCTTGATCGTGTCGCAAACGCTGCCCATAGCAACGATTACCTGCTCGGCGTCCTCAGCGCCGTAGTAGTTGAAGAGCTTATAATCTGTGCCGATCTTCTCGTTTACCTTGTTCATGTATTCCTCAACAACCTCAGGAATTGCAAGGTAAGCGCCGTTGCAAGCCTCACGCGCCTGGAAGAACACGTCGCCGTTCTGAGCCGTACCGCGCTGCGCGGGATGCTCAGGATTGAGTGATGAGCGTCTGAACTCGTTGATTGCGTCCCAGTCAACCATTTCTGCGAGATCATTGAAATCCCAGCAAGCTACCTTCTGGTACTCGTGTGATGTTCTGAAGCCGTCGAAGAAGTGCAGGAACGGGATTCTGCCCTTGATTGTTGAAAGGTGAGCAACAGCGCCGAGATCCATAGCCTCCTGCGGATTTGTTGAAGCGAGCATAGCAAAGCCTGTCTGACGGCATGCCATAACATCGCTGTGGTCACCAAAGATTGAGAGCGCGTGTGAAGCGATACAACGCGCCGATACGTTAAATACGCACGGAAGCTGCTCACCCGCGATCTTGTACATATTCGGGATCATAAGAAGAAGACCCTGCGATGCGGTATAAGTGGTTGTGAGTGCGCCTGCTGTAAGCGAGCCGTGAACCGCGCCTGCGGCGCCTGCCTCGGACTGCATCTCAACGACCTTGACCTCATTGCCGAAGATGTTCTTCATTCCGGCGGTAGCCCATTCGTCTGTTACTTCAGCCATTGTTGATGACGGAGTAATCGGGTAGATAGCAGCAACGTCTGTGAACGCGTATGAAGCATATGCGGCTGCGTTGTTACCATCCATGGTTTTCATTTTTCTTGCCATTAATAGTTCCTCCTATAACGTTTTAAGTTCTTTAAATAAAAGAATCTGTTGTATTTTTGGGGGTCATTATACATATTTAACAAAATTATGCTATAAATACCCCTTTGCATACCTAAATATATATTATCATTTTTTTTATTAAAAATCAAGACCTTTTATCAAGAAAAACAATATTTTACTAAAATTTCAGGAAATCAGTAATAGAATTCTCGGTTTTTACGCATAAACGCCGGTAAAATGCCGTTTTCCGCGACAGTATACAGGAAAAACGGTCAGACAGCGCATACTTTCTCATCAGAAGAAACCGCACGCAGACGTTTAGTAATTTTTCAAAAAACAATAAAATAATACCGTAATAAATAAGCTTACAGGCAAGAGCGGCAAATCTCAAAAAATACACATCCTTTCAAATTCAGCGCAGTATACAGTATGCATTAAGCACATAAAGCATATATATTCTTTGCAAAGAAACGATGTATAACCGTGTAAATATTTGCGAATATATTCTTTGCATTCAGTATTATTAAAATTTACTTAATGCATGCTATACAGCCGAAAAAAATGCAAAATCGGTGTTGACAAAAAATAAATAAAGTAGTATAATAGCATATTGTAGCATGTATCGGAAATGATACAAATGTAATATGGTAGGAGGAGTTAACAAAATGGAAAGAAGAGGAAATATGATGGATTACAGACCCGACATCAAGGTCGTTGATGCAACGATCAGAGACGGCGGTCTTGTAAACAACTTTTTCTTTGAAGATCAGTTTCTTAAGGATCTTTACGAAACAAACATCAAGGCGGGCGTGGACTACATGGAGTTCGGCTACAAGGCTTCCAAGGAGCTTTTTGACCGCAGTGAGTTCGGCGACTGGAAGTTCTGTGACGAAGATGCGATAAGAAGGATTGTAGGCGAGAATAACAGCGCTCTTAAAATCGCTGTAATGGCGGACGTAGGCAGAACGGATTTTGAGAAGGATATTATCCCGAAGAGCGAAAGCGTTATAGATCTTATAAGAGTAGCTACGTATATTCATCAGATGCCGGCGGCTCTTGAGATGATCGAATACTGCCACAGCATGGGCTATGAGACGTCATGCAACATCATGGCGGTTTCAACGGCGCGTGAGAGCGACATTGACCATGCGCTTGAGCTTCTGGGCAAAAGTTCGGTGGATGTGATTTACCTTGTAGACAGCTACGGTTCGCTTTATCCGGAGCAGATCCGAGAGCTGGCACTTAAATATCAGGCGGTGGCGGACAAGTACGGCAAGAGTATAGGAGTTCATGCGCACAACAATCAGCAGCTTGCATTCGCAAACACGATCGAGGCTTGCACATACGGCGTAAGCTACCTTGACGGCACAATGAGCGGAATGGGCAGAGGCGCGGGCAACTGTATGATGGAAATGCTCATGGGCTTTTTGAAGAACCCGAAGTATAAGATAGTTCCTGTTCTCAGGTTTGTGGAAAATCAGATAACAAAGCTTAAGGACTCCGGCGTGGTATGGGGCTATGATGTTCCGTATCTCTGCACAGGTATTCTTAATGTTCATCCGCGTTCGGCAATAGCCGCGACAAAGGAACACAACAGGGATTACGCTAATTTCTATATCGGTCTCTGGGACAAGGAATAAAATATATAAATGAATAAAATAACAGTTCCTGCGGATACTAAGGGTATCGAATGAAAGGAGCTGTTTTTTTGTTATGAATCAGAGGCTCGGAAAACAGACGGTGGTTTTCGGAAAGCCGCCGGTTATAATATCCCATGCCGCCGTGGCGGGAGCAAAGGAGGGCGAAGGCCCTCTCAGGGATGATTTTGACATGATAGTGTCGGACGAAAAAATGGGCAAGCCGTCCTGGGATCTTGCGGAGGGCGCGTTCCAGAAGGCGGCGTCGGAGCTTGTGCTGAGAAAAGCCGGACTGAAAAAGGACGATATGGATTATATATTTTCAGGCGATCTGCAGAACCAGTGCGTTGCTACGCATTACGGGATAAGAGATACAAATATTCCGTTTTACGGCCTGTACGGCGCCTGCTCAACCATGATAGAAGGACTCTCCATAGGCTCCTTGTTTGTGGCGGCGGGCTATGCGGAAAAGGCGCTGTGCCTTACATCAAGCCATTTCTGCAGCGCCGAAAAGCAATACAGAAACCCTCTCGAATACGGCGGGCAGAGAACGCCGTCGGCGCAGTGGACCGTTACGGGGAGCGGAGCGGCAATTCTTTCATCGCAGGGCAAAGGCCCGGCGGTGACCCATGTAACGACGGGCCGCATTGTGGACAGGGGTGTTACCGATATAAGCAACATGGGCGCGGCAATGGCTCCGGCGGCATTGGACACGCTGGTTTCGCATTTTAAGGACACAGGCTTTGCCGCATCCGATTATGACTATATTTTTACCGGAGATCTGGGCACTATAGGCTCGGAAATATTATGCGAGCTTATAAAGCGCGAGGGCTATAATATTGACGGGCGGCACATGGACTGCGGAAAGATGATATATGACATTGAGAAACAGGACGCGCACGCCGGAGCGAGCGGCTGCGGCTGCTGCGCGACGGTGCTGTGCGGACATATATTAAAGGAGCTGGAGCGCGGAAAATACCGGCGCATTCTGGTGGCGGCAACGGGAGCGCTTATGAATCCGCTGACGGTTGAGCAGGGGGAAAGCATTCCCGCGATATCCCATGCCGTGTCGATAGAAATGAGGCGGTGAGGATGGACTATTTAAAAGCATTTATTACAGGCGGGCTTATATGCGTGATAGGACAGATACTGATAGATAAAACAAAGCTCACTCCCGCGAGAATACTTGTGACCTATGTAGTCGCGGGATGCTTTTTGGAGCTGTTCGGAATATACAAGCCGCTTTCGGATTTTGCGGGCGCGGGAGCATCCGTGCCGCTTACGGGCTTCGGCTCCAATCTTTGTAAGGGCGTTATAAAAGCCATAAATGAAAAGGGCTTTATAGGAGTTATAACCGGAGGACTTACCGCCGCGGCCGCGGGAGTGTCCGCCGCGCTGCTGTTCGGCTTCCTTGTATCGCTTATTTTCAAATCCAAGCCTAAGAAATAAAGGTGAAATAATTTCCGAATACTCGCAGAAAAGCAGTCCCGAGGGATTGCTTTTTTTCGGTTGATATGGTAAAATTATCAGAAATTTTTATATCTCTTGATGAAATTCTGCGAATTTTCTATTGATTCTGTCTGTGCGATGGTATATAATTGTTATGGTATGAAAATACAAAGTACCATATGATAAAAGAGTATTAGCTAAGGGGGCAGGATATGTTAGCGTTTTTTATGGATATAGAAAGTAATGACGATAGGGATAAGGTGATTAGGTTATATAAAAATTACAGAAGGCTGATGTATAAAGAGGCGTATGGGATTTTACAAGACAGGATATTAGCTGAAGATGCAGTACATGATTCTTTTGTCAAGGTTATAAAAAATTTACATAAAATCAATGAAAGAAATTGCCCGCAAACGCGAAATTATTTAGTAACGATATGCAGAAATACAGCAATAGATATGAAAAAAGGGAAATTACCGCTAAGTGGTTATGATGAAGATCCGGATAATATCTCTTTTGAAGAAAAAGGTGATATTTCGGATACTTTAGATGTTGTTATTAAAAAAGAAACGCTTGATGAAATAGCAGAAGCGATAGAGGCATTGGATCCGATATACCGAGATGTGTTTTTGCTGAGAAGGGTACAAAATCACAGCAGGGAAGAAATCGCAGAAATCATGAATATAAGTGTTGAAGCTGTAAAGAAAAGATTGACCAGAGCAAAGCGTAAAATAATACAACATCTGAACAGGAGGGGAAGTTATGAGCAAAGATAATAATGCTTTTGATAAAGCTTTTGATGTACTGTTGACCGAAGCGGCAATTAAAGCTGATGAAAATATAGGAAGAAAGCTAGAAGAACCGGAGGAAGAAATTGTATTTTCAAAAGAGCATGAACGAAAGATGGCTAAACTGTTTAGAAATGCACAGCGAAAATTACTTATGAAAAATGTCATGAAATATTCGATGCGTTGCGCATGTGTATTCTTAGCGGTAATAGTTGTGGCTTTTGCAAGTATATTCAGTGTAAGCGCATGGAGAGTAAAGTTTCTCAACTTTGTGATGGAAATAGGAGCGCCAAATACAGATTACAATTTTACAGATGGTCAAATAAACTCATATTCTGATGATGGGATAAATTTAGGATATATCCCTGAAGGATTTGAACTAACAAAGTATAAGCATGTCCATAGTCTTTTTTTAAAATTCGAATGTGATAGTAAATATTTTACTGTTTCCGTGGATGACATAGAGGGGCAATCAAATATTGATACGGAAGGTGCGGAAATTGAAAGTTTAACCATAAACGGATATGACGCAATCTATATAGCAAATACAAAGTATACTAAGATAAACGCACTGGTTTGGACTGACAATGTATACGGATATACCATTTATGGCAATATTGATAAAATTCAGATTGTAAAAATTGCTGAAAATATAAAAATCGACAAAAAATAAAAAAACTTGTCCCCGATTCCTCCTTAATTAGGTTCTATAGATGAAAGAATTTGAGTAACCACGGAAACTCAATCACATAAAACAGGCAAATGCCCCACATAGGAG
>CAZOHJ010000033.1:0-20407 GCA_964579875.1 uncultured Lachnospiraceae bacterium | reverse complement strand
CTTGACAAGGAAGCTGACCGCAGAGCGTGGGAATACTTGCAGAATATGGATAGGAAGAAATATAAGTCATACAGTCGCGCTATCGTCACTGCCGTAAATGATTATTTTGACAGACAGAAACGGATTAAACAAGACCACTACCTTGAAACAAGGGAAAAAGAGGACGCTTTTCTCGAAAAGGTGCTTACCACGATATAACAGGGTTTGAAAGCATCCTCGTCAGTTAATGCGATTGGCGGTTTGTTACAGCTTTTAACCTCAAATGCAACACAGTCGGCGGAGCAGAGTGTTGACAACAATTCACTTGATGACGCTCTTGATTTTACGGATAATTTTTAAATGTGCAGAAAATTGACAACGATTTACTGTACAAAAAATCAAATTGTACAGCAAAACATACAGCGGTTACTGCCGCTATTTTAGTTGGATTTGAAACAGTCGGCGGTTACTGCTATTTTTACGCTTTCTGCTGTACATTTCACATCAAATACATCATTTTGTATAGAAAGGAAAGGTTAAAATGACAGAAAATGAAAAGAAATTGAAACAGGCGCAGCACAGACTTGAACAGGCACAAAACCGTAACCGTGAAAAAGAGCGTAAGGCTCGAACAAGGCGGTTAATTCAAGAAGGGGCAATTTTGGAAAAGGTATTGCCTGACGTTACAGCGATTGAACTTGACGATTTGGAGTTGTACCTACGAAGTAATTTACGGCAATAATGCCGCATGGGGCGTTTCGGGAAACCGAAGCGTCCCTAATTTTTATCCCGAAGGGCGCACTTATACACCACCGATGAAATCGGCGGTGATACTTCTCGCTTTGCAGGTGCAAGCACCAGCAGAGGCGGCAGACGTTGCGCTCTTAGCAGAGGGCTCCGATAATCACGCAAGCGTAATTATCGGTACAGCCGAACGTCAATCACAGCAGGATTGACCGCATTACTAACGCAATGCAAAATGAGCAGTGCTCATTTATCGGCTGTAGGCTAAAACCTGTCACCGGCAGCTTTTAGCCAATATGAGCTATCGCTCATTTTCTTTTTAGAAAAAAGAAACAAAAACTTGTGTCTGCACGGCAGACTATATGGAGGTGTTCAAAATAGCAATCTACCATTTTGAAGCAAAGATGATAAGCCGCGGCACAGGCCGCTCCGTTGTCGCGGCTGCTGCTTACGCGTCCTGTTCACAGATTTACAATGATTATGACGGCGTAATGCACAACTATACCAAGAAAAGCGGTTTGCTTCATAGCGAGGTGCTTCTGCCGCCAAATGCTCCGGTGGCGTGGCAAGACCGCACGGAGCTTTGGAACGCTGTTGAAGCTGCTGAGAAGTCAAAGGATAATCAACTCGCGCGCGAGCTTATTGTCGCTTTGCCCGTTGAGTTGGGGCTTGACGAGTGGAAAACTATGTTATGCGATTTTCTATTCCAGCAATGCGTTGACAAGGGTATGTGTGCCGATTACAGCATACACGATACAGACGGACACAATCCCCACGCACACATATTGTTGACAGTGCGTCCACTTGACAGTAAAGGTAAATGGCAAGCTAAGACACAGAAAGAATATCTCTGCAAGCGCGGTGAGGAGGAGCGTGGTTTTACCGCTGAGGAGTTTAAGACCGCACAGGCTGACGGCTGGGAAAAGCAGTATCAGTATAAGATCGGTAAGAAAAAGGTTTATATGCCACCGTCAGAAGCCGAACCACAAGGCTATGAGCGCGTAAATAAATATCCGAAAAGCACGAAATACGGCAGACAAAATCCGATATGCGCTGAATGGGACAGCGAGGAACAAATCACAAAATGGCGCGAGGCTTGGGAAAATGTTATCAATAAATCCTTAGAGAAAAATAATCTTGACGAGCGTATTGATTGCCGCAGCTTTGCGGAGCGCGGCATTGATGAACAGCCGACTATTCACGAGGGAGTTACCGCGCGTATCATAGAACAGCGCGGCGGTGTGTCGGAGCGTTGCGAGATGAACAGACAAATTAAGGCTGATAATGTTCTATTGCGTAAGCTGAAAGCATTAGTCTACAGCCTTGAAAATACAGCCGCTAAATTTGCTGAAAAGTTAGAGAATATTCGAAATAACCTTATAACGGTCTTTTACGAAATCAAGCACAACAAAAATACTGCTGATGTGATACAACGCGATAACCGTACTATTGATATTATTTTGCGAGAGTATAACAAAGTAGTAAAGGCTATCGATGAAACAGGTACAGAATTAGAAAAGATGAAAACGGATAAAGTAGCACTTCCACCAATACATATATTCAAGCATAATGCTTTATTAGAACAGATTGAACAAACGGAAACAAAATTGAAAAAACTGAAAAATCGTAAATCTGTATTACTCGTTGATATGGGCGTTAAGTCTGAAGATGATATACCACAAGTTGAAGAACAACGGAACAAGAATAATACTGTGCTTGAAAATATCTCAAAGCAAAATGATACACTGACCGAATATTCCGAAAAGGGCAAGACACAATATAGAGAAATCAAGGATAACTTATCGCCCAAAGAATTATCCGCCGTTCAAGAAGAACGCCGCCGTATTCGTGAGGACGGTATCAAAGGTGTTATACAAAAATTAAAAGATACTTTTGGAAAGAAATATGATTATAATATTTTCAAGGAAGCTGAAGCAGATGTAAGCAAAGCATTGAATGAAAAGCCGATACCGAGAAAATCAATTTTATCACAGCTAAACCGCAGACAACAGCAATCCGTACCGCAACAAAAACATGAAATAGAGCGATAAGGGTAAAATCAAATTGAAACAGGAATATTTTTGTTGCTATTTTTGTCGATTTGTGATATAATTATTAAAAAGACGCTGGAGGTATAGATTATGATTATAGATATTTCCGATTCTACTTTTAAAAATATTTTGAAAGACGAAAGATTATATTTGCCAATACGTTGGGATGGAAATGATTTTTCAACAACTTTAAGTGTGTTATTTAATTATTATATGAAAAAATTAGAACAGGTTGAAAATGAAAAAGGTTCTTATTCATCATTTACACATATAGACATACATAAAATAAAAAGGGTTTGCGGATTGATTATAAAATCTGTTGATTATTATTTAAATGGATTTCCTTCAAAATCTTATAAAACATTTGAAAGAATTATGAATGTTTTAATGGAGACACCTTTAAAAATTTATCAAAAGAGCGTTATGGAACATTTTGAAAAATCAGACGATCGTTATAATGATGATATGAGATTATTTCGTGTTACTTGTGTAACTGATAATAAGCCATACGAAAGAAGCCGTGTATTCCATACACCTTATAATATGAGATCTAAGGTATCTACCAGCAGATATAGTATAGCGGGATATCCGAGTCTGTATTTAGGCACTTCATTAGAATTATGTTGTGAAGAAATCCATTTAAATCCTTACAAAGATTTTGCTTTGGCAGCCGCTTTTAAATTTGAACGGACAATGGAATATACAAGTACGAATATACAAGTGATTGAATTAGGTGTTAAGCCTCAAGACTTTGTGGGCTTGAGACCCACTAATGAAACACATAACAGGAGTGTTTCACCAAGATTGCTTGAAAGTACTAATGTTAAATCAGCATATTTGCTTTGGTATCCTTTGATTGCAGCTTGTTCTTTTATAAGAACAAACAAGAATGATCCGTTTGCGGCGGAATATATAATACCTCAATTGTTAATGCAATGGGTTCGCAGCGAAATGTGTATTTCACAAAATGATGAATATGACCAGCTAATTGGTATTCGTTATTTTTCTTGTGCATCAGTTAGATCATCGGATATGGGATTTAATTACGTTTTCCCAACAAGTGGTAAACAAAAATCGGCAGAATTACCATATTGTTCAGTTTTGACAAAAGTATTTCAATTGACTAAACCTAAATATATTCACGAATATGATGATATTAGAGCTTGTGGGTGGAAATTGAGACAAGAAAAGGATTTTGACTTCCTTAATAAATAATATATTTGTAAATATCAAATAATCTTAAAGAATAATGGTAATAAAAGTGTGGGACTGTATCAAAATGATTTTTAAATAGCAACTTGCACAAAACTGTCCCTATAAAACAAAGGAAAACTCCCGAATTACAGCTTAAATTTGGCTGTTTGAACCGAGCTTTTTTGTGCAGTATTTTTTCAAAAGGTTATTTTGATACAGCCCCCTTATCACTTATCCATTTATGATAACAACTATTTCAAGAAAAACTTTAAAAAGTGAAATAAAAAATACTTGTAAGCGCATAAGTTCAAAGGGTTAATTTTTATGAGTACTGGACGTAATATATTGAAAAAATGAGCTATGATTTTGATAATCTGTGATGGCTGATAAATTACTGCAGCTTTCAATATCAGCTTTGCATTTTGCCTAAAAAATCAATAAGAATTTCTACAAACCGGATAACTAATATTTAACAAAATATGTTGTTTTATTCTGTTAAATATGATAAAATTATGGAAACACTATTTAATAGCCATAGTCTGAGGTACAGTCATGTTATTAATGACGGAAAAGGAGATGTAATGAAAAAAAGATTTAAACAGTTGATATCTGCCATGCTTGCGTTGTCTATGCTTACCGCAATGATTCCGCAGAATGTGCTTGCGGCAAATAACAAAGCGGAAACAATTGACAATGCAATTTTAGAAGCAGGAAATGATTGGATGGAACTGGAGGTTCCAATTTTACCGGAACGGGAAGTGTCGGAGCCGGAGTTTAATCCGGAATCGGCTGAAGATATGAGATATTTAAAACTTTCCGCTGAACAAGAAGCCAATGAGGCTGCTATGGCTGTGAGTGAAGAAGCTGAGATGTATGCAATGAGCGATGACGGCGAAGGAGAAACTGCGGGAAACGGCATTTGTGGTGATACACTGACTTACAGCTTTGCGGATGGTGTACTCGCAATTGAGGGAACCGGAGAAATGTATGAATTTGCAGATGCTTTGGATGTGCCGTGGAACTCTTTTGCGGGCAAAATTACGCGTGTGGAAATTTCGTCAGAGGTCACATCAATCGGCAGCTATGCTTTTTACTACTGTACTAATATGACAGAAATAGCAATGCCGGAAACAATTAAAACTATAGGCTCATATGCATTCCGATCATGCTATGCTCTGACACAGGTTACAATCGGTTCGGGTGTGATAAGTATCGGAGAGCATTCATTTGAATACTGTACATCACTTACGTCAGCAGCGCTTCCGGAGACAATATCGGAAATACCGCCATATCTTTTTCATGGCTGCACAAGTCTTGAAACGATTTCTTTGCCTGACAGCATGAAAACGATTGGAGAATATGCGTTTGCATCGTGTACAAGTCTTAAAGAAATCGAGATTCCGCTTGGTCTGACGGAAATAGGAGAATATGCGTTCTCCTCCTGCAGTATGCTTTCGGAGCTTGAATTGCCCGGTAGTCTGCTTCAGGTCGGCAGTCACGCGTTTTACGAAGGTTCAGGATTGAGCAGGGTTACACTGCCGTATACATTGAAGCTGATCCCGGAATACTGTTTCAGCGGTTGTTCAGCTCTTTCAGATATATATATCCCCGAAGGAGTGACAGAGATCGGTAAAGCGGCATTTTATAATTGCCCATCTCTTTTGGAAGCGGAGCTACCCTCAACGCTTGCTGCGATAGGCGACTATGCTTTTGCAGCATGCTCTGGTCTGAGCAGTGCGGTCTTGCCGGACGGTCTTTCATCAATTGGAGCGTATGCTTTTTCTCAGTGCGCGGATCTTTCGGGAGCGGAGCTTAAAAATATTTCGTCAATAGGTGAATATGCATTTGCCAAAAGCGGAATAACGGAGCTAACCGTTCCAAGCGGCGTATCTGTAATCGGAGAATATGCATTTTCGGAATGCACACTGCTCCAATCAGTTGTTATATGTGATGGAATTTCCGGTATCCCGGAAGGAATGTTTGACGGCTGTGTGTCGCTTATGACAGTATCATTCCCGAAAAATTCATTTTCTATAGGAGACAGCGCATTTTATGGCTGTACCTCTCTTGTCTCTGCGGATATTTACGGCGGCAGTATAGGAGAATATGCATTTTTCGGCTGCACGCAACTTGTGTCAGCTGCAATCAGCGGCGATATAGAGGAAATCGGTGCATATGCTTTTCGTAACTGCTCAGAGCTTGAAACTTTTAAGAACTCCGGCTCTACAGGAACAATTGGAGCAAGCGCATTTTCCGGCTGTTCGCGTCTCAGAGAGTTCAGGTCAGAGGGATCAGTGGAGACAATAGGGGAATACGCGCTGTATTCCTGCGGCGCACTTGAAAGCATATACATAGACGGAGAGCTCGGCAGTGCAGGAAAGGGAGCGTTTGCGCATTGCTCCGCGCTTGAAAGCTTCACGGCTAAGGGTGGCATAACAGAGCTTGGAGAGCATTCGTTTGACTACTGCGTGTCACTTGCGCAGATTAATCTGAACGGCAGAACGAGAATAGGAGACTTTGCGTTTAAGGATTGTCACAGCCTTTGTGCAATAAGTTTCCCTTCTGAAATGAGAGAAATAGGGAAATACGCTTTTCTCAACTGTGAATCTCTTTCAAATATTATAATACCGGACGGCAGAGAAACGATAGATGCCTATGCATTCTACGGCTGTTCCGGTCTTGTGACGGTAAATATTCCGTCATCGGTAAGAAAAATAGATACCTATGCGTTCTACGGCTGTGGCAAGCTTGACAGCCTGATGATACCGGAGGGCACGGAGGTTATAGGCGCGAGCGCATTTTCATGCTGCCCGGGTCTGAAAACGCTTTCACTGCCTTCATCCCTGATAAAGCTGGGAGATTATGCGTTCTATAACTGCAGCAGGCTGGATGATCTTAGTATTCCCTCGGGTATTTCGGAAATCGGTACAGGCGCATTCCGTGAGTGTGTTTCGCTCTCATCATTGACACTGAGTGAAGGTCTGACAGCTATAGGAAAAGAGATGTTCCGGGGCTGCTCCGCACTGAAAAGTATAACAATACCGGACAGCGCTGTGCAAGTCGGTGACGGCGCATTCAGAGAAACTGTTGTTTCAGAGATTGTTATTCCTGAAACACTTCTAAGCATTGCGGACAATATGTTTCGAGATTGTAAAAAGCTTTCGGCTGTAACACTGCAAAGCGGTTTAAGCTCGATCGGAATGTCAGCATTCGCAGGCTGTTCCGAGCTTTCAGAAATAGAAATACCTTCAAGCGTGAACGAAATAGGTGCTTATGCGTTTTCCAAGACGAGCATCAAAAACATCGTTATTCCGTACAAGGTAACAGAACTGGGTGCATACAGCTTTTCAGACAGCGCGCTTGAGAGCATCAGCCTGCCGAGCGGTATGACAAGGATCGGAGAGGGTGCGTTTAAAAGCTGTACTGCACTTGAAAGCATAACTCTGCCTCAGAATATTGCCAATATAGGAACTGAAGCATTTGCAGAATGCTCTGCGCTTTCGGATGTAACTATGCCTTCATCGCTGACGGCGATCGCGGCAAAAATATTTAAAAACTGCGTTTCTCTTACGGAGCTTGATATTCCAGTAAATGTAACGACTATAGGGAAATATGCGTTCAGTGGTTGTACCGGACTTGCACAAATATCTGTTCCGGACAGCTGTATCGAGATAAACGACTACGCATTTGAAAATTGCACCCTGCTTGCGCGCGCAGAGATCCCGGAGAGCGTTGAAACGATCGGAGACAATGTGTTTTCGGGATGCGATGCCGTTGTGCTTTATGTTATACCGGATTCCTATGCCTATGAATACGCACTGAACCACGGACTCGAGGTCAGTGACCTCATGGCCGGTTCAAGAGTTGTGCTGAGCGTAAGCGGCACGGACGGAATGCTAAGTAAAAACGATTATATTGTTCGTTGGTATTATAAAGGCAGTACGGCGGTCGCAGGCTATGGCTCGACATTCCTCGGCTATGATTCGTCAAAGGAATATGAATATGAGGTGATCCCGCAGAACGACTGCATATACTATTATTATTCTTCCGGACGACAGGAGCTTGTATGCACTGAGGACAGCGGAACGTATTATGCGGAATGCATAGTTTCGCCGGTAAGAGATATTACTGTAAGCGGTGTGGTCACAGATAAGAACGGGAAACCGTTGAATCAAGTGATGGTCGAGTTTACTCAAACATATAATTCATCAGGAACAAAAACAGAAACAGCGGTTACAGATCCAAACGGAAAATATACTGCCTTGCTCAAAGATGTTCCGACAACGGCAGTGTTCAGCGGCAGCGAATATTATACGGATACGGCGGAAATAATCAAGTCACAAATAAATTCAGCGGAGTATACCGCTCAGACGGTTGTGCTTGAGGAAATGCCTAAAAATAAAATAGGCGTTTCTATGAAGGTAAAAAAAGCCGCAAAACAAGGAGAAAAGGCATCGGAGACTGCGGTTACAAGCTTCAGCAATATAAGCTTTGAGGTATATAACAACACGACAGGGAAGCCGGTAACTGTCAGAAGTCAATATCCTAATCTGTATCCGAGAGAGGGCAGCGTGAGTGCCGGTGATACAGTGACGGTGAAGGCGGTCAATAATTCCGGCGGAGTAGCTGATGCGGAAACGACCGTAATAATGGGAGACGACGTTTCGGCGGACGCGGGTCTGACCTTTGCGGAGAACGGCTGTTTCACAGCGGAAGTAAGCAGAAATTCGTTTGCGCTGATTTTTGATCATAATGGAAGCTTTGTCGGAAAATATTCGGCGGACAGTAAGATCACGAGTGATCCATTGGAGGATGGAGCTTATACCGTTATTTTCATAGCCAACAGCGGCTTCATGCCGATCGTTTCCACACTGGAAAAGCTGAATGAGATCGGTATCGAAAGCGGTGATTACTCTGAGCGTACCGCAGCGGTATCGGGCGGTGTTATAACAGATATCGGAAAAGTCAGTGTTCCGGATTTCGATGTCACAAAGCTTTACTATACCGTTGATACAGAAACCTACTGTATGATGAACAAATCCAATGCCGGAGTGGGTGAGTTTATTTCAGTGCGTGTCAGTTATGAGCTTGAGGACAGATACAGCGCGTCAGATGAGAAAGTGATAATAGAATTGCCGGAGGATATGAAGCCTATACAGGGCAGTCTGACATTGGATGGCGTAAAAACTGATTACACTGTGACGGATCACGGAATAGAGATAGAAACAGGGGCATCATCGGGATTTATAAAATTTTATACGATGGCGAATGATGCAGGCTCATTCACTGTACGTGCATATCTTAGCATGGCCTTGAATGGTGCATCTGTACTTCAGCCGGTGGGCAGCGCGGCAGTCAATGTCTCAGCAGCGTCCCTGACTCTGCCGCTTAAGACGGGCAGAGAAACGGTTACGGTCAGCGGCAAGGCTGTTGTCAACAGCTCTGTTAAAATATATGATAACGGAGAACAGGTGGCAGTCACCAACGCAAACTCAGCAGGCTCCTGGTCAGTGAAATATACGCTGAAAAATACAGGATCCGCTTCCGAGCACGCCGTTTACGCAGTAGTGGAAACCTTGTACGGCGTGGAATATATCACCGATACATATACGCTTACATATGATCCGGATTACTGTGAAGTAGAGCGTGTGACCATGATCAATACCGCGCACGGTGCAAGCTCTCTCGATCCTCTGGAGGTTCGGACGGTATTTGAGTTTCTGGAACCAAACGCAAAGAAATTAAGCTACGACTATTATCCGAAGTATCCGGAGTTCACGTTTGTTGTAGCGCTGACCGGAGACAACGCTGACGGTGTTACGGTTATAACCCGGAACTCGCATAATGACTGCACCTATATAAGCTGCGAATATGATGCGATAAGCGGAAACTGGGTAGGAACTCATGAATTTGCCAGCTTTGACCTGGTGCCGTCCGCTGTTGCGGCAACGGTGACACAGGGGGATTCGGCAAGCAGATATTTGTTTGAAGGTACGGGAACGGCGGACTCCTCGGGCGAAGATTACGAATATACTCCGGTGAAGGCGGAGAAGTATACAGAGCCGAATGAGGAAATGACATATTCCGTAAGCTCCGTTTCACCGGAAAAAGGATCAAACGGCAGGATAACACTTCACATAACCGGCGAGCTTCTTGAACCGAATCTTTCGGCAGCTCTTTCAAACGGAACAAGCTCATATGCTGCGGATAAAATATACTGGAAAAACCATGAAAACGTTTATGCGGTTTTCGATTTGACGGAGGCTCCGGACGGCGAATACTCGTTGAATATAACAGGCAATAATGTGACTGCTTCGCTTGAGAACTGCTTCACATTGGATTCGTCGCTTGAAAAGGGCAGTCTGACCTACAGCATAAATATATGCGATATGGCGGGAGCCGGAGAAGAGCACACAGGCTCGATAACCGCGGTAAATACCGGCTATACGGATGTTTACGCGCCTGTGTTTGAGCTGAACGGCAGCAACCTTGTTCTGAAAGCGGATGAAGCGGACGATTACGCGGATAAGCTGAATGTTCTTATAGCGAACGGCGAGGGACTTGCGGGAGTGATCAGACACGGCGAGACGGCGGGCTGCACGTTCACCTATAAGGTTGAACAGGAGGGCGCGTTTGCGCTGACCGCTTACGACTGTAGCGTCAGAAGCGGTTCTATGTACGGCGAACAGGCTCTTGACACCGGCTCTGATAAGAGCGAGATCCTTACGGCGAATATGCTGTCGCTAATGGGTACGGAATACACGGCTTACAGCGAGAACGCGGCTAAAATGGCAAATGCGGCAAACGCGGCGGGCTGCGATGATGTAACGCTTGATGTTGTTGAGGCGGCGTATACGCAGCTTGCATATAACACATTGGGCGGCTCCGGGGTGACCTCGGCGACCGATCTTGTATCAACAAATTTGTCGGTAAACAGAAGCTTTTCAAACGCAACCTACAGTAAGGCGGAAAAAAATATTTTCGGTATCGGCTGGAGCAGCGGCTTTGAAACGCGCGCAGAGCATATCAGTGAAGACGGTGCGGATATGATAATGCTGTATTCATCATCATCAGTCAGCTTTTTTGTCAAAAATGACGACGGCGTTTATTGTAACATCGTCAACCCGAATATTACGGCGGAGCTTGCGGAAACGGGAGAGATAACAATTCTGTACGAAAACGGACAGACAATGACCTTCGCCCCGGACGGGTATCCGGCAAAAGCGGAGGACATCTATGGAAATTCGATAAGCTACGTCTATAAGGACGGAAAAATAGTATCAGTAGCTGACAGCAACGGTGACAGCATAAGCTTTGAGTATAACGGAGACAAGGTATCCGCCGTTCAGAGCGGCACTACCGGTGACAGGACTGTTTATTCCTATGACGGAGATTATCTGGAAAGCGTGACGACAAAATACGGCACCACAAGCTACACTTATGACCGCAGCTCTATCGGAGCAAAACGGAACGCGTTGACGGCGGTAACAAACGCGGCGGGTGTTAAGTCGGTCATCGCGTATGATTCTATCGGCAGAATAATAAAGGTGACCTCCGGAGATTATTATGAAGCCTATAGCTACGGTCTTAACGATATAACCGTTACAGACAGCGCAGGGAATACGGTACGGAGCGTATACGACCTTGCCGGAAACATGATTTATACGATAGGAGCGGACAATACCGTTGTTTACGCATCCTACAGCGGCTATCTGTTTACGGAAAGCATCGGCGCGGGATTGTTCAAATCGGTTTCTTATGAATATGATGATAACAAGCGTCCCGTTAAGATAACGGCGGCGGACGGGTCTGAAACCTTTTACAGCTGGTCGGAAACGGGTGCTATTTCCGGCGTGACCGCGCCCGGCGGAGCAAGAACACGCTACAACAGAAATTCCGATGGAGAGCTTGTTTCGATAGAGTATGCGGACGGAGGCAAAGAGAGCTTTACATATAATGAAAAGGGTGAAACAGCTTCATATACCGGACGGAACGGAGAAAGCGCTGCTTATGAATACGACAGTGCGGGAAATCTGACCAAGGAAACCTACAGCGGCGGTCAAGTGCGTTCGTTTACCTATGACAATTACGGCAATATTCTGACTGTCAGCGAAAACGGAGAGGTAACAAGCCTTGAATACAACGCCAAGGGAGACCTGACACGCGTTGAATATCCGAACGGCAGAAGTATTTCATACGGCTATGACGACATTGGCAGACAGACATCCCTCACCGACAGCGAGGGCAATGTCACATATTACAGTTATGACGATATGGGGAGATTAGACACCGTTTCGGACAGCAGCGATATTACGATTGAATACGAGTACAATACCGATGGTACCATGAAGCGGCGGACAAACGGAAACGGAACCTATACCGACTACGGCTACAGCAAAGGAAAGCTTTCTTCTATAAGGAATTACGGCGCGGACAGCTCAGTAATATCGTATTATGAATATGAGTACAATACCGATGGCTATATAAGCTCTGCAACAACCGCGGACGGAACGGAAAGCTATGTTTATGACGCTGCGGGACAGCTCACAGAAGTGACTGCGGCAGACGGAACGGTTACGGAATACGAATACAATACGGCAGGAAACCGCACAGTGAAGCGCGTTGACGGAAAGGAAACGGAATACGCGTCGGATGTAATGAACCGGTACACAAGAGCCGGAGAAGTATCACGGAGCTATGACGAGGAGGGAAATCTCATAAGTGAAACCGGCAGCGGCGGAACAACATCGTATGAATGGGATTATCTCGGCAGACTTATAAAAGTGACAAAGCCGACCGGCGAGGTTTATGAGTTTGAATACGACGCGTTCGGACTGCGCTCGGCGGCGACGGTGAACGGAGAGCGGACGGAGTATCTGAACGACCCGACCGGCTACGGTTACGCCGCGGCAGAATACAGAGACGGAGAGGTTACGCGGTATATTCTTGACGGCGGCATAGTCGCAAGGGAAAGCGGCGGAGAGAATTATTTCTTTAACAGCAATCAGCTCGGCTCCGTGACCGAAATAACCGACGGCAGCGGTAATGCGGTGAACAGCTATAAATACAGTCATGACGGAACAGTGACCTCAAGAACAGAAGGTGTAGAAAATGACTATACCTATGTCGGTGTTTACGGCATAGCCGAAACCGGAGCAGGGCTGTGGTATGACCGTGCAAGATATATTTCCGAAGCTACCGGAAGCTTTATAAGCGAGGATCCGTCAGGGCAGTATTATGACTTGAACCTGTATCGGTACGCGAATAATAACCCGGCGAATTATGTGGATTACAATGGATGTTTTTTGGCAGCAATAGGCGGCATTGGAGTTAGAGGTGCCATAGCGGCAGTATCCAGAATATTTGCGAAACAAGCAACGAAAAAATTGGCAGCTACACAACTTGCGGAAACCGGTGTTTCAAAAGCGGCAACGGAAATAGCAGCAAAAAGCGGAAAATTAGACTACAAAGCAGCATTTGCAGGAGCTACGGTTGTTGGAGATGCGGTTGTTGGAACTGCTAATCCCGCCAATGCTGCTGAGGAATTAACACCTCAGGATCATGCATCTGATAACACGTCCAAAGAGAATGGTAATCCCGGATGGGTTAACTTTTTGGGTGAACTTACAGGCTTTAGCTTTGGATGGTGGCTTGGAGAGATGCTGGATAAACAATTTCCGGATAATGCCTTTAGGCAATTCGGAAATTGGGCAGGCAACAAAATTGGAGAATGGCTTTATCCTGATACTACAACCCCCTTGGATTTGGCTTATGCGTGTGATCACGCGTCCGGTTGTACCTGCGGCAACTGTATAAAATGTACAAAGCCGGTTGATCCGAAAGCTGACCCGTCGGGATATGTTTACGCGGGTGTTGCGTCAAATCGTATAGAGGGAGTTGAAACTGTCATATATTACGAGGGCTATCCGCTTGATGAGTTCGGCGAGCCGGATTATGACGCGGGACTTCAGACGCTTGTCTGGGACAATGCGGCTGACTACAATGAGGAAAATCCGCAGCTTACCGATTCGTTGGGACGCTATGGCTGGGATACTCCCGAGGGCAAATGGCGTGTAAAGTATACAAAGGACGGCTACGCGGATCACTGGTCTGACTGGATGGAGGTTCCGCCGGAATATACGGACGTGAACATCAATATGCAGTCGACCGCCGCGCCAAGGCTTGAAAGAGTGAACATATACACGGACGAGATCGAGCTTCGTTTTGACCAATATATGCGGATAGAAACCGTTAGCGAGAAAAATATAACGGTAACGTGCGGCGGCAGAGCGATAAGCGGATCCTTAGTACCGGAAAACACGGAATACAATTATGAGGGAACAGCGCAGTACGCAAGCGTGTTTAAGTTCCTGCCGGACAAAACGCTCAGCGGCGCGGTAACGGTATCGGTATCCGGCGCGGTAAGCTATTCAGGCGTTGCCATGGCAAAGGATTCGTCAAGCGGCACCGCGGAGGCAAGACCGCAGAGCATAAGGATGGATTCCGATTATACAGTAGGCAGCGGAGACGAACTGACAATAACCGCCCAAATTCTGCCTAAAGAAGCCGGAGTAGGCAAAAAGCTTACAATAACGTCTTATTCGCCGAGTATAGCCCAAGTCAAGGAAACCGAAGCCGCGGCCGACCAAAACGGCGAGGTGAAATTCACGGTAACCGGGCTTCTGTCGGGTGTGGCTATAATGCGGGCATCTGTTTCGGGCACGGACATATCGCAGGATTTCAATATAGCGGTTGGCAAGGCGGCAGAGGACAGCGTATTATCTATACCGGTGAGCGGCAGATATAATACCGAAAACATCCTGACAGTCGGGTTATATCGCAAGGACGGAACTTTGATCTCGGTAAAGTCAAAGCATCCCGGCGGAACAGGAGAGGATGCATTTACATTTGCGAAGAACACTGAAGCGGCATATGTAAAGATTATGGAATGGGATTCGCTTGAAGGCATGAAGCCGTATAGTGATGCAGTAACAGTGATGCTGCAATAACAGACAGGAGGAATATGATGAAAAAAGTATCATTATTAAAGCTTATGATAAGCGCGGCGCTGGGCTTTGCGCTGTTATGCACCGGCGGATTGCTTTCGAGCTTTGTGTCAGCGGACACGGACTACAAGACAAAATACGGCATAACCTATGAGGAGCTGTTCATGCAGTATCCGTCATATCTGGACAACGATAAATCCGCGGAAAGTATTTTAAATGCTCGAAATGAATATATGAGCGCTATTGCCGGATACGATCAGAACGGCGCATTTGCGGCTGCTGAGGAGGCTTCGTCATCCTCAGCAATGCAGACCGCGATCACATCGGCAGGCTCCGCTCTGGGATTGTCCGGTTCGTATTACAATACGGCGATGGATAAAGCTTCGTTGGAAATGCTCAAAAGGATATACTTTACAGCAGATTCAGTGAACGAAACTAAGGCGGTTAAAAGGGCAGCGCTGAATATAGCCTGGATAAACGGAGTGAATGGAGTAACAGGTGATGACATAAGCTTAATTGCTGAGAATATGAGAAATCTCAGCAGCTCACAGGTTTCGACTGTTCTGAACGCTGTCACCGCAAATGCCGCGGCAGCGAATATTTCCGCATCAGATAAAGAGCTTGGCGCATATGCTGCGGCAGTATGCCTTATAAACGATACGGAGCTTGAAATGCTGGATGAATTTGCCGCGCGCTTTGACGGCAGCACACTCATAAGAACAGGAGTAAACCAGCTGCGCTCAACGATAAACAGCGAAATCGAGACATATACGCTCAAACGCTTCATAACCGACAGGAAGCTGAGCAATATTATCTCTGTATACGGTCAATACGGCGAATGGAACAAGGATTGCGGCTATGCGGTTCTCGGTGGGATAATATCTCAGTATTCCGCATGGATGATATATGACGAAATGTTCAGTACGGATACCGCGGACGCTTCTATAACTGAAATGATGTATGCGGCATATGCTGCTGAAGCAGGCGCGATAGTAAGCGCAAAGCGTGAAGCTATAAATTCACCGTTTTTCGGCTCTGTCGTGGAAACCTATGAATATATGTATGAGCTGAGAAGTTTGATTATGGCATTGGCTCTTGACAGTATTGGATCATCGTCGGCAGATTCGGTCCCCTCGTATACCTCCTACATAGAAGCATGCCTTCAGACCTATAAGGATACGGCGGCGGAGGATCGTGTGCGCAGGCTTGTCACCGAAAGCGATAAACTCTCGGTAAGCTCCGGCACTGTAATCGCCGGAGCACCTGATGACGGCGATGAGTACACCGACACATTGCTTCTGGACAGCGCCGGTTCACCTCAGTGGACAGTCACCGTAAGCGGCGGAACGCTTTGGGTAAAAGGCGAGATGAGCGTTCCGCAGATAACCGTCAGCAGCGGAACACTTAAGGTGAGCGGAATATTGGATATCGAATACGACCTTACTGTTCCCAACAGAAGAGATGCGGTTGTGGAAATGGCGGGCGGCACGCTAAACATAGGCGAAAATTACAGCAACGAAGGCGCGCTGAAAATGACGAACGACAGCGATCATATTGTTGTAAACGGAAACTACAGTATAACAGGCAGTTCTTCTAATTATTATAAAAATTATAACACGTTAACAGCGGGAACGCTTGAAGTAAAAGGCGATATTACCTGCGGCGGAGGATATAATCCGAGCGGAACGCATAAAACGGTACTGTCCGGAACAGCGGCGCAGACAGTCAATATGGCTGTTTACAACACGGGCTGCTTCAATGCTCTTGATATTATGAACGCCTCGGATGAGGGTATAACCGTTACGGCGAGCGTGGATGTATATAAAGAGCTGTATTCAAACGGCTGCAATATAACAAATGCCGCATATCTGTACTTGAATGGCGATGCAAAACCAAGAGGGAATGTATGGAATTATGATATAACGCTAAATTCGTGGAACGGTGATGAGGCGGTTGAATTTAACGGAAATATACATACGAGAGGAACGACCAACATTGAAACGCCGCAGAAGTTTAACGGAAATCTTTTCGTTGACAACGGAACAACGAACTTCAATGTAAATCAGACGGTAAACGGAAATGTGACGATAGCGAGCAGCACAACGCTGAATTTAAACTGTTCCGATGTAAACATAAACGGAAATGTCACGCAGTCGAGCTCATCAAGCGCAGTACTGAATCTTAACGGAACAAGGGTGAACATAGGCGAAAATTACAGCAACGAAGGCGCGCTGAAAATGACGAACGACAGCGATCATATTGTTGTAAACGGAAACTACAGTATAACAGGCAGTTCTTCTAATTATTATAAAAATTATAACACGTTAACAGCGGGAACGCTTGAAGTAAAAGGCGATATTACCTGCGGCGGAGGATATAATCCGAGCGGAACGCATAAAACGGTACTGTCCGGAACAATGGCGCAGACAGTCAATATGGCTGTTTATAACACGGGCTGCTTCAACACACTTGAAATATTAAACACATCAGAGGATGGAATAACCGTAACAGCAGCGGTCGATGTAAAATCAGAGATACGCCAGCCGGCAGGGACGCTGATAAACAATGCGTCAAAGCTCAGTCTGCAAAGCAAGACGGCGTTTGTCGATTACGGCAGTGAAAATGAACTCATTAATTCGTATATGGGCAATGCGTCGGGCGTAACGCCGACTTGGCTCGATTATGAAACATATTGCGCAAGAGATACATCGAATACAGGCGTTTTATCAGTAACGGTAAAGGGCACTGCGGCATCTGTATCGGGTGATTCGGCTTTTGAGGCTCTTGTTCCATATGGCTCCGGAGTAGTCGCGGCAGCAGATATATTGGTCAAGACCTCTGACGAAGCCGCGGCATATGAAATAAAGAAAAATGGTTCGGGATGGAATATAGTTGTGACTGCCGCGGATGGCGCAGCGTCAAAGACTTATAGTCTGACAGTCACAGAGGATGTATTGAGACCGATTTCCGGCATATATATGAGCAAGACAAAGGCTTTGCTCAATATCGGGGAAACACTGGTTCTTGAAGTGACCTTTGTTCCCGCAAATTCAACATATCAAACGGTAGCATGGAGCTCGTCAGACGAAGCTGTGGCAAAGGTCGTGGACGGTACTGTAACCGCGATAGGTTCGGGAACGGCATACATCACAGCCGTTTCCGGAAACGGATACGAAACAACCTGTGCTGTAACGGTAGAAAAGCCATCTGAGGGTATCAGGCTCAACCGCTCGGAGGCGGTGATCGCTAAGGGCGGCTCAGTTCAGCTTTCAGCGCTTTTGACTCCGGCAGCTTCAACGGATAATGTTGTGTGGTCAACCTCAAATAGGAGTGTGGCAAAGGTTTCCTCAGGGGGACTTGTCAGCGGTATAGCTAACGGAACGGCGGTAATAACTGCCGAAACAAGCAGCGGCTTCAGCGCGGCGTGCCAAATTACGGTTCAGGATTTTGCGTTTGCAGTGAGCGGCGTGGCAATTGATGAAAACGAGATAATCCTGTCTCCCGATGATGCAAAGCGTCTTTCAGCTTCAGTAACTCCTTCAAATGCAGTGAACTCCAAGCTGACATGGGAGTCCTCTGATGAAAGTATATGCGTTGTAAGCTCTGACGGAGTTGTGACAGCGATTGCCGCAGGCACAGCATTTGTTACCGCATCAAGCGCAAACGGCTATTTCGATAAGTGTATTGTTAGAGTTGTCACGGCATCGGATACATCGGTTATTTTGTCGGATGAGGCTGTATCACCCGGCGAAAATGTGACGGTGAGTGCCGACATTGTAAAAAATCCGGGAATTTCTGCGTATCTCTTTACAATAAGCTATGATCCGACGATTCTTACTCCTGTTTCCGTTGCGGCAAATCCGGCATTTGGCGGAACATTGAGCGACAGCATAGAATCATCGGAGAGCGGAGAGTTCAATGTTCTCTGGTATGCAAACGAGGATCGCTCAGAAAACGGGGCGCTGTTCGCAATCGAGTTTGAAACGGATTACTATGCTGAATACGGAACGGAGACGGAGGTCAGAATAGAGTATTCCGGAACTGATATATGTAATACAGCAGGAGAAAATATAGCTGTTTATACCGAAAACTCAACTGTGACTATAGCAGATCCGGGAATAGGAGATATTTATGAGGACGGTGAAGTGAATGTCTATGACCTGACGCTTGCATCAAGATATGTAACCGGGATAGAAACGTTGACAAGCCGCCAGCTTAATGCGGCAGATGTAAATGACGACGGAACCGCGAGCATAAAGGATGTTGTCGCAATTGCAAAGAGTCTTACTGAGAGCTGTGCTCTGATGTCTGCAGAGTCTTATGATGAAGCTGACAACAGTGCAGTAGTGAGAATCTCGAATGCGGCTGTCGGAGAAGACGGGACGGCGGCTCTTGATGTGTCGATTGATGGAAATCCGGGGATAGCAGGTTTTGTATTCCATATTGATTATGACACAGATAATTGGGAGATTGTCGAGATAGAGCCTAATACCGAATTGCTTGGAGATACGCTTCAGAGTAACTTAGGTTCAAGCGACAGGCTGCGCGTAACATGGTATAACAGCAGCGATATTCAAGATAATGGGGTAATTTTCACGCTAAAGGCCAGGTATATAGGAAACGAGGCTGAAGCTGCGGGAGCTTTCTCAATTGGTGAGTATGAAATTACAAATTCCGAGCTTTCTTCTATTGAAACACAATCCTCAACAGGCTGGGCACTGACCGATAACTGTGTGATAACAAGCTCCGATACGGAAGGTTCACTGACAGCAAAAATCATCTGCACACCGGATATTTCCGGGAACAATGCGGAGGTAATCGCAGCGTTCTATGATGCAAACGGCGTGTTGACTGAATGTCTGACCAGTAAAACAGAGCTTTTTGAGGGAGTGTCGGAAATGGAATTCACTCCCCAAAGACAATATTCAAGCTGCAAGTGCTTTGTATGGGACAGCTTAAACGGAATGAAGCCTTTCTGACAAAAATTTTTGGATACCGTGCCCTGATTTATGGGCACGGTATTTTGGTAGTACGACGGAGTTTATCCGTAAATTTAGTTATAGCACCTTAACTGATTTATCAAACTGTAATACAACATATATCTGTAGATATGGCAGCATGAATGTTTTACTGTTAAGCAATATCCATTATACCTAAAAAATAAGCGCTCATGCGGTTTGTGAAAAACTAAATAACTAATTCTATTCCACTATTTCGTGATGAAAACAGAGATTAATAAAAATATTTCTGGAATTATGAATTTACCCCTTGACAAAACACGTCTGAGGAGATAGTTTTGAGCGAACTGGTATACAATTAAGCCTGTTCCCAACCGAGGACGGACAAATTAAAATAATAGACGAAGCGGAGAGCAAGAACGAATTGCCCTTCGCTTTTTCTATATCCGATACAGATTTGGAAAACCTTTTACGC
>CAZOHJ010000032.1:0-21907 GCA_964579875.1 uncultured Lachnospiraceae bacterium | reverse complement strand
TCCTCCTATGTGGGGCATTTGCCTGTTTTATGTGATTGAGTTTCCGTGGTTACTCCCGACAGCTCCGTAAGATAGTCCAGAAGCTTGATATTCGTCAGCGCGCCGTAAGAATAATCCAGACGCTTTGACACGCGTTCCTCTATTTTCGTCGCGCGGGCAAGCTTTAATTCAAAAAGCTTGTTCTTGAAAAATATCCGCTCCTCCTCCGCGGCCTTTTCCGCCTTCTGCGCGTGGGTAATGGATTTGTTCATATCCTTGACGAGCTTCATATCGATATACGTATCGTTGGCGCGGTATATGCCGGTCACAATTTCAAGCGCGAGGTTTTGCATTCGCGATACGAGAGTAAAGCGGAAACGCTTCGGAGATTTTTCGGTAATTTCAAAAACCAAACCCGCCAGCGCCTTCGCTTTGGACACAAGCGTTAAATCCGTCGAATTTCCCGTAAATACCAGCTCTTTCCGTTAAATATGTATAATTATAACATAATAATACATAAATTTCAACTAAAAAATTATATTTCCTCGCCGCGCTTGCGGTTTTGTGTTGCCGCAAAGCCGCGCAACAGTGCGGACGAAAATCAATCCTCTTTTTTCATATTTATGTTACCTATATTTCTCGGCACTTCCTCATCTGTTTCTGTCCAATTAACAAAATCAGTAGACTTTATAACTCTTTCCGGTGTGCAATAACTACTATGCTCTGTTCCATACTCCCTTAACTTTGCATAGTATGTTCCATTGTCATATCCTATTTCACATGCATGCTGCCCATATGCACTTTTATTATAAAGTCTATCTAATTTATATTCTTTAATTAAATTACCATCAATATCGTATATTGCAAGCGGAGATGCGTATTTGTTAGGATTTGACCAAATACCATCTTTATCAGTGGCGCGAACATAGTACCCCCTCTCCCGTCCAAACACAATCAGCACTGCTCGGGTGATCTCCGTACGCCTTTATAGGTAAACTTGGTTGTATTGAATTAAACCTGTCTCCGATATCGTATTTTTTACCATTTATATCTGTCAAATATTTGCTTCTCCCTCTTGCTCTTAGTACTGGATATATATCGTTATCATCTACAATCATCTGTATTGATGTATCTTCAGATATTTTCTCATATCGTAATTGAGTTATCCACAATCCAATTTTTTGAGAAAAACAAGAATAAAAAAACACGATTACCCACATTTAGATAATCGTGTTTCGTGACTATGCTTTATAAACGGGTTAGCTATACGGTTTGTAAAGAGTATCTATTTGTATCTAATCGTATCTACGATTAGCCGAAGTATCTCTTTAAAAGACCTTCAAAGGCTTTGCCGTGTCTTGCCTCGTCCTTTGCCATCTCATGTACCGTGTCATGAATTGCATCGTAGCCAAGCTCCTTAGCCCTCTTTGCAAGGTCAAGCTTGCCTGCTGTTGCGCCGCACTCAGCTTCTGCTCTTGCCGCAAGGTTCTCCTTGGTTGACGGTGAAACAATTTCACCTAAAAGCTCTGCAAACTTTGCGGCATGCTCTGCCTCCTCATAAGCTGCTCTCATATAGTAGTCTCCTACCTCGGGGTAGCCCTCTCTGAATGCCGCGCGAGCCATTGCTATATACATACCAACCTCTGTGCACTCACCCTCGAAGTTTGCCTTAAGACCCTCATAAACATCCGGCTCAACCTGATCCTTTGCGCCAACGCCGATTACATGCTCGCATACGAAGTTAAGGGCTGCACCCTCATCCATAACTGTGAACTTTGAACCCGGAACTCCGCACTGCGGGCACTTCTCCGGTGCGCTGTCTCCCTCATGAACATAACCACATACTGGACATACATACTTTGCCATAATTTTTTCCTCCTGATATTATAAGTTTTTATTTTTGTGCTCTGCAAACATCACATACGCCATAGAATATTAGTGAATGTCCGCTTACACTGCATCCATATTTATTTTCGATCTCTTTATCAAGCTCAACAGGCTTAATATCGAGGTCTGTAACACGTCCGCACTTGCTGCATACAAAATGATAATGCGGCTCTGTGAAACCGTCATAGTGAGCGCTGTCCTGATCCGTATTTATTTTCATTATCGTACCGTTTTTCGTAAGCAGCGCAAGATTGCGGTAAACGGTTCCAAGACTTATTTTCGGATCAGCCTCATGCATTTTGACATAAATCTCATACGCTGTGGGATGAGATTTTGTACTGTTCAGAATGTTTAACATCGCTTCTCTCTGTTTTGAATAGTTCATAAAACACCTCTCGCAGAAAATCAATAACGATTACTGTTTATATTATAACATATTTTTTTCTTTTGTCAAGTATTTTTTCAGTATTTTATACTCGTATTTTCACGTAAATTAAACAGGATATGCCATAAAACATATCCTTACGCCTCGTTTCTTATTTCTTAGGATTAACAATATCTCTCCAGTCAAGGTCTCCGCGTTCAAGCCCGTGAATCAATACCTCCGCTGTCGCCGAATTTGTCGCTATCGGAATATTATGCATATCACAAAGCCTGAGAAGTGAGAATACATCCGGCTCATAGTTTTCCGCATTCAACGGGTCCCTGAAAAACAATACCAAATCTATCTCATTATATGCTATGCGAGCTCCTATCTGCTGATCCCCTCCCTGAGGTCCGGATAGAAAACGATATACATTTAACCCTGTATTCTCAATTATCAGCTTACCTGTTGTTCCTGTTGCATATAATGCGTGTTTTTCAAGTATTCCTTTATATGCAATGCAGAACTGCACCATAAGCTCCTTCTTTTTGTCATGTGCTATTAATGCTATATTCACAAAGCTCACTCCTTCCCGCTATTAACCTCTCCTGAAAAAATCCGCTATTTTTTCACGCAGGCTCTTCTTCTTGTTAATGTCAAAGCTCATCATCTGTACATAACCGCCAAGCAGTCTTTCGGCAATATTTCTGAATGCCGTTCCTGCTCCATAGCCTTCCGCCGCAAGCAGCGGCTTCCCTGCCGCCATGGACTGTGTGACAGCTCCATCCTCCGGCACAATGCCGAGAATCGGAATTGACAGTACATCCATACAATCATCTACATTCATGAGAACCTTTTGTTCTATCAGCTCCGGTCTTACCCTGTTAAGAATAAGTCTTATTGTTTCCACACCCTGATCCTCAAGCTCCGTTATCACCCTGTCCGCATCGCGCAGCGAAGAGGTTTCCGGCGCCGCTGCAATTATACCCTCATCGGCATATTTTGCGGCAAACATAAATCCGTCCCCCATACCTGCCGGCGCATCCGCCAGGACAAATTCAAATCTGTTTTTCAGGCTGTTCCATAGCTCTGCTGTTTTTTCTTCGTCAAAATCTGTTGTTGATACCGACTGCGGGGCCGGAACGAAATACAGATTTTCAAGATCAGGACTTTTTACCAGAATCGAATCAAGATCCGCACTGCCGTTTATGTAATCAGAATAATCATAAACTATATTGCTTTCCATTCCAAGCGCTATATCGAGATTGCGGAATCCCGCATCAGCGTCTATTACGGCTGTCAGATGTCCCATATCGGCCAGCATTGCTCCAACATGTGAGGTTATGGTTGTTTTGCCTGTGCCACCCTTGCCTGATGCAATGATTACTACCTTCCCCATACAATACCTCCAAAGCCATATTATTATTATATCATATTTTTCGAATTTGTAAATGCTTGAATTGTAAAATTATCGACCTCAATTTTGTTATTTTTCCACAATGCCACCGCTGATTTCTCGGTTTTCTCTGTGTTTTTATCCTGAAATTCCTCGATTTCTTTCTTTTTTCTGAATCTGCCGAAAATGCCTTTCCTATCATCCTCCCCGTCATATACCTCAATGGCGGTATCGTCATCATTATAGGTATATACTTTCGAATGCTCCGCTATTGCCAGCTTTTCCGGTTTCATGTCCATTGCGAATATATATGAACCGTTATGTCCGTTGCAGCCGGCATGCGCTGTTCCGTAAAGTCCGCCTATGACAAGTATATTCCCCACAGCTATAAGCTCCGAGCCGTGCTCCGCCTCGCCCAGCAGAACAAGGTGTCCATCCGAACGGATCGTCATTCCTTCATGCACATAGCCCTGATATAATCTTGCGCGGTTTGAGCGCAGGATCGAAAGAAATTCTTCCTCCTCCGGCTGCTTTCTTTCAGCTGTTTCCGCCGCTTTTTCATTCCTTTCCCGCTCTGTATCATGAGCTATTACAGTTTCCGCCGGATGCATTCCTCTGCCATGACGCTCTTTATATTCCACGATCCAGTCCGCGGCTTTCTCTGTCTTTTTTTCCTCCGTGCTAAAATCAATTTTTCCGAGCGGAAGAAGCTTTTCGATCAGCTCCTCCAGCCTCGTCCTTTCGCCTCCCGTCAATCTTCTGCCAGAAAACCTTATAAGACAGTTGCCGCTGCCGAAAAAGGCTTTACTTTCGAGAATTTTTTTCTCAAGAGCCTCAAGAAGCTCATACATGGGCGCCGATGCGTCAAGTATTATCCGCACGCCCTCGCCCATGCCCTTGAATTTAACAAGCTCGCTTTCCATCTGTGTTCCCCCTCATCAGATAAAGCTTAGCGGAGACCAAACTCCGCCGGCGGTTCCGCAGCGGTTTCTGTTGCCTGCGCAGCCGCGTCACCCAAAGTATTATCAAAGAAATACTTGTCAAAAATATCTTTTGCAACCAGTCCGGCATTAGCGCCGCGTACACCATGCTCAAGAACTACCGCAACTGCTATCTGCGGATTATCATACGGCGCAAACGCCATAAATATAGCGTTATTTGAACCTGTTCCGAGCTGCGCCGTACCAGTTTTTCCTCCGATCTGGATAGGGTATCCTTCAAATATTGAGCTGGCGCTTCCCTCATCGACAACCTTTTTCATTCCCTCGTGCACCTTTGCAAGCGCCTCAGATGAAATGTCGATCTGCTCCTCGACCTGAGGCTCAAATTTTTCAACTAAAGAACCGTCCACCGATGAGCGTATACTGCTTATAAGATTTACCTTATACCTGTTTCCGCCGTTTGCGATAGTTGCGCAGTAGTTCGCAATCTGAACAGGTGTAAACAGGCTGTATGACTGACCGATCGCTGCCTGCAGCGTATCACCGTCAAACCATTCGCGGTCAACCGCATTTGGAACCACCTGCGACTTGTATTCCGGGCTTGCCATATGTCCCGATGTCTCCTCCGGAAGCTCTATATCAGTATACTCACCGAGACCGAATGTCCTTGCATATTCATCAAGCGTTTCTATGCCGAGACGCCTTCCCAGCTCGTAGAAGAATACGTTACATGAATTTTCCAAAGCCTGTGAAACATCCTGCCAGCCGTGGGTCGTGTGTGATTCCGACCAGATCCAGCAGGTCGGCTGGTAATCCTCATAGACAGTATAAATACCCGTATCCTCAATCTTCTCCCATAGTCCGAGATTGCCTGTCTGTATGCCGGCAATAGCCACTAATGGCTTAAATGTCGAGCCGGGGCTGTACATACCGCTTACTGCGCGGTTTATCATCGGGTTTGACTTGTTTTCCACAAGACTTTCATAATCCTCATAAAAACGCGACATATCATATGTCGGATATGACGCCATCGCAAGAGTATCGCCTGTATTTACGTCAAGCACGACCGCTGCTCCCGCATTACAATCATTTCCGATTGACTTTATAGTATTTTCCAAAGACGCTTCGACCGTTTCCTGAAGATCGGAATCAATTGTCAGCATTATATAATTGCCCGGTATCGGATCAACATCTTCACTAAGCTCCACTTCATCTCCGTCTATTTTCTTTGTTGTTCCGGTCGTTCCGTCAACGCCTCTAAGATATAGCTCAGCCCAGCGTTCAACTCCCTGCTTGCCTATAATGTCATTCATGCCGTAGCCCTTATCGGAATTTGCGGAATATTCCTCAGCCGATATTTTTCCGACTCTTCCGAGTATATGCGTTGCAAAGCCCGGTTTTGTATAGGTCCTGACATAATCCTCCGTTACCGACACCCCCGGAAGAGAATCCTGCATCTCCTTTATCTGGGTCACAGCGTCAACATTGACATCCTCCGCAATTGTAACCGGATTTATCGTTGAAATCTCTTTAAGGTCTGCTTCATACCGTATTCCGATCATACATCTTGTATGCGCAAGATTCACATCATATGCAACACCGAATATCTCTGCATATGCAGCCATGACCTGATCGGCAGTCATACCCTCATAAAGATACTCTCCGATGTATTTATTTCCGGCGAACCATGCAGCCATTTCATCCTCTGTGCTCCCGTCACCGTTTTCATCCTCAAATACGAACTCATACGGCGCCTCCGCGGATACCGGCAGATTGTCGATCGCCTTATTTCCTGTTGTGTACAATATTTCGACAACCTTGCTTATTATATTGTTAAGAGTTTCATCTCCGCCTGTGGTTTTCTGGAGCACAACAGAATAGCCTGTCTTATTAGTGACAAGCACATTACCGTAACGGTCCATGATATCGCCTCTCGCGGCTTTATTTACAACGCTTGTTGTAAGTCTTGATGATGCTCTTTTAAGATATGTGTCTCCGTTTATAATCTGGAGATCAAATAGCTTTACAACCACCGCAAAAAGCATAACTGCCCCTACTATCCTCAATATTAAAAAACGAAATCTGCTGTCGGGCATTTATCCTCAATTCCTTTCTTCTGACGTAAGGTCAGCCTGTCATAAGTGATTTACTCTTCTCGCGGAATAACGTGCGTCTTATTAACGGATACATTATACATTCCCCTATAACAGTATAGACGGTGTACGGCAGTATGTTCTCCAGAATACATTTTATATTAATTGTAAGATTACCGGCAAAATACTCTGCGGCGCCTATAACAAATGCCGCCGCTGCCGTTATAAAAAACGTTTTCACAAATCCCGGAATATATCTCAATATGCCGTTTGATTCACGGGCAATAAGGCTCGCGCAGACAACGCCCAGCAGCGCAGCAGGGAAAAGATGCCCCGCGCCCGACGCGTCTGTAACGCCGCACACGAGCAATACTGCTCCGCTTGTTAATATGTCACGCTCACAGAGCGAAAAAATAACGGAAAATGCCAGAATAAGGTCAGGCATTGTTCCCAATATTCCGAAGGCGCTGCCGAAAACAGTCTGCGCTGCCGTAACACATATAATCCATAAAACAATCTTAACTATTCTCATAAATCAATACTCACCGTTTATAACCAGAACTTCACTCAGCTTGTCAAAATCTACCGCGGGATCGATTACCGCATAGTTAAGCGTGCCTGTGCTGTCGGCGGAAATGTTCATTACAGTGCCGACGACAAGACCTGCCGGGAAAATGCCGCCCGTACCGGACGTTTCAACTATATCACCTACAATAAGCGGTGTATTCCTGTCCAGAAATGAAAGCTTGCACTGCTCATTGCCGATAAGGTCTCTGTCACCCTCTACAAGACCGCTTCCGCCTGTGCGGGATACCTTTATCCCGACCGCCGACTCGATGTCAAGAATTGTTCTGACGATCGAATAATTAGGCCCCACAGACGTTATTCTTCCCACAACGCCGTCCTCTGTGAGAACCGCGTTGCCTACCTCAAGACCACTCAGCGAGCCTTTATTGATTTCCACCAGCTCATACCAGTTATTGCCTGAGAATGAAATAACACGCGCGGCCACTGTTGAGTATTCAACCATTGAATTTTTAAGCTCCAGCATCTCCTGAAGGCTTTCGTTTTCCTCACGGTATGCGCTTACGTCCTTAAGCGCCCTCTTAAGCTCATTATTCTCCGCAGTCAGCCTTTCATTATCCTCCTTATATGCGCGCATATCCCAAATAAAATTCCGGAGATCCGCCACAGATGAGGCAATATATGAAAATCCCGTTTTAACAGGCACCGCCACTGTATTAACCACCGTGCTTATCGGATTATAACCCGTAAAATGCTCCAGTCCGAAGCCTGCGGCAGCTATCAGAGCTGCAATTATAAGTATTACGCGCCACTTCTTTGAAAAAAATTTCATTTACTGTTCTACCCTCTGTATTTAAAACGTTTATCTTATTCTGTTCTTTGCCAGACGCTCTTTAATAGTATCAAGCGCCATGCCTGTTCCTACAGCAACGCAGTCAAGCGGATACTCAGCGACGAAGGTCGGTATTCTTGTTGTCTCGGCGATCAGCTTGTCAAGGCCCTTAAGCAGCGCGCCGCCGCCTGTTAATGTTATACCTCTGTCCATAACATCGGCTGCAAGCTCCGGCGGAGTATGCTCCAGTGTCATCTTTATCGCCTCTACCATTTCCTCTATATTTTCCGAGATCGCCTCTCTTATCTGGCTCTCCCGTATCTGAACCGTTCTCGGAAGTCCGGTTGACACATCGCGTCCTCTGACATCATACATACACTCTTCATCGTCCTCGTGCGCCGAACCGATATTGATCTTTATTTCCTCCGCCATTCTGTCGCCAATATTTATTCCTACATTCTTTTTCAGATAATTTACTATGGCGCTGTCAAGAGCGTCACCGGCGATCCTTATTGAACGCGATGAAACAACGCCGCCCAGCGACACAACGGCAACCTCTGTTGTGCCTCCGCCGATATCCACTACCATGCTCCCTGTTGCTTCGTCCACCGGCAGTCCCGCACCCATAGCCGCCGCCATAGGCTCCTCGATAAGCGCAACCTCCTTTGCGCCTGCCTGCATTGCCGCTTCTTCAACGGCGCGTCTTTCCACCTCTGTAATCCCGGACGGTATGCAGACAATTATTCTTGGCTTCATAATAGCCGAAACCCTTGCCTGCTTTATAAAATGCTTTATCATTGACTGTGTTATATCAAAATCAGCGATAACTCCGTCCTTCATTGGTCTTATTGCAATTATATTTTCAGGCGTGCGTCCTATCATTTCATTTGCCTCATTTCCTACCGCTAAAACCTTTCCCGTATAACGGTCTATCGCAACTACCGACGGCTCACGCACCACTATTCCTCTTCCCTTAACATAAATCAACGTGTTGGCTGTGCCCAGATCAATGGCAACATTCTTCGACAAAAATCCCATTCTAATCCTCCAATTCACTCATAATGCCGGTTCTTTACCTGAATATGAGCCGGCGTCTTTATCCTGTTATTACCTGCTTATTACATTAATTTAAATTCAAAATCCTGTTCGAGTATATCAGATAAAGCGCTCACAGGCAGACCGACAACATTGAAGTAATCTCCGTTGATACGATCCACAAGCATAGCTCCGAGACCTTGTATTCCGTATGCTCCTGCCTTATCCATAGGCTCTTGGGAATTTATATATCTTTTTATCTTTTCTTCTGAAAGCTCTTTAAACGTCACATCGGTACACACTGCCTTGCATACCGTATATGCGTCCTTCAATCTCAGGATACAAAAGCCGGTAAACACCTGATGTGTTTTTCCCGACAGCTCAGACAGCATCCTCTCCGCCTCTCCGGCATCCGCCGGCTTACCTAAAATCTCACCGTTGTTCACTACAACGGTATCCGCCGAAATAACAATCGCGTCTTTCCTGTCCCTGACCTTTTTCGCGGTTGACGCCGCCTTCAGCAGCGCAAGCTCCTGCACATATATTCCGGGAGGCACGTCACGGTCAACCGTTGCTTCATCCGTATCCGAAACCTCCACCGAAAAATCAAGTCCCATATTTGAAAGCAGCTCACGGCGTCTTGGAGAAGCCGATGCAAGTATTATTTCCGACATTGTTTTTACCTCCCGCTGTTACATTACACCGCGTTTAAGATGACCTCTTGTAAATGTATTGCTTTCCATCGGCTCGGTCTCCGCGCCGTTAAGCGCATTACGGTATACACATACTATTTTATCACATTGTTCAGATTTTTCAACAGTAAAATTCAATCTGATACAATTAATTTTGGATTTTTTTATGTTATCTATAATGTCCGCTGTAAAAACGGGCTTTGAGTTAAGCAGAATTGCGCGGCATCCGTCACCGCACATCACCCTGAACTCCATATTTTTTCTGTCCCTTATAGAATATATCTGTTTTCCATGCTGACAATGATCCATCGCTTTTACCGGACAGTTTTTCATTATCATAAGCGGCAGATGGCCGTAGCCTATAATTTCGGTTTCAATATCCTCCAGATGCTCCGTCAGCTCCGCAATTTCATGAAGATTAAGCTCCGGCGATAATGTTACGCATTTCAGACTGCCGAACTCAGCCGCCGTAAGTGAATTGAATATATTAAGCCTGAAATCGCCGTACTTCGCCCGGTTCCCGTAATAGCGCATTGCGGCGGGTGAAGAAACGGAAACCGCCGCTGTTTGCGGATTTTCCGGCCGGAATATATCGGCTGTCTTTGTCACTATCTCAACATCTTCCGCGTATTTTAAAAGCTCTGCCGCCGCCTTTTCAGGCGCAAAGATACGCTTAACTCCTCCGGTTCTGAGAACCGCTGCGCCCTGTTCTGCGGTCCTTACCTCTGCGGTAAGATAAATACCTTCGGGCTTCATACCGTTTCCGTATACCGGATCTTCATCAAGCGCGCGTTTTTCCGGTCTTTCCGCGCGGGCCTTTATAAGCCCGTCACATACGCGTCTTCGCACCTCGTTTATATCTCTGACGGGAATTGTTATACCGTCCCCGACCTCCGCGCTTATATCCTCCGCGCAGAATACCGTGGCTCCAAGCTTTGAAAGCTGTCCGCTCAGTCTTTCGGGCGTGAGAGGACGGTTTACCGCCGTCTCCGCCGCTGCTTTTCCCTCACAGGATATGCAATGTCCCTCCGCGTCGTACGCCGTTACGCGCAGTACATCCCCTGCGCTAAGTGATGCAAACATACTTATCGGTATACGCCTTACCGTTTTTCCGGAGGCTCTTGCCTTTGCCTCAGCCGTGTAGACGCTTCCCGAATTATTTGCCGGATTGTTATGCGACATCATTGCCCCGCCTAATTTTCCGGTGAAATATCCGTCGGTAAAGCCCGAACGGGAAAATGCGTTTTTCAGCTCCGTCATATCGGCATCAGATACGGGAGCCATATTATCCAGACACCTTCTGTATACACCCGTAACGGCGCTTACATACTCGGGACTTTTCAGCCGTCCCTCAATTTTGAGAGATGATACGCCTATACGTTTAAGCTCCCTGAGCTTTCCCGTCAGCGCCATATCCTTCGGGCTGAGGATATATGCGTCATCACAGCTTCTGCCCTTTTCAAGCAGCTCGTAATGAAGTCTGCACGGCTGCGCGCAGCGTCCGCGGTTGCCGCTTCTTCCGCCGAGAATACTCGACATAAGACACTGACCCGAATAGCACATACATATCGCGCCGTGGACAAATACCTCAATTTCGGCCCTTGCCCCTTTTATGATTTCTTCGATTTCAGCCATTGACAGCTCTCTGGCAAGAACAACGCGGTCAAAGCCGTGTTCCTCCAGATATCTGACGCCCTCCAATGAGGTAACGGTCATCTGTGTACTCGCATGCAGCTCAATATCCGGCAGTATCTTTCTCAGATATGCCGCAAGTCCTATATCCTGTATAATTATGGCGTCCACGCCGCAGCGGTTTATTTTTTTTGCAGCTTCAATCGCTGCCGGCAGCTCTGACTCCTTTATAAGCGTATTGAGAGCGCAGTGCACCTTAACGTTATAAACATGGCAGTAGTCCGCCGCCGCCTTCAGCTCATCATAGTCAAAATTATCCGCTCCGGCTCTGGCGGAAAAGCTTCCGGCGCCGAGATAGACCGCGTCGGCGCCGGACTGCACGGCCGCCTTCAGCTGAGCCGGCCCGCCCGCCGGGGCGAGAAGCTCCGGGTTATGCTTCATTTCTTGTCTTCAAGCATATCAAGCAGCTCTTTTTCACGGATAGCAAATTCGCTGCGCTGCTTTTTAAGCTGGCTCTCCTTGATCTTGATCTGCCCCTCCAGGAACTTGACTTTTTCCTCAGTCTCCTCAAGAACCTTTCTGGTTATATTCAGCTCGTCCTGTACCTCTGCTGCCTTCCTGCCGCTTTCCCGCTCAGCCTTCTTCATACTGTGAATTTCCGATTCAAGCTTCTTGTTCTCCGTGAGCAGCTCCGAAAGCTTTTCTGTCGGCTCACTGTTATCAAGCAGCTTGAAATACTCATCACATATATTGAGCGCGGCAAGAACAACAGGTCTTTCACCTGTAACATGCTGCCCCTCTCTGAGCACAATATTTACCTTTTCATTCACATATTCACAAAGCTTTGTAAGATAATCTGTATCCTCGTTTGCTACAACCGTGTAAACTCGTGAATTTATCGTTATGTTTATTCTGTTTGCCATTTTTCCTGTTCCTTTCGTATTATTCATCATCAGCTATTATACTTGTATCCCTGGCAATATATCCTTTCAGATCGAAATTGCCGAAATTATCAACACGCTTTCCGTCCATATAAAACTGAACTCTGCTGATCGTATTCAGCTCCGTGAGAGAATTTACTATAGAATATATGACCTGTCTTTCGTGATTGACGTCACCGGCGTTTTCCTTAAGAAAGCTTGATCTGAAGCTGAGATAGCATATGTTATCCTCGACGTCAACCGACATAAGGACAGTGTTTTTTGAAAGAACCGCCTGCATCGATTTATCGTCAGGTCCTTTTATAAGCTCATTTATTATATACTGCTCAATAGGCTGCTGATCCGTGATCTTTATTGTTCTGGTTTCCTTGACGAGCTGCGTGCTTGAACGGTCGCCGAAATACAGTACGACCTCTCGCATTTCACTCTGATATTCCTCCGTTTCAAGATTTATATCCGAAGCTGCGACAAAGCCCAGTATGTTTCCGTCACGGTCAGAAATACCCGCATCGTCAACCGTAACCATAACATTTGTCACAATGCCGGTCGAACACAAGGATTTTGCGACCGCATACACGCTCAGCACGTTTTTTGCCGGGTCCTCAGACAAAAAATCCGAAGAAAAATCCACTATAATGCCGTATTCATCAGTAAATTCAATCTTTTGCAGCTTTGTAGCCCTCGGCATTATTCTTCCGTGCTTTGAGGCGGACGGACCTTTACTCAGCTTTTCTATTACCGTTTCCGCAAGATCGGTATTGTCCTTATATCTTAGCTCACACGGCTCCGAAATTATGCTTGTTCCGTCCTCATTCATAAAATAAAGCTCGGCAGCTATACTCTCCGGAGCAATTCCCTCGTTTATGCAAAGCGCCGCCGCGATTCCCGCAAGGACTATAAGCAGCGCCGCGGTCAATGCGGCTATCCGTTTTTTCTTCATACCGCACCTCCCGGCTCTTCCGGCAGACATATCCTGAACACGCTTCCGCCTTCCGGCGCGTCCGTGACGCTTATTGTTCCGCCGTGAAGCATAACCGCCTCCTTTGAAATTGCAAGCCCCAGACCCGTTCCGCCTGTATCACGCGCACGGGAATCATCAAGACGATAGAACCTGTCAAATACCTTTGTCTTTTCGCCGTCAGGTATTCCCGGGCCGTTATCCTCAACCTCGATCACGCACATACCGTTGTCTTTTCCGACTCTTACCGTCACGCTTCCCGACGCCGGAGTATATTTTATCGCATTATCAACTATGTTATATACCGCCTCATATATCTTATCATAATCCGCGATTATAATAAGCTTTTCAAGATCACCTGTATCCAGCACGGGTACAATATCCTTATCCACAGAAAGCTTTCCGAGGCTGCGTACAATACCGCGGCACAGCGCGCATATGTCAACATCGCTATAGTTCTGGTTCTTGCCGACGTCAAGACGGCTGAGCGTCAAGAGCCTGTTTATAAGTCTTGTCAGCCTGTCTATCTCCAGAGACATATCGCCGAGAAATTCACGGACGGTTTCCATGTCGGGGCTGCCCGCCTCAACAAGCGTATCACAAAGCAGCTTGATCCCTGCCATCGGCGTCTTAAGCTCATGAGATACGTCCGAAACAAAGTTCTTTCGTTTTTCATCAAGGGCATTAAGCTCATCACACATATAGTTCAGCGCCCGTCCCATCTGGGCGATTTCATCCATGCCCTTTACGGAAGCTCTGCGGCTGAAATCTCCTTTGGAAATAGCCTTTGCAACCTCCGTGAACTCAGAAAACGGCTGCGTTATAATATAGCTTATGCCTATACTGAGTATCCCGAGCACGAATACTATCATTACGCAGAACACGATAAGGCTTGTTTTTATTGCCCTTATAGTGTCGCTTATTGAAGAAACGTTTTCCGCAAGATATACTCCTCCGATTATCTCCGCGCCGTTTTCAACCGGCACGGCAACGGTTGCCGTCCTGCCGCTGTCGGCATTGAACATTGAATCTGCCTGCTCACCGTCAAGCGCACGTTTCAGCACGCTTCTCATAAACACCTTGCCTGTCATATTCGCTTCGCCGTTTGTATCGTAAAGCACTGTATAAGAATTGTTTGTTATAACTCCCCGTATATTTGTACCGGCGAGCGACCTCGTTATTATATCTTCAAAGCGCAGAAAAAGAATATTTTCTTCATCCGAATCCCATACCTCGCAAGCCGTCTGCGAAATTATATTCGCCTTTGCATACAGCTTGTTTGTCTCCTCCGAATACAGGTTGTCGGAAAGGATCCCTATTATATACGCGCTCATGAGAATAAGCGTCATAAGCGTTACGGCAATATATGTGGAAAGCATAATAAAACGTATCGTGTGCGCGCCGTCGTATGCTCTCTTTAGAATACCGCCGAACGGAAGCTTTTCAATTAATTTTTCCGGAGAATCAGTTTTCTTTGTAGTAATAACCAACACCCCACTTTGTCTTAAGATATTTAGGCTCCGCCGGATTATCCTCAATCTTTTCTCTAAGACGTCTCATGTGCACGTCAATCGTTCTCTCCTCACTCGGATATCCGATACCCCATAAAATATCAAGGAGACTCTCGCGCGTATATACTCTGTCAGGATTTTTAAGGAACAGCTCAAGCAGATCAAATTCCTTGCTTGTCAGCTCCACAACGCGGTCTCCGACCATTGCCCTCCTGAAATTATAGTCAAGTGTGATATTGCCCGAAACCATGAGCTTGCTCTTATCACCCTTCGGCGCCGGATTTACGCGTCGCAGAATAGCCTTTATGCGCGCGGTTACCTCACGGATGTTGAACGGCTTTGTTATATAATCATCAGCGCCGTATTCAAGTCCGAGAATCTTATCTATATCCTCGCTCTTTGCTGTGAGCATAATAATCGGAACATTGGAAAATCCCCGTATTTCGCGGCATACGGTGAAACCGTCAGCCTTTGGAAGCATCAGATCCAGCAAAATCAGGTCTATGCTTTCATCATGCGCAAGCCGTATTGCTTCCTCCCCGTCAAACGCTGTTACTACCTGATAACCGTCCTGTTCAAGATTAAATTTTATACCTTTAACCAAAAGCTTTTCATCATCTACAATCAAAACCTTCATAACAAATCCCCTCCGATTTTATACATCCGCCGACCGACTAAACTCCCATTCAATTATACCAGTAACACAAAGAAATTTCCATACCTTTTTCAAAAAAAATGTGAATTTTTCAATTAATTTTGCAAAAAAATTTTTTTTGCTATTGAAATTTCTTGTCGCTTTTTGTATAATATAATAGTATACGATGAGATTTTTTATATTTATTTAATGATATACTATACCGAAGGAGAAAATCTATGCCAGATATAAAGAAATTAACAGCGCTGCTTGCCGCGGCAGTTATTGCATTCAGCGCGTCAGCAGCTGTTTTTGCGGAACCGGACAATACATCAGCGGATAACGGCGGCGCTGCGGAAACACAAAGCGCTGATGCCGCGTCCGCCGACAGCGGCGTCCTGTCCGACGGCTCATACAATGAAAACGGAGATATAATTTATATGGAGGACCCGGGATTTACAGAGCCTGCAACCTCCTATGCCGGCGCGGCCCTGCTTATGGACATGAATACGGGCAGACTGATATACGGTAAAAATGTAAATCAGCAGATGTATCCCGCGAGCCTTACAAAAATGATGACAGGTATACTCGCGCTTGAAAGCGGCAGAATGGAGGAAACCGCAGTCGCAACCTATGAGGCGCTGCAATCCATCACCCTTGAGGATTCACACATGGGCATCCTGATAGGCGAGGAGCTTACAATGACTGACCTTGTAAACAGTATGCTCATTTACAGCGCAAACGACGCGGCAAATGTAATTGCGGTTCATCTTGCCGGATCAATTGACGCTTTTGTGGAAATGATGAATGCAAAGGCAATGGAGCTTGGAATGAATGCCACTCATTTTGTCAATCCCTGCGGCGTGCAGGATGATAACCATTATACCACCGCTCAGGATCTTGCAATCCTCGCCGAATACTGTATGCAGAACGAAGCCTTCCGCGAAATTGTAAAAAAACCAAGCTATCATATTGATCCGACAAATAAATACTCACAGAACAGAGACCTTCCGAGCACGAACCTGTTTCTCAGCACCGCTCGTTCGGCATCTTATCTTTACAAGCCGTGCACAGGCATTAAAACGGGCACAACGGAAGCTGCCGGTCACTGCCTTGTTGCTTCAGCGGCATACAACGACATGAACCTTCTCGCAATCGTACTGAAATGCGAGGATACCGATGTCAAGCAGGGCGCCTATTCATATATCGTAACAAGGAACCTGTTCGACTTCGGTTTCAGCAATTACCGTTCAGGCGTGCTTGCGACGCCGGGGAATATTGTCGCGGATTCCAAGGTAAAAGAGGCAAAAAACGATAAGAGGGTAACGCTTACGGTTGATACGGAGGTTAACGCGCTTGTTCCGGCAACAGATGACGACATAACAGCGGAGGTTGAAACCGTCGTAAACCTTAACGACACTCCCATCGCGCCGATCGCAAAGGGCGATGTTCTCGGCACGGTAACTTATATGTACCGCAGTACCGAGCTTGGCAGAGCAAACCTTGTGGCGGCAAATGATGTTGAGCAGAATATCTTTATTCACTATCTCTTCAAGCTGCTCGGCATTATTACGAACCCGTTAGTATTTATACCTGTCATAATACTGATAATAATAGCGTTAATCGCAAGATCCCGCAAAAAGCGCCGTGACCGGAAGCGCAGGATCCAGCAGCTGAAACAGAAAAAGAGCGACGAAAACAGCCGGTATGACAGGAGCGTAAATAACTCGCAGCTTAACCGCGCTAGATCAAAAGGCGCAAACTCCAGATATTCCGGAGATAATAGAAGCTGATAACAAAAAGAAACGGAAGCAGGCTTAAGCCCTGCTCCCGTTTTTTTACCTATTAAACATTACGACCACGGTAAAGAACCGTCTTTCACTGTCATAGCTCCAGCTCATGCTGCCGTTATAGTTTTTAACGGAGCTTTCTATGCTTTTCATACCTATTCCGTGCAGCTCCGCATTTTCCTTGCCGGTTATGAGAATACTATCCTCGGTTCGGGGCGGCATATCACAGTTGTTTTCCACCTTTATTACCGTGAACGCGTCGTTCAGGGTCGTAAAATCTATAAAGATATTCTTTTCCTCCGACATTACACAGCTTTCCATCGCATTATTTATTAGGTTTGAAAAAATTGATACTGTGTCAAGCTCACCCAAAAAGCTTATGCTTACACCGTTCGACTTTATATACAGCTCAATGCCCTTTTCGTGACACTCCGACAGCTTTCGATCCAACAGTATATTAAGCGTCTTATTGTCCGTAAATTCAACAAAATCCAGCTCCCTGCCAAGTCTGCCGAGCTTGTCGGCATACTTTATCGCCTCATGGTTATCCTCAGCTATCAGGGATTTCAGCGCACTGATCTGTTCCTTTAAGTCATGCCTTAATATCCGCGTATTTTCATACTTTTCATACATCAGCTTATAGCTCTCAAGCTCTGCGTCAACACGCGCCTTTTCATCTATTATCTCCTGCATTTCCCTGCTTCTTAGCACAATAATTTCATGAGCTGTAAATGCCGATATATTAATAACAAGCAGCATAAGATACAGCATTATATAGCCGCGGCCGGAAAGCGCTTCGTCAACGGTCACAAGAATGATCGCCACGCTGAGCGCAAGGACGATCAGATTGAACGGGATATAGTTATGATTTGAGGCGCGTTTTCCTGAGCTAAAGCTTCTTATTATAAGCGCAGCCAATACACATTCAATAACAAGCCCCGCCATATAAAAAAACTCCTTACTCATACATGCTCACCGGCCCATTTTATAAATGCTGCCGCAAACTCAGGATATTTGCGCTTGGACATATACGCCGTATAAGTCCTGCCGCCGCTTCGGCATATGACTTCCTCATTCGTGTATTTTATGACAAAGGCAAGATTTACGCAATAGCTTGCATGGGAGGAAACAAAGTTCTCATTATTCAGTCTTGACGCCACATTCTTAAAAGGCTCCCGCACATCAAGCTCTCCCTCTGTCGTAACAACACAAGTGTTTTTGTTCTTTGCGTAAACATATATAATGTCCTGCATCGGCAGCTTTTCAAGCTTTCTGCCTACTGTTGTTACCCGGAGGAAAACATTCATTGCGTTTATTTCTTTAATTGCCGACTCCAGTCCATACATCAGCCTTTGCCGGTTAAGAGGCTTTACCCAGAAACGGAATGCGTGCTTGTTCAAAGCCTCATCCATATATCCCTCATAATTAGTCGCAAAAAATATGAGGGTATTTTTACTTTTGCCATGAACCGCGTCCGCAGCCTCTATGCCTGTCATATCTCCCATTTCAACATCAAAAAACACTATATCATATTTTTCTCCGCTTTCTATAAGACGGGAAGGGGAGGTATAGGCGCTGATCTCACAATCAGCGCCTATTTCTGTCAATACGCTCTCTATAAGCTCCTGCTCCTGCCTGAGAAAAAGCTCATCGTCGTCACATATTGCGATTTTCATTATTTTTCCTTAGCTGTCTGTACGATTTCGGTAAGCGAGGTTGCAAGACCGGCAAGTCCCTGTATATCTGAAGGAACAACGATCTTTGTCGCCTTGCCGTCCGCAAGGGCATTAAGGCTTTCAAGCGATTTTATTGTGAGATAGCCGCTCTGCGGATCAGCCTCGTTTATCAGCCTGATGCCCTCGGAAACAGCTCTCTGTACCTCGATAATAGCCTGCGCTCTGCCCTCCGCCTCGCGGATCTCAGATTCCTTTTTAGCCTCGGCGCGGAGGATCGCGCTTTCCTTTTCACCCTCGGCAATAAGGATCGCGCTCTTCTTTTCACCCTCGGCTCTTAAAATGCTTTCACGTCTTTCACGCTCCGCCTTCATCTGCCGCTCCATCGCATTCTGAATTTCCTTCGGCGGCATGATATTCTTTAACTCAACACGGTTGATCTTAATGCCCCACGGGTCGGTTGCTTCATCAAGAATTGCACGCATCTGTGTGTTTACCGTGTCTCTTGAAGTAAGAGTAGCATCCAGCTCCAGATCACCGATTATATTTCTAAGCGTTGTTGCAGTGAGGTTTTCGATCGCCATCATCGGACGCTCAACTCCGTATGCATAAAGCTTCGGGTCTGTGATCTGATAGTATACGACCGTATCAATCTGCATGGTTACATTGTCCTTTGTGATAACCGGCTGCGGCTGGAAGTCTACAACCTGCTCCTTGAGATTTACCCTCTTTGCGATCCTGTCAATGAACGGGATCTTTATATGCATTCCCACCGGCCATGTTGCCTGATAGCCGCCAAGACGCTCAATAATATACGCGTGTGTCTGCGGCACGATCTTGATATTTGTAATGAGTACAATGATTAATATTATAAATAAAATCAACACAAAAATTCCCATAATATTTTCCTTTCTTAACATCAGCCGAGCTTTTCAGCAATCAGCTTGACGCCCTCAATTTTTTTTACCTTTGCTATTTCTCCGGTATGGATAACCGCATCGTTTTCGCCGCGCACCGTCCAAACCATACCGTTAATTTTCCCCTGACCAGTGCCTTTTATGTTGCTTACCTCCTGCGTTATCAGAATGTTTTTCCCGATAAGTCCGTCAGAATTGGTTTTAAAGTCCTGCCGCTTTACCAGCTTCATCGACAGCGGCCTCAGTATGGAAAGCAGTATTGCCGATACCACTATAAACACTATCAGCTGCACATAGAAGTCCGCGCCCAGCAAATACGCTATCATTCCGCCTACCGCTCCGAACACAAACCAGATCGACACGATCTGATATGTAACTGCCTCAAGGATTATAAAAGCAACAATCGCCGCAAGCCATATTACGCCTATGTTTGACATCTGTATCACACCTCCTTCCTCTTGACGGCTTTGTATGCTATCAGTATACACTAATTTTTATATTTTTGCAATAGGCTTTTACCAAACGGGAAGAAAACGGCTACCAAACGGGAATTTTCACTTGACAATCAGCCGAGTATATATTATAATAAGCATATAATATAAAATGCACGGGGAGCTATATATTCAGGACATATTACATATGCCTTGCCGCTGAGAGTGTGGCATAAGTCACAGACCCATAACCGTTCGCCGGATAATGCTGGTACGGGAGCATATAAGCTTTGTCGTGCTGTCTTTTTATATGAAAATAAAGACGGCTTTTTTATTTATAATAAGAGAGGAGCAATTACAATGGAATATACAACGCAGATGGATGCTGCAAAAAAGGGGATAATAACGCCTGAAATGAGGATCGTTGCCGAAAAAGAGGGAATAGACGCAGGCGTACTGCGTGACCGTGTCGCGCGCGGAACCGTTGCGATACCGTGCAACAAAAATCATAAGGCGATCAGCCCCGAAGGAGTTGGGGAGGGCCTTCACACGAAAATCAATGTAAACCTCGGAATATCAAAGGACTGCACCGACTACAGCGTGGAGATGGAAAAAGTAAACATGGCTGTAAAAATGAAGGCAGAGGCTATTATGGATCTTTCCTGCTACGGAAAAACCCATGACTTCCGACAGAAGGTTATAGACGTCTGCCCGGCAATGATCGGGACCGTTCCGATGTATGACGCGGTTGGCTACCTCGACAAGGAGCTTTCGGAAATAAACGCCGACGAATTTCTCAGCGTTATTGAAGCCCACGCAAAGGAAGGCGTTGACTTCATGACTATTCACGCCGGAATAAACCGCAGAACAGCTTCAATCTTCAAAGAGACAAAACGCCTTACAAACATTGTTTCCCGCGGCGGCTCGCTCATTTTCGCGTGGATGGAGATGACGGGCAATGAAAATCCGTTCTATGAGTTCTACGACAAGGTGCTTGATATACTCGAAAAGTATGATGTGACGATCAGTCTCGGTGACGCCTGCCGTCCGGGCAGCACACATGATTCCTCGGACGCCTCACAAATCACGGAGCTTATTGAGCTTGGTATTCTGACAAAGAGAGCATGGGAGCATAATGTTCAGGTTATGATCGAAGGGCCGGGGCATATGGCAATAGATGAAATCGCGGCTAATATGAAGCTTGAAAAGAGACTTTGCCACAACGCTCCCTTCTATGTCCTCGGGCCTCTTGTTACCGATATTGCGCCCGGCTACGACCATATCACATCGGCAATCGGCGGCGCGATCGCGGCGTCAAACGGCGCCGACTTCCTCTGCTATGTAACTCCGGCGGAGCACCTCAGGCTCCCGAATGCGGACGATGTTAAGGAGGGGATAGTCGCGGCAAAGATAGCGGCTCATGCCGGAGATATTGCAAAGGGGATACCGGGAGCGCGCGAGATTGACGATAAGATGAGCGATGCGAGAAGGCGCGTATGCTGGGAGGAAATGTTTAAATACGCGATAGAGCCGGAGAAGCCGATAAGATACTATAACGAGCTTCCGCCCGAGGAAAAACACACCTGCTCAATGTGCGGCAAGATGTGCGCCGCAAGAACAATGAATAAGATCCTTGCGGGCGAAAAGGTTGACGTTAAATAAACACTATATAAACT
>CAZOHJ010000031.1:0-22067 GCA_964579875.1 uncultured Lachnospiraceae bacterium | reverse complement strand
CGTCCACTGCGCGGTCTTATCCGCCGTGATGTTCGCATCGGTCAAGTCGGCGCTGACCGCCGCGTTCGCCGCCGGCGAAAATCCGGCAAACGCCGATGCAAGCAAAGACGCCGTCGCAAAATAGCTTAAAAATTTTCTCATAAATCTCTCTCCTTGAACTACTATTAATATGTACACTTCTTATATAATATTCGCTTTATTTGGCAAAAATTTTGGGGTATTTGACAAATTCTTTACATTTCTTTTGATTTTTTTATACATTCCCGCATCGCTTTCATTACCGCGGCTCTCAGCCCCTCCTCTTCAAGAACCTGCACAGCGGCTATGGTTGTGCCCGCCGGCGAGCATACCATATCCTTCAGTTCGCCCGGATGCTTGCCCGTTTGCAGAACCATTTTAGCGCTGCCCAGAACCGACTGCGCCGCGAATGTGTACGCCTGACCCCTCGGCATACCTCCTGCGACAGCCGCGTCCGCCATCGCTTCGATAAACATGAAAACATATGCCGGAGACGAGCCGCTCACGGCGGTTACCGCGTCCATGAGCCGCTCCGTTACGCGCTCGGCTTTTCCAAAGCTGTTAAATATTTCCATAACCTTTTCGGTATCGCTATTTCCCGCATCGGCGTTCGGAACGATCGCCGCCATTCCCTCTCCCGCCAGCGCGGGAGTGTTCGGCATTACCCGAATAAGCCTGACTCTCTTTCCAAACGCTGTCTCAAGCCTTGCTATCGGCTGCCCGGCAGCGATAGAAACAACCACTGTTTCCTCTTTTATACAGTCCTTAATCTCGTCTATCACCGTATATACCGTATTCGGCTTCACGCACAGGAACAGCATATCCGCCGCCGCCGCGACGACCGTGTTTGATAAGCCCTGTTTTATATTGTATTCGTTTTCAAGCTCCGTTACCCTTGCCTTGCACGGATCGGCAACTATTATATCCGACGGCGCCGCAATGCCGCTTGAAACGATACCGCCGATTATCGCGCCGCCCATATTTCCCGCTCCGATAAATCCTATTTTCATTTTGTTTTATTTCCTTTCCTTTATACTGCCACGGGAATCTTACATTTCAGCTCGTGGAATTTATAGTTTTCAAGAGTGAAGTCATCGCGGGTAAACCCGTAGAAATCCGTTTTGTCCGCAACGCGCAGAACCGGCGCGTCATAGGGCTTGTTTGAGATTATCTCCTCGATTACGGGTATGTGCCTGTCATATATATGCGCGTCCGCGATCACATGCACAAGCTCGCCCGGCTCAAAGCCTGTCGCCTTTGCGATCATAATCAGCAGCGCACTGTACTGAACAACGTTCCAGTTATTAGCCGCAAGCATATCCTGAGAACGCTGGTTGAGTATCGCGTTAAGCTTATTGCCCGTTACGTTGAAAGTCACGCTGTAGGCGCAGGGGTAAAGGTTCATATCCTTTAGATCCTTATGCACATATATATTTGTCATAATACGGCGCGACGCCGGATTTGTCTTTAAATCATACAGCACTCTGTCCACCTGGTCAAACTCGCCGTCCGGATACTGATGCTTAATTCCAAGCTGATAGCCGTACGCCTTGCCGATCGAGCCGTCCGCGTCCGCCCATGCGTCCCATATGTGGCTGTGAAGATCATGAATATTGTTTGACTTCTTCTGCCATATCCAGAGTATTTCATCCACCGCGCTCTTTAAATATGTGCGGCGCAGGGTGAGGATCGGAAATTCCTCCGTTAGGTCATAGCGGTTCACTATTCCGAATCGCTTTATCGTATGCGCCGCAGCGCCGTCCTCCCAGTGCGGCCGAACCTCCAGATGTTCGTCCGAAAAGCCGTGGTCTATTATCTCACGGCAGTTTTTTATAAAAATTTCATCCGCCTTGCTCATTATACCTCTCCGTTTTTCAGCTTTTCCAGATACTCGTCGTAGGTGCACATCCTGTCGGTGATCGAACCGTCAGGATTTATGCGTATTATTCTGTTCGCGATCGTGTTCATGAACTCGTGGTCATGGGACGCGAAGATCACATTGCCCTTGAAGGCTGTAAGACCGTTGTTTACCGCGGTTATCGATTCAAGATCAAGATGGTTTGTCGGCTGGTCCAGGATCAGCACGTTTGAACCGAAAAGCATCATTCTCGAAAGCATACATCGCACCTTTTCTCCTCCCGAAAGAACCTGAACCTGCTTGAATACATCATCGCCGGAGAACAACATTCTGCCTAAGAAACCCCTTATATAAGTTTCGTTCTGGGTTTCAAAGCCCGGCTTTGAATACTGTCTTAACCAGTCGCAGAGGTTTAGTGTGCAGCCCTCAAAGAATTTTGTGTTGTCCTTAGGGAAATAGCTTCGTGAGGTGCTTATTCCCCACTTTATCGCGCCCTCGTCAGGCTCCTCCTCCTCCGCAAGCATCTGCAGAAGCGCTGTTACGGCGATCTCGTTCTCGCCGATGATGGCGATCTTGTCGCCGTGATTAAGCGAAAAGCTTACATGGTCAAGTGCCTTTTCTCCGTTCACCGTCTTTGTGAGGTCGGTTACGGTAAGAAGGTCCTTTCCCGCTTCTCTGTCCATCTCAAAGCCTACAAACGGATAGCGTCTTGATGACGCCGGCATTTCCTCAACCGTGAGCTTATCCAGCATCTTACGGCGCGCCGTTGCCTGCTTTGACTTTGACTTGTTCGCCGAGAATCGCGATATAAAGAGCTGCAGCTCCTTGATCTTTTCCTCGTTTCTCTTGTTCTGCTGCTTGATCATTCTCTGAACCATCTGCGATGACTCATACCAGAACTCATAGTTGCCGACATACATCTTTATCTTGCCGTAGTCGATATCAACCATGTGAGTGCATACAACATTTAAAAAGTAACGGTCATGAGATACAACTATGACCGTGCCCTCGTAATCCATAAGGAAGTCCTCAAGCCACTCAACAGCATCAATATCAAGATGGTTGGTAGGCTCGTCAAGGAGGATAATATCAGGACGTCCGAAAAGCGCCTGAGCAAGAAGGACCTTTACCTTCTCGCTGCCGCCAAGCTCCGACATCTGCTGATACATTATGCTCTCGTCAAGACCCAGACCCTGCAGGAGTTTTGACGCATCGGACTCTGCCTCCCAGCCGCCCATCTCGGCAAACTCCGTTTCAAGCTCCGCCGCGCGCAGACCGTCCTCCTCGGAAAAGTCCTCCTTCGTATAGAGAGCGTCCTTTTCCTTCATTATATCGTACAGCTTTTTATTTCCCATAATAACCGTATCCGATACCGAAAACTCATCGAACTCAAAGTGATCCTGCTTCAGGACCGACATACGGCAGTTCGGGTCAATAAAAACATCACCTGTTGATGATTCAAGATCACCCGAAAGCACGCGCAGGAAGGTTGACTTTCCCGCGCCGTTCGCGCCTATAACACCGTAGCAGTTGCCCGGCGTAAATTTCAGGTCAACATCCTTGAACAAGGGCTGTCCGTCAAAATTAACACTTAAATTTGATACTATAATCATTGCTTACCTCATCAATCAATAAATCTAATTCCATTATATATTATACTATACACACTTCGGTTTTGCAAGTAAAATTTTATAATTATTCTTCTTACGATCCCCCGAATTTAACGCTTGACAAACCGCCCGGCATATGGTATACTTATCATGTTAAGAATCAAAGGGGCGCACCACCGCGGGTACGGTTTCTTTTGGTTCTTTTTTATTTATTACAGAAAGGACGTGGCGGCTTGATCACGGTATGCGGAAAAGAGCTTGAAGGGCTTGAAGGCAAAACAGTCAGCGAGATGCTTGGAGAGCTTGGCTATAAAACAACATATATTGCGGTTGAAATGAACGGAGAAATCCTGAAAAAAGACAGCTATGCTTCAACCACACTTAAGGAAAACGATAAGCTTGAGGTTGTAAACTTTGTAGGCGGGGGTTAATTTATGATACCCTCATATGAAGAATTTGAAAAAATAATGACAGAGCGCCATACCAAAGCGGTATATGACAGGCTGAAAGCCGCGAGCGCTGCGGTCGCGGGGTGCGGCGGACTCGGGTCAAATATCGCAATATCTCTTGCCCGCGCCGGTATAGGCAGGCTGCTCCTTGTCGATTTTGACAGAGTTGATCTCAGCAACCTCAACAGGCAGCAGTATGAGATCGCAGACATTGGACGGTATAAAACGGAAGCTCTCGCGGAAAAACTGCGGCGCATCAACCCGTACATTGATATATTATATAAAACCATAAAGGTCGGTGAAGAAAATGCCGCTGAAATATTCGGCGGATATCCTATAGTATGCGAGGCGTTTGACAGAGCGGATATGAAGGCAATGCTTATAAATACCCTGCTTTGCGAATGTCCGGGCACTACAATAGTTTCCGGCTCCGGCATGGCGGGCTATCTCAGCTCGAACACTATCAAAACAAGACACGTTATGAGCCGCCTGTATATCTGCGGCGACGGCGTTACGGATATGCGCGATGTGAACGGACTTATGGCGCCGCGTGTCTCAATATGCGCAAACCATCAGGCAAATATGGTTTTAAGATTGATTTTAGACGAAAAGGAAGTATAGAAAATGGCAGATACATTTAGATTGGGAAATCATGAATTTACATCGAGATTTATTCTCGGCTCGGGCAAGTATTCGCTTGACCTTATAAAGGCGGCGGTCGAAAATGCCGGTGCACAGATCATCACATTGGCGCTCCGCCGCGCCGCAACAGGCAATGTCGCAAATATTCTCGACTACATACCGGAGGGCGTAACGCTCCTCCCCAACACCTCAGGCGCGAGAAACGCGGAGGAGGCTGTAAGGATCGCCCGTCTTGCCCGTGAGGTCGGCTGCGGCGACTTTATAAAGATCGAGTGTATAAGGGATTCAAAGTACCTTCTGCCGGACAACTACGAAACGGCAAAGTCTGTGGAGATTCTCGCCAAGGAGGGCTTTGTTGTAATGCCTTATATGTACCCGGATCTGAACGCCGCCCGTGATATGGCAAACGCCGGCGCGGCATGCATAATGCCCCTCGGCGCTCCTATAGGCACAAACAAAGGGCTTTGCACAAAGGAATTTATAAAGATACTTATAGACGAAATTGACCTCCCTGTTATAGTCGACGCCGGAATAGGCAGACCCTCACAGGCTTGCGAGGCAATGGAGATGGGCGCCGCGGCGGTTATGGCAAATACCGCAATCGCGACGGCGGGTGATGTTCCGGCAATGGCGGAGGCGTTCAAAAAAGCAATTGAGGCGGGCCGCGCGGCATATCTCGCGGGACCGGGCAGAGTTCTTGACAAGGGCGCGTCAGCCTCGTCACCGCTCACAGGCTTTTTGGCGGATTAACGGGAGGCGCTTGATAATGGAAGAAATAAAAGAGCTTGACCCTAAAAACAGAATTGACCACATGACATATCTTCCTGATATGGAAATTATAGATTCAGACCTTGACAAAAGGGTCGTTGAGGCTATGAACTCATATGACTATACAAAATTCACGGCGGCTGATGTAAGAAACGCGCTCAATAAGGACGTTCTTTCACCGCGTGATTTTCAGGCGATCCTATCTCCCGCCGCGGAGCCGTTCATTGAACAGCTTGCGCAGCGCGCGCAGCAGGAGACAAGAAAGCACTTCGGCAACTCGGTCATGATGTTCACTCCGGTTTACATAGCGAACTACTGTGAAAACTACTGCATCTACTGCGGCTTTAACTGTCACAACAAGATCCGCCGCGCAAAGCTTAATTACGATGAGCTTGAAAGAGAATTTCAGGCGATCTCTGAGACAGGCCTGCAGGAGGTTCTTATTTTAACAGGTGAAAGCCGCAAAGGCTCGGATGTAAAATACATAGGCGAGGCGTGTAAGATCGCCCGAAAATATTTCAAGGTGATCGGTCTTGAGGTTTACCCTATGAATTCGGACGAATACGCATATCTTCACGAATGCGGCGCGGACTATGTGACCGTATTCCAGGAGACCTACAACAGCGGCAAATACGAAACACTTCACCTTGCAGGTCACAAGAGAGTATGGCCGTACCGCTTTTATGCGCAGGAGCGCGCAATAATTGGCGGAATGCGCGGCGTAGGATTTGCCGCTCTGCTCGGTCTTGACGATTTCAGAAAGGACGGCTTTGCAACAGGCTATCACGCGTATCTGCTTCAGCAGAAGTACCCCCATGCCGAAATTGCGATCTCATGCCCGCGTCTCAGACCGATCATAAATAACGATAAGATCAACCCCAGGGACGTGCATGAAAAGCAGCTCTTACAGGTTATATGCGCTTACCGCCTGTTTCTGCCGTTTGCAAGCATCACTATCTCTACCCGCGAGAGCAACGAGTTCAGAAAGCACATAATCTCTATCGCGGCAACTAAGATTTCCGCGGGGGTCTCCACCGGCATAGGCGGTCATGTAGAGGGCGAGGAAGCAAAGGGCGACGCTCAGTTTGAGATCAACGACGGAGCCTCGGTTGACGAGGTATATAAGGAAATAGAGGAAATGGGCATGCAGCCTGTTATGAGTGATTACATATATGTATAATAAGCTGATTTGTATAACAAGCCGCATTTTATGCGGCGGTGACTTTGTTCAGCGTGTTAGGGATATTCTTGATATGGGTATCCCTGTTGTTTTACGCGAAAAAGATCTGACGGAAAAAGAGTATTTCAGGCTTTTGAGGTCAATAGGCAGACAGGATATAACCGCGCACAGCTTTGCGGTGGCGGCAAAAGAATTTGGCTGCGGCAGAATACATCTGCCCCTCCCCCTTCTTGAGCGGACGGATATTTCGGACTTTGAGCTTGTCGGCTCGTCGACCCACTCCGTTGAGCAGGCAGAGAGAGCCGCGGAGCTTGGAGCATCATATATAACAGCCGGACATATATTCGCCACCGACTGCAAAAAAGGTCTTGAACCACACGGCACAGGACTTCTTACGGAAATATCACAGGCCGTGAGCATTCCCGTCTATGCCCTCGGAGGTATAGCCCCCGGCAATGCCGCAGAATGCGTAAGCGCGGGAGCGCACGGCGTATGCGCAATGAGCGGCTTTATGCAATGCACGGATCTGTCCGCATATATTGAAAGGTACAAGCATATATTAGGCTGAAAGATAAATTCAGACTAAGGAGCCTTGTACAATGAAAAAGAAAATATTCCCGGCAACACTTATATCGCTTGCATTTCTGCTCGGAGCGTGTACATTAAAGCTTACACCCATGCCGGACGAGACCGCGCCCACGGAAACTGTTTTGGAAACACCGATAATCGGAGAAGCGCAGATCACAGAGGACAGCGCAAAGAATTGGGCGGCGGCGCATGACGCGTCTGAGCTGTTTATTGATCTGTCGCAATACTACTGGAAATACGGCGGTGAAACAGGCATAAGACCGGAGGTAATGTACGCTCAGGCGGCGCTCGAAACCGCATACGGAAATTTCGGCGGTAAGGTCACACCGGATATGAACAACTTTGCCGGGATAAAAAAGGCGGATGCGGTAAGCGATGCGACAGAGGATCATGAGTCCTTTCCCACCGCAGATGACGGAGTACGCGCTCATTACAACCATATGTGCGCGTATACCGGGCTTGACCCCATAGGCGAGCCGCACAACCGCTATTATCTCGTCCTGTCCTCCGACTGGGCGGGAACGATCCGTTATGTCGAGGAGCTGGGCGGTCATTGGTGCCCAGACGCAGATTACGGCGATAAAATCGTCAATAAATTTCTTACGGATATGTACAGCTATTAGAGCTGAATATCCGTGATAGAAATTCTCCTTCCGCTCCTTGCGGACATATGTGTCGCGTATGCTTATCTCAAAATCTTCCGGATTCAATATTGACAATCCAGGCAGAATATGGTATGGTAATTACAGGAATATTACAAAAATATTTTTGGGAGGTTATAGTTTATGATAAAATCACGGAAAAAGTCAGCAGTTCTGCTCATTTTATGCATTCTTGCCGCGGCAGCGCCGGCGCGTGCCGATTACTGCTTTACCGAGGAAATATTTAAACCGGGCGCGGAGGGCTTGCGCAGGACCGCAGATGATACGGTCACTGCTTATTATACTTCTTATCAAGGTAAAACTATGGATCCTGTTTTACATTCTACCATGAGATATACGATCACACACAAGGATCTGAAAAAACGCGGTGCGAACAGCACTGTTTATGATATAGAAGGCACAGATTATGTGATTGAATCGGACAACGGCTATCGGGTTCTGGATCGTGACGGCAGCGTTGTGATAGATAAGGGGATCTATAATGTAATGATCCCATGCAATGGCAGGATTGCAGTGCAAAAGGACGGAAAGTACGGCATTATAACGCCTACAGGCGAGATCGTAAAACCGATCGAACAGGAAATAGGCACGCTCTCTTCATTTTATAACGGCAGAGCGATCGCATGGAATCGGATATACGATCAGACGGTTCTTGTAGATGAAAATCTGGATGTTGTTCTGGATAATTCGTACATACTAAATTACATAGACGACGGATTATACTCTGCCCGAAATGCAGACCTTAAGTGCGCGCTTATGGACAGCAGCGGAAAGCTGCTGACGGATTTCAGATATACTTATATACGCCCGGCCTCAGAGAACGGCGGCATTCTTGCGGCAATAGACGGAAATACAGGTGTTTTGAAGGCGGATCATACCGAGTACGCCGACCTTGAACAATACGGCTATACGGTCGCGGGAGATAATCTTATTCTTTCTGAGCCGGAAGAACCGAAGGAGTCATTGTACACCACCAAAAAGAAATACGCGTTGGCAGATGCGGACGGAAAGCTGCTGACGGATTGGTGCGATGCGCTCAACGAGGTTGGAAACAGTGTGTTTTCATATGGAAAGGACGATAATTTTATGCTTATAGACGCCTCGGGCAGTAAAATTACCGAGATTGTCTATAGCGGAATTGGGAAAAACAGCGAAAGGATTTTTGGCTGGTATACCGATGCTGACGGGAAACCCTGCACTGATGTTTACGATAGTAATGGAGTGAAGATAAACCAAACGGCAGGATCTATTCGTGGACTGGCTATGGGAAGCACGCGCTGCTCGGCGCTGGGTCAAAAATATGCGCTGACAGATGAAAACGGAAACTTGCTGACCGATTTTATTTTCAGCAATGTGCTTGACGGATTCAAAGATATGACGGGAAACCCGGCATATAAAACGTATGACGGCGCGTGGCGGTATTATGACTGTACCGGCAGAGAAATGGATAATAAATCCATTGAGAACATCGTATACCGTAAACGCAGTGATTTTGATTACATGACTGTTCTGTCTTTAGGCACATATTATCTTGATAATCAGGGTGCGCTGTATAATAATGAAACAAAGCAGTTTGTTATTACATACGATCAGGACATACGGCTTCAGCCGATAGATTACAACAAGACGATCATCTATAAGAATGATTCCCGATATGGTGTGATGGATAAAGAGGGAAATATTTTATTTCAGCTTGAAGACGCCATAATCAATCTTCATGGAAGTGATCTGGGGTTTTATAACTGTACCTATGAGGACGGTGCGCATATGCTGGATTTTACCGGGCGCGATGTGTTCGGCAGAGGATATGATGAAATTATCAAGCTGAATGACGGCGTGTATGTAGTAAAGGACGGGCTGGATTATAAAATCCTGCGTTCGGATACTGTGGATACTGCATACCATACGGATAAACGCGCATATATAAACGGCGCGGAGATCCCGTGCTTCGAGGTGGATGCCTTTACGGCGGTCACTGCTGAGGATCTGGGCGGCTACGGCTTTGACGTGCGCTGGAACGGCGAGGAAAAACGGCTGGATATTACGCGTAATCCTGAATATTATGAGATTTGTCCGGTGACGATCCCGGAAAAGGGTGAAAAATATACGCCGTACAAGGATATAAAGTATTCGGATATTCAGGTGTATTATGAGGGCGAGAAAATCAAGTCCTATGCGGCGGACGGACAAATGCTTATTGATATTGAGGATATTGCCGGGGACGGCGTCAGTGTGAAGAACACCTCTTCCGCCGCTTATGTGGAGGTGAGCGGACTGGAGCACAGATAATTGAGCAAACGGCGGCGATCAACCGCCGTTCTCTCACGCCAACTGCACTATATATATCAAGCCGTTAATTCTATTACAGTTTAAACAGTTTTGTCAATACCTTTTTAAAAAAATTGCTCCTTTTTCAAGAAGCAATTTTTCATTTAATAATTTTCGGCTTTGATCTGGAAATAGCTCTTCGGCTTAAGACATACCGGACATATCTCCGGCGCCTTTTTAGCTATTACGAGATGTCCGCAGTTGCGGCACTCCCATATAGCCTGACCGGACTTTTCAAATACCTGCTGCATTTCCACATTTTTCAGGAGCTTTCTGAAACGGTCCTCATGGTATCTTTCGATCTCCGCCACCATGCGGAACTTTTGCGCAAGCTCCTTAAAGCCCTCCTCATCGGCAGTCTTTGCAAAGCTCGAATACATATCCGTCCACTCCCAGTGCTCACCCTCGGCGGCATTTGTCAGGTTATCATCGGTTTTCCCTATTCCGCCCAGCTCCTTGAACCACAGCTCCGCATGAGCGCGCTCATTTTCCGCGGTGTATCTGAAAAGCTCCGCGATCTGTTCAAAGCCCTCATTCCTTGCCGCGTTTTCAAAAAATGTGTACTTGTTTCTCGCCTCGCTCTCACCCGCAAAGGCGTCCCTTAAATTCTGCTCTGTTTTTGTTCCCGTGTACTTTGTTTTTGCGCAATATGACATATGCATATTCTCCTTTCTGCTTTTACCTTAGCTTTCCACAGTCAGGGAATTTTATTCATCTCCGCATCGTTTTTGTACAACTTTGCTATTGTATTTTATTTGAAAAGTGCTACAATATATCAGGAACATTTTTTGAAAGGATCAATTAAAATGGATATAAAGATACTTATTACCCGGATGTCCGAGCTGTTTATAATAATGCTTCTCGGGTATCTTGTTTACAGGATAAAGCTGGTGGACGATCACTTTGTAAAGAAGTTCACAAAGCTTATACTTGATGTTACGCTCCCTGCAATGATACTTGCCTCGGTGCTTAAATTAGAGGAACGCCAGTCCACAGCGGACGTGCTTACCGCATTGGTGACTGCGGCTGCGCTGTTCTTTGTGATCCTTCCGGCATTCGGCTGGCTGCTTGCAAGACTTTTATTCGTAAAAAAGGAGGCTGTCGGGCTGTACACATTCATGAACGCGTACTCCAATGTCGGCTTTATGGGCTTTCCGGTAATCAGCGCGCTCTGCGGCTCTGTCGGACTGTTCTATGCGGCGATCTTCAATCTGATATTTAATCTCGCGATCTACACAATGGGAATATGGATGATGAACAAGGGCGGCAAAAACGCGGTCAATTTCAATCCTAAGCTGCTCTGTACTCCCGGCGTGCTCGTCGCGGTCATAGCGATCGTCATATACTTTCTGAACGTAAGCTTTCCCGCCGTCATTACAGATTCTATTGACGCGATAGGATCAATAACCTCCCCTTCGGCAATGCTGCTTATAGGCTGCACGCTTGCGAAAATGGACGTCAGGAGCGTGTTCAACGAATGGCGGCTTTACCCGTGGACAATAATTAAGCAGATCGCCGTTCCGCTCCTGCTCTGGATCCCGTTCACGCTCGTTATAAAAAATGAGCTGCTTTTACAGGTTACATACATACTTACCGCAATGCCGGTTGCAAACAGCGCCGTGCTCTTTGCAACCAACTACGGAGGTGACGCGGAGCTTGCCGCTAAATCTGTATTTCTTACAACCCTTATCTCGCTTGTTACGGTTCCGGTTTGTATTATGATAGTAATGTAAGCACGGAATTGATCTGATTCGAAAGACCGGGGCGGCGCCGAAACACGGCGCCGCCTTACCTTAATTTTTCTCAATATAAAGCTTTTCGGCGTCATCTCCCGCCATAACCGCGCCGTTGGGAACATATGACCAATACATCGGCGCACCGTCGGTCAGCTTAAGGATATTTCCGTCGGCGTCAATCTTTAACATCCCGCTCCTTGATATTTCCTTCACCTCACCGTAACGGTTTATCCCGGCATTGGGATATACCTCGGCAGTTTCTCCGGTTTTAATGTCATAACGCCTATAATTGTCACTGTAGTCAGTATACAGCAGCCATCTGTCCGTTATATTATACCCGAAGCTCTTTACTCCCGCAACGATTCTTTTCTGCTCGTGAGTTTTCATGTTATATTGCCAAATCGCTTGGCTCATGCGTTTATCGCTGCCGACTTCACTGCACGGATAAAAAAAGTTGTCTCCTACTCTTCTAAAACCGCCCGCCCAGCCGCTGTGCATTGCGTTTACCGTGCCGTCGCTGTCCTCAACAAAAAGTCCTACGTTTTCTCCGCCGCCCGATCCGTCAGAATATTCTATCACTCTATATTCCCAATACACTGTGTGCTCGTCATCGCTTTCCTGATGATTGATAGCCTTGTGACGCTCTGTTCCGTTTTCGTCCGTATAGATTACATCCTCTCTTGAAAATACTTCCGAATAATACATTTCCAGGCTTTCTTTCTTCTCCTCCTCGGTCATCTGCCATTCATGCATTCCGCTGCCGTCCGGCTCAGCGATGTAAAATACCTTTTCATCTTCATCATCCCGACCCGCTATAACAAGCTTATCCTTCCAGAAAGAATATTTCATATAGTCAAGCTCCGGATCTCCGCTCACTTTTATGACTTTGTCACCGTCAAAGGAGTATACACCGGGCTGCCCGTCGTCATAGTTCGTAAAATACAGTCTGCCGTTCTCGTATTGGATATCGTGACCGTCGTAATTCTGTATATATTCAACCTTAATATCCGATATTTTTTCTTTTACCGCGCCTGTATCCGTCATTCTCATACGCCATATGTTGCCGCTGTAATCGGCATCCGGCACGCTTTCAAGATAATAGACCCAACCATCGGCATAAACGGGCTGTTCTCCGGTTGATTGGACAAAAAATATATCTCTGCCGCCGTCCGGATCATAACATGTAAACGACTCTGTCGGAAACAACAGCTTTGCGTTATTTTCCGTAAGTCTCTGCTCACAGGTTCCGTCTGCTTTCATGGCATACAGCTTGTTTTCATATTCGCCGCGGATCGAGTAATACAGCCAGCCGTCTATATATGTGATATTAAAGCAGTCGTTATCGGAAAGCTTCTGCAGATTTTCGCCGTTTGTATCTATCTTGTAAAGATGTCCGTTATCGCTCCAGTCCGCAAAATAACACCAGCCGTCAGCCGCGCGGTATTCCGGGCTGACATTATTAAAGCCGTTCGCTTTCAGCTGTTCTATCTCCTGCATACTGTATACCGGTTTGAGCACCTCTTTCCCGGTGTAATCATACAAGCCGAAGCTGCACTGCCCTATAACCGAGGACTTTGTGACTATGTATTCATTATCCGTCTCCGATACCGGATACGGCGCCTTGAAAAGAATCTCGCCTGTCTCCGCGTTATAAATATCGGTTTTATTGTTAATATTCTGCGCGACGGCATATATCGTTCCGTTCACGGTTTCGCAGTATATATTTGTATAAACATCTGTCTCAAACTGTAAAAGCGTTTCACCGCCGTTTTTCAGATACAGCATTCCGCCCTTCTTTGTTTCGGTAAGACCGTTCCGATAGGCCTGCAGAAAGGTTTCTGTTTCCGCCTCTATTCCCTGTCCGTCGGCATAGGGCGCGGTAGGAAGGCTTTTATAAAAACGATATACCACTGTGACCGCCTGCTCTATCGTGAGATTACCTTTCGGTTCAAAGCGGTTGTTCACCGTTCCGGAAAGTATTCCGTCAGCAATAAGACTGCACACGGCCTCCTTTGCGTAATCTGATATTTCACCGTAATCCGACGGCTCGGATAATTCTCCCGACATATATGCGCGTTCTTTCATCGCGCGGTACATTATAACCGCCATATCCTCACGGGTTATAAGCCTATCCGGATAAAAATACCTGTACTCTGTTCCGTATTCGTCAAACTCAGACGTTTCACCCTGCAATATCTGATACGCTCCCAATTCATTTATTCCGGATACATCCGTATCTTCAAAATATGATGAATATCCGGTATCAGTCATATAATGCGCATTCACCATCGCCGAAAATAACAGCATGGCAAGCTGTCCGCGCGTTATATCGGTCCGGTAATCCGTGATATTCTCCATAGCCTCCGGCATAAGCTTTTCCGATCTGAAATTTGATACGTCCTTATACGCCCATTCATCAACGGTTATAAAATCTCCGGCAAGCGCACCGAGCGGGCCGCCGAGCATTGCGGCGCATAAAAGCGCCGCGGTCGTTTTTCTTATATACATATTTTTCTCCTTTTATTCCGTTTCCTCATTACCCGATATTACAATAGCGGTCGGCGCGTCAATGCCGCCTACCACCGTATCCTCCGCCCCGGCGCCGTCCGTTGACGCGGTTTCCGCCGCGGTATCACCGACCACGATATAGCCCTCGTCAAGGACTCCGTTATCATCATATTGTAAAACGGCCGTTGTTCCGTCATCAAGCTGATATGTCTCCTTTACTCCGTCACCCGAAACAGTGTCCGGCTCTCCTATCGTGTCATATACCTCCTGCTTGCGCGATCCGATGTTAACGTCATTCACCGCGGTATTCCGCCGCGGCTGTGTATTCCCCGCTGCCGGCGGCACACCTTCCGTTTTCATTCTCGGAGCGGTTTCAACCGCCGCAGGCGCTTTTACGGTGTACGCCGTTTCATTCTCCGCCGTATCCGGCTGCATCTCATACCTATCTGTATTTTCCGGCCGCTCTGCCGGCGTCAGGGTTTCCTCCGGCCGCTCTGCCTGCGTCAAGGTTTCCTCCGGCTTTTCGGCGGGTCTTTCGATCAGCTGCAGATTTTCCTCGACCTGCTCCGCGACACGCTCTGTCGCAAAGCCCACTGCGCCGCCCGTGGCCGCGACCGATACGGCAACCACGCAAAACATTATAACTCCGCTCCGCTTTATTTTCTCATCAAGAATATTTTTAAAGCGTTCCAGCACATTTTTCTTTGAAAAAATGAAGCAGGTGGAAAGCGGGCATGCGCTTTTTCTTCCGTTATGCACAATGCGCATTATTGCTCCGCAATAATTCTGTCTGAATACCGCGTCGCGGCTGCGCACCACCTCCGCATCGCACGCCAGCTCAATATCGCTGTTAGCCGCCTTGTACATCGCATAAACCAGAGGATTGAACCAGTGTATGCAGCAGCTTATCATAATAACCAGCTTATACAAAATATCCCTTCTTTTGAAATGCACCAGCTCATGGCAGAGTATTGCCGGAAGATCCTCCTTCTCAAATTCCATTGCGGGCATCAGCAGTACCGGTCTGACAATACCGAACACCATCGGGGTGCTGACCGATTTGCAGCTCCTGATTTGTATCCCGCGTTTTATTCCCATTGCCGCTTTTTCCTTTTCAAACACCTCGATCACAGTCTCGTCCTTCATTCTTCCGCTCCAACGTCTTGTGATTCTTGCAAAGGAAATATACTTTGCAAGCTGGCAGACGGCAAACACAGCCATTCCCGCAAGCCACACAAGCGTCAATATAAAGGTCAGGGACAAGACCCCCTGTTCGGCGGCGCCCATAACGCTCATATTGCCCACATTCCGCGGCAGCGCAACCGTGACTTGCGCGGTCGGCTTAAATCTCAGCGGAATAATAAGCCTGACAGCGACAAACAGCCACATATAATACCGCCATTTTGCGACATAGCTTCGCTTTAAGAACGGCGCACACAAAAGCAGCAGCGCTATCCACGCCGACACCGGCAATGTCATCTCCAATATGTCTATAAATATGTTCTCCATTATAATTCACCTCGTACCTCATCCAGAAAAGCGTCCAACTCCTCAATATCCTTATCCGACAGCGCCTTTGTGTTATACAGCGAAGCCACAAGCTCCGTAATCGAATTTCTGTGCAGCTTATCGAGAAAAGATCTGCTTTCAACAGCAAGATATTCATTTTCCATGACAAGCGGCGAAAACACCTTGCACTTCCCGCGCATCTCCCCTTTCAGAAAGCCGCGCTCCACAAGCCTCGAAAGCAATGACTGCAGCGCGCCGCTGCTCCAGGGACGCTCCTCCTCCAGCGCAGCCTTAATTTCGCCGGTTGAAATCGGAGTCGGATTGTTCCACACTACCTGCATAATCTCAAGCTCCGTATCGGGTATCTTTTTTATCTTCATGATTTACCAATCTCCTTTCATTCTTTTTACGCGTAAAAATTTTACTACTGCAAATGTAGTTGATATATATATACTACACCTGCAGTAGATTTTTGTCAAGTGTTTTTTTAAATTTTTTTAAAAAAATAACCGGCGGCTGAAAATACCGTCGGTTTGTATACGATTTTTACATCTGATTATCGGGAACCGGTTCCCCGAAAACCGGAAAGCCGTCCTCATCATATTCGATCGCCTTTGCATATGTGTGACGGTTCGGATCATAAAGGGGATCGCCCTCGACCTCCTTATAGTTGCGGCTGTGATAAATCACCACATCCTTATCTCCGTCCACGGTAAAGCAGTTGTGTCCCGGCCCGTATTTACCGTTCTTCTCGCTTGTTTCAAACACAGGGTGCTCAAGCTTGTGCCAGGACTCCGCTTTCAGCAGATCCGAGTCATCATATGCCCAGAGCATACCCATACAGTAACGCCAGCCCGTATCCGATGCGGAATAGGTCATAAACACTCTGCCGTTTCTATGCAGGAATGCCGGGCCTTCATTCACCTTAAAGCCCTGCTGCTCCCAATCGTACTCCGGCGAGGTCAGGAGTACCGGTTTGCTTTTCAGCTCTGTCGGACTTTTCATCTCTGCAATAAAAATCTCCGAGCCTTTGTACTGCTCTATCGTCTGCGCCCATGCGACATACTGTTTTCCGTTAATCAGAAAGCTTGTCATATCAAGAGAAAAGCTCTCGTGACCCACGTCCACTCTGCCTGCCTCATACCATACGTCCTTCATAGGATCGCCGTTGCACACAAGCACATACGGGCGTATCGACCACACATCGTCCGAGCTGCACGCGGTAAAGTATATATACCAGCTGCCGTTTATGTAATGTATTTCCGGCGCCCATATGTGAGCGCTCATCTCTCCTTTTTCATGATGCTTCCATATAATTTTAGCATTGGTAAACGCAAGATCGTTAAGCAAATCGGCACAGCGCAGCTCTATACAGTCATACTGCGGTATGGACGCCGTAAAATAGTATCTTCCCTCATGGCAGCACACGAACGGATCGGCTCTCTGGTATACCAGCGGGCTTCTATATCTGTATTCCTTATCCATAATCAAACTACCTCTCCTGAAAATATAAAAGAACAGATTAATAATACCATTCTGAATTTATATTTTCAAGAGAAAAGTCGTTGAAAATGCTCGGATTTTCATGTCTTGTTTTGTTAATATTGCTACAGCAGATTTCCGGGATGCTGCTTTCCGGCATGGTCTAAGGTATAATCCTCCTTATATATAAGGTCTGAAACGTTCACCGGCTCATACTCCTTTTCAAGCTGCTCCAGTATCCGCGGCAGGACCTCGGCGGTGTGCTCCGTTCCGTTGTGCAGAAGAATAATATCTCCCGCCCTGACCTCCGGAACTATCCTGTTATATATCTGCTCCGCCGTAACTCCCTCAGGGTAATCAATACCGTCAACGGACCACTGCACGCATATTCTCCCGTCATTTTCGATCGTTCTGACGGCATTATCGTCATACGCTCCCGACGGAACCCGCGCCAGAGTCGGCTTGAAGCCCGTTGCACGCAAAACGGCGGCGTCGCACTTCGCCATATCCCTGAGTATTTCATCACTGCTGAGCGTTGTATAATCGTCATGATTATATGAGTGTATGCCTATTTCAAAGCCCTCGCGGTACAGCTTATTAAGCGATGAGCTGTAATCCTCCGCCCATTTGCCCGTTACAAAAAATGTCGCCTTGCAGTCATAGCGTTTCAAAGCGCTTATTATATCGTCAATATCATCATCATTCCACGCGCAGTCAAAGGTAAGGGCGATCCTGTTATCCTTCCTCTCCACACTGTATATCGGCAGCTCCCGTCCGCTCACAAGAAACGTAGAGACTGCGGGACCGGATCTTATGCACACAGCCGCGAGCGCCACAGCCGCAATAACCCCGAAAATCACATGCTTTAATTTAATAACATAAAAACGCATAGTATTACCTCCAATAATCATTAGTATAATTTAAGATAATTCTATGCGCTTATATTCATTTTCAGAACAAAAACCCTACGACAAATTGTGACATTACAGCAGCCACGAGGGAAGATTTTTCGTTTTCTTCGGCTTCGGCGCCGTCTCCCGCTCCGGCGCTGTCTCCTGCTTTTGCTCCGCCTTCCGCTTTGCCGGAGCTGCCGCGGCTCCTGCGCCGCGCTTAAAGGGCGACTCATTCCCGCCGCCGTTAAGATACTCAAGGCACTCGCGCTCAAGCTCATCGGTTTCCACGGGAACGCTTTTGAATCGGTCTGCAAAAACCTTTCCCGCGCTTTCCTTTACCCTGTTATATGTTCTCGCAAATGAAGTCACGAGCGGCTTCATATCCTTTGATATACCCTTTTCGCTCTCTTTTATGAGCATCTCGGCTCTGTCATCAAAAAACCGTATTGCCAGCAAGCCCTTTCCCAGATATACGGCGGCAGTCTCATCGAATGCCGTCCTCATATCCTCTTGTGAAAAAATTTCATCAACACCTTTCAGCACAACAGCGTATTTCCCTGTGCTGCTTATCTCTCTTGCCCTTCTGGCCATCTGTTATGTCCCCTTTCATTATGTATTTTTAAATATAATAACACAAAATCCTTCGGGACACAAAACATTTTTATGTCAACCCGAATAATTTCGGCGATTTATACATATTAATTTAGCAAAACATGTACAAATACACAAGGGGGAGCACTATGGAATACTTTGAAATGACAGCGGCAAGGACTGCCGGACAGCTTAAAACAGATATAAAAAACGGGCTTGACGAAGCGGAGGCAAGCCGCAGGCTTGTCGCCCACGGACGCAACGCGCTGCGGGACAGGAAAAAGCAATCCTTTATCACGCGGTTTCTGAGTCAGTTCAATGACTTCATGATCATAATACTTCTTGGAGCGGCAGCGGTTTCCTTCATTACATCACTGCTTGCCGGAGACGCGGACCTTACCGAATCCGTTATCATTCTTGCAATAGTCACGCTCAATGCCCTGCTCGGCACGATTCAGGAGATACGGGCTGAGCATTCGCTTGAGGCGCTGAAAAAGCTCTCGTCCCCCCACACGCTCGTTATCCGCGGAGGACGGGAATACCGCATAAGCTCCGAGGAGGTCGTTCCCGGAGACATAATACGCCTCAGAACAGGCGATATGGTATGCGCCGACTGCCGGCTTATAGAATGCGACAAGCTTGCGGTTGACGAAGCCTCCCTGACCGGCGAATCCCATTCCTCACCGAAGGATGCGAATATAGTGCACGATTCTCTCACGGCGCCGGGGGACATTAAAAATATGCTTTTTTCCTCAACTCACATAACCGCCGGAACCGCGACGGCAATTGCCGTAAAAACCGGTATGGACACCGAGGTCGGCAGAATAGCCTCAATGCTGCTTGATACGCAGCCCCAGCAGACCCCGCTGCAGAAAAGGCTCGCCGATACGGGAAAAGCTCTGGGCGCCGCGGCTCTTGTAATATGCGGTATCATATTTGTCATAGGGACGGTAAAGCATATCCCGCCCTTTGAAATGTTCATGACCTCTGTTTCATTGGCGGTTGCCGCAATACCGGAGGGACTGCCGGCAATTGTTACGATCATGCTTGCCATCGGTCTTATGAGGATGTCTAAGCACAACGCGATAGTCCGTCATCTGCCGTCGGTGGAAACACTCGGCTGCGCCACTGTCATCTGCACGGATAAAACGGGCACGCTTACACAAAACAAAATGAAGGTGTCGGACATGAGAACGCGTGATGACCGCCTTCTGCTTGAGCTGTGTGCGCTCTGCTCCGAAACCGGAGATTACATAAACCCGACAGACCGCGCAATTCTTGAAGCGGCAGAACGCCGCGGCATAAGCTGCGAGGCCTATCGCAGAATGTATCCCCGCCGCAGCTGCATCCCCTTTGATTCCTCCCGCAAGCGCATGAGCGTTCAGTGCGGCGACAGAATCATCGTAAAGGGCGCCCTTGAATATATTCTTCCGCTGTGTGCAAATTACCACAACGGAGTCTCGGCGGTACCGCTCACCACTCAGCAGAAAAATAAAATTCTTCATGAAAACGGCGAAATGACAGACAACGCGCTGCGTGTCATAGCCTGCGCGTATAAGGCCGAAAAAAACTCGCGGACAATAGACGAAGGCGGCCTGACCTTCGCGGGACTTATAGGTATTTCCGATCCTCCCAGATCTGAGGCGGAGGAAGCCGTAAGGACCTGTCATGACGCGGGGATCCGTACCGTTATGATAACCGGCGACCATGCGCATACCGCCCTTGCGATAGCGAAAATGACCGGCATCGCCCGCCCCGGTGATCACCCGCTGACCGGCGCGCAGCTGGACGGCATGACAGACGAGCAGCTTCAAACGGCAGTTAAGGAATGTAATGTATATGCCCGTGTCACGCCCACTCACAAATCACGCATAGTCAAAGCCATGCAGAAAAACGGCGAGGTCGTGGCAATGACGGGCGACGGCGTGAACGATGCTCCGGCGCTTTCGGGCGCGGACATCGGATGCAGTATGGGCATAAGCGGGACCGATGTCGCAAAATCAGCCTCGGATATGATCCTTACAGACGACAACTTTGCTACTATAGTGTATGCTGTAAAGGAAGGCAGAGCTATATATGACAACATAAAAAAGGCGGTCAAATTCCTTCTTTCCTCAAATATAGGTGAAATTCTGACCGTTCTTTCCGGCATTGTTTTCGGCTGCGCCTCACCGCTCACCGCGATCGAGCTGCTCTGGGTAAACCTTGTCACCGACTCCTTCCCCGCGATCGCTCTCGGTCTTGACCCGTCAGCGGAGGACATCATGAAAAGAAAGCCGCTCGATCCGAAGAAAGGTATCTTTTCCGGCGGACTGTGGGCGTCTATCGCCCTTGAAGGGCTTATGATAGGCGCGCTTGCCCTTGTGGCATACCAAGCAGGCTTATTCCTTACCGCGGACGCTGCGGCGGCGCGTACCATGGCATTCTTTGTGCTGAGTGTTTCACAGCTCGTTCATGCCTTTAATATGCGCTCGGACAGCTCGGTTATAAAAGACGGTCTGTTTAAAAACAAATATCTTGTCCTGTCCCTCGTTCTCGGCACGGCGGCGCAGCTTGCGATCATCACGGTTCCCCGCGCGGCGTCACTGTTCAACGTATGTCCGTTGACAGGCGCATGCCTTGCGGTCTGCGGTATTCTTTCTCTTATGCCGCTTGTTATAGTGGAGCTGCAAAAGGCATTGAACGAAAATCGTAAAAATTACTCTTGAAAATCCGGCAAATCGCGTATATGATGTTATCTCAACCGTCAGTCGATCATAAAATTTCTGACTGAGGTTCTTAAACCGGAAAAGGATACCGCCGAAAAAGAAGCCTGCAGAATCGAACACGGGCTCAGCGCAAATACAGTCGGCAAAATACTGAATTATATGGTAAATTAGCAATTTTGCACACGTATGGTTGATATTTCCTGACTTAATGTGTACAATTTCAACATTCTCAAAAAAAATCAAAAAAAAGTGTTGACAAATCGGTCAAGGTCTGTTATAATAATTTTCGTTGTTGAGGACGGCGGCATATGCCTGTAACGGGGGAGTTTAGCTCAGCTGGGAGAGCATCTGCCTTACAAGCAGAGGGTCACAGGTTCGAGCCCTGTAACTCCCACCATCTCAACACAATACGGTCCGGTAGTTCAGTTGGTTAGAACGCCAGCCTGTCACGCTGGAGGTCGTGGGTTCGACCCCCATCCGGATCGCCATTTGCTTCTGTAGCTCAGTCGGTAGAGCATGGGACTGAAAATCCCAGTG
>CAZOHJ010000030.1:0-26490 GCA_964579875.1 uncultured Lachnospiraceae bacterium | reverse complement strand
GTCCGTCGCCCTCCCACTGCTTAACGGTTATTCCGCCGAACGAGGTATCGTATATGACGTTATTTTCAATAGTTACATCGTCAAAGGTAATCGCCCTGTCCTGATTGTTTAAATCCTGCGCCGCCTTCCGCACGGCGATAAGCTCTTGCAAATCCTCAAAGGCTGTGTCTATCTCGGTAACCAAATCGGCGTTCTCTGTTGTAAGCGCCGTAAGCGCCGCTTCATATTTCGCTTTCTCCTCGTCACCGTAGGAATTTCCGTCCTCGGCGGCTTGCTTCATCAAAAGCGCGTCAACATAAGCCTTTGCTGTTCCCGTGTAACCATCAAGCTGATTATTAAGACTGTCGTACTGCGTCTTTTGCTCATCGGTAAAGCCGAGATATGTTTCCGTTGTCGGTTTCCAAACCTCAAACACAATACCGCCCGTTCTCTTTGACGCGTCCTGCCCCAAATTGCCGTAAACACCGGGATAGCCTCGGTCGGCGGGCGAGCCGCCCCAGTATACATAGCCCGTTATATCGTGAATATACAAATCGTGCAGGTTATAGCCGTGAATAACGAGGTTTCCGTTATCGTCCGCCTTGTCAAAGCTCTGTCCGAAAATATCTATACCGCGCAAATCACCCATTTTCTGCGCGTTTGCGGTATCCTTCGGACTGCCGTAATCGAATGTTTCATCGTAATTGCTTATGTCAAGATTGGATATATCCCAATATTCCTCGTCCTTTATCGCGAGGGTAGAGTTTGTGTTTGACGCGCCGATAAGCTTTGGCATAGCGCCCTCGCCGTAAGCGCCGATAGCGATCGGATTGCCGTTTTCACCCGAACCCTTCGGCATAATCCAATAATCATAGCGTCCGTCATCATCGTCATCTTCCGCGGATATGTAATCGTTAGCTGTTTCGGGCGCTGTCCACTCGCCGCCCGCCTTAAACAAAATCCTGTCGCCCACCTCAAAGGTCTGAACGTTTATTCTCTCGGCGGACTTCCACGCCGTCTCCTCGCTTGTTCCGCCGTTTTCGTCATTGCCGTTTTTGGAATCAATATAGTATGTCGTTCCGGCGTCGACCTGCAGCGGCTTCATACTCTCAAGCGACTCCCAAACCATAACCTTAACGTTGCCGTCGGATACCGCGTTAAAATTCTCCGCCGGACAATTATTAACGCCTCTTGATAAATCCGTATTTTTGACCTCCAATGACGCCAGACTTTCGTCCGCCGCGTATGCCGCAAAGATTACATCGACGCCGTTTACCGCTGAATTAACGGTAATCACGGCTGTATTGGCGCTTTCGTCATATTCGATTTTCGTCTCATATGACGTATCGGGAACTGTGTCCTTAACCTGCGGCTCTGTTCCCGCTTGCAGCGATTTTCCGTATGCCTTCATTTCGCTGTTGCCTATGGAACTCAGCATATCGCCGTAATCGCTTGCGGTTTCATCCGCGAACACGGGCAATACGCAAGCTCCCTGCGTAATCATCGCCGCGCTTATTAGTCCCGCCAATAATCTTTTTGCTTTCATTTTTGTTACCCCCTTTATTATTCGTTATTTTCTTTGACGTCCACATTTATTAGCTGCAGATTATCAATGTTTTTTACTTTCATTCCGTATTTGCCGTACGCTTTGACATTTTCGAGGTATATATTCTTAAACGGCATTTCGGGAAGTCCGCATAAATAAATCGCGTTGCCCGCCGTTGTGTCAACCGTAATATTTTTAAAATAAATCCTGTCTACAACGGGCGTTCCCTCATTCACCTCAGCGGGAGCATCCGCGTCAAATTCCTTATAGCCGTAAAATCCGTCCATAAAAATCGCCCCGCGAAAATATTGTGTATCGCTGTATTCCGTACTGTGATTTACAAGCGAGCAGTTTTCATAATGTATGTTTTTTATGTACGCGCCGCGTCCTCTGACAGCCTTTATGCTTGCAATGCTGTATGTGTTTTCAAAAGCGCAGTTACGAACGAAAACATCCTTTACGCCGCCCGACATTTCACTGCCCACAGCGACGCCGAAACCGCTTTTGAAGGCGCAGTTTTCAATGACAACATTCTCAGAGGGAATACCGACTCTGCGCCCCTCCTCGTTTCTGCCTGATTTTACGGAAATGCAGTCGTCCTGACTTGCGATAAGAGAGTTGATAATTTTCACATCCTTGCAAGCGTCAATATCAATCCCGTCGCAGTTGTACATTCCGTATTTAATTCCGTTTTCATCATACTTTGTATGTAACTCAATATTTTCAATCAAAACATCACGGCAGTAAATCAAATGCAGACACCACGCCGGCGACTGACGTATTTTAACACCGCGTATAACTACATTGTCAGTATTACGAATACAGACCGCCCGACCCCGTTTCACCCTTTCGTCCGACAGCTCCATGTCAAATAGCGCTCCGCCGTTTGCGTTGATCTCGCCGCAGCCATCAATCGCGATGTTTTTGTGAGGCGAGCTGTCTGTGTTAATAAGGCTCGCATAGCATAATTGGTCAAGTCCCTCATACGGATAACCCATAACGGGAAAATCCTTGATATTCCCGCTGCCGATAAGTCTTGCGCCCACTTCCAGAAAAAGAGTCATATCGCTTTTCAGGAAGATCGCCCCTGAAATAAAATCTCCCTCCGGTATATATACCGTATCTCCCTTGCCGCACAGGTCAATTGCTCTTTGAATTGCTTTGGTGCATACAGCCGCGCTGTCGGGAACCGCACCGTAATCTTTTATATTATAAACCGCCATGATTATCACTCTCCTTATATATTATTTTATCTCATCTTACGCATATTGTACATATCTTTTATTGATTAATGTGCGTAAAATATTGACTTTACGCGGAATATGATGTAAAATAAAAAAGGAGGGCATCGCTATGACTGAAAGATATTTAAATCAGGATTATTTTAAAGACAACGAACGTCTGCGCACCCTTTTTTGCGACGCGCAGATAAGGGACCGTCCGCATACGAACGAGTTCTGGGAAATTGCGTATGTTTATGAAGGACAAGGTCAGGTCATTTCAAATAAACAGACAAAGCAAATTATATCGGGACAATTCTTGGTTATCGCTCCCGGAACCACATATTCACTGCGGTCTCCGTCAAAAAAGGACGGCGCGATAGTGCGGGTTTGCAAATGTATATTTACTTCGGAGTATTTTGAGCGGATATTCAACTGCTATTCATCAATTTCCGATATAAGCAATTACGAGCTGTACAAGCTGTTTTGCGGCGGCAAAGCATTTATCCTGCATTTATCCGATGACCGAAGAAACAATATCGAGCATCTCGTATGGCTGATAGCGCACGAATACAGTCATTATACAACCGGCAGCGGCGCGGTTATGGAACACGCCATGATCTCCCTGTTTGTCTGTCTGTCGCGTTTGTACGAAAATCAGGTGAACAAATTTGAAGAAACCGCAAAAAATAATACGATAGATGATCTAAAGGATTATATGAAAACAAATTTCGGGTATAAAATCACTCTTGAAGATCTGGCGGAGCATTTCCACTTATCAAGGGAACATATATCGAGATATTTCAAAAAATATACCGGCAAAACAGTCTCCCGATTTTTACTTGAGGTAAGAATCGAACGCGCCAAAAGCAAGCTCGGCACAACGCTGATTCCCGTCTCAGACATTGCGGAATACTGCGGTTATTCCTCAATGAGCAATTTTCAGAAGTCATTTAAAAAAGTAACCGGTCAGACTCCGAGCGAATACCGGAGAACGCATAAAATAATTACACGTCAATAAAGGGAGAGAGCATATAAACCATGGCTTATAGGACTTATATATGACATTGTACAGTGTCACAATATTCAAATATTTTTCAGAAAGGAGAAATAAAACATGAAACTTAAAAAAATAATCAGGCATCGTAATATAACTATCGTACCCTACGCATAATGAAAAAACGGATGATAATTCACCCGTTTCAAAATAACTTTATTAATTGCTCTGTTTCTTCTCAACAGTCTTTATAGCGTCCCGCTCCATTTTAAGAACGCTCTTTTCATCCTGTGTCCCGATGTTTCCTGTTTCGATAAATACATTATTATCCTTTATCTTAGTAATCTTGCCGCAGATACCGCCGATCGTTACTACCTTATCGCCGACCTTCATAGCATTGAGCATTGCCTTTGTTTCCTTATCGCGCTTCCTCTGCGGTCTGATAAGCAGGAAATAGAAAAGCACTATGATTATGATCAACGGCGCAAATGAAACAACTGTTCCCATAACACCTGCCGAAGCGGTAGATGCAGCCGCTGCATCCGCTGTCGCGGCGCCGTCTGCCGCGAGCGCTGTTATACCAAATAAATTCATGAATAATCTTCCTTTCTTCTTTTAAAGATAACATACCCATTATACTATATATCTCTTATAATTTCAAGTACAATTTTCACTTTTTACAATTTTTTTATTACAGAGCTTATTCATCAGCTTCAAAAAAAACTTGTAAATATGACATGGATATGGTATAATTTGAATAGTCTGATACCGATGGCAAGAAAATATAAGATAGGAGAAACGCATATGAAAAGAATAGCAAAATTTGAAAAAGTAAGCTTTGAGCAGTTCAAGGACGCCTGCGAGGAGGCCTTTGCCGGCTGTGACGCGGCTGAACTGTACAGGGAGATAAAGCTGCCCCGCCGCGCGACAAAAGGCTCCGCGGGCTATGATTTCTTTACCCCCGAGGCATTCATCTTAAAGCCCGGCGAAACAATAAAAATCCCGACAGGCGTCCGCGTATGGATGGAGCCGGAATGGGCGCTCAAGCTTTATCCGAGAAGCGGTCTCGGCTTTAAATACCGCCTGCAGATGAACAACACTGTCGGCATAATCGACAGCGACTATTACTACAGCTCTAACGAAGGACATATCTTCTGCAAAATCACAAACGACAGCAACGAGAACAAAACCGTAAGTCTCGGACGCGGCGATGGCTTCTGTCAGGGCATATTCATTGAATACGGCATAACCCTTGACGATGACGCCGACGGTGTAAGAGACGGCGGCTTCGGCTCAACCGGCAGATAACCGGAAAATGCTCCCGCTCTGTCTCTGCGCCGCTTAATCAAACCATTTTTTTCGTTTGAAAAATAAAATCTCGCCTATAACCACAAGAAGACTGAAGGAGATAACACCTAAATAGCCGTGCTTTGATATAAGCTCGGGCATATGCTGGAAATTCATGCCATACCAGCCGGTGATAAGAGTAAGAGGCATGAATATGGTAGTTACGACCGTAAGTATACGCATTGTCTTGTTCTGCTCGATGTCGATCTGCGCCTGATACATTTCACGGAGCTGCCCCGTGTATTCGCGCAGCATCTTTGTGTTGTCGAAAAGGCGGTCGGCACGGTTGGCTACTACTCTTAACAGACGTATGTCCTCAACGTTGAAAAGACCGTTTTTATTCTCGCTCATCATCTGCAGCGCCTCGGTCATCTGCTGATAGTATGAGTTCAGCGTCATTATCTCACGGCGGTAGCGGAGAATATCGGTATGGAAATCCTCAATATCATGCTCCATGAGGGATTCCTCAACATCGACAAGCATATCCTCATAACGCTGTAAATACAGAACATCATCGTTGATCAGAAACTCTATGATCTCTATAAAAAAGCGTGCCTCGAGGGTAGTGTCATACGCCTTTATCTCCGGCAGACGCGCCGCTATCTTCTGCAGTCTCTTTGTATCGTCAATAAATATAAGATGCCCCTTGTGAATATAAAAGCCGAAGCCAAATTCCTTTTCAAGAAGATCCTGCTTATCCGGCACAAGTATTGTTCCGACCGTGCAGGTACGCAGAATTTCAACCTTTGAATACTGGATGTGCTCCATAGAGTCCATCAGCAGCTCATGGTGGTAGTTACCCTTGTATTTCTTATCAAACTCGCCGAGCGTCATTATCTCAACAAGTATCTCGTTGCTTTCAATCTGTGATTCATCAAAGATTGGAATCAGCTTTCTGTTCAGCTTATACTTCATAGGCCTCTTCCTTTCATTGGGTTTATTTCATTATGCGTTTACTAAGCTTATTCATTTCCCGCTTACCTCTGTCTGTCAGTATAAATAAAAGCCGCCAGAAATGCTGACGGCAAAAGAGATTTATTTTCCGTTTATCTTTCTGTAGCACGCGTTACAGAAAACAGGACGGTCATGTCTCGGCTCAAACGGTATGGACTCAACCTCACCGCACCTTGAGCAGACAATTTCATACAGCACGCGCTTCGGCTTCGGCCCGACGCCCCGCTTGCGGCGGTTTCTGCAAGCCCTGCACCGCATAGGTTCGCTTCCAAGCCCATGCTCCGCGTAAAACTCCTGCTCACCCGCCGTGAATATAAACTCTTCTCCGCAGTCTCTGCAAATTATTATTTTGTCGGTATACATCAATTTTTCCTTTCGGTTGTCAAATATTTTTATACTGAACATTCTCAAGCTTTTTCTTTATCCTCTGCATTGCGTTATCGACCGCCTTGACATCCTTCCCCAGCTCCCCGGCTGTTTCCTTATAGGATCTGCCGTTAAGGTGGCAGAGAAGGACCTGCATTTCAAGGGGAGAAAGCGCATTGTTAATTATACCCTCCAGACCGGAAATATTTTCGCGCTCTATGAGGATCTTTTCCGGATCTCCGCCGCGTCCGCTGTCGATAACCTCGTCAAGGGCGATCCCCTGTTCCCCGTCATACGCGCTGTTGCTCAGCGATATATAGGAATTAAGCGGCGTGTGCTTCTGCCGAGACGCTTTCTTCACCGCGGAAATTATGCGGCGCTCTATGCACACTCCCGCGAACACCTTAAATAGCGGGAACTTATCCTTGTCAAAATCAATTACCGCTTTATATAAACCGATAAGTCCCTCCTGCACAATGTCGTCATCATCGCCGCCCGCAAGATAATACGGCTGCGACTTTTTATGCACCAGAGGCTTGTACCGCATAAGTATCGCCTCAAGCGCTCCCTCGTCCCCGGCCTGCGCCATAGCCACAAGCTCATCGTCCTGTACTTTTTCAAACTCTGCCATACTAATTCTGCTTTCTTACTATATGTCCGTCCCGATCCATTATATATTTTATCCGAATTACGAAACTTTGTCAAGTCAAACGTAATATTCAATAAAATTTTTTCATATATTGTACAGAAAAACAGGATGAAATCCGAAAAAATCATTTAAATTTTCATTCCTGAAATATTGGGGGTAGCGATGAAAGATTATATTGAAGAAAGGGTGCTGGATATTGCGCAATACATCATAGACAACAAAACCACAGTACGCGCAACGGCAAAGGTTTTCAACGTAAGCAAATCCACAGTGCATAAGGACGTCCACGAAAGACTGCTGAGGATCAACAGGGAACTGTACCGCGAATGCCGCTCAATTCTTGAGAAGAACAAGGCCGAGCGCCACATCCGCGGCGGAATGGCAACCAGAGAAAAATATCTTCGTCAGCATACTGCGCCGCGTTGACAGCAAAATTAATACTGCCGCTTTGCAAACGGCAGCCATAACGGCAATGTTTTATCTGCATTTTACACAATCGCTCTTGCATTCTGCACAAAAGCTCTGAGGAGAATTTCCTTCAGAGCTTTTGTATTATCAATTTCCTTTTAATATTCTGTTCGCATTATCGATCCGCTCCTTTGACGGCGGAGCCACGCCGTCAAGACTGTAATCCAGCCCAAGGGCTTCCCACTTGTGAACTCCGAGCGTATGATACGGCAGAACCTCAACTTTTTCAACATTGCCGAGGGCGTCGATAAACTCGCGGGTCCTTTTTAGATACCCGTCATTGTCGCTCCAGCCGGGAACGAGGACGTGTCTTATCCATACCGGCTTTTTAATATCCGACAAATATCTCAGCATATCAAGAATATTATCGTTTTGTCTGCCCGTAAGCTCCATATGCTTTTCCGGATCAATATGCTTTATGTCAACAAGCAGCAGATCGGTATACCTCATAAGCTCCTCAAATTTTGAGAAGAACGGCTCGCTTCGCGTGAACGGTGCGCCGCTTGTATCAATGCAGGTGTTTACGCCATCTTCCCTCAGCCTCCTGAAAAGCTCCGTCAGGAAATCAAGCTGCATAAGCGGCTCGCCGCCGCTGACCGTAACGCCGCCGTCCTTTCCCCAATATGCCCTGCACCGCAGAGCCTTTTTTACAAGCTGCTCCGTGTCTGTCTTTTCCCCGTCCGTCATGATCCATGTGTCGGGATTATGGCAGAAGCGGCACCGCATCGGGCAGCCGGAAACAAATATGATGAAACGGACGCCCGGTCCGTCGACCGAGCCGAAGCTTTCCGTTGAATGGACATAGCCTTCCATGTATTAAAGCTCCTTATGACAGGTTCTTGATATAACATCAAGCTGCTGCTCTCTTGTAAGGTCGATAAACTTGACCGCATAACCCGATACGCGGATCGTGAAGTTTGCGTATTCCTCCTTCTCAGGATGCTCCATAGCGTCGATAAGCTTCTCTGTGCCGAACACATTTACGTTGAGATGATGTGCGCCCTGCGCGAAATACCCGTCAAGGACAGCTACGAGGTTCTTTGTTCTCTGAGCGGTATCGTGACCGAGAGCGTCAGGCGAAATTGTCTGTGTATTTGAAATACCGTCAAGAGCGTACTCATACGGGAGCTTCGCGACCGAGTTGAGCGACGCGATAAGACCGTTCTTTTCCGCGCCGTATGACGGATTAGCGCCTGGCGAAAGCGGTTCTCCCGCCTTTCTTCCGTCCGGAAGAGACGCTGTTGCCTTGCCGTATACAACGTTTGATGTAATTGTAAGAATTGAGGTCGTCGGCTCTGAATTACGGTATGTATGGTAATGCTTAAGCTTGCCCATGAAGGTCTTTAAGAGCCATACCGCAATATCGTCAGCCCTGTCATCGTCATTGCCGTATCTCGGAAAATCTCCCTCTACCTCAAAATCCGTGCATATACCGTCCTCGTCACGGATAGCTCTCACCTTGGCATACTTGATAGCCGAAAGCGAGTCTACAACGTGCGAGAAGCCCGCAATGCCCGTAGCGAAGGTCCTTCTTACATCCGTGTCTATAAGAGCCATCTCAGCGGCCTCATAGTAATACTTATCATGCATATAGTGGATAAGGTTGAGCGTGTTTACATATATTCCCACGAGCCATTCCATCATGGCGTCGTACTTCTCGATCACCTCATCATAGTCAAGGATTTCCGATGTTACCGGCTTGTACGCGGGGCCTACCTGCGCGCGGGTTTTGGCGTCAACACCGCCGTTCAGAGCGTACAGCAGACACTTTGCAAGGTTAGCTCTTGCGCCGAAGAACTGCATTTCCTTGCCGGTCTGTGTTGCTGATACGCAGCAGCAGATCGAATAATCATCGCCCCATACCGGTCTCATAACGTCATCGTTTTCATACTGAATCGATGATGTTGTAACCGAGATCTCAGCCGCATAGCTCCTGAAGGTCTCCGGAAGGTTCTTTGTGTAAAGAACTGTAAGGTTCGGCTCCGGTGACGGTCCCATGTTCTCCAGTGTGTGGAGGAAACGGAAATCGTTCTTTGTAACCATATGACGTCCGTCCTGACCGATACCGGCTACCCCCAGTGTTGCCCATACCGGGTCGCCCGAGAATAGCTGGTTGTAGGAATCCGGTCTTGCGAACTTAACCATTCTCAGCTTCAGCACGAAGTGGTCGATAAGCTCCTGAGCCTCCTGCTCCGTGATCACGCCGTTCTCAAGGTCTCTGTTGATATAAATATCGAGGAATGTCGATACTCTGCCGACCGACATAGCGGCGCCGTTCTGCGTCTTGATAGCCGCAAGATAGCCGAAGTATAACCACTGCACTGCCTCCCTCGCGTTTTCAGCCGGGCCTGAAATATCACAGCCGTATGATGCAGCCATCTTCTTCATATCGGCAAGAGCCTTATACTGCATCTGAATTTCTTCTCTGAGGCGGATAACGTCGTCTGTCATTGTGCCTGAGCCGCAGTTAGCGTGATCCTTAGCCTTCTCCGCCATAAGGAAGTCTATACCGTAAAGAGCCACTCTTCTGTAGTCTCCCACGATACGGCCTCTGCCGTATGTATCCGGCAGACCTGTGATGATCTTGTTCTTTCTTACCGCTCGCATTTCCGGCGTGTAAGCGTCGAAAACGCCCTGGTTATGCGTTTTATGATAATCATTGAATATCTTATGCATCAACGGGTCGGGCGTGTAGCCATAGTTCTCAAGGGCGCCCTCCGCCATCTTTATGCCGCCGAACGGCATGAATGCGCGCTTTAACGGCTTATCTGTCTGCAGACCTACGATCTTCTCAAGCTCCTTGTCAAGATAACCCGGACCATGTGATGTGATCGACGATACAATGTCAGTATCCATATCAAGAACGCCGCCCTTGGCTCTTGCCTCCTTAAAGAGGCCCTGGAGCTTTTCCCAGAGCTTGCTTGTAGTCTCTGTGGGGTCGGTCAGAAATGAACTGTCACCATTATACTGAGTATAGTTTTTCTGAATAAAATCTCTGACATTTATTTCATCCTTCCATAAATGTCCTTTGAAACCCTGCCATGCGTTTGTGTTCATGACTTTTGTACCTCCTGTATTTTAAAAGCTTGTATATAATTCTGAGGTCATGTAAACCTGTAATTACCTTTTCCAATATTATAACATACTCTACTAAACAAGTCAACTTTTCAATAATGGCAAATTAAACAAAATATTGTAACCGCAGTACCCGAATTTAACTTATTTAGATAAAAAACACAGGTATAACACAAGATATTGTGGAAAACACTAATAGAAAACCATTATGATACACAAACGATCGGAGGAATAAAATGGACAAGGAACTTACAGAAGCATGGACCGGCTTCCGCGGCGGAGTCTGGCGCCGCGGAAGCGTTGACGTCCGCGATTTTATACAAAACAATTATAAGCCGTATACAGGCGGCAGCGGCTTTCTCGCCGGACCTACGGACGCCACAAAAAAGCTGTGGGAGGAAATATCGGAGCTTTCGGCGAGGGAGCGGAAAGCGGGCGGCGTGCTTGACATGGATACCGATACAGTTTCCGGCATCACCTCGCATGACGCGGGATATATAGACAAGGAGCTTGAAAAAATTGTGGGGCTCCAGACGGACAAGCCGTTCAAGCGGTCGCTCCAGCCCTACGGCGGCATAAGAATGGCGGAAACCTCCTGCCGCTCCTACGGCTACGAGGTGAGCGAACGAGTAGATGAAATATTTACCAGATACCGCAAGACTCACAATCAGGGAGTGTTTGACGCGTACACGCCGGAAATGAAGCTTGCGAGAAAATCCGCGATAATAACCGGTCTGCCCGACGCCTACGGCAGAGGCAGGATAATCGGCGATTACCGCCGCGTCGCGCTTTACGGCATTGACAGGCTTATTGCCGACAAGCAAAGGCAGAAGGAGCTTGTCGCGGGAGAGATGACAGAGGATAAAATAAGACTGCGTGAGGAACTGGAGGAGCAGATCAAGGCGCTTGCGGAAATGGCGGAGCTTGGCCGGCTTTACGGCTGCGACATAACAAAGCCCGCCTCAAACGCGAGGGAGGCCGTGCAATGGCTCTATTTCGGCTTTCTCGCCGCTATCAAGCAGCAGAACGGAGCCGCGATGAGCCTTGGCAGAACCTCCACCTTTCTTGATATATATATCGAGCGCGATTTAAAAAACGGAGCGGTCACGGAGCAGGAGGCACAGGAGCTTATCGACCACTTCATAATGAAGCTTCGTATTGTGAAATTTGCCAGAACACCGGAATATAACGCGCTGTTCTCCGGCGACCCGACATGGGTCACGGAATCTATCGGCGGAATAGGTATCGACGGCAGACCGCTCGTGACAAAAACCTCCTTCCGCTATCTGCACTCACTCAATAATCTCGGTCCTGCGCCGGAGCCTAATCTCACGGTGCTGTGGTCGGCAAGGCTGCCGGAGGGCTTTAAACAATTCTGCGCAAGGATGTCGATAAAGACCTCGGCAATACAATACGAAAACGACGATATTATGCGGGTGACTCACGGCGATGATTACGCGATCGCCTGCTGTGTTTCGTCAATGGTCGTCGGGAAGGAAATGCAGTTCTTCGGGGCGCGCGCCAATCTCGCAAAATGTCTGCTGTACGCGATAAACGGCGGCATTGACGAGGTGCTTAAAATACAGGTGGGACCGGAATACGAGCCGTGCGCGGGAGAGTATCTTGATTATGACGAGGTTATGAAAAAATACGATGCAATGCTCGAATGGCTCGCGGGACTGTATGTGAACACGCTCAATGTGATCCACTATATGCATGACAAATACTGCTACGAAAGCGCGCAGATGGCTCTGCATGACAGGGATGTGAAGCGGTATTTCGCAACAGGCATTGCCGGACTGTCCGTTGTGGCGGATTCCTTAAGCGCGATAAAATACGCGAGAGTTAAACCCGTCCGTGACGAAAACGGCATAGCCGTTGATTATATTACAGAGGGCGATTTCCCGAAATACGGAAATAATGACAACAGGGTCGACACAATAGCCGCGGAGCTTGTAAGCGCCTTTATGGATAAAATAAGAAAGCATCACACCTACCGCGGCGGAATACCGACAATGTCGATACTCACCATAACCTCAAATGTTGTATACGGCAAAAAGACCGGAAACACGCCGGACGGAAGGAAGGCGGGAGAGCCGCTTGCGCCGGGGGCAAACCCGATGCACGGCCGCGACAGCAGCGGAGCCGCCTCCTCGCTTGCCTCGGTTGCCAAGCTGCCCTTTGCGGACGCGCAGGACGGAATATCAAACACCTTCTCGATAATCCCTGCCGCTCTGGGCAAGGACACAAGAATTTTTGTGGGCGAACCTGATTTAGACGAATTAATGAAAGGATGTAAAGTATCATGACACATCAGGAAGAAAATCTCATAGGCCTCCTTGACGGATATATGGAAAAGGGCGGCCATCATCTCAATGTAAATGTTTTTAACCGCGAAACTCTGCTTGACGCGCAGAAGCACCCGGAAAAGTACCCGCAGCTTACGGTGCGCGTATCCGGCTACGCTGTGAACTTCACAAAGCTCACCAAGGAGCAGCAGGACGATGTGATCAGCAGAACCTTCCACGAAAAAGCATGAAGGGACGAATACACTCCCTTGAGTCCTTCGGCACGGTGGACGGCCCCGGAATACGTTTTGTAATATTTTTTCAGGGCTGTCCCATGCGCTGTCTTTACTGTCACAATCCCGACAGCTGGGATCCGAAGGGCGGCACGGAAATGACAGCGGAGGAAATACTTCAAAAGGCGGACAGCGTAAGGGAATTTCTAAAAAACGGCGGCATCACCGCGACCGGCGGCGAGCCGCTTATGCAGCCCGACTTTCTGACGGAGCTTTTCCGCAGGGCAAAGGACGAATACGGCTTTCACACCTGCCTTGACACCTCCGGGATCACCTTTAACGAGAAAAACAAAGCTGACTTTGATGAGCTGATGAGACACACCAATCTTGTGATGCTCGACATAAAGCACATTGACCCCGAAGAACACAAAAAGCTCACGTCGCGGAAGCAGGACAGCGTCATCGCCTTTGCGCGTTATCTCTCCGACAACGGCATTCCCGTATGGATACGTCATGTGCTTGTTCCCGGGATAACTCAGAACGATGAGTATCTTCACAGGCTCGGACGGTTCATAGGAACGCTCAGAAACGTAAAGGCTGTTGACGTTCTCCCCTATCATGATATGGGAAAGGGAAAATATGAAAAGCTCGGCATAAAATATCCGCTTAAAGACACAAAAGCCCCGTCCGAGGACGAGGCTGTTCACGCGCGCCGGATAATCATAGACGGGATAAAAAGCGTATATGGCGCGCACAGCTTTTGATCACACAACAAAGAAGCAGAACACCACTGCTCGTTCGGTTCCCTCGTTGCTGTATATATGGGTATTCTCGCTGTTAAAGCGCAGAAGATCGTCCTTTTTCACCGACTTTATTTCGTGTCCGGTGTCTATCGTGATCTCACCCTCCAGCATTACGAGATATTCCTTTGTCCCGTCTCCGTGGCCGCCGCTGACGTACCTTCCGCCCGGCTCCACATCTATGCGGTAAATCTCCAGCTTATGGCTGTCCTCATACGGAAAGCAGGTGCGCACCGCATACTGCCCCTCGACCTCTTTTATGGGATATAAGTCCTCGGCCTTTATAAGCAGCGATTCCTCCGGCGGCGGGCCGAGCAGCGAATTGAGGTCGACCCTCAGTCCGCTTGCTATCCTCCCCACAACGTTAATTGAAGGGTTTCCGTTGCCGTGCTCTATCCGGTGCAGCATGCTCTTGCTGACCCCTGTCTGCTCCGAAACCTCGTCAAGGCTCATGCCGCGGGTCCTGCGTATCCGCATAAGATTTACCGATATGTTGTATGACAAATAATCCATTTCAAATTACAGAAGATGCGCTCTCAATTCCTCGCCCGACTTTGCCGAAAGGTATGCCGGAGCAATATCAAACACCGTCTTTGCTCCGCTTACGCCTTCCTTGTTAAGTCTGTATGCCGCTCTTGCATATGCGACAAGCACGCAGGTAGTGAACTCGGGATTTGAATCAAGCTTTAAGCTGTATTCGATTATATGGCTGTTCTCGCCGTTCCAGCCGGTCTTTCCGTTGCGGATCACAAAGCCGCCGTGGGGTATCCCGCTGTGGTTCTTCTCAAGCTCCTCCTCCGATATAAAGCTTACTGTTGTGTCATAATCCGAGAAATAGTTCGGCATTGTTACGATGTCCTTTACTATCTGCTCTCTGTCCGCGCCTTCTTCGGCTGCTACATAGCATTCTCTTGTGTGCTTCTGACGTGTTGTAAGCTCCGGATTTTCACCGTTTCTTACCGCTTCAAGAGCCTCCGGCACCGGCACGGTATACTGCTTTGCATTCTTAACGCCCTTGACCCGTCTTACAGCGTCCGAATGACCCTGGCTTACGCCCTTGCCCCAGAAGGTGTAGTCAACACCGTCAACAAGAATGCAGTTTGCGTAAAGTCTGTTGAGCGAGAACATACCGGGATCCCAGCCTACTGAGATTATTCCCACCTTGCCCGCCGCCTTTGCAGCAGCGTCAACGTTTGCGAAATGCGCCGGAATGTTCGCGTGAGTGTCAAAGCTGTCCACTACGTTGAAATATTTTACATATTCCGGCGTCTGCTCCGGGAGATCCGTTGCCGAACCGCCGCAGAGTATCAGGACGTCTATCTCGTCCTTGTGCGCAGCCGCGTCCGCTGCCGGATATACCTTAACGCCCTCTGTCTGTATCCTGACCGCTGCGGGATCACGGCGGGTGAATACCGCCGCAAGCTCCATATCGTCATTCTGTCTGATTGCGCACTCTATGCCCCGTCCAAGATTGCCGTAGCCCATAATTCCAATTCTTATTGCCATTGTTATTACTCCTTCTCTTTATTTTAATATATATTTTAATACAAAAATTCAAACTCAAGATCGCCTATTGAAACAATATCGCCCTCGTTGATACCCATATTCATAAGCTCCTCGATCACGCCGCGGTTGAGCATCGCTCTCTGGAAATATGCCAGAGACTCGTTATCGTCAAAGGTAACCGAGTTGCCCACAGCCTCGATCCACGAGCCTGTGATGACATACTTTCCGCCCTCTCTTGTGATCTCATAGCCCTTGCCGCTCTTATCCGGCACGCGCTCCGCCTCAAGATCAACCTGAGGCTCATAGGTTACGATCGGCGGGAGCTTCTGCAGCTCCTCATAGGTCCTATTCATAAGCTCTTTAACGCCCTGTCCGGTTGCCGCGGAAATTGTGAATACCTCAAGGCCGCGCCTTTCCATCTCGTCAAGAAATGCCTTATATGCGTCCTCGTCCTGTATTATATCCGTCTTGTTCGCCGCCACAAGCTGAGGACGCTCCTCAAGCTCCATATCGTATTCGGAAAGCTCCCTGTTGATTATGTCAAAGTCCTCTATCGGATTTCTGTATTCTATTGAAGAAACATCCACAACGTGGAGCAGCAGTCTTGTTCTCTCGATATGGCGGAGGAACTCGTGTCCGAGACCCACGCCCTCGCTTGCGCCCTCAATAATTCCCGGGATATCCGCCATTACAAAGCTGCGGTGGTCTCCGAGATCAACAACACCGAGATTAGGCTCCAGGGTCGTGAAGTGATAATTTGCGATCTTAGGCTGCGCCTTTGTCGTCATCGAAAGCAGTGTTGATTTTCCGACATTGGGGAAGCCTACAAGCCCTACATCGGCGAGCAGCTTCAATTCGAGAATGACCTCTCTCTCCTCGCCCGGCTGCCCGTTTCTTGCGAAGTTCGGCGCGCGTCTTGTTGACGTTGCAAAGTGCGAGTTGCCCCAGCCGCCGTTGCCGCCCCGCGCGATCACCGCGGTCTTTTCCGGGTCGGACATATCCGCTATTATGAGATTTGACTCCGCGTCCCTCACAAGCGTGCCCTGGGGAACGTCAAGAATTATATCCTCGCCGTTTTTCCCCTTGCGGCGGCCGCCCTCGCCGTCCATTCCGGCGCCGGCTGCATACTTGCGCTTATAGCGGAAGTCCATAAGGGTCGTCATGCCCGTGTCGACTCTGAATATTACACTGCCGCCGTTGCCGCCGTCGCCGCCGTTCGGGCCGCCCGCCGGGATATACTTTTCGCGTCTCCATGAGATCGCGCCGTTGCCTCCCTTGCCGGCCTTTATATATATTTTCGCCTTATCTGTAAACATCCGGTTGTTTTCTCCTCTCCCTTACAAAAGAAAATCCCGGAAACATTTCCTGCTTCCGGGATTAATAATCATCTGCCGGTACCGGCCTCTGAACAGGAATTAGTCAGCATATACGCTGCACTGCTTCTTGTCTCTGCCAAGTCTTTCAAACTTGACCTTGCCGTCGATCAAAGCAAACAATGTATCATCCTTACCTCTGCCAACATTGTTGCCCGGATGAATCTTTGTTCCTCTCTGTCTTACGAGAATGTTGCCCGCGAGAACAAACTGACCGTCAGCTCTCTTGACGCCAAGTCTCTTTGACTCTGAATCACGACCGTTTTTGGTACTGCCAACACCTTTTTTATGTGCCATGCTGTGTTACACCTCCCGTGAATGTGTATTACCTGAATTTCTGTTTTAACAAACTGAGATTAAGCATTAACAGCTGTAATCTCTACCTTTGTGAAGGGCTGTCTGTGACCCTTCTTCTTGCGCTCGTTCTTCTTGCGTTTCATCTTAAAGACAATGACCTTCTTGGCCTTGCCGTTCTTAAGAACCTTTGCTGTTACTGTCGCGCCCTCAACTACCGGAGTACCAACCTTAACATCATCGCCGTCTGCGGCTAAAAGAACCTTATCAAATGTGATCTCTGCGCCCTCTTCAGCGTCAAGCTTCTCAACGAATACTACATCGCCCTGAGCTACCTTATACTGCTTACCGCCTGTTTCGATTATTGCGTACATCTGTATTACACCTCCTGTATAAAAATTATATTTTATTTGGAGACTCGCTAATTACGGCAACACGTTTTTTAAACGCATTTTAACAGAACCGTTTCTATGCGGTCACGCATATTATTTTAACAGATTAAACCGTGCTTGTCAAGCTTTTTTTATAATTTTTCCGATTTTTTCTTAAAAAGAAATATATAATTATGTTGAAATTCTCTATTTTATATGCTACAATAGTTTCATAATAATATTATGGAGATGTCATCATTATGAGAATACTTGGAATTGATTACGGTGATTCGCGTGTCGGTGTTGCGGTAACAGATATTATGGGCTGGACTGCGCAGGGCGTCGGCACCATAAAAAACAAAGGCTCAAAAAAGCTCATGGAGGAGCTGCGGGTGATAATAAATGAATATCAGCCGGAAACAATTGTAATCGGTCTGCCGAAGAATATGGACGGGACCGAAGGCTTCCGCGTTGACGCGACTCATAAATTTGCGGACAAACTCCGCGGTATATATAACGGTAATATAGAATATGTGGATGAACGGCTCACAACCATGGGCGCGGCGCGGTTTCTGAATACGACAAACACGAGGGGCGAAAAACGCAAAAATATTATAGACACCGTTTCGGCATGTCTTATACTGGAAAGCTATCTTGCCGGAAAGAAAAATAATGATTGACATTTGTATAAAAATATATTAGAATATATATATCAGAAATATATGATGAAGGAGAAAACAATTAAAATGGAAAATAATATAATTATACTTGAGGATGAGAACGGCAACGAGATCGAGTTTGAAACGCTTGACGTTTTTGAGCTTGAAAAGAAAACATTCTTCGCTCTTGCTGAGGTTATGCCGGAGGGACAGGATACTGACGAGGTTCTTATCATGGTCGTTGAAGGCGATATTGACAGCGATGACGCTGAGCTGGTTATGGTGGAGGACGAGAAGCTGCTCCAGCGCGCTTTTGACGAATTTGTAAAGCGTGATGAGGAACGCGAAAATCAGTAAGATGACATTTGTTTCATAAAGTTACAGTCTTGTAATGAAAATGTAACTAAATAACACTTGTATTTTACAGGAGTTTGTGGTATACTAATTGCATAAGGAAGCTCTGGGGTTTCGCGTGTATGAATCATTTTTTTACCAACACTTCTTAAACGGGATGCTTTCTCCGGACGGCGGCGCACATGCCTCCTTTCACCTCGGTGAATGCCAGTGGACTTGTAATGCCTTCGGGAAGCGACCCACCTGCATTGGCAGGTAGAATTCTGATTCTCAATACGGTTACCCCGGGGACCTTTTTCAAAGCATACGGTTGTATGCTTTTTTTATTACAAAAACCGGGAAGCGCATACTCCCCGGTTTTGTAATTTTCAATATTGATTTTACAATCAGTTAAGAATTGTCTGCTCTGTATCCTTATCGAAGAAGTGGATATGGTTAACATCAAAGCCAACCTTAACGGTATCGTTGATCTTAGCTGTTGTTCTCTGGTTAACTCTTGCTGTGAACTGAACACCGTTTATCATGAGATAAAGATATGTCTCTGCGCCCATCATTTCTGTAACCTCTACGAACGCCTTTACCGCAGCATCCGGATATGTTGAAAGGAATGCCTCGTCATCATGGAGATCCTCAGGTCTGATACCGAGAACTACTTCTTTACCGATGTACGGCTTAAGCTCTGCTCTCTTAGCCTTGCCCTCAGGGATCTTAACTGCTTCTGAGCCAAACTCTGCCCAAAGGTCATTGCCCTTCTGAACGAGCTTAACGTTGATGAAGTTCATCTGCGGTGAACCGATGAAGCCTGCAACGAACTGATTGCACGGATCGTTGTAAAGATTAGCAGGTGTATCTATCTGCTGAACAACACCGTCCTTCATAACAACGATTCTTGTACCCATTGTCATAGCTTCTGTCTGGTCATGTGTAACGTAAATGAAGGTTGTCTGGAGCTTGTTGTGAAGCTTCTTGATCTCTGTTCTCATCGCAACTCTGAGCTTTGCGTCCAAGTTTGAGAGCGGCTCATCCATGAGGAATACCTTAGGTGAACGTACGATAGCACGACCCATTGCAACTCTCTGTCTCTGACCGCCTGACAAAGCCTTCGGCTTTCTGTCGAGAAGGTGCTCAATGTCAAGAATTCTTGCAGCCTCTGTGACCCTCTTCTTAATCTCATCCTTCGGAGTCTTACGAAGCTTAAGTGCGAATGCCATGTTGTCAAACACTGTCATATGCGGATAAAGAGCATAGTTCTGGAATACCATTGCGATATCTCTGTCCTTCGGAGCGATGTCGTTCATGAGCTTTCCGCCGATATAGAGCTCACCCTCTGATATTTCCTCAAGACCTGCGATCATACGAAGAGTCGTTGACTTACCGCAGCCTGACGGTCCAACAAGAATGATGAATTCCTTGTCAGCGATATCCATACAAAAATCGCTTACTGCTGTAACATTACCTGCGTATCTCTTGTAAATGTGTTTTAACTGTAAATCTGCCATATTGCCTTACCTCGCTTAATTTTAATTAATAAATTTTTTTTGAGAAGAAATTTTCCCTCAACCCGATTATATACAAAATTCATCCATAATAATCAGCCACATCATTTCTATCTCATTTCTTGTATATATAATAACATATTTTTTCAGAAAATGTTAGTCCTATAATTAACAAAAATAAGATAATTTCTTTGTGTAAACTTCACAACATAAAAATTTGAGAGCTTTTTTTGTGCGATTTGCATATATTGTATTTGCCCGTAAAACAGTGCACAATTTAAAGAAATTTGTTTATTATTACTTTTTCGGAGACGCATTTACAAGCAGAATTCCCGCGCACACCAAAAGCAGGGAAACGGCATATTTCCAGTCAAATATGTTTTCATGCATAAAAAACGCTGAAAGGATCGTTCCCGACACCGGTATTATAAAATTGAAAGAGCTTATATTTCCGACCCCGACACGGTTAAGGAGCATTGTCCACAGAGTGAACGCGGCAGCGGACAGAAACGCAAGATATAAAAGCACCGCAAGCCCCGCGGCGCTGACCGTATTGAGTGTTCCTCCCCCCGCGAGACCGATAACCAACAGCACAAGACCGCCTGTAAGAAGATTATAGCCCGTAACGGTCATTGCGTCACTCTCCCGGTTCGCGCGCTTTGAAAGCATTGAGCCGAGGACAAAGCATATTGCGGCAATGAGAATAAAGCCCTCTCCAAAGAACGAAAATCCGCCTATCCCGCCCGAGAAAAGGACTAAAATGACGCCCGCAAAGCCCGTAAGAGCACCCGCGAGCTTTCTTGGTCCCACATCCTCCTTATACACAAAATGCCCCGCAATAAGAGCGATAAAGGTCGTTGAGGAATTAACGATGGAGCCGTTCGCTCCCGTTGTATTTGAAAGTCCTATGTAGAAAAAAACATACTGGCATGCGGTATAGACCAGACCCGTAAGAATGATGATACCGGCATTTGACCCTGTAAGCCTGGGAATGCGCTTATTGACCGGAACAGACACGGCGATTACCATAAGTCCCGCAAGGACAAATCTAAGCCCCGCAAAGAACATTTTCTGAAAAGCGCTGTCTGTTATGTTAAACAGCTCATATCCGATTTTTATCCCCGGATACGCGCTTCCCCACAGCAGGTTGCATATGACCGCTGCGGCAGCTATCCCCCATTTTTTATCAAGAATATTCTTCATTATCAATAAGTCCCCGTTCCCAAAAAAATCAGGGGGTCAGTATCCGGACCCCCTTTGTATTATTCATCCTTCAGCAGGACATTCATATATTTATATCCGAGATTTACGATCTGTCTGTATTCATCATCTGATAAATTGGAATGCAGATAAGCTTTAAGTCCCTCTTTATCGCTGGAGTTGATAAATGTTCTCAGTGTGGCTATATCAAGCTTATTCATTATAGACAGGAATGTTGAAAACTCCTCGCCTGTCATCTTTTCCTTCAGCTTTGCATAAGCGCTTGACACCTCGTCATCCTGCTCATCTTTCACATCTGTATCATCCTCCAAGGTTCCCTCCTTCTCGGCGATAACCCTTTCCGCCTGTACAACGTCCTCTGCCTTTACTCTGTCTGAGGTCCTTTCCGTGCTGTATTTAACATTTGCCTTGCCCGCAGCGTCATTGTCATTAGTCTGTATTATTTCCACGCCTACCTTGCTTGAAGCATATCTTGCGGTTACCGAGCTGCTGTTTGCATCCTTGCCGAGCTGATCATCATCATTCTCCCTTGCCTCAAGAACCGCTCTTGCAGAGCCTTCCGTATCCGAATTATGTTCCTTATAGGTCCTCACAAAATCAGCATAGGTTTCATCATCCATAATGCCCTCGTCGTGAAAACGCACAGCCTCCTTATAAAGGCTGTCCAGAGCGTCATCATCTCTCAGCCGGTTCTGCACCTCTTCCATTATAGGCTCCATATATTTTGGTACTATGTAATATTTGTAAAGGAACGAGCCTCCAACGATCAGCGCCGCGACAACAGCAGCTGCCGCCAAGGCTATTATATGCCATCGTTTCATAAAAACATCCTCTCATAATCATAAATTCATTTAAGTTCTTACATTATATCATATTTTCGCATAAAAATCAAGTCCCTGCGAATAATTATATTCCGAAAATATAACCCCCCGCAATTCCGAGCGCGGCGGAAATCAGTATCACTATAACAGGATGAATATTTTTCATTTCCAAAGCCAGCATCATAAGAAAGATCGCCGCAGATACAATAAATGAGGGGCTTGTGAGCGCCGATGATGCAAAACCGTCCGAAAAAAATACCGACTGACCCACTGATACGGCCGCTGCGCCTATCATGCCTATGACCGCCGGGCGGAGTCCGTTCATACAGCCCTTCACATACCGGTTGTCGCTGAAGCTCAGAAAGAATTTCGCAATAATCAGTATAATTATAAACGACGGCAGAACAACTCCGAGGGTCGCGCATACCGCTCCGGCAAAGCCCGCAATTTCAGCTCCCGTATACGTTGATATATTTACCGCAAAGGGGCCGGGCGTGCTTTCGCTTACCGCGATAAAATTGACCAGCTGCTCCGGCCGCATCCAGTCATGCCTGACAACCTCCTCCTGTATAAGAGGAAGCATTGCGTAGCCGCCGCCGAAGGTAAATGCGCCGATTTTAAAGAAGGTCAAAAATAAGGAAAGATAAATCATACTTCCTCCCTTTTCCCGACAATTACCGACTGAACGATCCCGCATAGCGCGCATCCGGCAATTATAACGAGCACATTTATATCAAGCGCTGCCGCAAGCAGAAAAGATACACCCATTATGATATATGCGAGCATTCCTTTCGGGCACTGCCTGTACATTGATATAAGGGCGCGGATTATAAGAGCCAGGACTCCGGCGCGTATTCCCATAAACGCGTACCTTACCGGTCTTAAATCCTGAAGCTGTCTCAGCGCCTCGGCAATCACAAATATAATCATAAAGGACGGCAGAACAACTCCGAAGGTAGCGGCTGCCGCTCCGGCAAAGCCCGCTGTGCGGTATCCGACAAAGGTCGCGGAATTAACCGCCGCGGGACCGGGAGTGGACTCCGCGACCGCGACAATATCAAGTATGTCCTTTTCCTCGATCCATTTGTTCTTGTGTACGGCCTCCTGAGTTATAAGCGGGATCATCGCATAGCCGCCGCCAAAGGTAAAAGCGCCTATTTTAAGAAATGTCAAAAACAGCCGGATTATTATTTTAAAATTCTTCATACCTATATAATTAATGCCTCACAACGCAAAACATAGGGGCAGCGCACAGCTGTCCCTACATTTCTTAACGATCGTATTAATACATTTTGCCGCCCATGCTTCCGCCGAGCAGATGGAAATGCAGATGCATGACGGTCTGACCGCCGTTTTTTCCGCAGTTGTTCACAACACGGTAGCCGTCCTTGTCAACACCCACAGCCTTTGCTATTTCCGGCACTGCCTCAAATATATCCGCCGCGCATGAGCTGTTTTCGCCCGTTATCTCATTGGCGCAGCAAATATGTGTTTTCGGAACCATTACAATATGCTCCGGCGCGGCCGGCGCAATGTCTCGGAAGGCATAAACCTTATCGTTCTCAAATACCTTTGTCGAGGGTATCTCCCCCGCTATGATCTTACAGAATAAACAATCTTCCATTGTAATCAACCTACCTGTTCTGCTACTATCGCCTCTGCAGCAGCCAATGCTTCATCAATCTTTGCCGCATCTCTGCCGCCGCCCTGTGCCATATCCGGCTTGCCGCCGCCGCGGCCGCCTGCTATAGCCGTTATATTCTTAATAATGTTTCCGCAGTGAACGCCGTTCCTGACAGCGTCCTTCGACGCCATAGCTATAAGAGTGATCTTACCTTCTGTTTCCGCGCCGAGAACAACAACACCGTTTATGAGGTCATTCTTCGCGCTGTCGCCGAGAGCCTTCATGTCGGGGATGCTCATGCCGTCAACTCTTACAGTGAGAACGTTTACAGAGCCTACAGCCTTTGCGCCCGAAAGCATTGACTTTGACTGCTCCGCCGCGATCCTGCCGTTAAGCTCCTCGATCTTCTTTTCAAGAGCTCTGTTCTCTGCCATAACAGCCGCCGCCTTCCTATCAAGCTCCATAAGCCTGTTCGACTTCATTGCCGCGCCTGTTCTCGCAAGAACGCCCTCATAATCCGAAATAAGATCAAGAACGCCCTGACCCGTCACAGCCTCAATACGTCTTACGCCTGCCGCAACGCCGCCCTCCGAAAGAATTTTGAAAAGGCCGCACTGCGCCGTATTTGTAAGATGCGTGCCGCCGCAGAACTCAATGCTGTAGCCGCCCATTGATACAACGCGGACAACATCGCCGTACTTCTCGCCGAACTGGGCCTCCGCGCCGAGCTTCTTTGCCTCCTCGATAGGCAGCTCCTGAACGGTTATCGGAAGACATTCAAGGACAGCGTTATTCACTCGTCTCTCGGCGTCAAGGAGCTGCTCCTTTGTCATAGCCTCAAAATGTGAAAAGTCAAATCTCAGATGATCCTTATCAACCAGCGAGCCTGCCTGCGCGACATGAGCGCCGAGAATATCCTTTAACGCTCTGTGGAGAAGGTGCGTTGCGCTGTGGTTGCGGCTTACCGCCATTCTGTTTGTCCTGTCAACAGTCATTACAGCTCTGCCGCCCTTTAAAGTGCCGTTTACAAGCTCCACCTCGTGTACATACACGCCGCCGCCTGTCTTTGTCGTGTTTACGACCTTGCCGACAACCGCGCCGTCCTGTGATATTGTACCTATATCGCCTGTCTGACCGCCCATCTCAGCATAGAACGGCGTCTTATCAACGGCAACGAATGCCTTTTCCGCATCCAGAACCTCAGGAACCGTTCCGGCGCCCGGAACAGCTATTGCGAGGATCTCGGCCTCATCCTCAAGAGTGTCATAGCCCGTAAAGCTTGTTGCCGCGACAGCGCTGAAATCAAACTCGGTATCGTCATCCCATGACGAGCCGTCCTTTCTTGAGCTTCTTGCTATTTCCTTCTGCTCCCGCATAGCCGCGTTAAAGCCGTCAACATCAACCTCAAGACCCTTTTCCCCGGCCATCTCTATTGTGAGATCGAGCGGAAAACCGTAGGTGTCATGAAGCTTGAACGCCTCGGCGCCCGTAAGCTCGCCTCTGTCCGCAGCTTTCGCGTCCCCAATGTACCTGTTCAGAACCGCAAGGCCGTTATCTATAGTAGCGTCAAAACGCTCCTCTTCCTTCTTAATTATCTTTGTGATGTAATCTCTCTTTTCCTCAAGCTCAGGATATGCCGACTTTGATGTGTCGATCACCGTGCCCGCGACCTCATAGAGAAATTCACGGTCAATATCAAGCAGCTTGCCGTGACGAGCCGCGCGTCTTAAAAGACGTCTTAAAACGTAGCCTCTGCCCTCGTTTGACGGGATAACGCCGTCGGATACCATCATTACCGTTGAACGGATATGGTCGGTAATTACGCGGAGAGACACATCGGTTTTTTCGTCAGCCTTCTTGTACTCAACGCCCGCAATCCTTGAAATATGCTTCATAACGTCCTGAACGGTATCAACCTCAAAAAGGTTGTCCACGCCCTGCATTACGACAGCAAGTCTTTCAAGCCCCATGCCTGTATCGATGTTCGGCCTTGCAAGCGGATTGTAGCTGCCTTCCTCGTCCTTATCGAACTGCGTGAACACGAGGTTCCAGACCTCCATAAATCTGTCGCAGTCACAGCCTACTCCGCAGGTCGGCAAGCCGCAGCCGTACTTTTCGCCTCGGTCAAAATATATTTCCGAGCATGGGCCGCAGGGACCTGTGCCGTGCTCCCAGAAGTTATCCTCCTTGCCGAGCTTAACGATACGCGAGGCGTCAACGCCGACCTCGTTTACCCATATATCTCTCGCCTCATCATCATCCTGATAAATTGAGACCCAGAGCTTATCCTCGGGTATCTCCATAACCCTTGTAAAGAACTCCCATGCCCATGCCGTCGCCTCGCGCTTGAAGTAGTCGCCGAAGGAGAAATTGCCGAGCATCTCAAAAAATGTGCCGTGGCGCGCCGTATGACCGACATTCTCAATATCGCCGGTCCTGATACACTTCTGACAGGTGGTAACGCGGCGTCTCGGCGGAATTTCCGCGCCCGTGAACCACTTCTTCATCGGAGCCATACCCGAATTTATAAGCAGCAGGCTTGCGTCATTCTTCGGCACGAGTGAAAACGAACCGAGTCTTAAACAGCCCTTTGTTTCAAAAAAGCTAAGAAATTTCTCGCGAATTTCATTAACTCCCATGTATTTCATCTTAATTCTTCCTTTCCTAAGTAGAAATATCTTAACATACCAAATTGTATTATATAATAAAATACATCGCCGTGTCAAGAGTTAATTTAATAATTTTCGCGTCCTCAGCGCTCACTTCCCGACTATAAAGCCGGTGAAGGAATAAACGCGGAAGTTTGACAGTTGTAGAAAATCATTCGTCACAATAAACAAAGCAACCGA
>CAZOHJ010000029.1:0-27462 GCA_964579875.1 uncultured Lachnospiraceae bacterium | reverse complement strand
GTCACCTTGCCAAGGTGAACGTCGCGAGTTCGAATCTCGTCTTCCGCTCCAATTACAAAAGACGCGTAATTCAAAATTTCCGCGTCTTTTGTTTTCAGAACGGCGGCATAGCCAAGTGGTAAGGCACGGGTCTGCAAAACCCTTATCCCCCGGTTCAAATCCGGGTGCCGCCTCCAATAAAGATGCTGTGGCTTAAGAAAACTTAGGTCGTGGCATTTTTTTTACCCTTTTCCAATAAGGATGTGAAATTAAATGAAGCATATAAGAAGATTATTCATAACGATCATACTTTTGCTGACTGCGGCTCTGATCATAAATGCAAAAACACGCTTTTTTCAGGAAATAGGCACGTATATCCCCTATCTTGATAAGCATTACCCTTATGTTTCGGAATTTATAAGCGATATTTCCGACGACATAAACGAGCAGCTTTCAAAAATTCCGACTCCCGCTGAGCTATGGGCAGATATACGCCATGTCGAACTGCCTATAGATCCCGATGATATAGCCGCAAACGTGTACTACTCAAGCGATTCAATGCTTAATTTCTACAGCGGTCAGAATATCTCCGTGGCAATATCGGGCAGAGAGCTGGATGTTTACGGGGTCACGCATAATGTAAACGAAAAGCATCTCGTCTACCGTTTTCTCGACAGCAGCGGCGAAATGCTTGACCAGTATGTAGATTCGGTCGATGCTGACGGACAATACAGAAAGATCCTCAGGATCCCGGACGGCAGCTATCAGTTTGCGGTATTCACGGGTCCGGAGCGCTTCGGCGAGTTTTCAAGCACGGTTTATAATTACGTGTATCTGACGCAATCGGCTGACGGCAGCTGGAGCACGGCAGTCTCCCCCGTCCTTGAGTGGAATATTTCCGCATATGAAAAGGACAGATCCATAAGCGCGGCGCTCAAAAGCACATACGCGATCTGCTCCGATACCGACACGGTAAAGGCTCTTGCTGAATCTATCACCTCAGGATATTCTTCCGATTACGATAAGGCACTTATTCTCCATGACTGGGTATGCGACAGCATATATTACGATAATGACAGTATAAACGGCTCAACAAATACCGCCCCCTATGTCGCAACAGAGGTTCTTTCCTCAAAACGCGCGGTATGCCTGGGCTACGCCAACCTTTACGCCTCGCTCTGCCGCTCACTGCGTATCCCCTGTAATGTTGTAACAGGCTACGCTCTGGGCGTCATTGACGGCGAGGATACTGAGTGGAACGACACAAACCTTTCCGCGACAGAGGCAAATCACGCCTGGAACGAGGTTTATCTTGACAACCGCTGGGTTATTGTCGATACCACCTGGGACTCGCGGAATAAAATAAACGGCGGCACGGCATCAAAGGACGGCGATACCTCGCATCTCTATTTTGACGCGAACATCCGTTTTTTCTCGTCAAACCATAAGATTTTTGAATACATAAAAAGATAAAAGGGTTCAATCCGTACCTCCACAACATAGACATAAATATTCGTAACTCCTATACAATTTAGTCGCATATAGTATATCATGTTTAATACGGAATGTTAATTATGTTTTGTTTACACACGCATTGATCGTGTCTATACCCTATCCGATTCAAACGCTAAAATAAGCCTACGTATTGTCTGTGCGTAGGCTTATTGCAAGCTTTGAGTGTTTTATACCATGATTTCATTTCCTGTAAATGTCGTAATTATCCTCTATTCCCACCATAAGATACGTTCCGGTCTTATGCAATGTTGTTATGGCTTTTCCAAGCTCTGACTTGATTTTCTCCTTTTTTTCCGGCGTTATCGCCACTGTAATCTTTGAATCAATAAACGGCATTATTCATTCTCCTTTCAATTCTTATTATCTTATGATCCCGAATTTTATCTTTATCCTTTCCAGCTTTTCAATCATCGGCACGGATGCTATCCATAGGATAAACACGGTTGAGGCGGCGTGGATAAGGTCAAACGGGAGTCCCATCATATACGCGGAAAGAAACATTGCCGCGTTCGGAGAGGACTGCCACATTATCACTGACGCCGGATTCATAATTCCGCCGTAAATAACCGGTACGGCAATAGCTCCGAATACGCATAAAGACAGACGCGTCTTTCGCAGAAGCCCTTTTCGGAACAATACGCCGGCCGTAAATCCGATCAGTCCGAACGCGAGCATCTGCCACGGCGTCCATGGACCTTGTCCGAAAAAGAAATTGGATACAAATGCCGTTACCGCTCCGACCAGAAATCCCGTTTCGCCGCCGAAGCAGACGCCGGATATTATAACCAATGCCGCTACGGGCTTAAACTGAGGAAGCATATAAAACGCAGTCCTCCCCGCGACCGCGATCGCGCAAAGAACGCTGACCGTGACAAGCTCGCTGACAAGCGGTTTTCTTCGCTCAAAAAGCATAAAAAACGGAACGATAGCTTCAATTATAATAAGCAGACTGATAAAGTAATACTTTCTGTCGCCGAGGAAAATGATCCCCGCATATATCGTCAGCGGAACAGCCGCGAGTATCATTACGGAGGCAGCGGCGGTTCTTTTGGACAGACCCCGGCTGCCGCGCGGAGTCTGCGCCGGAGCAATACCCGTGTCCGGCGCTTTCTGAGGAGCCGGAGTCCTGATGCTTTCTATATCAAAGCCGATCCCTTTATTGTAAGTCTCTCCGCGCCCTGCATTTCCTCCGCAGGCAATAATTATATCCTCCGCTGTTACGGCATCGGGAAGAATATGTCTCGCCATTCTGTTAGCCGCGGTGGTATAAAAGCTTTTGCCTGCGAAAAACTCACGGGGCTTTCCCTCGCTTACAATATTTCCGTCAAAAAACATAGCGCACCTGTCCGCGTATCGCGCACAAAATTCTATATCGTGCGACACCATTATCACGGTAATACCCGCTGATTTTAAATTACGCAGTATATCCGCAAGCTTTATCTTGAAATGCATATCCAAGCCTTTGGTCGGCTCGTCAAGAAGCAGGATCTCAGGCTTTAATAATAGCAGCTTTGCAAGCGCCGCCCTTTGCTGCTCGCCGCCGGACAAATCATACGGATGTCTGTCAAGCAGGTCTTCAAGCTCGCAAAGCCCCGCAACAGCTTTTACCGAATTTTCCTTTTCCGAATGGGACATTTTCTTATCCGCAAGCATCTCAAAAAGGTCAAGATATACCGTTTTCTTTACAAAAAGCGTCTGAGGATTCTGGGGCATCATGCCTACAAAGCAGGTGTTCCGGGATATTGCCTGACCGTTTATTTTTACTTTCCCCCGATACGGTTTGTTAAGACCGCCCATAATCGAAAGCGCTGTCGTTTTGCCTGTTCCGTTGCCGCCTAAAACCGCATACAGCTCACCCTTATAAATTTTCGCCGAAAGACCTTTTATTACATCCGGCATACTTTTCTCATATCTGAAAAAAACGTCATCAAGCTCAACGGCGGGGAAATCCTTTCTTACGGCCGCGTTTTTTTTGTTGATGCGCTCCGGCTTTATATCCGCTCTCTTTGAAAATCCGTCAAGCCACGCCCTGCCCTCCCGAACCGTGACAGGATATTCCGCCCCGTTTTCAAGTCCCGCATATACTCGCATAGCTGTGGGCATTGCCGCGAACATATCGTGATTTGATTCCTTTAATTTTTTTCCCGCTCCGCATGGCGTATCATCGGCTATGATCCTGCCCGCGTCCATTACTATTACGCGGTCCGAAACGGAAAAGGCTTCTTCAAGCCTGTGCTCCGTCAGAATTATGGTTATTCCCAATTCGCGGTTTATTCTTGAGATCACTTCAAGAAAATCATGCGCCGCTATCGGGTCAAGCTGACTTGTCGGCTCGTCCAGTATAAGTACCGACGGCTGCATAACCATAACCGACGCAAGGTTTAACAGCTGCTTCTGCCCTCCTGACAGCTCGGTCACATTTTTATGAAACCACGTCTGTATGCCAAAAAAAGACGCTGTTTCCGCTACTCTGACGCGAATCTCGGATGATGACATCCCCATGCTCTCCGCGCCGAACGCCAGCTCATGCCATACCTTATCTGTAACGATCTGATTATCGGGGTTCTGCGTTACAAATCCGATTTCTCCGCTTTGCCTTCTGAACTCCAGCTCATCTGTATTTTCACCCATGAAAAATATTCTTCCCGATTTTTCTCCGCAGGGCGCAATTGACGGCTTTAACTGTCTTAAAAGCGTTGATTTGCCGCATCCGGATTTTCCGCATATGGTCACAAATTCTCCCGCATTTATTGACAGTGTGATATTTTCAAGCGCGTTTGTTTCCGATGCGGGATACCTGAATGTCAGATCCTCAATTCTATAGCTTTCCATTTTATTGTCTCCGTAATTTCTATTGCGACAGGCGTAATACACAGCATAAAATATGCCGCGAATATGCTGATTGAAAAAAGTGACGCCCCATTCGATCTTATTGACGGAAAATATCTGAAATACATTCCGCCTCCGGCGGCTCCGATAATAAGGTATGCCGTGAGCAAAGCAATATACAGCAATGCCATTTTGTCCCGCTTATCAAATTTAAAAACCGAAAACGCGGTTCTTCCCGGCAGTCCGCAGCCCCGGCTTTTCATGCTTTGCGCTGTTTCAATTGAGTTTTCCATTGCCCATGTTATCATTATCGACAAAATCGTTATCCCGTTTTTTGCTCTTTTGAAAACGCTTCCCTGCGACACGTCGCGCCCCACACATCGCTGCGCCTGCGAGATCCCCCTGAGCTGCGCCTTAAAGCGCGGCACAAATCTCAGCGTCATAGACAGTATCAGCGACAGTGACGGAATTATTTTCCCGAACAGGTAAATAAATTTGTCGCTTGTCATAATCTTATTATAGCACGAAAACCAGCAGATCACCGCTGCAAGCATAACAGCCGCCGCCATACCGTAAAGTATTGATTCAAGAGTGAGCGGGTTCCCGCTTGGCAGATACTTTAGTATTGTCACACCCTCATGGTTGAATGCCGGATTGAGCATCGCAGCGATCAGCATTGCCGGTATCAGAAAGCAAAAATTGAATTTTACCGCCTTCTTTCCGTTCAGCATGACCGAATACGCAAACCCGCAGGCAAGCGATGTCAAAAGACATATCGGGTGCATCAAAAACATGGCAAATACGATAACCGCTGCGAAATACATAAAATTCACTATGGGATGATAATTTTTAAATTCCTTCATTTTCCGCTCCTCACTCCTCGTTGCGGCCGCCTATATCCGCGCCTAAATTACAGGTGTACTCAAATTCCACCTTGTCCCCCGCTTTAAGCTCATATCTTGAACAGCCGTAATTGGGGAACCAGCCGTTTACCTTATACATCCATCCCGAAAGCTCTCCGCAGTCATATTCATACAGATTGCCGATGCCCTCGATATAAGCGCTGTTATATATGGGCGTGTTTTCATATTCCATATGTATTTTATTCTTTTTCATTTCACGCAGAAGCAGATTAAAAACGCTTTCACCCTCATAAAACACGACCTCCCGCTCCGCAAATATCACTCCGTCCGCAGGCAGAAGCTCAGCCTTTTCGGGGTCAAGCCGTTCGATATTGTCAAATATTGTGTCACATCTTACCGACAGCGTGCAGGTAAGCTCCTTGCCGTCAATTACCTCGTCTTCCGCATCAACCGGCAAAGGTCTGTTTTCGGGCACCGGCTCGGTCAGATATTTATCCATACCTGTGGATTCATCTATCTCCATGCCGTTTGTCACGGAATATTCAATATCGCCCGCTTCCGCATAAACCGGCATTTCCTCCGCCATTTGCGCCGCAAGCTCTTTTTTTTCATCGGCGGTAAGCGGTTTATTGTCATTTCCCTCGGACTTGTTTTCCGCTGCCGTCTGCCCTTCAGGCTCCCCGGCCGATACTTCACCGTCCGTCGGCGCGTCCGAGGGCGCAGGCTCTGCGGTCGGCTCAGCTGTTTTTTCTGCGGCTTCGACTGTCTGCGCCTCCGTTGCGCGCTCCGATTGCAGCGGCTCATTATTACGCTCCGGTGAAGCGCCCCCGAACAGAAAAGCGAACACAAGCGCTGCCGCAGCAGCGGCGGCAATTATTATTTTTGTTTTGTGCTTCTTTAAAAAGCTCATAGAAGCTCGGCCTTTCCCATCATATTAAAAAGCATTTGCGCAATCTCGGCGCGCGCCGCCGGCATTTGCGGAGCAATTCCCGTCCCGCTGTCATCGAGAATGCCGTTTGCATAGCAAAAAGCAAGCGCATTTCCCGCCCATACGGAAACAGTGGTGTAATCAACAAAACCCGCAAGCACATCACGCACGGCGGATATATCCATATCAACGCTCATTCCGCAAAGAGCCGCCGCGCGGGATACCATTGCCGCCGCCTCCTCGCGCGTTATTATCCCGTAAGGATCAAACTCAGTATCTGATACGCCGCTTACGATACCGTAAGCGTAAGCTGTCTTTATATATTCAAAAAACCAGTCATTCTCACTCACGTCTGCAAATGGATCCTCAGTTTTTTCCGGCAGACCCAAGCCTCTTACCACAACAGCCGCAAACTCAGCGCGCGTCATTGTCGCGTCCGGCTCGAACACATCGTCTGATTTTCCGTTTATGATACCGCGCGCGGCAAGAGCTTCAATGGCCTGCCGGTTTTCGTGCATATATATATCCGAAAAAGTTTTTCCGGGGTATTTTACAGCTGTAAAGCTTATATCCGAATCCTTGTTCCGGAGTCCAAACGCGAAATTTTCCGTGCTCTCGGCTATCGTAATATGGTCGCTCATATCAAAGAGGCTGTTCTTTCCGTCCTCCATGCGCTTTACCGCCGCAAGCCCGTAAAGACACTGCTCGGCAGCCATCCGATCCGATGCGGCATCGTCCTTTGTATGCTTAAATCCCGCGCCGTCAACATAATAGCCGAGTACATAATCGAGCACGCTTTTTCCGTTTTTGATAAATCTGTCATCGCTTACAGAAATGCTCAATTCGCTCAGCGCGGTCATAACCCATACCGCGCTCTCTGAGTTTTCGCTTCCTCCGCTTGAATATCCGCCTGTTTCATTTTGCATGGCGGACAGCGCTGTCAACGCCTCTTCCACCGCCCGGCTGACATCGGCTCTGCCGCGGTATTTCGCAAGAGCCGTGAGAGCCATGCCCGTTATATCGGGATCCGAAGCGTCAGCCTCCCCCGACATTGCCCAGCCGCCGTCAGACTTCTGACACGATAGAATATAATCTATATACATATCGCGCGTCGCCTGAATTACGGCGCCGCTGTTGAGCGGTATCTCATAATTCCCGCCGTCAAGGGCAATCAGCGCCCATATTGCTCCGTTTATCCCCTGCAATATAGTCTTTTCGTAATCTCCGAGAGGCATGAGCAGATTATATCCCCCAATCTCCGACGGATCTTTTCCTATGGCGGTCAGAGCTATAATCACCCTTGCGTACTCCGTGTATTTTTTTTCCGACAAAACACCGTTATGCTCTTTAACATAGCTCTCTGCGGTTTTATAATACCCGCAATAATATTCGTCCGGGATTTCATATCCGCTCCTTGCGAGAGCAAAGACCGCCCATTCGCCTCCGACCGAGCCGACCTGAGGATCGGGAACCGTTTCATAGACGTATTCCGCCGCAGCTTTTAAAACCTCGTCCGTCAGTTTCTCCTGCTCCCGCGCCGCAGCTCCGAAGGGCGCCGTGAATATCACGCATATTATCAATATATAAGACAATACTTTTTTCATAAATCATCACCCAGATCACAAGTGTATAATATCGCTATCTCGTCATTTTCGCTTACCTGATATTCTCCTATGGGAACCGACGGAAATTCGCCGTTTACCGAATACAGCCAGCCCGACAACGCGCCGCAGCTAAATTCAGACAAGCCGTTTATTCCGGATACATAACTGCTGTCTCCCGATATTGTCACGCCGTTCATATCCGCCGCTTGCTCCAATACATCAAAGACAGTCATCCCTTTGGTTATTTCGATCTCTGTATAAGGAACCATGATCCCATCCTCGGGGAGCTGTGAAATGAGAGCGTTATCGATCCCATCATATGCCAGGGCTGTGGAGCAGTCTATCAATATTCCGCAGATCCGCGCTTCCGTCTGAGTTCCCTCATAAAAGTCACCGCCGTAATCGATAACGTTGTCATAATAAGCTTCATCGTCACTTTCTTGCTCCTCCGGAGTCGGCTCCGGTGACGGTGCGGCGGCTGTCGGTGACGGTGCTGCCGAGGAAACCGGCGCCGGAGAGCTTGTCGGAGCGGGCTTTTCTGTAATATTCAGGGTATACAGCTTGTTATCGCTGCCTTTATCCGCCACCCATATCCGGATCTTATCGACCTTGTCAAAATCTGCGATAAGCGCCGAGTAATACGCATTGTTTACCCGTTCCGACAACGCCGCGCCGCAGAGAACGCCGTCCTTATCATAAAATACAAATACTCCCGCGGCATTTGACGCATCCCGTAAATCCGCGCCCGTCTCAACAAATATCCGATCACCATTGATGTACGCGTCAAGCTCACTATGCGCAATAGCGGTATTCATACCGAATACCGCTATTGCCGTCAATAATACAGAAATTATTTTTTTCTTCATCTGACGTATGTCTCGCACAGCTGCTGCATACCGCTAAGGGAATCCCATACCATAAGCTTATCCGAGTTCTGCATCTCTATAGTATTTTCGCCCCTTGCAAACTCTATGTCCTCCGCATTAAGCTTCGTCATGGCTCCGTCTGTGTAATCCGCGCCTATTACGGCGGCTTTTCCCGCAAACGGCGCATAGATTATGCAGGAAATCCCATCGTAATCCTCTATATTATAGAACGCATCGGACATATCATATAACGAGTTTTCCCCGTTCGCCCACCTGTAGTAAGCCACCAGAGCATAATACGCCTGCACTGTCGCAATGGTATTGGCATTGCCCGCATATGTAAACTGACCGCTTCCGTCATAGTAGTCAAGCATTTTGTCAACATAGAGCTTCGGATTTTTCCCAAGCTCCGTATATGCCACTATCACCTGCGCCAGTGTCGAGCATTTATCCGGTGAATTTGCATCGTCTGTGTCAATATTGCTGTCAATGAACGCAAGCGCTTTTTCTATGCTGTCTCGGATTCCGGTTTGATCCGCGTATTTCGCAAGAGCCGCAGCTGCCATAGCCGTTATATCAACAGTCGATGCCTTGCTTGCCGATAACGAAAATCCGCCGTCTTCGTTCTGATGCTCAAGGATCCCTTCAATCATAATATCCCTTGTGTTCTGATCCTCCGAATCCGAATTCTGAGGTATTTCGTAATCGGCCGTGTCAAACGCCGTCAGCGCGTATATCAGCGACATAACTCCCCCGTTCTTTACATATGACGCGGACGAAAGCTTCTCAAGAATTGATTGGTCGGCCTTTTTGCCTATTGCCGTGAGAGCTATTGCCGCCCTTTCATAATCTGTCACCTTTTCCGGCGTGCCGTTTTTCACCGCATCCATGACCGATTTATAATATGTATCCGGCACTCTTATCCCCGCGCGGGCAAGACCCATGACCGCCCATTCCGAGCCGTACGCAAGTTCCATACCGCTTACGGTACGCGCTGTGGCGGCATATATATCATCAGGCAGTATCGGATCATCAGGCAGTTCTACCGTGACTCTTGTAACGGACGGCACGACCGGACTGTCAAGCTGTACCTGTTCTCCGGTTGTCCAATCCGTCGCCGTATTTCTGAAAGAACCGGTCAGCGTGACATAATATGTGCCCGCTTTATCAAATGTGACCCTTATATCTCCGTTTTCATCGGCAATCGCTCCGTAAATCGGAGTTATAACAAGTCCGTCCACTGCCGCAAGCTGCACTCCCGCAAGCGGCGTGCCATAGCTTGAAGCGTTGATCACCGTTTCTTCCCCGGCTGTCGCGGTAATATCATTAAGATGCACATATGTATCTGACCAATATGTCAAATCCTGATAAAAAAACAGCTCAAACGCGTCACCGTTTTTCATTTCGCAGTACAAATCGGAAGCATAATCACGATTTACCGTATATCCGACGCCCGTTGTCCGCTCGCCGAATGCACAGCTTATCCAGCCGCCCGGCAGATTCAGATAGTCTGCGGCGGTTTCAGCCGTAAAAGCATCGCCAAATGCAGTTTCATGCATTTTTACAAGCACATCGAGCGCCGATACGCCCTCTGCCAGTGAATCCATATAACCGAATTTTTCCGCCTCGTCCGATGATACCGTAAGCTCATTTTCATTTACAATGAATTTTTCGCCCGATGCCGCCGTTGCGGAAACGATAACCGATTCCTGCGTGTTTCCGGCATATACTGTTATTCCTCCCGTCTGCATAACGCCGGCTGCCATTGAAAATGCAAGCGTCAGACTTAACAAGCGGCTTTTGCAAATTTCTTTGCTCATTTTTTTCATTCCTTTCTTTGTTAACCGCCGGGCATAAAAAAACCGCGGCAAATATTGTAATAAAAAAATTGCCACAGCTGAGTTTTCCTGCGCGCATATCACAAATTGTCCGCACACAAACCAAGGCGCTGTATTGACAGTGCGTACAAAACTGTTATTCCTATGCCGAAGCACCTGCGGAACAACATCAAAGCAGGTCTTCTGACTTATGCCATATGGAGAAATCCTCTCCGCGTTTCTACACCTTGCCTTCTCAGTTTCCCAATGACCGGCTTTCACCGACAGGCGTAAAAGCTTTGGCACATACAGCGGCAGTACCGTCCGGGTTTCTCACCCGATTCCCTTTCCACCGGCTATGCCCGTACAGCATAGCCGACACTTTGTGCGACTATTTAATTTTCTAATCCTATTATATCATAAGTTGCCCGGCAAGTCAACAAAGCGCACCGCAAATCCCCCGCTATATATAAAACTTTGTATAAATTGCGCAAAAAGTGTATGAATATTTTTGTTTTGATATTAAAATTTTTTCCAATATTGACTTTTTTGGTTTTTAGTATTATAATACATTTTATAAAACAGACTGAGGAGAACGGATATGCTCACATTTTACGAAATACGGCGGAAAAGCTATTCGGTAAAAAACAATCTTGAAGAGGTCAGTTTCGGCACGCACATACATTCTGATATAGAAATTCTGTATATGCGCTCCGGAACCCAGCATATCACGGTTGAAAACAAATCTTATGCCGTTCATGAGGGCGAGGCGGCAGTTATTTTCCCCGATGTCAATCACAGCTACTTCCGCGAAACAAAAAGTGCCCTTCCCGCAGACGCCGTCCTGATCATCTGCTCGGAAAAGGTCTACAGGTCCTTTTCCTCCGATCTTTCAAATGTTGTGCCCGAAGATCCGATCGTAAAGAAGGATGCCGTTCCGGCTGATGTAAAATATGCTTTTACATCAATTACCCACAGCGCAAATGCCGATATACGCTTGGCATGGATCATAATTATTCTGTCCAATCTTTTCCCATGCCTCAAGCTCACACATAAAAAGCCCTTCCCCGTCGAGGACGTAAGCTATAAGATCGTAAAATATATAGAAGATAATTTCACGGAGCCGCTGACGCTTGACGCCGTCGCGGCCGCATTGTCTGTGAGCAGGAGCTATGTTTCACGGATATTTTCCGAAAAAATAAAGATGAATTTCCGAAGGTATCTCGGTATGCTGCGCGCCGAATACGCGGCAAAGCTGATCAGAACCACCCAGGACAGTTTCACCGTCATTTCCGAAAATTCGGGCTTTGAGAGTCAGAGCACCTTTAATCGCATATTCCGCGATATTTACGGAATAACGCCGAGAGAATTCAGAAATAATATAGAGAAATATCAAAAAATATAACATCATGACGCGCGGATACACAAAAAAATATCCGTGCTTTTTTTGTGTGATTTTTGACTTGTTCCGGATAAAAAACAACTGTTTTTACGCAGTCTTTTGCTGTATAATGTTATCAGATAAATATTTTATGGAAGGAATGATAAATTTGAAGATCATCAACACTGTAAAGAGCTGTATCTGCATACTTTCCGCAGCTTCCGTGCTCGCTGTTTCATCTCCTGTTTCATTTGCGGACCACTCCGCTTTGAATGACGCCTCGTTTGAAGCAGTTGACGGAACTACCGGAACACCGCTTGGCGGTTTTGGCGCCGGAGGCATAAAGTACAACGCTATGAAGGGCAATTTTGCCGCTGTCACAATGGCGCCGGCGGACCAGAACGACTATACGGTTGTGGGAGACTCCCGCTTTCAGTTTTATTCAGCCGTGGGCGGAAGGGTCGAAATCGCAGACACTATGACGGCAGCGCGGACAGACGGCAGATATGAAGATGACGCGGTATGGCCGGAGCATATGGTCAATTTCGGCGATATAAACGGAATAAGCGTCAGCATGAAGGCATTTTCACCGCTCGACAGCGAGAACTACGACAATATGAGTATGCCTTATGCCTTTTATGAAATGACACTGACCAACACAAACAGCGAGGACGCCGAGGCTGCGGCGGCGCTGCTCTGGGATATATCCTCCGGCAGCGCGGAATATGTTGAGGGTAAAGGCTTTACCTCGGCAAAATGGGCGGTATTTGCCGAATGCGCTTCATCTGTCCTGACCGTTGGCAGCGGAAATGACTTTTTCAGCTCCGGCGAATGCTCCAATACCCCATCCGGCGCCGAAAACAGGACCGCCGTTAAAGTAACGCTCGGCGCAAATGAAACAAAGACGATAAAATTCGTAGTCGCATGGTATGACAGCTCAGATCCGGACGGCGCGTATTATCTCGGAAAATACAACGATCCCGCGGATATTGCTCAGCTTGGACTGGACAACTTTGACACTCTGAAAAGCAATGCCGACGGACTTGTGAACAGGATGCGCGCATCGGACATACCGGACTGGTATGTTAATCAATGCCTTAATTCACTCGCAAATATCAGCAACAACTCCATCTATAAAACAGACGGGCGTACCGCGTTCGCTGAGGGCGAATGGACCTGCTTCGGAACAATGGACCAGATGTGGCACGCAAGACAGATCATCGGTAATCTTATTCCCGGATTCGCATGGCAGGAGCTTGAATATTGGGCAAGAACACAGCGCAATGACGGTCAGATTCACCACGACTTCAATTACATGACCGATACATCCGTAAAATATAAGCTTGTACCCTGGGACGATACGGAGCATGCGGACTACCGAAAGGTTGACAAATGGGTCGATCTAAACTGCGCGCTTATAATTTCCGTGTACGAAACATATCAGCAGACGGGTGACGAGGAAAAATTAGCGTATTTCTGGCCGTATATGAAAAAGGCAGGTCAGAGAATTTTTGATCAGGTTTCCGCGTACGGCGATCCGGATTATCCGTACACCTTCAGAAGCTCGGAAAACTCGTATGACGCAGGCGGAGATCCGAACGCATTCAATACAAGCATTTCGGCAGTCGCGTATAAAATCATGATAAAGCTCTGCGATAAGACAGGCGAAACCGAACTTGCCGGGCAATACCAATCAGCATATGATACAGTGGTTGAATCCTACCGTCAGAAGTATCTTACAGACAACTTCCCTACCGGAAGAATATCCGAGTCATATTTTGCAGGACAGTGGCTTGCAATGCATCTGAAGCTCGGCGAGATCTGGACACAGGAGGAAACCGATTATGTGATCGACTGTCTGGACGGGTACTATCACCCGCTGTATAAGACTCTCGGCTATCCCAACGGCACATATGATGAGTGGACTCCGTATCTTCTGGCTCATTACGGCGGATTGCTGCTGAACACTCAAAGACAGAACCAGTATGAAGCCCTACAGAAGGATTCCTACAACAGACAATTCAAGAACAGAAATTATGTGTTTAATCACCCGCTCGACATTCTTCCGTCAGTTACCACGGCAAATTACGCGGCGACCAATATAAGCGGAGATAAGCAATACATATCCATACCGACCATATGGAGAAATTATTACGACGTTATCGGCTATCACCGTGACGCCGCGAGCAAGGAGCTTTGGCTTGAGCCTGTTCTGCTGCCGGAAATGAATCATACAATGACGAACGCGGCATATATCTCTCCCGAAGGCTACGGCGCAATAAGCTGCGCAGAGACATCAACAGACGGCAGCAGCGCATACCAGAATAAAAATATAACCTTCCGGCCGGAAAATGATATTTATGTAAGCACCCTTTATCTGGAGGATAATTTCGGAGAAAATTCCGACAGCATCAGCGTGACAATCGACGGAGAAGAATATTCGTTTGAGCGTATCGGCGAGGGATACACAAAGGAGCTTGCTGTTCAATATAATGCCGCGGTAACAAGCGAGGGAATCAATATCGCAGTAAGCGGAGATCCCGGCAGCGAGCCTCCGGCAGACCCCGAAAAGCCTGATGACATCGACATTCCGCCCGTTACCGCGGAAATGAGCGCGTTTGCTCCGATCGAGGCGGAGAAATATTCAAGCTTCGGCGGCGTAAGCGCAGCGGAGGAAAACGGTATAAAATATATTACCGAATGCGATGATCAGGACTATGTGAAATACGACGGTGTAGGCTTTGAGGACGGCGCGGGATCCATCACGCTCACGGTAAGAAGCGCCAAGGAATCACATATTGAGCTTGCGCTCGGACTGGTCAGCGGAGAAACCATTCAGAATATAGAGATCCCCGATACCAACGGAGAATGGCAGACAATAAAATGCGGCCTGGAGCAGGTTATAAGCGGCACACAGAACGTTATTTTCCGTTTCCGCACAAACAACGATGAAAGCGCCGACCTCATGGATATAGACAGCTTCGTTTTCGGCTACCGCTATCAGCTGCCGAGCAGCGGCTGGAGCGCTTCCGCATCGCGAAACACCGCTTCCGCCGCAAACGCATTTGACCGCGACCCCGCGTCAAGATGGAATTCATCATACCAGACAGGCAGCGAATGGTATCTGCTTGATATGGGAGATATATATGAATTCAATAAGATCAAGCTTGATTACGTCGCTTCCCCGAATGATTATCCTCGCGGCTACGCGGTTTATGTATCTCAGGACGGAGTTGATTTCGGAGACAGTGTTGCCTCCGGTCAGGGTAAGAGCGAAGAAACGGAAATAACCTTCGTTCGCCAGAATGCCCGTTATATAAAGATATGTCAGACAGGCACAGCGCCGTCGAATTACTGGTCCATGCATGAGCTTTATGTATATAACATGGACGAAAGCTTTGAGGACGGAAACCAGACGCCTCCCCCGACAGAAGCCCCTGATCCCACGATCAATAAGTACACCTACACAGGCACATCCTCCGTTCACTCTGCCGGAACAAAATACTTTGACGTGGAGAAATACAACAGCGGAACAAAGAACGCGCGCTCCAATTCCAATGACAACACATACAGCTTTGCCGACGGTTTAAGTGACGAAATAAAGGCGCAGTTTGCCTCGGCCGCGGACAGCTCTGTAATTTCAAAGACATATACAGGCTCAATGGTAAATTACATCGGCTTCGGCAGCAACGGTGAATACAATATCAAGCCGGCAATAACGGGAATAAATCTGCCCAAGGGCGAATACACGCTGTATTATATCGGCGGCAACTCAAACGATGTAGAGATAACATTCGAAAACGATACGGCCGGTATCGCAGCCGTTCTGCCGGTCGGCAAATACAGCTTCTCAACCTCCGGACTCATACTGCACGAGGCGCATATTACTCTCGGCAGTGACTACGAGGGAGACATAACGTTCTATAACAGTCAGAAATGGCTCCCCGATTTGTATGCGGTAAAGCTCGTGAGCGCGGAAATACCCGAGCCGTCCGGTGATATTACCGTGGATATATCAAAAACAGATAATACTCATATTGAAGCCGCCGTAAATAACGGTACGGCTAAAGACACTACAGTTCAATTTACAACAGCGGTGTATATGTCTGACGGGACGCTGCAGCAGGTAATACCTTCGGAACCCTGCTCTGTCAGTGCCGGCGGCTCCGCGAGCATTACATTGGATGTTCCGGCAGACGCGGGCTATAAGATAATGGTATGGGACAGCCTTAATTCCATGAAACCGCTTCATGCTGTAATATCAAGCGCGGACATACCGTAATAAAAAACGTATCCTTCACAAATGTGGAGGATACGTTTTTTTGTTTTTCCGTTTTCAATTCTTATACGGATTTTCCTGTGTTTTTTACCGACATATATATTTTTTCCGGTAAAAATGACAGTATTCTTCCGATCAGACGAGCGATAAAGCCTACCAATAAAGCGGCGATAATCGTTCCCTCTCTCACTCCCGCAAGATGCCCCATAAGCATGAATGATAATAACGCGGCAATAACCGTCATTGACACGTCAAAGAACACTTTTGTAATTCCAAATTCGGTTTTCCATGTAAAAACGATCGCTCTTACAAACGATTCTCCGGGAAGCATTACTACATTTGCCAATACCTCCATATATACTCCTATTCCCAGCACCACACAGCCTATTAACAGATAGATCACCTTGGTTATATACACGGACGGATTTACAAAGCTCAATATAATCATGCTGAAATCAATAAAATAACCGAATACTACCGAAACAGGTATCTGCAAAATATGCTCTAATTTAAAATTCTTCCTCAGAATTATAAACTGCAGAATGATAAGGAATATACTGAACAATATGGTAAACTGCCCTAATGTCATGGGATAATGCAGACTAAGAACATATGGAATAGAAGAAATCGGAGATGTTCCCAGATCCGCCTTTGTTATCATGCTTACACCTAACGAATTGATAAATAATCCGACTATAAAAATAATATAACGCTCAACTATCTCATTTTTTCGCATTGTTGTCACTTTCCTTCTTGTTTAATAAATTGTCGTTTGCTTTTTTCAGAAAAGTAATAAACTGTTCCCTTTCCTGCTGTGAAAAATCCTTCAATGCCGCCTTTTCAATGACATTGAACGCGTTTACAACATACTCGCTTTCTTTTCTGCCAATATCGGTCAAATACACACAAATATAACGTTTGTCTCCTTTTTGTATCTTCTTTCAATCAAGGCTCTCTCTTCCATTCTTGATAAAAAGACACGCTTTTTTCTAAAAGGCCGCGTGTCTGATTATTATTTTTTATAAGGATTACTGCAAAGTCAATAATGCCGGTTTACTGCATATCACGGATCGCGTCCGCCATATCCACAAGCTCCTTCTTTTCCGCAACACATAACCAGCCCTCGCGTATATCGCGCTCCGCAATTTCATATGTACATGAGCTTTGCGCAAATTCGCTCAATATGTTGCTGTAACGGCTGCCTTTGGTAAGCGCGGTAAGCAGCGCGTATTTGTCTCCCTTGCGGTACAAGGCGCATTTCTCTATCACATCATCAGGCAAAAGACATAACGCTCCCTCAAGACTTGAAAATTCGTCAAAAATAAATATTTCATTCTTCTTTGACTTTATTTTTTCCTTTATGGCGGTTTCTATGCCAAGACGCTCTATAAGCTCCCGTATTTCATCGCGTGAAAAATCATCATACCCGTGATCCATTTTCTGCCTGACCTTCACAGCCTTTGCCCTTTTAAATTCTTCCCTTGTAATACGCTGCCGTCTCACCGGTTTTACCTTGCTTATCGACAGATTCATCCCGGCAGCAGACGCGGATGCCTCTACCACCACCTGACCGCCGTGATACGGATCAAAGCCTGTTTCCGTCCTTACAAGCTCCATGACCTCAAAAAGTAATCTATGTAAATCAGCTTGCTGCGGGATCTTCCCGCGCGGATTAAAATCAAAGTATTCAAGATCCTGCATGGTAAGGTACACCATGACCTCATCGCGTGAAATTTTTTTTATTCTCAATCAAATCACTCTCCAGTATTATAAATAAACACATTACTATTATACTATAAAATATCCGTTTTGGCTATAGTAAAAATGAAAATATTTTATAAATATTTCTGGATAAAGTGTATATATTCCTACACAACAGGTAAAAATACACACAGAAAATCAATTTTGAGCTTAAGAAAGGAATGATTTACATGAATCAGAAGGATCAGACAAGGAAGCTGCCGGGCTTCTACATAGCGCTTTGCTGCTGTGTTATAGCCATAGGAGCTGCGGGATTTATTGCCCAGCATATGGAGTCAGAAACCACCAATGCCGTTACCACTGTCGAGGAAGATGTTATTGCAACAGAAGAAGCCATATTGCCGCTGATAACAGAGCTGCCTGACAGCGAGACCGCATCGTCTCATAATACAATTGTCATAGAGGAACCGTCGGAGGAGCCGGCAGAACAGGAAAATACCGGTACGGAAACCGGTGAGTCCGTGGAAACAGCCGTTGAGGAATACGCGGTTGATAACCCGGACGTCGAGGCAGCCTCGGTAACGGTCAATGCCGAAGATTCGGGCATGTTCGCCTCCCCGGTTCCCAATTCGACAATACTTGAAGGCTGCTCGGGTGATACGCTTAAATACAATACAGCGTATGAGGACTGGCGCACTCATAACGGGATCGATATTGAAGCGTCCGAGGGCTGCAGTGTGAGCGCCGCCGCGGACGGGACCGTCTGCGAGATCACGGAGGGCAGCTGCGGAAAGCAGATCACGATACAGCATAATAACGGCTATTCAACGGTATATGCCCAACTCGGCGATATAAATGTTGCCGAGGGCGATGAGGTAAAAGCCGGCTCCGTTATCGGCACGGTAGGCGCAAGCCGCGGTGAAAATATCACTGCGCCGCACCTTCACTATGAGATACGCCGTGACGGGAATCCCCTCGATCCTGAGGAATATTGACATTTTTTAAATCTTATGTAAAAGTTTTATGTAAAGCTATTGCATTTACGGATCCGGTGTGATATACTTAGCATATACACATCGGAGGCGATATAAATGAGATTTGATTATAATATCGGTACTGAGGCGACCTTCAACGACTGGGTTATGGAGGGCACGGAAAAAGCCCGCAGAATACTGGACGAGCTGGACAAAAACAAGGATGACGAACAGGAAAAACAGGAGTTAAAGTAATAACAGGCAGGCGGCAGCAAAACACAGGCTTTTACTGCCGCCTTATTGTATAAGTTATGTGCTGTATTATCTTATGAAATTTGTCTTTTCCGCATTTTCCGCAGCAGGAATATCTATACCCGCCTTTTTACCGGCGTCTATGCATTTTATAAGCCATGCCATATTTTTACCGAGGTTGCGCATGGTCTGAAGTCCTTCCTTATCCTGAAGAACATCCTCCGGTCTGCTGCCGTGAACCATGTTCCAGTAGGTTGAGGAAACGACCGGCATCTGCTTTATTGTGAAGTATTTATTCAAGCCGTCAATTGCCGCGGTCGTGCCGCCCCTCCTTGCGGAAACAACGGCCGCCGCGGGCTTGTGAGCGAGAGATTTACATATGCCGAACAGTCTGTCAAGCAGACTGTAGACCGAGCCGTTCGGTGACGCGTAATATACCGGCGAGCCTACAACAAGGCCGTCGCACTCCGCCATCTTATCAGATATTTCATTTACACCGTCGTCAAATACGCATCTGCCTGTTTTTCCGCAGCCGCCGCAGGCTATACAGCCGTGAACCGCGCCATTGCCGATCCATACGATCTCCGAATCAACACCGTTTTCACCCAGTGCCCCTGCAACCTCAGCAAGAGCCGTATATGTACATCCGTTCTTATGCGGACTTCCGTTAATAAGTAAAACCTTCATAAATTTTATTTCTCCTTTCAGCTTTGTATAAATTATATCATATTATATGCGGGCTATTCATACATATATCTCCTTCACAAATTATTGTTTCTTTACTGTACAGCAAAAATGCCAACAGAACAAAGTCCATGGCATTTTTTATTGCTGTAATTTATTTAGCTAAGTGGAAAGCCACCTCTATGTCGTCGATCTCATCATCATTGATCGCTACAACATCACCCAGATCACGGGTAGCAATGATAGCGCGCGAGCTGTACTCTGCAACCTCAAGACGGTCAAACGCGTTTAAGAGGCTTGAGCCTGTTATGATCGCGCAGTCATTTTTGATGAGCGCGATCGGGGTATTCTCTTTAAATACCGCAGCAGTCTCTGCCGGCTTTAAGTAATTCGCGCCGAATTCAAGCTTCGGAATATTTCTCATAAGTATATAGCTCTCCGGTATTGTTCTCGAATCAAGAACAGCGTCCGAAACGGCAAATGCCATCATGCACGGCGGATGCGCGATTATGATCGACTTTACATGGGGCTGCTGGGCGTATATTTCCTTGTGCAGCTCCGCGCTCTTTGACGGCAGCTTGCCCATCTCCTTGAAATTGCCGTTTATCTTAACAAGATCCTCCGGCTCCAGATACTTTCTGTCCTTGCCGGACGGAGTTATGATAAAGCTGCCGTCCGAGAGCTTCTGTGAGAAGGTTCCCTGTGTGCTTGTGAAAAGACGCTGGTCATACGCGCGGCGGATAAACTTTATCATCTCCGCGCGGACATCCTTTTCCTCGCTTGTGATATTATTTGAAACAAATTCATCCATCACAACATGCTGACGCGACTTGTACCACTCGATCTGCTCCGGAGTAAGACTGTCAATTTTACCTATATTGTGTGCGTCAATCTCGATGCGCGCGCTGAAATCAAGGGTCTCAAATGACTTGAAAGCCTCAAACATATTTGTTGCGCCGATAACCACGCCGTGGTTTTCAAGAACTACAGTATTAAAGCCCTTGTCAAATTCCTCGGAAATCTTGTCTCCGAGATCCTGCGAGCCGGGCAGGCCGTACTTTGCTAACCCTATTTCACCGCATGAGAATTTAACATTCGGGATCATGCTTGTGTTCGGCAGCTTGCGCACAATTGAGAAAGCCACCAATGCCGGCGGATGCGCGTGAAGAACCGCTTTTATATCCGGTCTCGTTCTGTAAATGTGCTGATGGAACGGGTATTCGCTCGACGGCTTATGTATTCCTTCGATTGTGCCGTCCGGCTTGATACATACCATGTCCTTTCTTGTAAGGCTTCCCTTGTCTATGGAGCCGGGAGTGATCCAGATGTCACCGTTATCATCAAGGATCGAGAGATTACCGCCCGATGTTGTGGTCATTCCGTAGCCGTAAATACGTTCCATAAACATAACCAGCTGGTCAGCAGGATGAAGCATATCAAGATTCATAAAAATCACCCTTTCTGTTTATTATACATAAATATATTTTACTATATTTTTTCGGTAATGTCTATATAATTTTACGCAAATTCTGTTCAATTTTTGGTAATTTTATTGAAGAAAGCACTGATCAATCTTACTGCGCGGTGAACACAGTCAGACTTTTCGTCATATCATACAAAAAGCTCGGAGACATACCCGCATATCGGTGGTGTGACATAAAACAGTTGCCCTCGAAAATCCACCTCTAAATATCCACTCAATAATGAATGGCACAGTATCATTTACTTTCGATTTACTGCTCTACCATATCATTTCACTACGCCAATAACGCATAAACCTTCTTTGGAGTCAGGCAATGTCAGAGTGTTGTTTTCAAGCAGCATATCGACAATAATACCGGTCGCGTTTATCATAGCGTCAAACATTACCGCTGTTTTGCCTTTCTCGGAAAGTCTTTTCGGTACTGACTTTCCCGCAAGCTCCATACCTATCTTTACGGATTTCTTTATTGCTTCCTCTGCTAAATCAATACAATTAGCAAGTATTTCTTTTAAGTATGCCAATTCTAATTCGTTCATTACAGGGAAGTTTGCAAACAGCTTTCCGTTCTCTGCTTTAATTATGCCCTCGTCGATTAGCTTTATAAGTTCAAGATTATCGCGGTCAACATTCTTACCTGCGGCAACATCTGCCATAATCTCAAATGTGCTTAAATCATTCCAATTCGGCTTCACATACTGACACGGCTTAATCTGCTTATAGTTGTAAATTCCCGTCCAAGCACTTTTGTCTTTGTTGCCCCAGCGTCCGCAAATCCCATCCACACTACAATACTCACTGTCATTGTCCTCCATCCAGAACTCACATTCCGAGCCGTCAGCCCATACGGGAATACCGCCAACACTTTCCCATGTCTTGTCGTTGACATTACCCAAAGCCATATCAAGCATTGTGTAAACTTCAAGCCATAAAATACGGCTGTCTGTCTTTGTGCAGCCGGTGAAATTCAAATCTCTGACCGCTCCGATTTTCGATTGCAGAGCTTTAGCTATTCCTGCCATGTCAGATGTCAAGTTATTCTTTATTGCGGCATACATCGATTTTTCAAATTCACCTGTTAATATAGCAATATTTGAACTGTATTTTCCGCCCTGTTCGCTGATAACTCCGCTGTCAACAAGCGCTTCAAGCTCATTCTCAAGATACGGTGCGCTCACGCCGAGTTCAAGGCTCATTTCCTCTATCGTTACAGGCTTTTCGTAAGCCGCATACAATATATTGCACGGCAGCAGCTTTTTAAATAAATCAGCAAGATAGCAGCGATTACCCCAGCTGTTTGGATACAGCTTAATCGGGTTATAGCTTTTTTCTCCATATTCTCTTTTCATTTCAATACCCTCTTTCAACATTTTTCTTACTTTAAAAAGTATATTTCGTACCATTTCGGGAGAGATATTTAATTCCTTTGAAATTTGCGCGCCGGATTTACCGTCTATATAAAACGCAACTGTAATTTCACGGTATTTTTTTGCCAACAGCGACAGTTCTCTGCGTAGAAGCGATATTTCCTCATTATCAATACACTCGCTTTCAGGCGTATTGTAATCAATATCTATAAAACTGCCTTGCGCGGGTGTGTGATTTTTCTTGCGAAGAAATTTCTTGTAGGTATTTCTCGCGACTGACCACATAAAACCGTAGAACGCACTGTCCTCGTTTAAGTTTTTATATGAGGATAGAATTTGCAGGCAAATATCGTTTGCCAAATCTTCAGCGTCCGTTTTATTTCCTGTTTTAGACAGTGCAAATCCGTAAATGTTGTCAATACTTTCCGACAGCAACGTATGTACCTTGTTCCTTTCCAAATTATTCAACTCCCTTGAAAAACGTCTTTCACTAATATAGTACCACAGGATAACGAAATGTTAATAATTTTTTAAAATTCTTTAGCTATATAGCATGCATTAAGTGCTTCGAATTTTAATAATACTTAATGCATGCGGTTAATGTCTCTTTGCAATAAGTTTTCTTCATTACATTGAATACAGAAAACTTATTGCAAAGCATATATTCATTAAATCCTCTAACATAATTTGTCAAAGGATTAAAGTTAATATTTTATTATAATATATATACTTTCCCTTGTCTATTGACATACTCAATAAAATTATCAATGCAGTTTTACAAACCGTATCGCAGACTTGATATTTTGTATCAAAGCGAGTTTGACATAAAACGTCAAGTTTAAAATGAGTTTGTGCACTATATACAGCTCGCCGTATAAAATATCGGCGCTTTACACGCTGGGCGCGGTATTTGCTCTATGATATAATTATAGTACAATATAATTTATCAGGAGGAAACGTCAATCTCACAAGATGCAATTCGGGTTACGAGAGATATTTATATGCGCCCTGACGTGTATAAACAGATTGAGGACGAATTAAGGGGATTGCTCGCGGATATTATTATTGATGTTCAGAACGGCAAGGACTACAACACCGCAATAACACCGACCATATTAAACGATATGGTTAAAAGAGTTTACATCCACGCACCTCAGAAAGTTGACGGCAAGCGGACGCAGGATGTTGATATTTATTATGACTTGGTAGGATTTCTGCCTATGTCATTATTTCAAACAGAAAAACAGGATAGAGTAGCATAATCGCTGCTCTATCCTATAAAAACATATATTACTGTTTTAGCTCACTCCCCCAATGTCGGGAGCTTTTTGCGTGATATGACTGAAAATGCGCAGGCTCAATACGCGCTGAGCCGGCAGGCGTTAATTGATCAGCGTTTCCCTGATTACTCCCAGAAATCCGGCGGCAGCTCCTCCGGCGGCTGGTACTGCGAGGGCGGCGGCACAGGCACGGTGTTATCCGGCGTGTGTTCCCGCGGGATCACGGGCGCTGTGGACTGCTCCGGCGTCTTTTCCTTAAAGGTCAGATCAAACTCCACGGGGCCGTATTGACCGGCGGGATTTATCTTCATCGTAACGTCCGCCTCAAAAATATTTCCGGTTTTTGCAGTGAGCTTTTTGCACGGTACAGGCTTTCCGGCAAGCCACTTTTTCACCATTGTCTTGGTGAAATTCTGGTTCTTGAAAAGTCCCGCCTTGTGTTTTTTCCAGATCACGAATTTACAGGACATAGGCGGTTTCCAGTTCGTGCAGCCGTAGCCCTTCGCGCCCTCTATGACATTCCCGCCGCATATAGGGCACTTGCCTAAGATTTGAATCTGTTTGCTGCCTGCCCTGCTGTTGTGCCGCTTGATCATCTGGTCGCCCATAACGCTCTGATCAACAGCCGGATACTGATTTTTTATTATTTTCTCGATTGTTTCAAGCACGTTATGAGTAAGCGCCTCATATCCGGACCTTCCGCATCGTATATCCTCCTGCATACTCCACCATTCGGCAGTCATATCCGCTTTTTTTATTTCATCGGGAAGTATGCGGTACAGCTCGCGGCCGAGGGGTGTTGATATGAGCTTTTTTCCCTTTTCCTCAAGATAGCCCTTCTTAACAAGACCGTCAATGATTGTGCTTCGGGTTGCGGAGGTGCCTATTGAGCCGTTCTCGCCCTTTTTATCCTTATCCTTCAATTCAAGCAGCTTCTTGATTTTCGGGTCAGTGACATATTTCGCAATGCGCGTCATATCCTCATTAAGAGTTGCCTTTGTATAGCGCGCGGGCGGCTTTGTTTCCTTTTCCTCCGTTGTGCCGCCGAGGAACCTTGCTTTATATGTCCCCGTAGGTATATCCGAGAGGACGTTGGGCGCCTCCCTTTTAATATCCCTGAAAATCGCAAGATACCCCGGCTTAATGACCTTTGCGGAGGTCGCGCAAAGCTCATGCGCCTTATCAGCCTCCGCAGTAAGCTTTGACTTCTCCTTTTCCGCCTTCGGCAGAAACTGAGCCATGTAATATTTACATACCGCAAGATATACGTTTTTCTCGCGCTCCGTCAGCCTGTCGAGGTTTACAGCATTGTTTGTGGGAATAATCGCAAAATGCGCCGTTATGTTCTTGTCGTTAAAGCACTTGGAATGGAGCTTCATGTCCAGCTCCTTTGGACGATAGCTGATGTTTTTTATGACCCGCTCCATTGTTTTCGGCGCTTCCTTAAAATGCTCTTCCGAAAGATACTGACAGTCGGAGCGGTTATATGTGATCGCCTTATGCTTTTCACGCAGGGATTGGGTTATATCCATAACCTCCTGCGGGTTGTAGCCGAAATGGCTTGAGCAATAGCTTTGCAGCTTAACAAGATTGAACGGCAGCGGCGGGTCCTCCTTAACCGTTTTCCTTTCGACCACCGCCGTATAATCACGCTCCATAAGCCGAGAGAGGACTTCCTCCGCCTCTGCTTTGCTTAAAATCCGGCTGTCGTTCTCCTCGCCCTTTTTCGGTTTTTTCTTCGGCTGATACTTTGTCCGCACGGTTTTCACTCCGTCCGGCGTTTCCACCTCAAGATCAACATATACATCATAATATATTGTCTTTGTGTGTCCCTCGATCACCATATCGCGGGCGACCACAAGTCCGAGAGTCGGTGTCTGGACCCGTCCTACTGTAAGGAGCGCGCCGGGATTGGAGCATGTAAAAAAGCGGCTCATATTAACGCCGACCATAAGATCCGCAACGGAGCGCGCATATGCGCTCCAACCCTCATTTACACATTCACGGTTGTCCTTCATTCTGCCGAGTGCCTTTTGCAGTCCGCCCCTTGTTGTATCGCCTGTATCAAGCCGCTTTACCGGTCTGTCATAATGAAACCATCGGAGCAGCTCGTCAATAAGGAGCTGCCCCTCCTCGTCAGGGTCTCCGGCGTGGATAACGGAATCAGAACGCCCCAACAGCTCTCCGATAAGCTTCACACGCGCCGCCTTGCTCTCAAAGCCGCCGGAATCACTGCCAATCTTCTGTCCCCAGTCATCAAAATAAATCGGCAGCATATCTGCCGACCATTTCTTATACTTCTTATCATAATCCTCAGGCTCTTTTAGCGTAAGCATATGACCGAAAACCCATGTAATAACATATTCGCCCTTTTCTATATACCGTCTGTCGTTTCCCGTCCTCGCCCCGGGCAGAGCATCGGCAATATCGCGTCCCAAAGACGGTTTTTCCGCTATAACCAAAATCATTCAAGAACAACCTCTTTAAATTCTCCGTTTTCGTAAATCAGGCATCTGTGCGCACTGCCCTCCTTAGGTATTGAGACCGAGCCGGGATTTACGCATAAAATCCCGTCACGCTCTTCAAGCACAGGAACATGGGTATGTCCCTGAACAAGCGCATCGCCCTTCTTTATATTTGGGAAATTGTCAAAACCGTACTTGTGACCGTGAGTGAGGTAAAACATTCTCCCGTCCAGATAAAGCACCGCATAATCCGCCATAATCGGAAATGACAGCACCATCTGATCAACCTCAGTATCGCAGTTGCCGCGCACGCAAATAAGCTCGCAGGCAATCCCGTTCAGCAGGTCAATGACCTTTTTCGGCGCGTAATCCCGCGGCAGATCATTTCTCGGCCCGTGATAAAGCAGATCTCCCAGCAGCACAAGCTTTTCGGCTCCGCTTTCCTTATATGCCTCTATTAATTTCCCCGCGTAATATTCCGATCCGTGTATATCGGATGCAAACATGATTTTCATACTGAATTTCCTCTCTTTTAAACCATTTCATTTAATTTTACCATAAAATCGGTATAAATTCAAGCCATTTTACGCAAATTTTAGCTTGACAATTCCGGCTTGATATGGTATACTTGTTACGTTATGGAGAGATGGCCGAGTGGTCGAAGGCGCAGCATTGGAAATGCTGTAACGGGGTAACTCGTTCGAGGGTTCGAATCCCTTTCTCTCCTCCACATCAATTACTCAGATATATGCCATAATAGGTGCATAGCCGTCAAAATTTTTATAACGTCTGATTTTTACACTTTTTTATTTCACCCTCCGGATGTCGGTTTACTCGACGCTTTTTGTATTAATTATATATTATGCGGTCTTTAAATGGGGTTTGTGATTTTAATCTTGCGAAATCAGGTTATTACCCATATACGTACTGCCCGACAATGTCGGTTTTTTTCATTTGAACACGAATCCGAAGCGTGGAGATATTTTATCTTCAAGCATAACGGTACTTTCACTCATAGCGGCAACGAGAACGGTAAACTCATTCTAACCGCCGACATGATGAAACTTCTTACCGTATTGGACAGCGCGGGTGTGTTTGACTGATACCCGAACCGTATGTGATTTTTGCAAATTAAAAAACGAATAAACTGTTGGGAAATGCTGCTCATTAATGTCCTAAAACTTAATATTTACGGACA
>CAZOHJ010000028.1:0-32023 GCA_964579875.1 uncultured Lachnospiraceae bacterium | reverse complement strand
TACCGGCACGGGCGTATCAAGGTTTTGTTACCATTGCGGACAAGCGTTAGATTGGAGCGAGGAGGATTGAAAGACATTACAGAGCAGGTGTGCGGCACTTGCCGTTACCATAAGCAAGAGAGCATAGACGACGGCTGGGTGTGCGTGAACGACGCGAGCAGGTTTTGCACGGATTGGACGGAATATGATGATAGTTGCGAGGATTGGGAGGAAAGAGAATGAGCGGTTGTATTGATGAAATAATGAGTAGGCTTTCATTATGCGGTGGTTATTCAGAAAACAATTTGCGAATTGTGCTTAATGATTATAACATCACCAAAAAAACCACAGAAATTGTGATTGCAGAAACGGACAGCAGGCAGCAAGCTATAAAAATGTTTATTGTAACAAAAAAAGTCGAAGGTTGCACCGAAAGCACAATAAGATACTATTTATATGTTCTCAGAAGTTTTTTTGAGGAAATAAACGATGACCCAAAGAACATTAAAGCAGAACAAATCAAATACTATCTTGCAATACGTTCAACGAGAGATAAAATAAGCAAAGTATCGCAGGACAATGAACTGCGCATATTGAAATCATTTTTTAAATGGTGCGTAAGTGAGGAATATATAACAAAGAACCCGACTTCAAACATAAAGGCTGTAAAAAAGGAAAAGCGAATAAAGAAGCCGTTTTCGGAAGTTGAGCTTGAACTAATACGCAAAAACACAAAATCGCAGAAAGAATCCGCAATCGTTGAAACGTTGTATTCCACAGGGTGCAGAGTGTCAGAGCTGTGCAGAATGAACAAGAGCGACATTAACGGTGATGAAATAATTGTTTTCGGCAAAGGTAGTAAAGAAAGGGTTGTATATTTAAACGCAAAATCCAGGATCGAAATAGAGGAATACATAAAAAGCAGAGATGATGATAATGACGCTTTATTCGTTCAGGACAGAAAACCGCACTCAAGAATGACAAAAAGCGGCGTTGAATGGTGTATCAGGCAACTCGGGCAACGGGCGGGCATTGAGAAATGCCACCCTCACAGGTTCAGGAGGACTGCGGCGACGGTGGCACTTAACAGGGGTATGCCGTTAGACCAAGTACAGCAGATGTTAGGACACGAGGACATTGAAACTACGACCATATATGCAAGGAGTGAGGCGGAAAATGTCAAAGCAAACCACAGAAAATATATTGTCTAAAGTAAACCGACTAATCGGAGTTGGCGAAAGCTACAAAGCGCCCGCAAAAATAATGGAAATTATATCAGACAAAAAAACAGCGAGGGACACATTCTTTAAATTTTTGCCTGAGTTCGATTATGATTTAAGTTATGAATGGTTTTATAAATATTTTGAAGATGAGCACGCCGACCGCAGAAACATAAAGCAAGATTTTACGCCAAAATGTGTTTCGCGACTAATGTCCGAGATGTACGGTCACGAAGCGCAATACGGCGTCATATACGAACCAGCGGCGGGAACAGGCAGTACGATAATAGCTCACTGGTGGAACGAAAGCAGGAACAAATGCCGTTATCCGTGGGATTATCACCCAGATTTTTATTTATATCTATGTGAAGAAGTAAGCGACAAAACAATTCCGTTTTTGCTGTTCAACCTTTTAATACGCGGAATTAACGCTGTAGTAATTCACGGTAATTCATTAACACGGGAAGCAAAAGAGGTGTATCACTGTGATAATGAAGTCGGCGAATATATGTGTTTTTCGACCTTAAGGACGCTTCCACATAGCACTCAGGTTGAAAAATTGTTTAATATAAAATTTGATACGAAACAGGAGAGTTGAGGAATGAGCAGAGAAATATTATTCAGAGGTAGAGGAACGAAAAATGTTTTTGATAAGTAAAAACGGAGATACAATTATTAATATGGACAATGTTACAAAGATGTACGCGGGAACAAACACACCGTCAATAAACGCCGAATTTTGCGCGGGAGCGTCCTCTTGCATAGGGCGGTACGACACGAGAGCCGACGCGCTGGCGGCAATGCAAATTATATCAAAAGAACTTGCATCGAGGCAGAGCATAGCTGCCGTACCGTCCAATAAAGCCGTGGAGGCGGAAATTTTAAAAAGAGATGATAAAACCTTACTGCACAGCACGACAGGCAAGAAGATACACGGACACGGCGGGTCTTGAAGGGAGAGTTGAGGAATGAGAGAAATATTATTCAGAGGTAAGCGAACGGATAACAGCGAGTGGGTATACGGATATTATGTCAAAATGAATGTTATCGGCGGGGTAAATCATCTGATTTACTCCGCAGACAGCGTCGTGGGCGTATATAAAAAACCGTATATTGTAGACCCCGAAACGGTCGGACAGTACACGGGCTTGACGGATAAGAACGGCAGAAAGATATTCGAGGGCGATATATTAGAGTTTGATGATGAAATTGTCGAAGGATACTATACAAGTTGCGGCAGAGAATACAATTCTTGGGAAGTTAAAAACTACGGCGTTGTCGGCTTTTATGAGGAAAGTGCAGGCTATGATTTTTGTAAATACAAATTTAACGAAAATCAAGTTGAAGCGGATTTACACGAAAATAACACTATGGAATTTGCGGATTTTGTAAAGGAACTTGAAATTGTCGGCAATATTCACGACAATCCGGAGATGTTGGAGGTAGAGGAATGAGCAGAGAAATATTATTCAGAGGTAAGCGAACGGATAACAGCGAATGGGTCAAGGGCAATCATTTATATGATGATGTATCCGGCAAACATTACATCGTACCATTTGGCAATATCACGGAGAGTACGAAGGTAGGGCAAGACGGTTGTTGCTATTGCGTGGGTTTTGAGGTTATCCCCGAAACGGTCGGGCAATACACGGGTTTGACGGATAAGAACGGCACAAAGATATTTGAGGGTGATATATTAGAGTTCACCGATGATGATGGCGATAAGTCGTTATACAGTGTCGAATGGGACAATGAATATTCATGCTGGATGACGCTGGCGATTGAAACAAAGAAGAAGAGAGAACCAATGGACTACTGGGATCTCTGGAAGGAACATTACGAGGTTGTCGGCAACATACACGACCTGCCGGAGCTGCTGAAGGAGGCGGTGGAATGATTACTATACTTGCAGGGTTTATCGGCGCGATAATCGGCAGTGCGCTAACAATCGTCGTAATGACAATGGTCGCGGCTGCAGACGATGATAAGGAGCGCAGGAAGAGATGAACATAGTAAAGAAGATTTGTAAAATATTAGCTGTCGGCATTCTCGCGACAACAACAATAGCGAATGTGCTTATAGGCAGGTTTTGTAAGGATTATTCAAGAGGATCATATTGCATGGCAACGGCAACCTTCAATTTATTACTGATAAAGGGGTTGACGGAAAGATGAAATCAGTAAAAATACATTTGCGGTATAAGAGAAAGAGGCGCTGCAAAATGGTATTAAAGAAAATGCTTGCGATATGCAAGAAGGAGAACTCTTGATGACGGATATGCATAATGAAGCGGTTGATATTATTTATAAAGAAATTTACCGTAATAAAAATGAGCTTGCCGGCACAAGGGAAGCCGTAAAGATGGGCGTTCTCGGCAAAGCGGATACAAAAGCCGAAGAATTAAAAATCAATCGCGCTATAGAGGTGCTTGAGTGGGTTATCAGTCTTATAGAAGCTGACGCCGAAATGAATAAATGCGACACAACTAAAACTGAGTGTACCACTGAACAGAAAATGAACGAATATATAGAAGAAAAACATCTGCAAAATGATATGAAACCGCCAACAGCTGCTTCGGGAGAATGGAAATGCCCGTATTGCGGAGTTACTTATAACAGGAAACCTTTATTATGCTGTTATGCCGGATGTAAAAGGAAGGTGCGGGAAAATGACGATAACAGAAGCGAAAAATTGTAAAGGTAAACGAGGGTACATAGAGGGAACACCATTCCCAACACTCCCATCAATGACAGGCGAGGTTATGTGTCATGGGTACACAGACTATGATGCGATCAATCATATTACAGGCAAGCTTACAAGGGTCATAGAGGTTGCAATATCGAAAAAGCATGACAACGGATTATATGGTTCAGCTCTCGTTGACAGAAAACTTGTGAAGTTGTTGCCGAAAGAATTGGCGTAGGAGGTATAATATGGAAAGAACAAGAGACCCGCCGAGCGCGGCGGAAAACACCTATTTATTATACAACAAGCAAGTATATATTTTTGCATTTTAAACCAAATGTTCATAGTGCCCTGACGGACGGCGGGGCACTCCCCAATTACAATTATTTACAGCAAGATTTAAGGCGGCGGCCGCCGCTTTTAATCCGGCTAAAGTAATTATTTTTAGGCACATCACACATCAGGATCCACAGGAGGGAAGGCAATGGCATACATAAACCAGATTTTGTTATCGGGCAATATAGCGTTTGGAATGAAATACCACTCGTGGAAGTATCAGTCCGAAAAGCGCCCTCGAATGAAGAAACATCAAAAGACTAATGAGCTTCAGAAAGCGATCAATGCCAGACATGCCGAAATCCGTGATATACGATATGCTATTCATAATTTCGTCAAGGGTGATAAGTTTATACGTTTATCATACACTCCCGGTAATTACCCATCCGATTTTGATGAGGCGGACAAGCGTCTGATGTCATTCCTTAAAAAGCTTAAGCGTAAATATCCTGAATTGAAGTATATAGCGAATACAGAAGAGGGCAGCCGCGGCGGATTGCACCATCATCTTTTAATTCCGGGCGATTTTGACTTGAATATTATAATCAATATGTGGTATGCGTACTGTAAAGGCGGATTTCATATCAAGGATGTTTACAGTGATGACATTGTACAGCTTGCAAGCTATTTTACAAAGGGATCTATAGACGAACAGGTCAGCGGCGGAAATGAAAAGATATACAAGGATTTGCGGCATGAACATAAAAAGATCAAACGCATGAAGATACATAAATCCCGTAATCTTGAGAAACCTCCGAAAGCGATAAAGAAACGGTGTAAATCGGATAGCTGGCGGCAGGAGCCTAAAACGCAAATCATTGACGGTTGGATTTATGATTTAAAGCCGGGATCATGGAAAACCGGCTTTACCGCAGAAGGTTATCCGTATGCGAGCTATATACTCATTCGCCGCTGCAGAACAAAAACACGCAAGAGAGCCGCGGAAGAGATGCGGCCGGCGATCAGAAAGCCCGGCTATAAAAAGCGGTGTTAAAGAAAATCAAAAAAAACGACAAAGGAGGCTTCTAAGAAATGTCAAGACAACGTGAGGCGGCAGAGCAAAGCACCCTGATAGATTGGTCTATGCGCTGCCGGGGTAAACATCCCGAATTGACTTTACTGTTCCACATTCCGAACGGCGGGAGCAGAAACAAGAGAGAGGCGGCGAATCTGAAAAGACAGGGAGTGAAAGCGGGAGTGCCGGACCTCTTTCTTCCGGTGCCCCGCGGCGGTTATCACGGACTGTTTATAGAAATGAAGTACGGTAAGAATAAACCCACAGACACGCAGCGGGAATGGGCGGCGGCGCTAAATGAGCAGGGATACTTGGCGGTGGTATGCTACGGATTTGAGGATGCGCGAGATACCATTGAAAAATATCTTGGGATATATACATAAAGGGATGATATGAAATGATATTAAAGAAAATGCTTGCAATATGCAAGAAAAATCGAACGGTTTGTATAGACAGATGCGGCAGTCAGATGTTTTTGGACGGTGGCTGTTGCGGAGCCGATATAACCAAGGTTGCACCTGATTGGACACCGGAGGATTGTCGTATAGCCTTAGAAATAGATCCGGAGGAGTTTGAGAATTGGTACACGCACGACGCGCGCGAAGATGGTGACGATAAGGGCGAACTGGACATGAACAGCTATGAGGATTTAGAAAGGCTGAGATACTCGCTTAATATGGACGGCATGTCTGTACAGCCGTTCCGAACATCTGACGGCAACGCAATTTTTGTAAACATGGAATATCTTTCACCGTTCAAAGATGAAGGACTGAAAACATATAAATTCAATCCCGAAACGAAATCCGTTTATATATGCCGCGATAGCTGGTGCATTGGTATAGTTATGCCTTTAATGCTTGATCTGAAAACAATGAAAGACTTTGCATCACAGCTTTTTAATGCATCAGCGAACTCATTAAAGAGAGGTTTGCTTGACAGCGGCGGACAGGTCAGCTTTGATGACTTAACGGAGGAATAAAACAGATGATACAGTGCGACAATATACGGAACTTTGCGATAGCAGCTTTCAGAGCCTACGGACATATAGACGAATTGCAGGACGACATAACGCTTGATGATTTTGTTGCGCTGTGGGCTGCGCGGCAAACTATTATGCATTTCATAAATGAGGGCAAAGTGGAGATAGTAGAGGCGATAAACAAAGTTTATTGCGAATTACCCTTAGGACACTTACAGAGCCAAACAATAACAATGTCAGTGATACACACAGCAAACGATATGTATAAAAGTGATAGCACGATATGGAAATATTTAAAACAGAGTTGCAAGATGTTTAATAAGTACTATACACAATACAAAAATCAACAGCTACTGTAAAAAAGTTTACAGTCACAGCCCGAAAAAATATTATATAATAAAAACCGTGAGGCAACGCCCGTAAACCTCGCGGTTTTTCATTGCCCGCCGGGTTCAATCGGCGGGCGGTGGAGACACTAAAAATTTTGGCAGGTTCTTCCGTAGAGGGCACCCCTTTGCGGCGCTAAAGAGGCTCGGAAAATCCCGGTTTTTTGAAAAAAATTTTCAGGAACTTCCTTCCGCTTTCAAGGCGGTTTCAGAGACTAAAAATACCACAAAATTACGAATTTTGTCGGGGTAAAAATTGCAGCCAAATTATAGGCTGTTTTGCGGCGGCCGGGACCGTGCTGAACGGCAAAAAGAAAAATCGATTTTTCCGATTTTATTTCCGCTTTCACGGCGGGCAGGAAAATCACACAAAAATTTACTTGCGCATATTAGTAAGAAATAAAATCAGAAAAATTTATTTTTGCATTATATAGGTAAATAAAAAAATGTTTGAGGTAAACCAGAAAGAGCTTGCGGCGGCACTTGGCATTTCCGCACGACAGGTCAGAAATTTAAGGAATGAGCAGGGTATGTTTCCGTTTATTCCGGGGACAAAAAAATACAATCTCACCGCCTGCAATGTTGAATACATAAAATTCAAGGTTGAAGAGGAAACGGGCAGGGGGACAAACACCTCAAAGGAAAAGGAAGCGGCGGAGCATGAGCGTTATAAAAAGGAATTGACGCTTGAAAAGCTCAGAGCCGTCAGAAAACAGACGCACAAGGCGAAAGACGTTGAGGAATTTTTAAATAATATGCTGACAAATTTCCGCAGTCACATCTTAGCGGTACCGGCAAAGGTCGCACCGCTGGTCCTGAATGAAAGTGATGTAAACGTGATTGTAAAAACCTTAGAGGATGAAATGTATGCAGTCCTTGACGAGCTTTGCGAATATGATCCCGATGCGGTCAACGGAAACGTCCCCGACTATCTGGAGGATGACGAGGACGAACCGGAGGAATAAAAATTATAATACAGGAGGACAACGCAATGAATTATCCGTCAGACAGAGAAACAAGAAACGAAGCTGTAGAGACAGCAGAGCGCCAGAGCAAGGCAGCAGCGACACAGCCGGAGGTATCGGCAACAGATACAGCGGGCGATAAGCACAATGTAGTCGAAATCACAATCGACGAAAAAGAAAAGCTTGACAGCAATGTATTAAAGCTTTCAAGAACATACAGCTTTGAGGGCAAGACCATTTCAGAAATTGACCTTTCAAAGCTTGCCGACATGAATGCGCTGCAGATGCAGAGGACAGAAGCTCTTTACCGTAAGATTGCAAAGAACCTGAGCGCATCACCGGAAACAACAATTGACTATGCGCTTGCGGCAGTTCATATTGTTACAGGACTTCCGATTGAGTTCCTGCAGAGATTAAAGGCGCGCGACGCGGTGGCAATCAAAAATAAAAACATCAGTTTTTTGTACGGGAGCGACGAGGAATAATTACCGCAACCGGACTAAAGCGCTTATGCGTAAATATAGGCATGGTAACAAACACAAGCATTGAATTTCTGTGGCATTTGCCGGTAGATGATGTATTTTTAATTCTGGACGAATTGGAGGCACGGCAAAAAAAGAAGTAACGGAGGCGGCGGAATATGTCAAGCGAAAAGAAAAGATCGCGCGAGAAAACGCGAAAGCTTTTCATGCGCTGCATACACAAGGCGCTTTCGCGCCCAGAACAATTAACCGTTTCCGAATGGGCGGCAAAATACAGAATATTAGACGACAGTTCTTCCTTACCGGGACGTTGGAGCAACACCGTTACACCCTATCTTGTGGGAATAATGGATTGCTTCAACGACCCTTACGTACAGTTTATTAACTTTGTAAAGCCTACACAGGTAGGAGGAACAGAGGCGCTTATAAATGCGCTTGGATGGATTATAACCAAAAATCCGTCCCCGACTATGATTGTATATCCGACGGACGAGCTTGCAAAGGGAATTTCCAACAACAGATTAAAGCCTGCGCTTGCAAAGACACCGGAGCTTGCAGAACGATTTTACCGCACAAAGTCAAATGAATTAAATTTACGATTCCGCGGTGGAACAAAAGTATATATCCGCAGCGGCGGTTCGCCGTCGCAGCTTGCTTCATACCCTATCCGCTACTTGTTGTTTGATGAAATTGACAAAATGCCGGGAGCGTCAAAAAAAGAGGCTTCACCGTACAAGCTTGCGGAGGAACGAACGAGGACATATATTTACTCACGAAAAATATATACCTGTTCGACACCTACGCTAAAGACCAATTACATTTGGCAATTTCACGAGGCGGCAGAGGAGCAGCGCTATTATTACGTACCCTGCCCTCATTGTGGGGAATATATAATCTTAAAATGGGCTCAGATAAAGTTTATTGACGATCCCGAAAAAAAGCTAACCCCACAAGAGCGCGCGGCAACAGCTCAGTATTATTGTCAGGCCTGCGGCGCTGAAATCACCGACAAGGAAAAGCCGGGAATGCTGTGCCGCGGAGAATGGCGGGACACCAAAAAGACATGCAAGGGGAAAGCCCGGAGGGTTTCATTTCACCTTAATGCCTTATATTCGTTTTTCCTTTCGTGGTCCGATATAGCCTATGAATTTCTCAGTAGTAAGGACGATCCCGAAAAGCTGCAGAATTTCCGTAATTCATGGCTTGCCGAACCGTGGGAGGATACAAAACTTAAAACAGACAAGGATCTGGTTATGGAGCGGCAGGCTCCGGAGCCGCAGGGAGTTGTACCCGAATGGGCGGTAATGCTCACGGCGGGGGTTGACGTACAGCGGACAAGTATATATTTCGATATTGTGGCATTTGGCGCAAAGCTCACATCGCAGTCAATATTACACGGTCAGCTAATGTCACTTAACGAACTGGAAAGATACATGAACGCGGAGTTCCACAAGGTGAACGGCGAAAGTTTTGTACCCCTTCTTACCCTGATAGACAGTGGTGACGGTGAGACTACAGATGAGATTTACGAGTTCTGTATGAATTATGAGTGGGCTGTGCCTTGCAAGGGATCCAGCCGCGAATTGAGCACACATTACAAGGTATCGACCATAAATAAGAAAAATGCAGTCTACGATGGACAGCAGCTTATACTTGTAGACGGCGGCAAATACAAGGATACAATCGCATACCGGCTGAACAAAAAGAACGGTCTGGGGGCTTGTATGGTACACGCAGACTGCGACGAGGAATATGCCGCACAGCTTACCGCCGAACACAAGGTAGCAGAGGGCAGCGGACGCAACCGGAGATTAGTGTGGAGAACAAAAGTAACACATGGCGATAATCACTTTTTGGACTGCCGTGTTTATGCTTTTGCGGCGGCGGATATACGCGGAATCAGAGCGTATGACTACTACACCCAGGATGAGGCGGAGGAGCCGGAGAAAAAGCCCACGAACAACGAAAAGCATAGCTGGATAAACGGATATTAACAGAAAGGAGCGGCGGCGGAAATGGCGAGATTTGAGGGAATAGCAGAGGTTTCCTTCCTTGATGGCATAACAATAAATGACCTGAAGGAAAAAGCTGTTGATGCATATACGGCCGAAGCCGGAGCAGCGCCTCCGGACAGGGACAAGGCGATATTATACGCTGCCGCGCAAATTGTTTTTCAGTGTGCCGAAATCGGCAACAGAAAGGCAAAGCAGAACCTGTTGAATTACTCGACGGGTGATCATCTGGATAATCTGGGACTTGGCAAAGCAGACCGTGACAGCGGCGATTATGCGGTTGTTATTATCCGGTTCATGCTTGCGGCGGCAAGAAGCACAACGGTAGCAATACCCGCCGGAACACGTGTAACGTCACAGGCACAGACGGTATTTTTTGCAACAAACGAGTATGCGGAAATAACGTCGGGGGCCATGTACGCCGATATACTCTGCAAGGCAACAACAGCCGGAACGGCCGGGAATAATTTTGCCGCCGGCGATCTTAATCTGCTTGTCGATCCGATTGCATATATAAACGGCGTTTCAAACCTTGAAGCACCGACGGGCGGAGCGGATGCGGAAACCGATGACGATTATGCCAAAAAGATTTATATGGCGCGGTATTTATACAGCACCGCCGGCTCTGAGGCGGCATATAAATATTATGCAAAAGAATATTCAAGTCTTATTGATGATGTCAAGGTAGAAAACCCGGAGGATGCGGAAATAGTTATATATATACTTATGTCAGACCGTGAACAGGCGGCAGACGCGTTTGTACAGGGCTTACAGGAATACTTGTCAGACCCGGTAATCAAGCCGCTGACGGACAGTATAACGGTCAGAAATATAGAACGCGTTGAGTATGAAATAAACGTTTCCTACAGGATTTATAACGCTGACATATCACACCTTACAGATATACAGACAGCCGTTGCACAGGCGGCTGAAAACTACAAAATATGGCAGTCTGCGAAAATCGGACGCGATATAAAATATCAGAAATTAGAGGCATTTTTAATCAATGCGGGAGCGGCGGAGGTAGAAATAACCGCACCAACAGACACAACAGTTACAGAAAGTCAGATCGCACACTGCACGGCGACAAACGTTACATACGCCGGAACGGTTGAGGACTAAAAAAGAATAATTACGGGCGCAATATACGAAGGACGGTTTACCGTTCTTTGACGTGTGCGCCTTTTTGTTTGGAGTTGAGAACATGACAGCAACAGAAAGACTTGCAGAAATTGACGCTGCAATAGCGTCCGTTACGACAGGCGGACAGAGCTACAAGATAAAGGACAGGCAATTACAAAGGGCTGACCTTGCGACACTGTACGCCATGCGCAAGGAAACGGCTGCGGAGGCGGCAGAGGAAAACAGCGACGGTTTAGGCAGACGCACAGCGGCAGTGTATTTTGACAGGCGGTAAGCTATGGAATATATAACGAGCAAGGGCGATACATGGGACCTTATAGCCTACAAGACATATGGTGATGCGTCAATTATAGCCCCGATTATAGAGGCGAATCCGGCGCACGTCGAAACAGTCGTTTTTGATTACGGAGTAAAGCTCATAATTCCCAAAATTGAAAAAACCGACGACAGCGTTTATATGCCCCCGTGGAGGTCCGAATAATGGCAACAGTAATTACAGGCGACAGCGGAATTTCAACCGTTGCCAGCGGCGAAGGCGCGGTTATAATCGGCGTAAGCCCGTCACCTACGCATGGAACATTCACGACCCCGCGGCAGGCACAGGGCTTTGTAGGAATAAACGGCGTAAATGTCTGGGGCGATATAAAGGACTATGTAACAGATATTGAATATGTTGACGTAGCCTGCGGCGAAACAGACAGCTTTGATATTACGGTTTTTGATGTTGATGAGCATTGGCTGAATGATTGGCTGATTGATAAGGGAACCCTGATAAATGCAAAGATCAAATTGATAAACTGGGATGAGGAAAATTCCGAAAGGTGGATTGACTGCGGGGAGTTTTTGTGTGACAGCTTGGAGGTCGAAGGCTTTCCGATCACTGTCGCAATTAAAAGCCTTGCATTGCCGATACAGGGAACAAAAAATACAAAGAAGTGGGAAAATATCAGTCTTTCTGCGATAGCAAAGGATATATGCAAATGTATAGGTGTCGAACTGGAATATTGCGCTGATGACATAACAATAAAATCCGTTCAGCAGTCAAGACAGACTGATATTGATTTCCTATTCCGACAGTGCAGTCAATACGGTTTCGGAATGAGGGTTTACAGAAACAAAATTATTATATTTGACCGTCAGGCGCAGGATGCGGCGGACGCTGTGGGAACATTCAACATCAAGGATGCCGAAAGCTTTACATTAACCGACAATGAAGAGGGCACTTATACGGGTGTATTATCACAATATAAGCTTGAAAACAGTGATACAGTATATGACTACACATACGGTACACCCGAACGGCAAATTGTTTTGGAGGGGACATCGTCAAGCCTGAAAGAAGCAGAACTGAAAGCCAAAGCGGCAATATATGAGGCTAATTCTGAAATGGTAAAGCTGAAATTTAATGTAATGGGGGGCAAGCCGATTTATTCAAATACAAACTGGAATATAACAGGCTTGGCAAGCTATAGCGGCAAATATGCCATAGATAAAGTGACACACACCGTATCGAGCGCGAAGGTTTATATTCAAGCGGTGGAAGCGCATCTTGTAAAATAGGAGGCTTATTCAAAATGGGAATTATCGAATTTATTTCCCCGAAATGGGCTTATGCCCGTGAAGCATGGAGACAGGCGCATAAGGAACAGCAGCGTAACTATGACGCGGGATTGTTTGACAGACAGAATAAAAATTGGTTTGCGTCAATTGAGAGCGGCGAAATCACGGATCGGCGATTCAGAAATATTGTTCGTGCCCGTTCCCGTGATCTGGAACGTAACAGCGATCTTATGAATGCCAACATTTACCCGTGGATAAGAAACGTAATCGGTAAAGGCTTTGATCTGGAGGCGAAAACCCCGGATGAGTCATTTAATAACAGTATAGAAAATCTGTGGTTAAAGTGGTGCAAAAAGGATAACTGCGACGTTACAGGCTCACAATCATTCTGGGAAATGGCAAGAATGGCAGTGCGGCGGAAAAGAGTTGACGGCGGTATATTGTTTATAAAATGTGATACGCCGGGCGGCGTTGTTCCGTTCAAGCTGCAGGCGGTAGAGGTGGACGAGCTTGACGAGGCACAATATTTACCGCACGAGAAGGGCAACAGGGTTATTGCAGGCGTTGAATATAACAGCTATAACCGCGCTGTGGGCTATTGGATAAAGGAATATGACATACAGGGCTACACGTCCATAGCGGCGCATTATGTGCCCCGTGAACGCCTTATATTCTATTTTTCAAAAACACGCCCGTCACAGATTCGCGAAATGCCGGAAATGGCGGCGACAATCGGGCGTATAAAGGAAATTAACGGCTACATAGAAGCGGCAAGCATAAAGGAGCGTATAGCGGCCTGTCTGTCCGTATTTATAAAAAAGGTATTACCAACGGGAGGATTGGGACGTTCTGTAAACAGTTCGAAGGGCGAGAGAAAAAGCTATAATGAGTTGGAGCTTATGCCGGGACTTATTACGGATCTGAACGCAGGCGATGATATACAGGTAGTAAACCCCGGAACATCAGCGACAAACAGCAGCGAATTTATAAAAACCATGTCGCGACTGATTACGGCGGGACAGGGCATTTCTTACGAGAGCGCAACCCGCGATCTTTCAGACGCTAACTACAGCTCCGCAAGGCAGGCGACAATCGAGGACGAGGAAACCTTTATGCCGGAGCAGGAAAAGATTGAAGATGAATTTCTTGACGAAACATATACAGCCTTTGTCCTTTCGGCGGTCATGAGCGGAGCGGTTGAAATGCCCGCGGATTTCTGGAATGATCCCGATAAGTATTATGCACATGAGTGGATAAGAAAGCCGAAAAAATGGATTGATCCCTCAAAGGAGGCAAGCGCAAACAAGATTGCTATTGAAACGGGACAGAAAACCGTAGCCGAAATATGGCGCGAGAACGGACGTGACTATAAGGACGTTATCGACGATCTGAAAGAAATTATAGACTATGCCGCAGAGATGGGCATAAAACTCAACATTCCTTTCATCAGGGAGGAGCAGACGGATGAATGATAAAAATATAGATAAGAGATTTGAAGGGCAGCAGAACCGCTCAATAAATACACAGGATTTTGAGATCAGAGAAATTGACGAGGAAAACAGAACCTTTGAAATTTCCTTTTCAAGCGAAACTCCGGTTGAACGTTGGGGCGCTTATGAGGTGCTTTCCCACAAGAGCGGCGCGGTTATGCTGGAGCGCATAAACACAACGGGCTGCCTTTTATTTAACCACAATAGGGATATGATCTTAGGAAAGGTCATAAAAGCTAAAATCAATAAAAAGCGTGGAACTGCGACGGTACAGTTTGCAGACAGTGAAGCGGCAGAGCCTTATTATCAGCTTGTTAAAAGCGGTATGCTCCGCGGTGTTTCCGTGGGTTATGTTATCCATGAAATGGTCCGCACCGTAAAGGGCAAGGGCGAAAATGCCGTAACCACATACACGGCAACAAAATGGGAGCCGATAGAAATTTCTATTGTTTCCGTTCCGGCCGATATAACAGTCGGCGTGGGACGCTCAATTACAGACGCTGCGGAAACGCCGCAGAGGTCTTTGAAAATGGTTGATAATCTGATACAGATTAACAATAATAAATTACGTTTATCATTGAAGGAGGTTAAATAAGATGAACGAAGCATTAAGGCGGGCACTTAACCGCCAGAATGAAATCCGGGCAGCAGCAGAGGCGGAAAACCGCGACCTGACGGAAAGCGAACAGCGCGAGTTTGATACCCTGCAGGCAATTATAGACGCGATGCCGGACGACGGCGAAGATCCGGCAGACGGCAGCAGAAGCAAGAACGGCGGCGGAACACCGTCAGAGCCGGTACCTGCGCCCGCGCCCACACCCGCACCGCAGCCGGAGCAGAGGGGCATTGCAGCCGGCATTGTAAATGATGATGTTGTCGCAATCGCTAATATGTGCAGATTTTACAACATTGACGCGACAGAGATAAAAGGCATGAACGCCGGGCAGGTAAGAGCGCTTATAGTCCGCCGTCAGATGGAAAACAACACACCGATAGCAAGCGGAATACATGTAACAGATGACGAAAACGACAAGTTCAGCCGTGCGGTTGCGGACGGCGTTATACTTCGCAGCGGCGGCACAGTGGAAAACCCGGCAGAGGGTGCCGACAATTTCCGCGGAATGCATCTGCGCGACATAATGGCCGAATGTCTTGAAAGAACAGACCACAGCAGAAATTACCGCCATATGTCGGATGACGCGCTTTTCAGAGCCATGTCAAGAGAGTTTATGAATCCGGAGGCAATGTTCCCGTCAATCATGGACACAGTTCTTCAGAAGTCTTATACGGAGGGACTTGCAAAGGCGAACGTTTCATTTGACAAGTTCGTAAAATTCGGTTCGCTTACAAACTTTAAAAAGACACAGAATCATGAATATCTCATGTCACATTCCGGCGATCTTGAGAAAATACCGGAAAACGGCGAATTAAAGTCATATGTGCCGACGGATGTTCTTATGCCGGAGCGTCAGATTGAAACATACGGCAGAAAGTTCACTCTCAGCCGTAAGGCTGTTATTGATGACGATATAGGCATGATTACAACCCTGCCGCGCCGTTTTGCAACCCTCACTATGACAACACAGAATAAGGAGGTTTACAAGGTACTTCTGAACAACAAGCCGATTTTTGATAAAAAGGTGCTGTATTCAAAAGAAAGGAAAAACCTTCTTTCAGAAGGTACACGTCCGACATTTGCCGCATTGCAGAAAATGATTTATATGGTTGGTATTCAGAAGGATGCGGCCGGAAATCAGCTTGCATTGAGACCGGACGTAATAATTGTTCCGTTCGGACTTGGAGTGGAGGTTCAGAAGCTGCTCATGTCCCCCACAATCAACACACCGGAAAATACACAGGCGTTTAACCCGTATTACGGCAGCAATTTTACCGTTATTGAGGATGTTACACTTAATGGATTTGTCAAGGAAGGGGAGCCGGTTCCGTGGTTTGTTGGAGTTAAGGAGCACATGATACAGGTTGACCTGCTCAACGGCAAACGCGACGCGACAATCCTGCGTGCGGACAGACCGGACGGACTGGGAATTGCATGGAATGTTCTCTTTGATTTCGGCGTTTCGGTAATGTTCCCGGAGGCAAGCGTTAAGAATCCAGGTACCGTAATTGAAATTGGTGACTAACAGTGATCGGCTACTGGGGTTATTTGCAGTTTGAAACCAATTCGGATTGGCTTCAGTACCCGGCAAACTTTGAGCGCACAGCGTCGGGGCGCTGGGTTACATATTACCCCGGCAGCGGAGGACGCCCCGTCCGTCAGTTCCTGGGCGCGGACGTGGGTGAAATCACCTTTACAATGCACCTTGACGCGCGCTTTAATTCAGACATACGCCATTTGCTGGACGAGTTTGTAATATGGACCAATACGGGCTATGCAGGCGAGCTTGTTATAGGTGACAAGCCTATGGGCTTTAACAAATGGAGTTTGGAAAAATGCCGTGAGGTAAACGTTGATATTTTACATAAAGGCGTTATATTATCCGCTGATGTTGAAGTAACACTGAAGGAGTGCTGAAAATGTTTATAACAGAATTAGAGGCTCCGGGACTTACGGCAGCAGAAGCGGCGGAGCTTGCAGAAAATATAAACTTTTTCTGCAATACACCGAAAGGATCATTGCCGCAAATGAGGGATTACGGCTTGGACTATGCAAATATTATAGACCGCACACCGCAGCAAGCAAAAACACGCGCGACAGTTGATATTATAACCGGACTGCGCAATTACTTTGACATCGGCAGCGACAGCGGAACACTTGCTATTAATACGATAATCGTAACCCCTCAGGAGGACGGCAGCATGAAAATTTATTTGAAGATTGGAGGAAAGTAAAATGACAGCAACACACATCCAGAGAGGCGACAATCTGGACTATATCAACCCGACAGACGAAACAATAGCACCGGGAACGGTGATTGTGCTTGGTGATCGCTGCGGCGTTGCAGCAGCGGCAATCCCGCCGGGCAAAACGGGAGCGCTTGCAATGACGGGAGTATATGAGCTTGCAAAGTCAACAAGCGAGGAAATAAAGGCGGGCACAGAAGTCTATTACGACGCTGCAACCGATACGGCGACAACCGTAGGTGCGGCGGTTGAAGGTGATGACGCTACTTCTGTCAATGCCATTATCGGCTATGCGGTTGCGGATGCGGCAGAGACAAGCGCAGCGGTTCTTGTCAAGTTCATGTCATAATGAATTTCAAGGAGCTTATAGCAGCCGATACAAAAAACGTGTTTCTTAATCTTGATGAGTTCGGAGAATGGCACACATTAGCGGGCAAAAGGCTGATATGCGTTGTTGATGATGATCTCACAAGTGACGAGGTTAAAATAGAAATCGGCTCATCGGGACAAACGACCTCAACAGGGCTTTACGGCTCAACTATTGCCGTATTTGTATCGGCGGAGGATATAGGCAGGCTGAAAAAAAGCAGCACAGTCGAATTTGACGATAAGAGATACACTGTAGACAGTGTTTCAGAACAGGACGGCATGTATAAGCTGATCCTGCAGAGGAACGGAGGTCGTTAAATGCTTGTACTTGAAATCACTACCAACGCCGACTATGTGGCGCAGAGGTTAGGACAAATGAGCAAAAAAGCGCCTATGGTTATAAGGGGCGGAATAAACGACACAGCAAAGCAGGCAAAGAAGCAGGACGAAAGCATTACAAAGAAAATGTACACGGACAAGGGTGATATTAACTCTCTGAAATATACTGCGGCAACAACAGGTAATCTTACGGCGTGGCTTCGCGACAGCGGCACAAACGTGTCAATGACACATTACAATCATTATACCGGAAAGCGTGTAGGAGCAAGCGCAATTATAAACACGTCACACGGGCGCAAAACCTTAAAGAAATATGGTAATAAGGCATTTGCCGTATCGTTTGGAATTGCCGTCAGAAAAACAAAATCACGTCTGCCTATTGAAAAAATGGCTTCTATTTCGTCACCGGTGCAGCACGGCAATGAGCAGACATGGGGCAGCATTAAAGATGAAGTACGTCAAAGACTGAATGATAATATAGCTAAACGACTGGAGGCTGTCTTATGACGACGATTTATGATTTACAGACTGCAATCATAGACGCGCTTAAAAATGATGTGTTCCCGAAACTGGCACTGCAGGGCGAAAAGGAAATAAAGGTATTCCGCCAGTATCTGCCGCAGACAACGGCGTTTGAGGATGAGGACGAGGACGGCAAGCTTTTTCCCTGTGCTATAGTCAAATTCGAGGGCAGTAAAATCGCGGATGCAAAAACACCGCAGATTACGACAATAACAACAGCGGTTGCGGTCCGGGATGAAGCAGAGAATTTATCGGGCACAGGTACACTGCTTATTATCCTTGAAAGAATAAGAGATTATTTTACCTCAAACGGCGGAATACATGGTTCATTCACAATGACATATCCGCTTGAAATATATGTTGATGAGGAACTGAACGCTCCCTATTTTGTAGGGGCGGTAATTACACGTTGGAAAAACGAGTATTTACCATACGCAGATGTAGAAAAATATTTGTGATTAAGGAGGATCAGACAATGGCGAGAACAAAGAAAGCAGCGGCGGAAACGGCCGCAGCGGAGGCTTCAACTGTTTCCGCAACTGAAAAGGTTGAAAGCAAAGCAGACAAGACAAGAGCCGCGGCAGCCGCGCCGGATGCAGTGGATATTTCCGAAACAGAAACAGCCGCAGCCCCGGACGCGGCAACGGAAAACCATACAGACGAAGGCATAAAGAGAATTTATGCAGGTGCAAGCATTCCGGGCTTTAAGTCCGGCACAGCTTTTACGGGAGATGTTCCGGAAAAGCTAAATGTTCCCTTTGTACGCGATTGCTGCGTTACAGAGGAAAACTTTACAGCCTTTCTTAAGCAGCGCAATGTAACAAGCAGCTATGCGGCTTTATGCTATAGACGTAGCGCGGAGTATGCAAAAGAATTAACAAAGTAATATAACGCTGCGGCGGGCGACAGCGGATATAAAGAAAGGAGCTATTTGAAATGGCAAAATATAAACATGGTGTTTCGTCAAGCACCACGTCAAGTACATCCCCGGCGGCGGCCTCGGTCGCTATGGCGCAGTGTGTTATAGGCACTGCTCCGGTACATAGACTTGACGATTATTCAAAAGCAGTCAATACACCTGTTCTTTGCGAAAGCATAGACGACTGTAAGGCGCTGCTTGGATATTCAACAGACTTTTCAAAGTACACACTTTGTCAGTCAATGTATATCAATTTTATCCGTTTCGGAGTTGGGCCCGTCGTATTTATAAACGTGCTTGATCCGGCAACACATAAAAAGAGCGGTACGCAGACAATCACGGTTACGGACAAGACAGGCAGACTTACAGGCGAGGCTATACCTGACAGCCTTGTACTTAAAAACGGAGCAGAAACACTTACTAAAGGCACGGACTATCTGACTGCATGGGTTGATGATGTTCTTACAATCTATTTCACAGACGGCAGCATTGAAACTGTAACGGCGGAGTATGACGAAATCGACACTTCAAAGGTAACTGTTTCGGACATTCTCGGAAAGGTTGACAGTTCAACAGGCGCAAGAACAGGCACTGAATGTATAAGACAGATTTACCCGAAGCTTGGTGTTGTTCCGTTTCTGCTTACCGCGCCGGGATGGTCGCACAATGATACGGTCGGTGCCATGCTTACGGAAAAGACTGTTTTAATTAACGGCTGCTTTACCGCAAAGGCAATTCTTGACCTTGAAGCAGATTACACCACAACAGACACTGTAATAGCCGCCAAAAAGGACAGAACGATAAACGATAACTGTATTATCTGTTATCCGTCCATTAAGGCAGGAGGCTATACTGTCGCATATTCGGCACTGCTTTCGGCCCTTATAATGTACCAGGCTTCACAGACAGGCGGCGTTACCTGTTCATCACCGTCAAATGTATGTATTGACATTGACGACGCTGTGACAAATACGACCGATAAAGACGGCGTATCGGTATATTATGATGCAGAGGACGGAAACGAGCTTAACACTGAGGGAATTGTGACAGTAATTTCGCGCAGCGGCTTCTATACATGGGGTAATAACATGGCTTGTTATCCTGCAGTAACGGACACTGAAAAACGCTGGATTGTCGCAAGCCTTACATTTGCTTATAACGACAACGATTTTATTACGTCAAATACAGAATATGTTGACGGCAATATCGACCGCAAGACAATTGACAATATGCTTACACGTCAGAATATCAAGCTTGCAGGCTGGACGGCTTCGGGTTATATTCTGGGCGGTGAAATGTATTTCAATGAGAGCGAGAACACAGATGAGGAAATCCTTAACGGGCACGTCAAGTTCACAACAAAGCTTGCGACAAATATTCCTATGGAGTATATCGAGAATGAAACAGAATTTGACATTGATATTATGACATCTGCATTAGTGGGAGGTGCTGAATAATGGCTAAAATTCCTTCACAGATTATGGACTTCCGTCTTTATAACGATAACAGTCAGGTAATCGGCGTAGGTGAGGAAATAACCCTCCCTACAGTCAGCACGATAAACAAGACGCTTAACACACCGGGCGGGGAAATTGACCTGCCGTCACTTGCAACCGAAAATATGGAGCTTGAAATTCCGTTTAATATTTTCGATGATGAGGCGGCGGAAGCGGTACACATCGGCGAGACAGGAAGCTTTGTAATACGCGCGGCCGCACAGCGCGCAGACAGTTCAAGCCATGAGCTTACATATAACGGATTAGTTGTCACAGTCAAGGGATTCACGTCGGAGGTCACATTAGGTTCAGCAAAGCGCGCTGACGGAATGAACAGTACAATCAAGATGAATCTGACATATCTCAAGGTTGCATCATACAGCGGTACAGTATACCTTGAAATTGACAAGCTTAACGGCCCTTTCAAGGTAAACGGTGTAGATCAGAGATCAAAAATCTCAAAATATCTTTAATACGGCATGAGGGCGGCAGAAATCAACACCGCCCTCGAATATGACAAAGGAGTTTAATTTACTATGGGCAAGGAACTGGAATTAGCCATAAAAATAAGCGGTAAATTAGACGGCTCTTTAAATTCGGCGCTGAACAATGCACAAAAGCAGATTGACAGCATAAGCAAGGGAATGAACAGAGCCGCAACAGCGGCCACACTTGCAATTGCTGCCGCGGGCGTTAAATTTGTCAAGGACAGTGTACAGGAGTATGAAAAATATGAGAGCGCATTAAACAGTGCTGCCGCGGTCGGCGGTGTGGAGACCGGAACGGCGGCCTATGAAGCGCTTGACGCGGCAGCAAGAGAGGCGGGACGTACAACCGTCAAAACGGCGGCAGAAAGCGCAAATGCACTTGAATACATGATGTTAGCCGGATGGAGTGTTGAGGACAGTACAAAGGCCTTAATGCCGGTGCTGAAGCTTTCGGCAGCAACGGGCGCGGATCTTGCAACAACGTCCGATCTTGTAACGGACAGTATGGCAAATCTGGGCTTAGGCATAAATGATCTTAATCACTACTTAGATGTGTCGGCGGCGGCGAATAACAAATCAAATCAGACAGCCACACAGCTACAGGAGGCATATTTAGGCGTTGGCGGTGTACTTAAAAATCTTAATTCGCCGATTGAGGAAAGCGCAGCGGTTCTCGGTGTGCTTGCGAACAGAGGTACAAAAGGCAGCGAGGCGGGAACGGCATTAAATGCTATTCTTGTAAATATGCAGAAAACAAGCGGTGACGCGTCAAAGGCTATGGCGCAGCTTGGCGTTTCAATGTACGACAGTAACGGTGACGCACGATCCATTATTGATGTATTTCAGGATATTTCGGACAAGACCTCAGGTATGACGGAGCAGCAGCGAAATTTAATGTATCAGATGATTGGCGGCAAGGCGCATCTGGACAGCTTCGCAAAGATTATGCAGGGCTTTACAACCGATACGGCTGACGGGCAAAAAGAGGTTTATTCCCTCATGCAGACCTTTCAGAACTGCGATGGTGCGCTTGATAATCTCTATGACATTAAAATGGACACATTAGAGGGCTCCGTAACACGATTGAATTCTGCATTCAACGATATGCAGATTTCAATCGGTGAAAAGATTGCACCGAATGTCAGGGAATTTGTTGATACCCTCACGGATAAAATGCCGCAGATTGAAACGGTCATATCGGATACAATTGACGGCATAGCGCCCAAAGCAACAAACTTATTAAATTATCTTGTAAATAATTCCGATAAGGTTGTTTCGGGAGCAATAAGCTTTGTGAAAGTATTCACAGCTTTCAAGCTTGGCACGGGAACTATACAGGGTATTAACAGCACGGCAACGCTTGTTGCTAACCTTTCAAAGCTTTCAAAGGCTACGGGCGCAACAAAGGTATTACAGGGTATAATCGGCTTATTCACCGGAATCGGAACTGCGGCCGGAACCTTCGGCGGTACAATTACAGGTGCAGCAGCTTCGCTTACAGCATTCGTTGCACCTGCGGCGGCGGTTGCTGCAGGACTTGTTGTGTTAGGTGTTGCAGCGAAAAAGACGTATGATTATTTTTACAATAAAAAATACAATTATGCGGACGGAATGAATGAACAGGCGGAAGCAATAAGCAAGGCAGCAAATAACCTTGTAAAATATAATGATCTTGCAATGGAGGTTGCACAGCAGCGCGAAATCATACAAAAACCGGAAAGCAGCACAGAGCAAATCGAAAATGCAAGAGCACGTTTACAGGAGATTGCGGACATGCTCGGACAGGAATACAATCTTGTTATAAATGCTGATACGACAAGCCTTGAAAATGCTGTAAACATGGCACAGAGCTTGAGCCGTTCTGATATGATATCGGCGGCTTCTGAGTTTATAGGCACGGCAGCAAGCGGTGCAGAACAGTACAGAAAAGACAATGAAAGTCTTACAGGATTGTACAGAGAACAGCAAAAGTATCAATCAAAGCTTATTAGAAATCAGGATTTACTTAAAGAAGCGCAAATGTACGCGGCATCAGACAGCGGAGATCCATCGAATCATGCAGCATATTTAAGTAATATACAAGGTTTGTACAATAGAGCTATATCACAAGGTATGAAATTTGACGCACTTCCTGAAGGTATTACGGACGGTACAGACGCACAAAAATTTATAACATCACTTGAAAGCGGGATAACAAATGTACAAGGACATTTAGGTTCTGTAGGTGATGAAATAAATCGTATCACAACCAATATGGGCGAGTTTGACGAAAGTACACAAAAAGCAGGTGAATACTTAACACAGGCGCTTGCGAGTGATGTAAAACTTGGTGACGTGTTCGGCACTGATACAGATGTACAAATGCTTGAAGAATTAGGCACAGCGTTAGTAACAGCCGGAAAGTCAACACAGGAATTGGGAACACAATTCGCTGCAGCAAAGGCCGGATATGCCGATTTTACAAAAGCTATTGCGGACGGCAAAGCGTCGGAAATGACACAAAGCTTTATCGACTATGAAAAAAGCATCGGCGAAACATCAGAGGCAACAGTACAGGGCGCGGCGTTAATTGCAAACGGCTTTCAGAATGTGGAGGCGGCAACTGCGGCAGGAGGGGACGCTATAAACAATGTTATTCAGACTATGCAGCAGTTAGGCAATCAGCAGGGATTGTTTGAGGAGCTTGACAATAACGGCATAGCGGATAAGCTTACAGATATGGCGCACGCAATGAGCCTGATTCCCGAAAATAAATCAATCGCAATAAATGCGGAGGGCAATTTTGAGATAATACAAGAGGCGGAAAATCAGATTGCAAGTCTTAATTCAATCGGTAATGTTGATGTGTCCGTAAATGCAAACGGTGATTTTTCAATTCTGAATGAGGTAACGGGCGAAATACAGACCCTACATGGCTTGAGCGCGGTTGACCTGACTGTAAATGCAGACGGCAATATTGATGTGCTTGACAAGGCGGGGGAGGTCATATCGACCATTGATAGCAAGAGCGCACAAGTGAGCATTGATGGGCAAGTCTACAACTTGAACGAAATTGAAAATGCAGTGAACGCTTCAAATGAACTAAAAGATGTTACAGCAACCCAAACTGTGACAGGAACATTCAATGGTGAGAATTTTATAGCAACTGCTGTTGATTATCAGGAAAAGATGGAAGATGTGAACAAAGCACAGACGGTCACGGGAAAATTCAACGGTCAAGATGAAATTGCAACGGCTATATCATATCAAAGTCAGTTGCAGAACAAGAGCGTTACATATACGGTAACATATAAGCAGAACGGCACACCACCGGGCGAAAATGCAACAGGCACAACCTATTGGCGCGGCGGTTTAACCTATGTGAACGATCAGAACATACCCGATCCGCGTGAGGTTATCGAGTACGGCGGGCAGCGTTGGTTTTACAGCGGACGCGATGTATTGGCGGATGTGCCACGGGGCGCGAGGATTTATAACGCGGCACAGTCTGCGGCTATGATTGACGGCTCACACAAAAACGGCTTGGAGCGTGTGCCGTTTGACGGCTACATAGCAGAGCTTCACGCCGGAGAACGCGTTCTGACGAGTGATGAAGCATCAGAGTATACCGGTGACGGTCTGAAAGATTCGATTGACAGGCTGCATGATATTTTTTTCAACAAGGACGACAGCAACAGCAACGGCAGTGGCAGCGAAACAGTGCAGTTTGTATTTTCACCTCAGATCGCAGTCAGCGGCGACGGCGATGCGGCATCGGTACGCAGGGGAATAAACATGTCATACCCCAACTTTAAGGAGTTTATAGAGCGATACGAGCGCGACAAGAGACGCAAGAGTTTTTAATAATAAAGGAGCGGCAGAGGATGAACGGTTATTACACAGGAAACATATCAAGCATTGATTATGAACGCGGGTTTGTGAAGGTTACATTCCCGACAGAGAGTAACACAGTATCGGATTGGCTGCCGCTTTTATGTTCCGAATATGATCCGCCGGAGGTAGGTGCAGTTGTTGCGGTGCTTGTTGACGAGCATGGCGGCGGTATATGCTTCGGTAAAATATATTCCTACTCACAGCCGCCGGCGGTGAAATCGGGGTATTATAAAAAGCTTGGTAATGCAACGATCACAGAGAGCGGCGGAACACTCACAATAAAAGCTGATAAAATCGTTCTTGACGGCTATACGCCGCCTGAAACATAAGGAGCAGAGCAAACAATGATTAAATTTACGGACGCGGAAATAACCGATATTCTGCCGTATACATTCAAAACAAACCGCGACAGGGCAATCTCAAGGGGAATTAAAGCTATTACAGATTGGTATTACGAGGTTGTCAGCAAGTTTGATTTTTGGGTGAATATCCCAAATATCACGGATAATAATTTGCTCGACGCAATGGCGGCAGAGCTGGATGCTCCATTCTACACGACGGATATGCCGATTGATCAAAAGTGTTCTGTTATTGAGGCGGCATACCAATATAACAGCCATATCGGTACCGTCGGAGCAGTACAGACTATACTTAATGCCGCTTTCGGCGGTGGGGAAATTACAGAGTGGTTTGATTATGGTGGAGCGCCATATCATTTCAGATTGAATTTGCCTGTTGAGTTGGGCAGAAAGTACATTAATAAAGAAATAATTGAGAACTTTTATGAACTGCTTGAAAAGGCAAAGAATAAGAGATCAAAGCTTGATGAATTCACAATAGAGACAATTGCCAATTTTGCATTCAACATAACAAGTGTTATAGCTGATATAAAAAACAAAAATACAATTCCGGCAGTGAAAATCCAACCAGAGATAATAGCCACAGGAGAAGCAAGAGTAACAGTCAAAGCTATTATCAGGCATAACAGAACGGTTGTATATCCGGCAAAGAATGATAACGCCGGATACAGTTTATGAAACAGGAGGTAGCCCGATGGGAAAATTTAACGGCATTAAGCTTACAAGCAAAGGTTTACGTTTGCAGGCGAAAGTGCAAACAGGTGAAAAGTTGATTTTTAAAGGCATTGTTGTCGGTACCGGATATTTGCCGGACAATGCGGACATTGTAACCATGACAGAATTAATAAACCCGGTGATGGACGCACAGACGGATATTATCGGAAACAAGGTGACGGGCGACGGGTACAGCCAGCTTGAAGCGAGAATAACAAGCGGAGCAACTGCGTTCTATCTTCGTGAGATTGGCATTATTGCAACGGATCCGGACGAGGGCGATATTTTGTATGCCTATACAAATGCCGGAGATTATGCGGATTTCATTCCTGCAGCAGTGGATAATATCACAACACAGGATATTACATTAGTAACAGCCATAGGTAATACCGAAGATATTGAGGTAAATATTACTCTTGATGCGGAGGTAAGCCGCGAAGAATTTGAAGCTTATAAAGGGGTTGTCACAGCCCAAACAAGTCAAATGACTCATGACATTACATCTAAGCTCAGCGCTGTTTTTGTGCCTGAACTGCCTACATCATTTGCAAATTATCCCTTTGATACAGATATGGCGTTTACGACTATTGAACGCTGCACAGCGGCAATTACGACCGATGGAACATCAAAGTATCTTACCGTCACATCTGCGGCAAATGCGGGTAATCTGTATGGACTTGCAAATCTTAATTTTGCGGATATTTCAGAGAACGCAACGTCAATGATAATAGAGATGGACACACATATACCCGCATCATCAAGGTGGTGGATTGGCTTTGCAGACCTTACAAAACGTCCCGGCACATCAAATAAAACTACCTATGATACATCAGGCAATGCATTCTATTTTGGCACAAAGGACGGCTCATATTATTATGTGAATGACACGGCAAAAACGGCGGTGGATTTTGCGGGTAAGTGGCTGCATATAAAAGCGGTTATTGATATTGCGAATAAGCAAGTGTCATATAAGATAACAGACAGAACTGCAAATACATTAGTTTTATCGGATACTGTTGATTTTGCAGATACGGAAACAGACCGTATAACAGGCATAGAGCTGTACACATGGACACAGACAAGCATTGATGTAGATAATGTCGCGATTACGACCAACAAAAATATAAGTGAGAACAAAGTGTATATTGCTGGCACAAACGGAAAATATGATGTGTACATGTATGAGGGCAAAGAACCGCGGCTTATAGCGTCACATACATCTGTGGCAAGCGTGGATGAAGCAGGCATGATAAAATTATACAGCGGCACATACAACGGTGAAAAAGTCAACCGCAGCGGCATAGTGGTATATGATGATGGTACGGCGGTTATCTATACCGACCCGAATTACGGCACCGACCGTTCAGGAGACGGTAAAGTTATTACGGCTCCTGCAGAACCGGAGGAGATTTTTGCCGGAACAAATGACTATAAGCCACTTGTTCCGGCAACATTCAATCAGTTTATCAACTACAGCACAACGCCGCAGCGCATCGGGACGTGGATAGACGGCACGCCCGTATTTCGTCAGGTCATTCCGTTGACTGAGATAACGGAAACCGGGTTTATACTTGTGCGGAGTTATCTTTCATGCTCCGATTGCGCTATTCTGAAATCAAATATTTTCGTGCAGAACAATCTTAATGATTACTCGATTGAATCTACTGCGCACAGTGAAACGTACAGCATTGAGAATGAAGGTCGTATAATTAATATTAAATCTCTTGATGACTCCAAATATTCCGATTTGCCTGAGGCATGGTACGGGATCGTTGAATTTGCAGCTGAGGAAAGCGACATTACAACCATATAAAGAATAGGAGACATTATAATGACGGAAATTACAGGCAGGTCCATTATGACCTTAAATGTTTCTGATAGCGAGGAAATAAGCAAAATTACTTATGAAACCTCAAAATCGGTTGATATTTTAAACAATACATCAGAAGATATGGCAGTATCCGTTACTGGTGATTTTGATGAAAATGAATACTTTGTCATTCCTGGAGGCGGAGCATACAATAATTTTTGTATTGGCTCGGCAAGCGGTGCGGCGATATATATTAAGACAGTAGCTGCCGGAAAAATATCGCTGATTTGCGGGAGGTATTGATTATGGGATTTATAAACAGCGGCGGCAAAGGCGGCGGCGTGACAAGCGGTGAGCTTCAGTCGGCGATCGAGACGGCGGAAAGCTATACCGACAGCGAGATAACAAAGGTGGTTGACGGGACTATCGCCGAGCTTCAGAGCGCGGTTGACACGGAAACCTCGGAGCGCAAGGCGGCAATAACCGAGGTAAAGAGTTTAATAGCGGATACGGATGTAGGCGATTTGGCAATCAGAATGAACAGTATCGAAAACGACCTGCCGATACAGCGCAACGGCAAAATTTACGGCGTGAAGTTCCCCCTCGCGTCCTATTCGGGTTCGCCCGAAGGCGAGCGCACGGAGGCGGCAGTCGGGCTTACGGCGGCGGTATCAACCGATACAGAGGCGGCGGCGAACGACTTCGACAACGAGCCGTGCTTCATGTTTACGAGGGTGAACGGGTACTTAACGGAGGATAACGACTTCATAGAGACGGCGGTCGAGGGCGAGCCGCTGTTTTCCGCGGACGGATCCAACGGCGATGTGTACGTGCGCTGGAGCACGCGGTTTTTCCGCTATATCTACACCGAAACACATGAGGAATTGCAGATAACGGATATATACAGACCGAATGAGGGTTGGTGTCCGTATGGAATATTCGTAAAGCCCGATGGGCGGCTCAGTAAATACGCGTACATCGCGGCGTATGAAATGAGCTACAACTCAGACGGCTTGGCGGCGTCGATTTCGGGCGCACCGGTCGCGCATAACACCTATGCCAACCGGAACGCAGCAACCGCGGGACTGTCGCATAATACGCAGCTTACGGAGATCCGCAAGAAAGGGACGCAGTACTGCGGCATGACCTCCAAAGAGGTCGCGTTCTTACAGGATCTGTTCAGCGTGGAGTTTGCAACGCGCAACTCGCAGAGCGTTATGCAGGGCTGTACAAATTTTAATTATCAGAAAACCCTGTCCGCTGAGGAAACGGGAGTAAGCAGAGTGATCGTTTCAAACGCCAACGCCGCATATTACCCCGTGGGCTGTACCGTTTCGGTCAGCGCAAGCGGATTATCAAGCGCACCGGACAGAAGCGGCTCAAACGCCCACACAACCGTAAACCGCAAGCGCGTCATTTCGCAGGAGGCATACGATGACGACAATACAGCGATATATATCGACAACGGCGGAACAACCTTTGACACCACCACGACTATGTATATTTCAACTATGCCGTGGTATACCGGCATGACGGACGGCGTTCTCGGTTCAAGCGGCAGCCCCGTGAGCAATACGAGCGGATACTACCCCATGAAATACAGGGGCGTGGAGAATTTGTACGGAAACGTGTGGACAATAATATCCGATATGATACTGTCAAGCTATACGCCGTATATCTGCTACGACTGCACGAAATTCTCGACAAGCGTTACATCAGACTACACCGCCGCAAGCTACACGGTCGCGACAACAAACGGCTATGTAAAGGAAATGGGACACGACGCGGACAACGCCTCGGTACGGCTTCCGATAACGGTCGGCGGCTCTGCAAGCACGTATTATTGCGATTATTATTGGGTCACATCGGGTGTGCGCGAGTGTTTGTTCGGCGGCTACCTGTTCAACGGCGCGTACGCCGGGGTCTGGTATTGGAGCTTGTACAGCGCCTTGTCGGCCTCGTATTGGGCCATCGCCTCCCGCCTTTCCGCAAGCGGGCGCAGCGGTGTTTACGCCGCGTAGCTTGGGGGTTGCAAGGGGGATTCCCCCTTGCGGAATTAGTTAAGTAAAAAACAGGGGTATGGGGCGCCGGCGCGAGTGTTTGTTCGGCGGCAACCTGAACAACGGCGCGAACGCCGGGGTCTGGTATTGGAACTTGAACAACGCCTTGTCGAACTCGAATTGGAACATCGCCTCCCGCAATTCTGTATTATTTCATTGCGTCCCATATCGCCGCCTACTTGCCGACGGGCAGACAGGGCGGTTCATATATATGACCTTGGCGGAACGCCAAAAATAACGCCATGCCGCATGGATTGGTAGGGATAGCCCGAAGATCCTAAAGGTACAGAAAGAAGGTTAGTGTTGCCATGAAAAGATATGGAAAACACATCAATATAGAGGACACGGCGGTCGTTGAGCGGTGCATATACGCTTGCTTGCGCAACAAATGGAGGCGGAGGGAAGTTCGCGCACTGCTCAGCGGCTGCTGTGTAATGTCAAAAGAGGAGGTTGATCTATATGTAGAAGCAGACAGGGGTAAATTTGCGGAGGGTATCGCGAGACTTGCAAGGGACGTCAGCCGGCGGATCCGTGAGCGCGACGTCAGACTGCCGCCCATCCGCTACAAAGAGATAACGGACAGGCATAGCCGCAAAATCCGCAGGATCGGGACGGAGTCGATCATTCATCAGATTTACGATTATATAGCCGTTGAGGGTATAAAGGACTTATGTCATGCGAAAATCGCGCATCATCAATGGGCTTGCCTTCCCGGACGGGGACAAGTCAAGGGAATGAGAGCGGTCAAAAAATGGCTTAATACGGACGAGAAAGGCACAAAATACGCAATAAAATGCGACGTCAGGAAATGTTACCCCAGTATCAGCCACGATAGGCTTATGGCGTTTTTACGGCGTGATATAAAGAACGACGCCTTGCTGTGGCTTCTGGAGCTGCTAATCAATCAATACGATGAAGGCTTGTCAATCGGCTCGTATTTGTCACAGTACCTTTGCAATTACTATCTGTCTTATGCGTACCACTACGCGGCGGAACGGCTTGCGATAACAAGGGAAAGGCGCGGTCAGACTAAAAGAGTTCGGATAGTTAATCATGTGCTGTTTTACATGGATGATATTCTGCTTTTAGGAGGGAATAAGCGGCATTTAAGAAAAGGCTTTGAACTGCTGCGGCAATATATGAAGGATGTGCTGCTATTGGATATTAAGGACGATTGGCGGCTGTTCCGGGTTCAGTATATCGCAAAAGACGGACGAATCAAGGGCGGCGTTATAGACATGATGGGCTATAAAGTCAGCAGGGTGAATGTGACCGTCAGGCGGTCGATATTCAGGCGGATACGGCGCGAGATATTCAAGGCGCGGCGGTATCTGAAACAGGGCAGAAATATACCGTTACGACTTGCACGGTGTATAGCGTCCTTATACGGGTGGCTTGCAAACAGTAACTCATACGGCTTTATATGCCGGCACAGGCGCGTATTTCGGGCGGCTAACAGGGTTATAAGTAATTTTAACAAGAAGGGAGTTTTGGCTTTATGCTGATGAAAACAGAAAGTAATTTACCGCTTGAAGCGGTGGAGATCAATGTGCGCGAGGATGTAGGCGTTGCGGATGTATGGCTTCACAAGAACATCGAGGAGGTTCGGCGCACGGATGAAGAGGGTAACACATTAACGGCATACGTTGCGGACGAGGTGTATTTTATGCACGCGTACACCGACACGCTTGCGGAAGAGCTTATGGAGAGCTTTGACGAGTGGTGGGAGTACGGCAAGACATGGGAGCATGAAAAACAGCTCACAAAGGCGGAACGGGAGCTTAAAGCGGCGTACGGCCGCATTGACGAATTGGAGGACTGTCTGCTTGAAATGAGCGAGACGGTTTATGCGTAAAGGTGAACGATTGCTTGCAATCGTAGCCGTGTTCGTGAAACGAACAAACGGCGTAGAGAAGGAGTGATGAGATATGGCGGCTTTATGGGCTAAAAAAATTATCGA
>CAZOHJ010000027.1:0-34961 GCA_964579875.1 uncultured Lachnospiraceae bacterium | reverse complement strand
TTGTTATCATTCCGTCATAAAAACTATTTTTGCCTAATTTTTTATATGCTGATTTCGCATTACTCATTTGATTTTCCTCATTTTCTTTTTCCAAAACTAAACAAACCTTTTTTCTCATAAGGCTCTGATTTATACGATGTAACCGTATATCCTGTACCGGAAATAACATCTCTTAATTTCTGCTCGTCAATATTTTCCTCTGTGATAATCACGGTTTGCTTTTTTGTATGTGATGATGCAACCTTTTGTATATTAAAGTTATTTCGTACTTCATTGTTTATATGAGCTTCACACATACTGCAAGCCATTCCGTCAATTCCTAAAACTATTTTAATCATGTTATCATTGCTCCTGACATAAAATTTTGGGTTAGCTATATCTAACCATATTTTACACCCGTTTACGAATTTTGTCAATATAAAAAAATACGCGGCATCCTTTTTTATGCGAATATATATTGCTTAATGGCGGGGTTTATGGTATAATATATAAGTAAGAAGGGAAATGAAGTTTTGAAGAAAATGCTCAGAGCATTTTCCTCAAACGGCTTTTGTGAAAGGAGTTAACGGTCATAAAAATGAGTGAAGTTAAGGTAACGCAGGAGCGTGTTGTAATACCTACCTATGAAACCGGGGAGCCGTGTATACATCCTATGTTTCTGGAGAAGCGTGTATATCAGGGAAGCTCGGGGAAGGTATATCCTCATCCCGTAACGGAGAGCGTGAGCGATGAAAAGGTCAATAAGGAATACAATGCGGTATTTCTTGAAAATAAATATCTGAAAATTGTGATTTTACCCGAATTGGGGGGAAGAATACAGAGAATATATGATAAGACAAACGGATATGACGCCGTATATTATAATGAGGTGATCAAACCGGCGTTGGTCGGACTTGCCGGTCCGTGGTTTTCAGGCGGTATCGAGTTCAACTGGCCGCAGCATCACCGTCCGTCAACCTTCGATAGTGTTGATTATGATATCCGCCATAATGCCGACGGCTCCGTTACAGTATGGTGCGGCGAAATTGAGAATATGTATCACACAAAGGGTATGGCCGGCTTTACGCTTTATCCGGACAGGGCGTATCTTGAAATAAAGGGCAAGCTTTTTAACCCGACGGAAATTCCTCAGACCTTTCTGTGGTGGGCAAACCCGGCAGTTGCGGTCAATGAAAATACGCAGTCTATATTCCCGCCGGATGTCCATGCCGTTATGGATCACGGCAAGCGGTGCGTATCAAAGTTTCCGATAGCAACCGGCGCATATTATGACATGGACTACAGCGAAGGAGTTGACATAACCAAATATAAGAATATTCCCGTTCCCACTTCATATATGGTGTACCATTCGGATTATGACTTTGTAGGAAATTATGATTACGGTGTAAATGCGGGGCTTATGCATATCGCAGACCATCATATCTCACCGGGCAAAAAGCAGTGGACATGGGGCTGCGGCGACTTCGGCAAGGCATGGGACAGAAACCTGACAGACGAAAACGGTCCGTATGTTGAGCTTATGACGGGTGTTTTCAGCGAAAATCAGCCGGATTTCACTTTCCTTATGCCATATGAAGAAAAGACCTTTAAGCAGTATTTTATGCCGTATAAGAATATCGGCGCTGTAAAGAACGCTTCGCTTGAGGTTATGGCTAATCTTGAGGTCGAGGGTCAAAAAGCGCATATAATGCTGTATGCGCCGGCGCAGATAAGGGTCAGCGTTCTGCTTTCGGTCGCAAAGGCGGCCGCGCCATATCTCAGGGAAACCGTAACGCTTGATCCCGAAAACGGATTTGATAAGTGGATCGAGCTTGAAAATGAGGACGAGGCAGTTGACCTTACGCTTGTTATAAAGAACAAGGATGATGATATATTATTAAAATATACACCGGAGGGTGAATTTCGCGGAAAAACTCCGGAGACTGCAAAGGCGGCGAGAGCGCCGAAGGATATAGCATCGTTGGAGGAGCTTTATCTGACGGCGGTGCATCTTGAGCAGTATCGTCATGCAACGCGCAGACCGGAGGATTATTATCTTGAAGGGTTAAGACGCGATCCTCTGGACATAAGATTGAACAACGGATACGGAAAGATACTTTACCGGAAGGGTTTGTTTGATGACGCGGAAAAGCGCTTCAGAAACGCGATCAAGCGCTCGACATATCTGAACCCTAATCCGTACGATTGCGAACCGTATTATAATCTCGGTCTTGCGCTTAAGATGCAGAAGCGGTACGAGGAGGCTTATGATGCCTTTTATAAGTCAACATGGGACGGAAAAATGCAGGACAAGGGCTTTTATCAGCTTGCCTGCGTGAGCGCAAAGCTTGACAACTTTAAAAAGGCTTTGGAGTTTGTTGATCAGTCACTGGCGCGAGGCGCGCATAATATGAGGGCAAGAACTCTTAGATCCGCATTATTAAGACACGAGGAAAGAATTGAAGAGGCAATAGCTTTCACGGCTCATTCAATAGAGCTTGACCCGCTTGACTTCGGAGCAAGATATGAGATGTTTCTGCTGTCAAAGGACTATGATAAGCTGTATGAGCTGACACGCATTATGCGCGGAAGCCTGCAGAATTATCTGGAGCTTTCTATCTGTTATGTCGAGGCAAATCTGCCTAACGATGCGGCGAACGTGCTTGCGCTTATCGCGGAGGATGATAAGCCGATGCTGCATTATTATATGGCATATTGTTCTGACAGCACCATGGAACTTAAGAGGGCTGCAAAGTGCCGGAGAACATACGCGTTCCCGAACCGTCTGCAGGATATTATGGTTCTCAACTATGCTATTGAGAACAACCCTGAGGATGCGTTTGCCCGCTATGCGCTTGGAAATCTGTACTATGACAAGGGCGTGTGGTTCAAGGCGATAAAGCTCTGGAAGTCCGCTCTTGATATTGAGCCGAAAAACAGCGCGATGCTGAGAAATCTCTCAATAGCTACCTATAATAAGCTGAATGATCCCGAGGAAGCCTTGAGTCTGATGGAGAAGGCTTTCAGAAACGCGCCGGAGGATTCGAGAATATACTATGAGCTTGATTTGCTCAGGAAGCTGACGAACCAACCCGTAAAAAAGAGATTAAAGGATATGGTGGATCATATAGAGCTTGTTGAAAGCCGTGATGACTTGTTCACGGAATATATTACGCTCATGAGCTGTGAGAAATATTATGAATCCGCGCTTCGCGCGATAAAGCGCCATAATTTCCATCCCTGGGAGGGCGGCGAAGGAAAGATAAGCTTTCAGTACAAGCGCGCTCATATGGGAATTGCCCATGAGCTTGTGCTTGACGGAGATTATGAGGGAGCGATAAACCATCTTGAGGAGGCGCTGCATTATCCCGAAAATCTTGGTGAAGGCAAGCTGATAAACAGTATGGATAACGATATTTATTATATGCTCGGAGTTGCCTATGAGAATGTGGATAAAATAGATTCCATTGAATACTACCGGAAAGCGACAAAGGGAGAATTTGATCTCAGTTCAATGCGGTATTACAATGACACACCGCCGGATATGTATTTTTTCAGAACAATGGCATACGGCAGACTGGGCGACAAGAAAAAGCTCATAGGCGGCTGTAATACGCTTATAAATTATGCAGAGGCGCATATAGACGATAAGCCGGAGATAGATTATTTTGCAGGGTCAATGCCGGACTTCCTTGTATTTGAAGGTGATCTGGAGAGGGATAATTATGTTCACTGCTGTTTCCTTGCGGCGCTCGGCTATCACGGCAAGGGAATGGAGGATAAGTGTGAGGAGTTTATACATAAGGGACTTGAAAAGAACTGCTCGCATGAGGGACTGCTCACCCTTGAAAATATAAAGAAACGTGCGCCAAAGCTTAAGGAGGATGACGTTTCGGCGCCTACATGGGCTAAATGGGGAACAAGCTCTAAAAAATGATATTAATAAAGCCGGCGGCAGAGTATAGTGCCGCCGGTATTTAAATAATACAGGTTTTTATTTTTTCGTCTTCTATTTCTATTATTCCATAGGTTTTGCCGAAACGTGCGCTTCCCGGATTTAGAAGCCTGATACCGTTGGTTTCACCTTCATATTCTGTATGTGTATGCCCGAATACAGCTATATCGCATTCATTTTGCCTTGCCTGCGCCGCAAGTGTACGGTAATCCATTTCATATTTTACTCTGTAGCTGTGCCCGTGAGTAAGAAATATCCGCTTACCGCCGATCTCTATAATCTCATCGTATGCCGCGCTGTCGTAAAAATCATTATTGCCCTGAACAAAATGTATCTCCTTATCGGGAAATTCCCTGATAAGCATTCTCACATCCCTGTTGATGTCTCCGGCGTGGAGAATGAGGTCACAGGGAACGTTTTTTATTGCCTGCTCACATAAATCTATTTTTCCGTGAGTATCGGAAAATACCAATATCCTGATCATAATTGACTCCTTCTGTTTTTTGTATATAATATCACGATTTTATTTTATTGTAAATACTTTTCATAAAAATTATGACGAACGATTTAGCTTATTCGACAACCTTATATGACAAATTGTGTATGTATAATCTGTTAAAATAAATCATAGCATATTATAAACGAAAGGACTATAAATAACAATGAATGAGATAAAAGCTGCACCTAATAAGCTGCCATTGAGGATACCTGTATTTAATGATATAATGCCGTCGCTGATGCTTATACTGGCATCGCGGGCAACGGCAATGGGGATGCTGCCGTTCGGGATAGCATTTTTTGCGGCTTGCTTCGATAAAAGCGTGGCGTACATAGGTCTGGCGGCAGTGTGTATCGGCGTGATAACGGCGGCGGGCGCGGCCGCGGTGCCGAAATATCTGACAGCGCTTATTATCTACTGGCTTTTTATAAAAATATATAAGAAAGAGGATGAGGTGGTTCGCTCAATAGCCTCCGGCACATCCGTGCTTATAGGCGGCGCGGCACTGCTTTTTACCGGATTTAACGGGATCTATGACCTTTTTCTTCTGGTTACAGAGAGCATAATATCCGCCCTTATGTATATTGTATTCAGAAAATCGAGAATAATTGCATCGGATTTTTCCTATAGGGGCAGAATGACGGCAGAGGAGTACATAAGCGCGGCGATAACCGTGGGGGTCATAATTGCCGGTCTTAACGGGATAAGTTTCGGTCCGGTAAAACCCGCAAGCGTATTGTCGGTCTATGCTGTCCTTGTAACAGCGCTTAACTCGTCAATTGCGATTGCGGGCTGTACGGGGCTGTGCATAGGTTTTCTGGCGTCCATGTCCGGCTCATATGCTATTGTAATGATGGGTGTTTATGGTTTGGGAGCATTGTTTTCTGGCTTTATGAACAGCTTTAAACGAATAGGCTGCGCAATAGGCTACATAAGCGGCACGGCAGTCACACTCATATACATAAAGAATATTTACGATGTTCCTCTGGGCATGACAGATATATTTGTCGGAGCGGCGTTATTCATGCTTACGCCGAATATCGTGCATGAATATTTCAGAACATTTTTCACCAGGTCAATGCAGGTCGAGTCGGTAAGCCCCGATATGCGAATGAGGGAGTATCTGACAATGCGTCTGCGGAAGGCGGGAGAAGCGTTCCTGAGTCTGCATGAATGCTTTATGGCAGTTTCAGAGGGACGGCTAAAAAAGTATTCCGATGATGTGGGCGTGATACTTGACGAAACAGCCGAGAGAGTATGCAAGGGCTGTAAGCTGTGCGGAAAGTGCTGGCAGACGGATTTCAGAAGAACCTATAAAAATGTACTCGGGCTGATAGGGATCATAGAGAAGGACGGCAGCCTTAACAGGGATAATGTGCCGGAGCATTTCTGTGAAAGATGTGTTCGCACGGAATGGTTTATATATGAGATCAATCATGTCTATGAGCTGTACAAGCGCGACGTTCTGAGAAGGTCGGACGCGGTTGTGACAAGAAATCTTATTTCCACCCAATACAGTGAGCTGAATAAGCTTTTCAACGGTATGGCGGGGGATATTGAGGAAGGCTTCAGATTCCTTGAAACGGAGGAGGAAAAAATAGTTGACGGTCTGGACAAGCTGGGAATTATGCCTTACGAGGTAAGCGCGATAGAGAGCACAAGCGGAAGCTGCGAGGTATATCTGAGACTGCCGCCCGCGGTAAAGCAGAACGCGGTCGAGGGCGTGATCTCAGAGGTTTTAAAGCGTCCTGTAAGCTTTGAAAAAAACGAGGAGGGGCTGAGCCGATATGTGTCAAGACCTGATTTTGCGGTTGAAGCGTCAGTGCTGCAGCTGCCTCAGGAGCATTCAAACGTGAACGGTGACAGTGTAACCGTGTTCAATGCGGACGGAGGAAGATTCTATGCCATAATCGCGGACGGAATGGGCAGCGGCGGAGAGGCGAAGTATGAAAGCTCGGCGACCCTGCGGCTGCTGACGAGCTTTCTTAAATCCGGCTTCAGCGTAAAAACCGCATTGGGTATTCTTAATTCCGCCTTATGTCTTAATATGAACAATGAGATGTTTTCAACGGTGGATCTGCTGTGTATAGACTTGTACAGCGGAAAGGCTGAGATCTATAAAATCGGCAGCGCGGAAACTGTTATATTAAACGGCGATGAGGTAAAGGTATTATCCTCAAACAGTATTCCGGTCGGCATATTGTCGGATATACGGCTTGATAACAGAGGCATCAGCCTTAATGAGGGCGATGTAATACTCATGCTGACCGACGGTATAACCGAAGCGGGATATGCGGCGTCACGGACGGAATGGCTCAGAAATATAATCATTAAGCCCTTTGAAAGCATGGACGAGCTTGCAAGGGAGGTTATGAATACCGCGCTCTCTAAAAATAAGAATATTGCCAAGGATGATATGAGCGTTATAGCGCTGAGAGTAATGGGAGCATAGTCTGCATTAATTTTCCACAAATAAAACGGGCGTCACAGGATATACTATTATTGTGCAGGGGGCGGGGAGGTCGCCGGCGCTCTGCACTGAAAAACCATTTCTATTATTATTGATTCAGCCGAAGCGGTCAGACAGCGCGTGATTTATCACAATGTTTCAGACACGATCACGGCTGGGTCACAGAGTATTATCCGGGAGGACACACAAAATGAGTTGTAGTTGTAATCCGAACAGGAGCATCAAATGCACAGTGACACAGTGCAGAAATCATTGCAAAGACGAGGATTTCTGTTCTCTGTCAGCCATTGAGGTCGGAACCCATGAATCAAATCCGACAGTGGTAGAGTGTACAGACTGTACTTCATTCCAGTTGAAGTAAGTCATTGGTAAGCCAACAAAAGCGCGGGTAACAATACCCGCGTTTTTGTCTTTCTCCGTTTTATAAAAGCATATGGCAAATATAAATGGTGTTCTGTATCTGCTAACAAAAAGTTCATTATAGCGGAAAAACTTAATTTTTATACATTTTAAGGTTGATTTTATACATTTGATGTGCTATAATATGGTGTATACATTCAGTTATAACGAAGAATTAAGGAGGAACAAATTAAATGACAAATGTTTGTATTATGATTGCCATTGCCGCATATCTGCTTATTGTGTTGGGTATAGGCGTATGGTTTTCAAATAAGAACAAAACGACAGATGATTTCTACCTCGGGGGACGCAAGCTCGGTCCGTTGGTTACGGCGATGAGCGCCGAGGCGTCGGACATGAGCTCATGGCTGCTTATGGGTCTGCCGGGCGTAGCATATCTTACGGGACTCGCTGAGGCGTCATGGACCGCGATCGGTCTTGCGGTCGGTACATATCTTAACTGGCTTATTGTTGCAAAGAAGATAAGAAGGTATTCGCACCACTGCGGCGCGACGACTATTCCGGCTTTCTTCTCGGCTCGTTTCAGGGATAAGTCAAATCTGCTCAGCGTTATCGCCGCTCTTGTAATTATTGTATTCTTTGTTCCGTATACAGCATCGGGCTTTGCGGCATGCGGAAAGCTTTTCAACTCGTTGTTCGGCATAAATTATATAACCGCAATGGTTGTGTGCGCGGCGGTAATTATTCTGTATACAATGCTCGGCGGCTTTCTTGCCGCGAGTACAACGGACTTTGTTCAGAGTATTGTTATGACTATTGCTTTGATTGTCGTTCTCGGCTACGGAACAGTCCATGCCGGCGGTATTGACGCGGTAATGGAAAATGCGAAATCGCTTCCGGGCTATTTCAGCGTTACCAATATATTTGTGCCTGAAACAGGCGGCTCCGCGCCGTACAGCTTGCTTACAATATTCTCACTTCTGGCATGGGGTCTCGGTTACTTCGGTATGCCGCATATCCTGCTCAGATTTATGGCTATTGAGGATGTAAAGAAGCTTACTCTTTCAAGACGTGTAGCATCCGTATGGGTCGTAATTTCAATGGCTGTAGGAATATTTATCGGCGTTGTCGGTCTCGGCATGGTCGTTAACGGGGCAATGCCGGCTCTTGACGACCCGGAGAGAATTATAGTAGTAATTGCAAGACTTATAAGTGAGCACGGCGCTCTTGCGGCTCTGCTTGCGGGCGTGATCCTTGCGGGCATTCTTGCGGCGACAATGTCAACCGCGGATTCACAGCTGCTTGCGGCTTCGTCATCTGTTTCACAGAATATTGTTAAGGAAAAGCTCGCTAAAAACATGAGCGAAAAGACGACAATGCTTGTTGCAAGACTCACTCTTGTTGCCATAGCAATTGTAGCCGTATTCCTTGCGCGAGACGAGAACAGCTCGGTATTCAGAGTCGTATCCTTCGCATGGGCGGGCTTTGGCGCGTCATTCGGCCCTGTTGTGCTCTTTGCGCTGTTCTGGAAGAGAACGACAAAGTGGGGCGCTCTTGTAGGCATGATTGCAGGCGGCGCTATGGTATTCATCTGGAAGTACGGTATAGCAACGCTGGGCGGAGCGTTTGCGATCTATGAGCTGCTCCCGGCGTTCGTAGTCGGATGTATCGCGATCGTAGTTGTCAGTCTTCTCACTAAGGCTCCCGAGCAGGAGATACTTGATGAATTTGAGACTGTCAAGGCTATGAAGGATTGATAAAAACAGAAAATTCAGCGAGGGGAGCGCATATGCTGTGCTCCCTGTCTTTCATTTATTGAGGTAAATTATGCGGAGAAAAGCAGGAAACATAGAATACGAGCTGACCTTTAAGAAAATAAAAAATGTCAATCTGAGAGTCAGTCCGGACAATAAAATAACAGTATCAGCGCCATACAGGACGGATACCGGCTTTATAGATAATTTTGTGCTGTCAAGAAAAGGCTTCATTGATGCCGCCATGACCCGCAACAATATGAAAATACCGATAGGCGAGGTCATGGTGGCGGATGCCGAGATATACCGCAAGCTGTCTGAGGTACACAGGGAGGTATATAAGCTGTTTTCGGTCTACGGATTTCGGCTCCCGTCACTAAAGATCCGCGATATGAAAAGCCAGTGGGGCAACTGCCGCAAAAAGCAGAGAATTATAACGCTTAACAAGCGGCTGTATATGGTGCCGCGGAGACAGATCGAATTTGTAGCGGCGCATGAGCTTTCGCACATGGTCGAGGCAAACCACAGCGCCGCGTTTTATGCCGTTCTTGCCGGAGTTATGCCGGACTGGCGCGAGCGTGAAGCGGAGCTGAACAACTACAAATTGATTTAAGTCATAGATTTAGGCGGCTTGCCGGTCTGTTTAATATACATCTTATAGAAATGCGCATAGCTGTTGAAGCCCGCGTTAAGGCTGGCCTGCAGCAGTGTCTGTCCCTGACGGTGCAGCTCCTGCACAAGCAGAATACGCTTATGGTTTATGTATTGACTTACAGTGAAGCCGGTATTCTTTTTGAAGCTTTTGCACAGATAATGCTTGTCAATGAAGAATTTTCCGGAAATGTCGTCAAGTCTCAGCCCATTTGTGAGATTGTTGTTTATATACATAATAATATCGCGTATACGCTCATTTTTCGCATATGCGTCTGTATCTGTGCGCTTTGAGCTGTTTAACAGATAGAGAAATTCGGAAACGCATATATCGGCAATTTTATATGCCCTATCGTTATAGTATTTAAAAATACGGTTCAGACATTCCCGTATGCTGTTGTCCGTAATGTCAGACGGGACAATATTTCCTGTGCCCAGTTCACGGTTTAAGAATATGTCAAGGAACTCCTCGCATTCATGCTTACGGAAATAATCTGCTTTTATATATAATATAATGCGCTCATATGTCCTTGAAGACAGACATACAATATGGTGAAATTCAAACGGCCTCGTGAAGATTATATCACGGGGTCTTATTTTATATGTATTACCCTCGACGACAAACTTGCAGTCGCCGTTAAGCAGAAATACGATCTCATATATATCATCGTGATTGTGAAGCCTGAATTCGAGCGTGTCAGGCTCTTCATCAAGCTTGTGCACAATGGTAAAATTCATACCCGGAAGAATTTTAATAATATCCTCATCAGGATTTGTGTTGCGTTTCATTAAATCACCCCGGAAACAGTATATCATAAAAGACCAAAATATGCAATGTTTTTTACAATATATTATTAGATTATTGGAATATATTGTGTTATAATATGTTCAGAATTAAATGTCAGGAGGCTGATGCAGATGTTCATATTGAATGCGAATACAGAAATATCATATTCTGATGAGCGCCCGGCGGTGCAAAATGCCGTTTTAATTCTGGAGCGCGATATTGCAAAGCGATTTATGCCGTCTGATAAAGCGGCAAACAGGATAACGCTTAAAAGGCGCGGGGGGATGGCGGCGGAGGACTTTGTTCTTTCCGTGACGGATGATGAAATGACGATTTCGGCGGATGATGAGCTGGGATTTGTATACGGCCTGCTGTACATAAGCGAAAGATTCCTCGGAATACAGCCGTTCTGGTTCTGGATGGACCAGAGGATAGAAAGAACGGATTTTGCCGGCGTGGGAACCGGCGGATACAAGCCGTCAAGACCTGTCGTAAGGTATCGCGGCTGGTTTATAAACGATGAGGTCCTCATCATGAAATGGGCGGTGGACGGCGATTATGAAACACCGTGGAAAATGGCTTTTGAAGCACTGCTCCGCTGCGGCGGCAACATAGTTATTCCGGGCACGGATAAAAATTCAAGGCTGCACCGTCAGCTTGCATCGGATATGGGGCTGTGGATAACGCAGCATCACGCCGAGCCGCTCGGCGCGGAAATGTTTATACGGGCATATCCGGGGCTTACGCCGAATTATTTTGAGCATAAGAAAAAATTTCATAAGCTCTGGCAGGATGCCGTAGAGGCGCAGAAGGACATGAAGGTGGTATGGAGTCTCGGGTTCAGAGGGCAGGGGGACTGTCCGTTCTGGTCTCAGGATACCGGCGGCAGATATGACACAGACGAAAAGCGCGGACAGCTTATAAGTGATATAATAGAGCTGCAAAGGCAGATGGTACTCGAAAAAGTCGAAAAGCCTGTGTTCTGTACAAACCTTTACGGGGAGATTATGGAGCTGCATGACGCGGGCTATGTGCATTTCGGGGAGGATATAATCAGGGTCAGCGCGGATAACGGTTTTGGCAAAATGGTAACGCGGCGCCGTGATAACCATACGGCGAGAATTTCTTCAATGCCGGAAAGACCTGTTGAGCATGGGGGCATATACTACCATGTTTCCTTTTATGATCTGCAGGCGGCAAACCATATAACCATGCTTCCAAATTCGGCGGACTTTGTGAACCGTGAGCTTAATGAGGTCAGAGCTATGAACATGACTGATTTCTGGGTAATAAACTGTTCAAATATAAGACCTCACGTGTATTTCCTTGACGCTGTGCGAAAGAAGTGGAACGGTGAGGAGATTTCGGATGAGAAGCACAGCGCGGAATTTGCGGAGCTGTATTACAGCGGCTCGGGCGGCGCCGCCCGGTGTCTGGAGGCTTATCACAACGCAATGATCGCATACGGTGCGAATGAAGACGAGCATGCGGGAGAGCAGTTCTATAACGAAAATATCAGGATACTCGCAAACCATTGTATAAGGGGAGCTTCGGAATCCTGCGGCTCAATGCGGTGGCTTACGGGTGATATGGATTTTGAGCAGCAGCTGCGGAAGTTCTGCGGCATGTGCGCGGACGGATTGGAAAAGCTGAGCGGCTATTATTCGGAGTGCTCAGGCGTAAGCGGCACGCTTGAAGGGGATACCAAAAGGCTTTTCGACTCTACTATCCTGTTGCAGGCAGGGATACATTATTATTGCTGCAAGGGCGCCGCGCTGTTCGGCGAGGCATACAATGAGCTTGCAAAGAAAAACTATTTCGGCGCGTTTATGCTTTTCGGCGACTGCGCATCGGAGTTTGCGGCGGCGGATAAGGCAATGCGTGATTCCGAATACGGTATCTGGAAAGGCTTTTACTTCAACGAGTGCTTTGCGGACTGCAAGCACACCGCATATATGGCAGAAAAGCTTATGGGTGTTGTAAGAGAATTTGGCGACAACGCAAGGCATGACCGGTGGTATCGTGAGGTCATGTATACACCGGAGGACAGAGGTGTTATGACGCTTCTCGTCCTTGATAACCATATGAAGGATAGGGAAATTTATACTGAGGCAAAGAAAAGGCTCGGCGGCAGGCCGTATATACTGCCGATAGACTAAAAGGGAAAGGATGTTTAAAATGAAACTGTCAATAAAGGGGATAAAGGACCGTGAAGAATGGCTTTCAAAGGGCATAAGGCTGCCGGAGTTTGACATTGAGGCTGTAAGAAAGGAAACAGCCGAAAATCCGGAGTGGATACATTTCGGCGCCGGTAATATTTTCAGAGGCTTTATCGGCTCAATTTCACAGACGCTTTTAAACGAAGGAACAGCAACGACCGGAATAATTGCCGTTGAGAGCTTTGATTTTGACATAATTGATAGGATATATACTCCGTTCGACAGCCTTACTCTGAATGTGCTGATGGGTAAGGCTTCAACTCTTGACACAGAGGTTCTTGCCGGGATTACGGAGGGGATAAAAGCATCGGATTATGAAAGATTGTACAGCATTGCCGAAAAACCGTCTTTAAAGCTGATAAGCTTTACAATCACGGAGAAGGGCTATGCCGTAACCGATGTTCACGGTGATCTTATGGGCGTCGTGGCTTCCGATATTGAGGAGGGACCGAAAGCGCCGAAACATACAATGAGTATAATAGCGGCAATGCTTTACAGGAGGTACAAGTCAAACGGCGCGCCTGTTGCGGTTGTTTCTATGGATAATTGCTCGCATAACGGAGAAAAGCTCAAGGCGGGCGTTGTGACGGTTGCGAAGGCATGGACGGAGAACGGTAAGGCGGACGCGGGATTTTTGGATTATCTTGAAAATACGGCGTCATTCCCGTGGAGCATGATTGACAAGATCACACCGCGCCCCGATGACAAAATAAGGGCAAGGCTTGAGGAAATGGGCGTTGAGGAAATGGCGCCTGTTGTAACCGATAAAGGTACATATATTGCTCCGTTTGTAAACGCGGAAATACCGCAGTATCTTGTTATTGAGGATGATTTCCCCAACGGCCGTCCGGCGCTTGAAAAGGCGGGAGTATATATGACAACCCGCGATACCGTCAACAAGGCGGAAACAATGAAGGTTACGACCTGCCTTAACCCTCTCCATACGGGTCTTGCGGTGTTCGGCTGTCTTCTCGGCTATACAACGATCCGGGAGGAAATGAAAGACGCGGAGCTTGCCAATCTTGTAAATAAGATTGCGGAGGAGGGCATGAGAGTTGTGATCGATCCGGGCATAATCAACCCCGATGCTTTTGTGAATGAGGTGATCAATGACCGTCTCCCGAATCCGTATATGCCGGACGCTCCCCAGAGAATAGCAACGGATACCTCGCAGAAAATTCCGGTTCGTTACGGTGAAACAATAAAGGCGTATATGAGAAGCAACGCTCTTTCCACGTCAGATCTTGAAGCGATTCCGACCGTTATCGCGGGCTGGTTCCGTTATCTTATGGCTGTGGACGATGAGGGCAAGGCCTTTGAGCCGAGCGCGGATCCGATGCTGGGCAGTATGAGGGAAAAGCTTGCCGGTGTAAAGCTTGGCGCGCCCGAAACGGCTGACGGAGTATTAAAGGATATACTTGCAAATGAGGTGTTGTTCGGTACTGACCTTTACAAAGCAGGTCTGGGCGGGAAAATAGAGACAAGGTTCGCAGAAATGCTTGCGGGACCGGGCGCGGTGCGTCAGGCTTTGCGTTCTCTGGAATAACCCGTATTTCAATGAACAGTGAGGAATATAGGAGGAACACGATCATGAAAATGACAATGAGGTATTACGGAAAGGACTACGACAGCGTAACACTGGAGCAGCTCAGACAGGTGCGCTATGTTGAGGGACTTATAAGCACGCTGTATTACAAGCAGGCGGGGGAGCTGTGGGAAAGAGATGAGATCCGCGCTCTTAAAAAGGAAATCGAGGACGGCGGACTGGAGCTTTCGGGCATTGAAAGCGTAAATATTCATGACGCGATCAAAATCGGAGCTCCGGACAGGGATATGTATATTGAAAACTATATAAAGACTCTTGAAAATCTCGGCGAGGAGGGTATTGATCTTGTATGCTACAACTTCATGCCGATTTTCGACTGGACAAGAACAGACCTTGCAAAGCCGCGCCCGGACGGTTCAACGGTCCTCGCGTATGACCAGACCATTGTGGATAAAATTGACCCGAATAATTTTGCTGCATATATGGACGAAAATTCAAACGGGTTCGTGATGCCGGGCTGGGAGCCGGAAAGACTTGCAAGGCTGAAAGAGCTTTTCGAGGCGTACAGGGAGGTTGACGCGGACAAGCTTTTCAATAACCTCGTATACTTCTTAAAGGCGATCATGCCGACCTGTGACAGGTATGGTATTAAGATGGCGATCCATCCTGACGACCCCGCATGGAGTGTGTTCGGACTTTCGAGAATTATCACAAATAAGGAAAATCTGCTGAAAATGCTTAATGCCGTACCGAGCGTAAACAACGGCGTAACCTTCTGCATGGGCTCGCTCGGCTCAAATCCCGACAATGACCTTGTTGACCTCGTACACGCCTTGAAGGGCAGGATACATTTCGCCCATATCAGAAACCTTAAGCACACAGCGCCGGGCAAATTCGAGGAAGCATGTCATCTGAGCGCTGACGGCTCCTTTGACCTTGCGGCTGTTGTCAGAGCGCTCTATGAGGACGGCTTTGACGGTGTTATCCGTCCCGATCACGGAAGAATGCTCTGGGGTGAAAAGGCAATGCCGGGTTATGGGCTTTATGACAGAGCCTTGGGCGCCGCATATATCTGCGGATTGTGGGAAATGGTATCAAAGTGACGAGCTCTGAAACAAGAAGAATTAAGACAACCGGTGCTGCACCCCTCTTCTGAATAGCGGGGTGCTTCGTTTATAGCTCCGTTTTCAAGAATTTACTTAAATTTAAATTTAAATCCAAAATTCAAATTTTCACTTGACAAGCTGTAAAAAATGTGCTAATATATTGATATTGTGAATGCCGGTGTGGTGGAATTGGCAGACGCGCTGGACTCAAAATCCAGTGGAGTAAAATCCGTACCGGTTCGACCCCGGTCACCGGCACCAAAAGACCTTGAAGTCCAGTGTTTATGCGGATTTCAAGGTCTTTTTTTACACGATTTTGTTCAAAACTCCAATAGCGCACTCCTCTTCACGGGGGTGTGGTAAAGGTGTGAATACATATTCCAAGCTATCTCAACTTTGGAATGGCATAAGTGTCCGGCGATTGCATATTGCTCATTGCGATGTTGTAGTGTAGCGCCGCGTAGGCAGGCGACACCGCCGCAAATACGCCAATCTGTTGTAAAACAACTCAGCTGTTTGCATCGATCCATCTGCTTTGAGCATTTCCGGGCATTCGCTTATACATATGACAGTATTGCCTCAAGCTGACCGTGCAGGATAAAGCTTCCATTCTGCGCGGGGATGAAGATACTTTCGCCCTTATGGATCGGAAGAGTAAACCCATCCTTTGTGAGTGTGCCTGTTCCGTCAAGGACTATAAGAGAACGGAAGCAACCGCAGTCGGTTTTTATTTCTGCTGTACCACTGCATATGATTTTCTCTGCAGTGAAGTATTTACAGGAGGCGAGTACATTGTCATCGCGCCTTTCCTGCGGCGGTGTGGGGAAGAGATTTGAAACTTCAACGGCTTTATCAATATGAAGTTCTCGCGGATTCCCGTCTTTGCCGCGACGATCATAGTCATATACTCGGTAGGTGGTGTTGGAATTTTGCTGGATTTCACAGATAAGGATCCCCGAGCAAATGGCATGAATTGTGCCGGAAGGGATAAAGAATACATCTCCCTTATGTACAGATACCTTGTTCAGGATTTCGAGCAGAGTATTGTTCTCTATACGCTCTTTAAATTCGTCCTTTGTAACCTCACAGTTAAGTCCGTAATAAATGTATGAATCCGGCTCACAGTCAACTATATACCACATCTCGGTCTTTCCGTACTCACCCTCAGTCTTGAGTGCGTATTCATCATCCGGATGAACCTGTATAGAAAGACTGTCCTTTGCATCAATGAACTTTATAAGAATAGGGAAGAAGTCAAAAGCGGCGGCGCGGCTGCCGATACATTTTGTTCCGTTCTGATTTATATATTCCGTAAGTGTCGCGCCGGCAAAAGACCCGGAGCATACTATGCTTTCACCATCGGGGTGAGTGGAAAGCTCCCAGCTTTCCGCCGCTTTTTCCAGGTCTGTTTTTTTGCCGTAGTCTGTGATAAGTCTGCGTCCGCCCCAAAGATAGTCTTTTATTGCAGGGGTAAGCTTAACAGGTGAAGAATCCATTTTATAACCTCCAGAATTACTGATTGATAATCAGATTGTAGCATACATAAAATCATCTGTAAAGACTGAAAATTATGCATTTTATTTAAATACTTACATTATAATTTTTTTGTTAAAACACGTATAACAATTAAAAATCATAGTAACTGTTCAGTACACACTTAATATATTTAGCCGGTCATGCCGAAGGTAAGATTATCAAGAGCCGTTGTCCAGTTCCAGTTCTTCTCGTTTCTTACCGCAAGGACTTCGATTGCTCCGAAATCCGACGCATCGGTGAACGGCATTGCGATCTCAGCCTTCGCATTGTTCTGGGTTGCCGTAAAAGTAACCTCCGACTTGTCAAAGTCCGCAACGGCTCTGATATGAACTGCGCCGCTGCTTGTAAAGCCCGAGCCGACCTTGGTCCATTCAGCCGTTTCAAGCCCTTGGTTTGAGATCTTGCCGCCGTAGTTGTATTCAAGCTCCTGTCCTGCCTGCGTGCGGAAGGAGAGGAATACCGAACCGTCCGAGCCTGCAAACCGAAGCTCACCTACTGATGAACCGCCTGTCATTTCACCGACTGTCCAGTCAAGATCGATATATACCTTGCCTGTCATGCCGCCCGGAAGATTATAGACCGCATTTCTGTTGCCCTTGTCGGTGCCGCTGAAGGTTATTGCGCCGTTCTGTACACCGATGTCCGAAATCGGCGCGGGTTTTGTTCCTGCCCAGCCTGCCGCGTCACCGCCGGAGTATGACGAGAAGTCCTCGTCAATATAAATTCTGTAGGATGTACCATCAATTGCCTTTGTTTCATAGTTCATTGACTCATACGGGTTTTCGGTTGCTGCCGGAGCGGGCATCGGGGTCGGGAGAACAACGGTTTCTGTTTTCTCCTGCTCTTTGCCGTCCTTAAGGATAGCCGCAATTTCAGCGGCCTTTGCGCTGTCGCTGAATTCCTTGCTGCCTATAACTATAAGTCTCGCTTCTCCGTCCCATGAAACCTTTTTGCCGAGCGCCTCCGCGACTGCTCTCAGCGGGAGCATTGTGCGTTCGCTTATGATCTGCGGCGCGGTCTCAAGCGCTTTTTCTGTTCCGTTTACGGTATATCGGTCATTGTCTATGGTCATGACAATGTTCTTATCCTCTGATGTGATTGTGACGGTTCTGTCAGCCTCATTCCACTCTACGCTGCTGCCGAAGCTTTCTGAAATAAAACGCACGGGAACAAGAGTATTATCATTCTTAATAACGGGGACAACGCTGTCATCCGTATCGTCAATTTTAACTATTCTGTTGTCGGCATATGCGTATGGGCTGTCTATAAGAAGCTTAAGATCTGCTGCTGCGGTCTTTGCAGCTCCGACATTGATCATATACTCTGATACCGTATCCGGATTTGTTACGGTCATACCGTCATGAACGGTATACATAGCCGGCTTTGGCACGGTTGTTGTTTCAGCGCCGAAATAGTAGCTGTAGTTTGCGGGCTGGTTGTAGTGGTTGTTCTGCATTGCGATCGATGCGCGGTAGAAATAGTCATGCATGGGCGTCGGGATCTTATATTCCGTTTCAATCGCGGTCGAGTAAACGCGTATCGCGCTTTCGTCTGCCGTTTTCCATACGACCTCATCGCGCCAGTCTCCAAAGAGATCGGCCGCGGCAACCGGAACAGCCTTTGTGCCGCAGTTTGGCATACAACCGTCAGCGTCCATTATAACGTCAATGAATTTATTGTCATAGTTGTATTCCGAGATCCGTGTGCCGTCAAGAAACTCGCTTAATAAATCGCCGTCCCAGTGAATCTGGAAATTCATCGGAAGAGTTGATTGAAGTGCATTGCCGTTTTCATCTGTCTGGAAGGAACCGTCCGAAAGACGCGTATAGAAGGTGTTAAAGCTGTCGGCAATCTTTTCGCCTGTGAAGTTCATAGGCACAGTGGCCGTTGCTCCCCATACCTCATAGCCGCGGTAGTTCGGATCAATATCAGCGGCTCTTGACCTGCCGCAGTCCTTTGTCTTGCCGTAGCCGAAAATAACCCGGCCGGTCCTTGCGTCATGCAGCTCTATGTTTGCAGGGAGATTTGCGGTTTCATGGCATGCCCATACATAGTAGCCGTCATAGTCAGGATCCATCTTTGCAACATCAAATGCGTCGCCGTGAGCAAGCTTTACCTCCTTGCCGTCAGATCCCGCCGCCTTTGCCGCATACATCGCGCTGCCGTCATGATCTATTGCCATAGGCCCGGAGAGGATCTCGTCCTTACCGTCAAAGTCGACATCGGCAGCCGCAATGTTATGGTTTACCGCGCCGTAAATGCTGTTCACATCATCGGCGTTTGGAGTATTCGTTTCCCAGTCAAGAACAAATTCATTGTTCTCAATATGCCATGCCGCCGCGTTTACGTTATCCCACGCGCCGCGCACCTCGACAAATGAAGGAGTTACGCCGTCAAGATACGCAAGACCGAAGTTGTGATGGCTCGCGCGCTTTGTAAGTCTGCCCGTATCCGTATAGCGGTATGACCAGTTTGATAACGGCCGCTGCGAGGGAAGCAGATCCGTTCTCGTGATTTCTCCGCCGGTTTCGCCGTCATACATTGAGAGGTATTCGGGAGTCGATACTATATACTGACGGTCGGTAAATATCGCGAGGTTATTCGGGTCCTTCGAGTAGTCGGTCACTTTACCGTTTGCGCCTGTTATAACATTACCCTTGCCGTCTTCCGTACCCTCAAAGGAACGCATGATAAGCTCGGATTTTCCGTCTCCGTTGAAGTCGTAAACCATCATGTTCAGGTCATGCTCGTTTATTTCGTTCGGACCGATATTTATTGTCCAGAGATATGTTCCGTCAAGCTCATATGCTTCGATTATCGGATACGCGACGCGGGTGTCAATGTTCATATCGGCGGGTATTCTGCGAACAAGCAGCTCATACTCGCCGTCGCCGTCAAGATCGCCTATCGCTCCGTCGTCAATTATGTAATCGACGGCGTCATACTTTTTAACGGGAAATTCAGTATATTCTTTATCCCATGCCTTAACGGCGGTCTTGACGTCCGTTTCCGTTCCGTCCGCGGCAAGCTCCACAAGCGTGTATTCGTCCCCCGGCTCTCCGCTTTTATCGAGAAGATTGCTGCCGGTTATCGGCGCGGTGTTAAGCTTTGCCGTGCCGCGATACAGGTTGTAGGAAAGCGACTGCGGATCTGTGCCGAGAAATCTCCAGCTGATAAGCACACCGTCCTCTGACGGGACTGCTGTAAGCCCGCGGTCAAGGTATTCCATGCGGCGTGAGGCGTCGGGCATGCTGTCAAACATTTTCTGCGTTTCAGCCTTTGCCGCAGCGTCCTCAGTATCGCTGTAATAGCCGGTATTAAATCCGTCATTTGACGTATCCGGCTCAAACCGCGCAAAAACCTGTGAGCCGTCCGTAAGCACGGACAGAGCCGCAAGCAGCGCGATCGTTTTCGTGATTTTCATGAATATTCACCTCTTCGGATCATTTACCCGCAATAAAGTCTGTAAGTCTCTGCACCTCAATACCGCCGAGCATTACAATGCCGGTGCCGTGAGTATCGTTGAGATTCCAGCCAAGCTCATACTTGTAGTAGTCAGGTATGAAGGAGAACTCCGAGCCGCGGCATACTCCGTATACATTTCCGTTGCAGTCCACTGAGGTCTTTGTGATAGCCTCCCAGCCTTTGAATACCGCCTTTACATAATCCGCCGTATTCTTAAGCCAGCCGAAGCGCACACCGCGGGAGAATGCGTAAATAAACATTGATGTGCAAGAGGTTTCAGGGTATGACTCCCAGTCCGTTATGACCTGATGCCACATACCGTCCGGATCCTGCAGCTTGAGATAGCTTGTGCAGAGCGTGTTCAGGAACTCGATAAGGTCAGCCTTCTTCGGGTGGTCATCAGGGAGCTTTTCAAGCAGCTCTGTCATTGAGAATACAACCCAACCGTTTCCGCGTCCCCAGGGAACTCCGGTCATTGAATCATACTTGAAGTCGTAAACGTGCGACATTATTCCCTGATCCGGCATAAAGAGCATTTCTTTGAAGCCAAAGAACTGGTTTGCCGCGTCGTCGGCGTACTTTATATCGCCTGTGAATTCGTAATATCTTGTAAGGAACGGAACGCTCATGTAGAGATCGTCAGCCCACATAGTCATGTTATGGAAGGAGTGGAGCATATCCTTACGGAAGAACGCGCCGTTGGGAAGTCTGTCCTGCTTATTATATATGTAGTCGCCGACATAATCCGCAACAAGCTTAACATTCTTAAGCCCGAGATATTTATGAACCTCAAGCATCATTGACGCGAACGAGCCGCAGTCGTCAAGCGAGTCGATCGATGTAAGGAGGTTGTGTATCGACGTGGCGCCGCCGTACTGCTCCTTATCCCAGAGCGCGTATTCAAGAGTATCGCAGCAGAGCTGAACGTGGTCGCGGATATACCTCTTGAGATCGTCGTTGTTTGTCATGATCGCCGCATGGAGAAGCCCATACATTGTGACGCCGAGCGGATAGTTCCAGCGGCCGAAGAGCGTGTTCTCGTTATACGGTCTTACGAAGGTGCGGGGAGCGTCAAGTCTCCAGAAGGTCTTCGGTTCGCCGACAACATGGAGCAGATCCATGGCGTCGTCCCACGGAAATTCAAAGTCCGCGTCAAACGCTCCTATGTAGATCCATACCTCCGAGGTGCCCTTTACTCTTGCCGGATTTGTGAACGGAATCTTGTCGCAGACAAGCGTGAAGCCCCAGTCGTCGCCGCTTTCCGCCATTACAACGACGTCATGGCTGCCGAAAGGGATATCAAGCGCAAATTCGTTTTTGCCCGCGGCCGCCCTGTAAGCCTCTTTGCGGTCGATATAAACCGTTGCCGGCGTAAGAGTGATGATTTCAAATTTATATGATGTATCCGCAATATCATTGAAGAAGCCCTTTGTCCACGCCGCAGCGTATTTGCCGGCGTCTGTGCCGAACATTCTCGCAAGCTGTCCCTTTGCCTTATCCTCAGCCGGCCATTCCGTTTCCGGATAAAGCTTCTTAGCAAAATCTTTTTCGCTCATGCCTATTTCAAATTCAGGCTCGTACTGATCGTCTACTATTTCGGTGAACACAAAGCCCTCCTGACCGCTGCGCTCCTTTGTAGGCATAATCGTATAGAAATCCCACTTGCCGAGCCACGGCCCGAACTGACCGCCGAAGCCTGCCTTTGTTTTCTTGAAGCAGATGCGGATATCGTTCCAGCCCGGCTCAAACGGGAGATGAACTCTTGTTGCCTTCTCCGAATATCTCTCCTTGAAGATATCCGACTTGTAAACAATTTCGCCGTTTACATACATTGTCATAGGTCCGAAGCAGTTGACGTCAAAGTCCGTACCGCCCTTGCCTTCCGAATATGCCGAAGTGAACGCCCATACGCAGTCCTTCTGCTTGGCGTCAGGATAAACCTTATTGAAATCAATTACATAACGGTAGTCCGAAACGCGCGTGATACCGTCATTGCAGTATGCTCTGTAGTAGAGACCATGCTCAAGGTTCTGTCCGAGGTATCTGTGCGCAAGCGAATTGATAACGGCTCCCGGATCCGTTCCTTCATACGAGTAAATGCTCTTCGAATCGTCAAAATAGTATCCCATTTTTAATTCTCCTCTCGTGGGTTATTTTATACAATATATATTGCAATTATATAATAAATTTCATGTATTTGTCAATAATGACGCCGAAAATTTACTTTTTTTTGAACAATATTTACTGTTGTTTTGACAATGAGAAAACTGCCCAAACAACACACGGCCGAGCCGCGGCGATTTTGGTGAATTTCAAGTAAAATGCGTTTACCCGCTTGATTTACGGCAAACGAAGTGGTATAATACCGTTGAGACGATATGACAAGATTAGCGAGGATTTTATATGAGAAGATTAATTATGCTTATAATTTTCTCCGCCGCGGCAGCATTCACGCCCACGGCGTTGGCGGAAACCGTTTGTCCCGACACGATTGCCGAGTTTGCGGAACTGCTCAGCCGCACCATAAACGATCGGGAAACATACTCAATAAGCACGGCGTCGGAAGATGAGGAGGAAGATCCGTTCGACGGGAGAAGGCTCGTTGTCTTTACCTATGCCGGACTGGCCGATGACTACGGCGCGGAAAAGACGCTGTATGACGGAGATAATATGTATATTCTCTTTTACGCGACCGAGGCCGAAACAAAGAACGCCTTTAACCGTTTTGCCGCGGATACAACAATCGATATGGTGATGCCGGACTATGATATGTATGTTACGCCGGACACGCTCAGAACAAACGAGGTGATCATATCCGCAACCTCGCCCGATCATCTTTCATGGGGCGCGGGATTTATAGGAGCCGACGCCTATAACGGCTATCTTACGGAGCTGTACGGTTCCGTTGAGGAAATGCCGGAAATCACCGTTGCGGTCATCGACACCGGAGTCGTGGATGAAAACGAAATATTCTATGATGAAAACGGCGTTACGCGCATCGACTGGGACAAGGGTTATAATTTTATTGACGCGGATCAAAGACCTGTCGACGATAACAATCACGGCACTCATGTTTCGGGGGTAATATGCGACCTGACGCTGGACAATGTTAAAATTATTCCCTATAAGACTATGAACAAAGACGGCAAGGGAAGCATTTCCACCATTGTAACGGCGGCAAAGCTCGCTATTGCTCCGACAGAGGAGGGGGGCGGCGACGCCGATATTGTAAATATGAGTCTTTGCGGCAAGGACAGCTCCTATACCTACCGCCGCAAATATTCGTCCGAATTTGAAAATACCGATAAGTTTTTTGTTTCGGCGGCGGGAAATAAAAGCGAGAATGTGCAGTACTATTTCCCGGCGAACGTCGCGAATGTGGTCGCGGTATCCGCATGCGACAGCTCAGGCGAGTTTGACGCTTCATATTCCAATTACGGCACGCTTGTTGATTTTTGCGCGCCCGGAACCGCGATAAGAAGCACCGTTCCAATAAGCGACTCGTTTCCCGACGGCTACGATATTATGAGCGGGACCTCAATGGCCTGCCCGCACGTCGCGGCGGCCGCGGCAATGATCAAGACGCAATATCCGCAGATGGCGGCGGAGGATATAGTCGAGCAGCTGAAACAATCGGCGATACGTCCGAATGATCAGCCGTACGACGAATATTACGGCTACGGACTGATCAATATGAGCGGATTGGTTCCGCAAAGACCTCTTATAGAAAACATTTCCGTTTCGGATACAGGCATAAGCGTTATGCTTAACGGTGAAAACGGCGAGTTCAATAACGGCGCGGCGGCAGGCCTTGCGGGATTTATCGACGGACGTCCCGCCGTCTGCCTGATCGAGTCGGTATTTCCCGGGGCGTCGGAGGTTATTATGAAATTTACCTTTGATTACTCCCTATACGATAAGATCAGGCTGACGGTATGGGACAGCCTCGATTCAATGCTGCCGCTGTGCGAGGCATATACCGTAAAAGAGGCCGAAGGAGGCTGAACATTGCGTAAAAACAAAAAAACAACAGTTGACAAATAAGGATAATTATGATAAAATATAAGTGTGGGGAAATAACCTGTAAACCATACGCGAAACTTGTTTAAGACGAGATTTATTTGCGAAAGGAAGATGAATTATGAAAACAAAAATTTTTGCTTTTATCTGCGCGGCGTCGTTATTAGCCTCCGCGGCTCCTGTCGTAAGCGCAGATACAGGTTCGGCTGCGGAAAGCTTGGCGGCCGCGCACAAGAGGCCGGAGAATCAGACGTATTCGGGAACCTTGCAGTCGTTTGACGTAAAATCAGAGGAAGGCTCCTATATGCCGTCGCAGGAGGTCACCGGTTCATCTGCGGAGGTACAAAACAGCGCGGGACAGATGATAACAATGGATCTTATAGATTACTTCAGAGATCAGACGGAAAATTTTGCGGAGACTATCGATGTAACCGATTTCTGCATTGAATACGATGAGTCAACGTTTAACGAGCTGTACGAAATGCTGGTGTTCTGCTCGCCCAAATCGTATTATCTGATTTCAGACAGCGGTATGTATTCGTATTTCTACCCGGAGGTGGACGGAGACGGCTTTATCACATATCTTTATCCGGTATATACAAGATATTATTACACAACCGATGAAAATCTCTCGATTTATGATGAGGATGTGTATATCGTTCCCGAAAAGCTCGAAGCGGTAAAGGCGTATGACAAGACAGAAGAAAAACAGGGGATGTTTGACGCGGTGGTTGAGGATATAAAGTCATCCGTAGACGATCAGTCCTCGGATCTGGATAAGCTGCTGATATTCCACGACTATATCGTAATGAATTACAAATACGCGTGGGACGATTTGGATTTACCGCTGGAGGAACGCACTCATAATACGGTGATGTCGCTTATCACAACGGGAGAGGGGCTTTGCCAGTCATTATCGGTTCTGTTTAATTACCTCGTTATGGATTCAGATCTTGATACGGGCTTTATAACCAGCTATGACTATGAGAGCGGTACCGCTTACCATACATGGAACATGGTTAAGCTTGCAATGCCCGGCTCAAAGGATGAGCGCTGGTACAATATCGATGTAACCTGGGATGAAAACAATGTTGAAAGAACCATAGGCATAGAGGAGCATCAGAAGGACGAGGGGAGAACAGACTTCACCTATTTCCTTATGAGCGACGATATGACCTACACCTCACACGCAAAATCCGGAGAATATTCCTATGTAAGCCCCGGTATTTCCGATGACAAATCATTGGATGATATAGAGTGGAAGGATGCGGATTCGCAGATTGTGGAAATTAACGGCGTATTATACTTCATAGACTACCTTGAAGAGGAACAAACGCCGGCTCTTTATAAGATGAACGGCGCAAAGGTTGAAAAGCTGTTTGACGACTTTGAGGTGCTTTGGGATTATAAAAACCAAAAGGCGTATTCCGGTCTGTCGTATGTTGACGGAAGTCTGTATTTCAACGACGCGGCGAACATCTACGAATATCACATTGCCACAGGCAGTGTAACCGTTACGAATGTTACCGAGGCGATTGAGATCAAGACGGAAAAGCTGCGGTCCGCGGAGGGCAGATCACGGGCGGATCAGATATATTCAAGTTATAAAAAGGATGACGATCTCTATTTCTGCACCGCGACCATTGATGATGATGAGCTTGCCGTTATCTCAACTGTCGGGACGTCGTTTAATACGGGAATAGACGTGCTGGAGGAGCCGTGCTATAACGAAGACGGCAATGTTGAATTCATACTGACAAGCGACCTTAAGAAGAATGTCATATACGCGTTAAAGGATTCTTCGGGAGACGCTATAGGTATAGAAACGAAGATGAACCTCGGAGGCATGGTGTACGAAATAGGCAATGTTCCGAAGGAAGACGTCGAGGTTATTATGTGGGATCTCGATACCATGAAGCCGATATGGACAAAAACCACCCTTAGCGCAGCAGAATGATTTCAGCGAACGGGAAGAATTTCTAAGGTAAAGGAGGGAGGATATGGACGAAAAAAAAGAAAACAAGCAGCCGTTTCACAGACCGCTGTATCTTGCTGTCGGAATCGTTGCCGCGTCTGTTATAAGCGTTGCCGCGCTCATAATGCATACCGTCACGGAAGATATTGAAGTTCCCAGCGAGAATGAAATATCGGATGACGCCATACACGCATCGGACACGAAACAGCGGGACTCGGTTTTGACCGCCGATGGCTATAGTGAAAGTTCCGTATCCGAAGCAGAGACCGATTCGGAGGTAACGGAATCGGATCCGACCCTCGCGACTGAAAACAAAATCGAAGAAAACAAAATCAATAAAAACAAAATCGAAGAAAAGCAATCGGACGCCGGGGTAACGACGTCCGCAGCAGACAACAACGCGGCAAAGCATATATACGACCGCTCGGACAAAGAAGCATCCGAAACCGCCTTGATTAAGGCGGCGTCGGATGTTTTGCCGCATATGGAGAAACTTGAAGCCGCCGCGCGGACGGAAGCGGACGCCGCAGCGGCAGAGCAGACCGAAAAAAACGGCGCTGCGGAGATTATGGGATATGCTTCCGGGGAGACTGATGAAACGTTCTCCGGCGAAAGCGGCGAGGAGGCAAGCGCTTTGTCTGTTAACGCGTATGCCCCGGTTTTAACCGCGGCGCACAGCTCGGGCGGCGGAAAGTCCGCCGGAAACAATGCCGGAAACGACGCTGTAAACGCGGACGCAGACGCATCGGAAAGCGCCGCCGCACCCGATTTGCCGCAAGATATCCTTTCCGTTACGGGCGATGACGCGTCCTCGTACGAATTGGACGGTACTGACGGCGTCCACTCGGGCGAGCCGCGTCAGTTCCTCATCCTCGGAGATTACAGTAATCTCTGCGTAGGTCAGAGTACAGATTCTATTTTCAGCGCTCAATCCGGCAGATCGATGAAGCTGTTGTTTGACGAGGGCTATGTCACGATCATCGATGGAAACAATAAGCGCGCGGGAGTAACCTTCAGCTCACTCGATACCTCCAATGAGGTAAAGTCGGCGACGGCAACGGTTTCGTTTACATATGGGATCCGGCGGTATTCTTTCGATTTCCATTACAGTGTAGTGCCATGGTCGGCAAGCCTGTATTTCACCGATGAAAACACTCCGGATCAGCAAGGATTGATCCCCAATGCGAATCTCAGACTTGACCTGAGCAGATATTACACGCTTTATAAGCGGATGGATCCTCTGTTCTGCGGATGGCGCACGGAGGGCGGAACCGAGCTTTACTCCACGGCGTGCATAATGACCGCCCCCGATATGAAGCTTTATCCGTGCTTCTCGATCGCGGAACCTGAGGTTGACGGAGACATATGCATAGCGGCGGGAGCGATGGATGTTGATACGACTGTATTTGGCGTATATCCGGACTGCAAAAAGCTTGTAATCGGCGCCGACGTGCTGTATATAAATCTTGACGGGATCGCGGCGGCATTTCCCGGACTTGAAGAAATTGAGGCGGCAAGCGGAAACGCGGTCTATTCTTCATACAATGGCGCACTCTACAAGGATAACACGCTTATTAAGGTACCGGCTAACGCGGTTTCTTTGGAAATAAAGGAAGGGACGGCCGCGATTGCGGATAACGCGTTCAGCGGAGCGGATATAGAAACGCTTGTAATCCCCGATACGGTTAAGGAGATTGAAGATAACGCCTTTGCCGGCGCGACAATCGCCGAGATAACGGTTCCCGTATCGGTAAAGGAGAGCAGCCCGTCCGCTTTTGTCAACGCCGATGCAAATATAGGAAAAGTGATAGAAACCGGCGAGTTTGCTTATTATGAGGAAATAAACGGAGAAAAGATTCTCGTTAGAGTATATCAAAACGCCCCGAGTAATTTTGTCGTTGAAGCGGGCGCCGTAAGAATTGCCGGCGGAGCGTTTGAGGACTGCACAGGGATAAAGACTGTTTCATTTGCCGACAATGCGCTGATTGAAATAGGCGATAACGCATTCAGGGGCTGCACAAGTCTCGGAGATATTACGCTTCCGGAAAACGTTGCTTCAATAGGCGAGAGCGCGTTTGAGGACTGCGATATGCTCGGTGCGGTAACGCTCAGCGGAGACAGCCTTAAATCGATAGGCGGCAGGGCGTTTGCCGGCTGCGGCTCTCTTTCGTCATTCGGCAAGAATACCGGCTATATAGATTTGCGTGGTCTTGAAACGATAGGCTCGGAAGCGTTCAGGCAGTGTCCTCTTATTACCTCGGTATATCTTTCGGATTACATAACGGAAACGCCGGACGGTCTGTTCAGGGACTGCGTAAATCTCAACACAGTATCCTATTGGGGCGCGGCGGTCGTAATAGGCGAGGATACATTCCGCGACACGGGATTTGTATCGGTAACGCTCGATAAAATTACGGATATAAAGGCGGGAGCGTTTGCGGACTGCGCTCGGCTCAACAGCTTCCTTATCGGCTCGGATCTGGTAAGCCTTGACGATGACTTTGCGGAGGATGACGCCAATATAATGCTCGCGTTTGCCGGTGATACGACAAGCTATAACGGAGAAAGCGCGGACGCGCTGCTTGCCGGGAACAAGATTTATAAAACGGTCTTTACAACCATAGGGAACGATTCGGCGCTGGCAAAATATTTTTATACTCAGAGCACGGCCGGAGAATACCGGACGGGTCAGGCGGGCGGCTTATATTCGCTTGATGGTGACAACATATATACTCTTGTAAAGGTAGGACCTAACCTGACCGACTTTACAATGATAGACAAGAAGGTGACGGCAATAATGTCCAACGCCTTTGAAGACTGCGATAATATACGGTCTGTTGTGCTTAACAGAACGGTTGCGGAAATTCCCGCAAGACTGCTGGAGGGCAAGGCGGCTTTGCAGTCCGTAAAATTCAAGACCATTCAGGGAATAGCCTCAAGCACCGATGTGAAAATAGGCGATTACGCATTCAGGGACTGCCCCGAATTAAAGTCGATTACATTTAACACCGGAGTAACAAGCGTCGGCGTCGGAGTCTGTGAAAACTGCACAGGACTTTACAGTCTCGAATGGGGCGCAAACGCGGAAGTAATACCGGAGAACGCGTTCAAGGGCTGCACGTCCCTTACGTCTGTCAGTATCAATACTACTTCCGTAGAGGCTCTGCGCGAGGTCGGCGACAGCGCGTTTGAGGACTGCGTTATGCTCGTAAAGGTAAACGGCTTTAATACCGACTTGTTCAGCGGCGTTACGAAAATAGGCAATAGGGCGTTTAGGAACTGCGCGAAAATCAGAGATATTATGCTGCCGTTCTCGGTGGAGTCTATCGGCGACAATTGCTTTGACGGCTGTGAAAATCTCATGTCCGTCCGCGTTTACTGCGGCAGTCGTTCTGTACCGTTTATGCTGGGAAGCTGCGTGTTCGGTTCAGCTAAGACGCGCACGGACGCTCAATGCTTTGACGTCTGGACTACCGATAAGGAAGTACTCGGGCGATATTGCGATGCATGGAGGGCGCAGCTTGACGGTGACTATGGCGACGGCGCAACCGAAACCATCGTAATCAGTTCAAAGCTGCTTGACGATGACGGCGATGTGGTAGTAGGCATAAGCTCAACCGACCAAGAGAGCGACGACGGCGATAATAGTGAGAGTAAAACGGAAGCCTCGGGCGGTACGCAGCCCGGCGCAGAGAATACCGATGCGGAGTCGGAGCGGCTCGGAGATGAAGAAACCCCAACGGTAGCTCCCCCAACGCAGCCGGACGATACCGAAGAGCCGGAGCAAGATGCCGGTGACGCTGTGACGGATCCAACGGAAGAGCCGCAGAAAACGGAAGTACCGAACGGCGGCGGCGAGACGGACGAAGCGAATGAACCCGAAAATCCGGAAGCCCCGGAGAAATCACAGGAGCCGTCCGAACCCGAAGCTCCGGAGGAATCGGAAGAACCGGAGGAACCGCCGGAAGCAATCGAACCGGAAAAAACGGCTGAATACGAGCCGGAGCCGTCCGATGCGGATACAGCAGAATAATATAAAAAAGCAGGAAATTGCATAATCCTGCTTTTTTATTATTCAAATGTTCGGCGCATACGCCCTAACCGATTTTATTTTACCGGCTTCATGCCATCTAAGCTGTTCCAATACATCACCTTTATTCCGTTCTCAGAAGTCTGCGGCAAGGCTTTGTCGGTTGTGGTTTCCTCTATTTCAAGATCGATAAGCGCACCGGCGTCATCATAGTATGCCGTAATCTTCACGCAAGGCTCCGATGGCACCGTCAAATTCGTGTACACGTTTGTTATCTGCTCATATGCATCGAACTCGATATTGCAATCTATCGTGCTGAACAGTGTGCGCTCGTCAGTCGCCTCAACAGGCAGTTCTATTGTCCTTGACCCGTATTCTTTGCCTCCGATTATGGTTGTCAGCTCGATATATATCATGTTGATTTCCGAAGGCTTTGACAGCGTTACCGATTCGATTCCCGATACTATATTATTATCATACATATACACCGCGCCGCATACGTCCGCTCGCTCAAGCCTGAGCTGAGCGCCGTTATCGGACATATACCACCTTGTCGCGAAATCAAAGCCGCTGTATGTGCTTTTATCGGGCAATTGCTCGTCTTTGAGCTTGACGCCTATACTGTTATCCGCTATGTCACTGTAATAATAGCAGCTTGTCAGTACGGGCGATAAGGGATTGTCTGTGACGGAGTTGTCTCTCTTTGTGCTCGCAAAGCCGCCCGTTAGTATTATGTCGGAATCATCATTGGTATCGACCGAGATAACTTCTCTTGCAAAGCAGTTTGTCGCTTCTGTGACAGGATAGCCGGCTGTTGTCTGGTATTCCTTAAGACTGCCGGCGAAGCCGCCTATATCAACGCCGGTTCTCTCCGCCTCGTCTGTAATATCGCAAACATAAACGCCCGTTTCATGTATGCTGCCCCCGGCATAGCAATCGGTTACCTTGCTGTCAATAATATATCCTATCGCTCCGCCGACAAACGAGTAGGTTTTATCGGATGACTGGAATGAAATATCGCCCAATGCGGCGCTGTTCGTTACAACGGGAGCCGGAAGCTCCTTGCCTTCGAGCTGACCGTTAAGATAGCCCACGATTCCGCCTACCCTTATTTCAACGCCGGTGGCATTGATATCAAGCTCGGAAAGACATTCGTTAACCGACATGGCGGCGTCGGCCTTTTCATATACTCCATCGGCGTTTGCAACATACGGGACATATGCCGATACGGAACCGAGTATTCCGCCCACAGAGGTCGCATCGCCTATTGAAACCGAGCCGTCTGTGATACAATGCTCTATCTCGGTTGTGTATGACCGTCCGACTATACCGCCGAAGATTACGTTCTGATTATCCGTTGACGTTGTTACATTATTGTCAAAGGACGCACAGCAGCCGCGTACCGGAGCCGGAGCATATACAAGCCCTGAAATTCCGCCGGCAACTCCTATACCCTTGCTGTACAGGTTCATCTCGGCGCCCTCGCTCTTATATGTGCAGTCTTCAATACGAATATCACTGTAGGCGGGGATTCCGTTGTCCGCTTTTTGGTCGGACGCGCCCAGAACAGCCGAAATTCCGCCGATCAACCCGGTTGTTCCGCTGCTTCCCTCAATGGAGGTGTTGTATACATCGCATCCTGTCGCTCTTCCGAAGCAGGCCGCGACTATGCCGCCCGTCTGCGTCTGCCAATATTCCGAGGACGCGTAAACGGAGCCGTCATGAACCTTACAGTCCGTAATATCTCCGGTAAATGATGTAAGATCTCCGGCGATACCGCCGACTCTTAGCACAGAGGACTTTGATACGGACAGTCCGCGAATATTCGCGTTTGCCGTTTCGCAGCCGGAGACGCTTCCTTCGCTGCGGCCGGCGATACCGCCGACAGCCGCGAGCGCTTCCGACTTGACCTCTATCACAGCGGACGAAGCGCACCCGCTTATCAAGTACGGCGAATAGCCCGCAATGCCTCCGGCAAATATCTTACCGGCACAGTCCGCACAGATTGAAGCGGACGAAACGCTGTTCATAACTATGCCCGAAGATATAAATCCCGCAATACCGCCTATTCCGACAGTGGCGGAGCTCATGGCTGAGTTGTAGCTTACCCTTGCTTCGGAGGAGACTGTGCAGCCGTCTATAACCGCGTATTCGCCCGGCAGTCCTGCTGCGCCCATACATCCGGCGATGCTGCCGGCGTACAGGTATGTATCGTTTTCTATAACCGCTCCGGATTCGCAGCCGGACACGGTTCCGCAATAAAGATGACCCGCGATTCCGCCGACATACGAGTAACTGCCCGATTCGGTTTCAACCGTCACATTCCCGACAGTGCAGCCGTCAACGGATCCGCTGAGCATTCTCCCCACGATTCCTCCGGCAAAGCATACGCTCCCGGAGCTTTCCGCAAGCAGCGAATTTTGCACGGCGCAGTTCTCTATCGACGGCTCTGCGGCGTCGGCGCCGCTGCTGTACATAGCGCCCGCGACAATGCCCGACCATCCGCCGTCAATCAGTCTGCCGCCGGAAACAACATTATCCAAAGTAAGATTTTTTATGCTTCCGCCGTCATTGACAGCGGCGAAAAAGCCGTTTGAATAGCTGTCCGAATCCGGTCTTATTATGAAATTGCTTACGGTGTGTCCGTTTCCGTCAAATTCCGCGTTAAAAACGCAGTCGCTTTCGCCGGTATCCGGCATAACGTACGCTCCGATCGGCTCAAACGCCGCGCCTTCGAGGTCTATATCGTTCTCAAGCGTGAATTTCTTGTTATCGCAATAATCCGGTCTTCTCATAATACCGTCTCTTATTTTATCGAGATCCTCCGCCGTGCAGACGCTTATTATCTGTATTTCCTCAGATGCGGGAATCTCGTAATCGATTTCGTCGGCAAATGTGAGCCGCAGGTTGCCGGATTCTATTTCTATGCCTTCAAACCACTCCCTGTCGTAACATGAGAGTTTTTCTATGACGTTATTGTTTCCGAACGCGCCCGCGCCTATTTTTTTAACCGATTGAGGAATTGTAACATTTACAAGATCAACGCAGTCCGCGAACGCGTATGAGCCTATCGCCGTAACGCCGTCCCCGATAACTATATCCGTGATTTGTTCCGCGCTTCCGTTCCACGGCATTGTTCCGCCGTTTGGGGCAAGGTTGTACATCGCTCCCTCGCCAGTTATCGTAAGCGCACCGTCGGCGAGCGTCCATTCAAGCGCGGCGCCGCACTTTGCCGGATCAATATCCGGATCCGCGGTCGGCTCCGGTTCCGTCTCGTCGTCCGCGCAGCGCACCTCTCGGTACTCGATACAGTTGCTGTCGGCTATGTTTATCGACGCCCATTCATCTCTCATTCCGTTATATGTAACGTCAATGAGACAGTACCACGCGGGCAGCGCCTGTTCGCCTATGGTTTTTACTCCGCTGCCGATCGTAAAGGTCTCTATTCCGTACCCGAGCAGGGAAAATGCGTTGTCTCCTATGGATGTAACTCCGTCGTCAATTACAACGTTCTTAATATTGCCGGCGATTTCAATCCACGGTATGCTTTCCGCGTCATCGGCGCTCCAGCCGTACATTTCGCCCTCGCCGGTTATTGTGAGCGTTCCCGTTCCCGCATCGAACGACCATGTCAGATTATCGCCGCACGGAAGAATCACATCCTCCTTTGCGCAGATGACCGTTGCCGCAAGCAGCGGATCGTTCTTTGTTTCGATAGACACCTTCGCCCATTGGGACGGTGAGCCGGCGTAATAAACATCCGTAAGCGCGGAGCAAAGATCAAACCCGTAAGACAGAATGGTTTGTATGCCCTCGCCGAGCGAAACGCTTGTAAGGCTCTTGTTGTTTCTGAACGCGCCTGAGTGAATGCTTGTTACCGTATCGCTTATGATTACGGTCTCCGTGTCCGGACATGACAAAAAATCATATTGACCTATCGCGGTTATGCCGTTTCCCACAATAATTTTTGTTATACCCTCTTTTTTGTAAAACGGATTTTGCGAGAGCGTTGAGTTCGTAAAGTCCGACATTTCGCCCGTGCCGGTAAACGTGAGTACGCCGTCCGCATCCAAGGCGTATGTTATATTATCGCCGTATGACCCCTGCTCAACAATTTCCGCGGAATCCTCCGCTATACCGATGCTTTCCTCTGTAATGCCCAAAGCATCATTCACTCCGGATTCTTCAAAACAGTCTGCCGAAAGCAATACAATGTCATCAATATCAAACAGTGATTTGCCATTCCGGCGGATAATCTCAGAGCACGCATCCTCAGACATTTTTTCAGCCGTTTCATCATAGGCGATAACGTCTGCCGGAGACATCGAAGACAAAATGGCCGCTGACGTGATAATACCAATTAATTGTTTTTTCAATCCCATTGTGTGTTCCTCCATAATAAATTTATACTATCATATATTATAACATATTCGCCTGATTTTGTCAACAAGCCAAATGAGGAAAAAATAGGAATTACTGAAATATGTCCGCATATTAAATAACACCGGACTTGACAAAACCGGAAATATGATGTATTATATGTAAGCAGAATACCGGAAGTTTGACAGTTGTAGAAAATCATTCGTCACAATAAACAAAGCAACCGAGC